>NZ_CP070619.1:6110258-6765387 GCF_017068395.1 Rhodococcus pseudokoreensis | reverse complement strand
TCCCCGGGTTCCTCGGTGGCGGGTGGCTCAAGGAGAGCAGCACCTCCGATGTCTGCGTGATCGTGCTGAAGTTCGAAACCCAAGCCGCACTCGACAACTGGTTGACGTCCTCACTGCGGAACGGGTGGCTCAGGACCGGTGGCAACATCGCGGTCGAGGCGCCGAACGAGCCGGCGTCGAACGTCGAGAGCCTGTTCGAGCGTCCCCGGCTCTGACGAACCGCCGTCAGGCGGACTCGCCCGGGATCGGGGCGCCCGACGGCATCCCCTCCCCCAGATAGGTCTGATAGAACGGCCGCCAGTCCGCGGACGCGTCGCGGCGATGACCGGGAGTGTCCGCCCCGTCGAGGTGCCGGTCGAGGTCGGCGAGACACACACTCCACCCGGCCGCGTTCCTGGCCGCCGTGTTGCGGACCTCCAGCACGTTGACGAGCGTCAGTGCGCACCCTTCCGCGGTCGGCTCGACCTCGAAGTGGATCTCGTCCCCGCCCCAGGTGAACGCGAGGGTGCACGGCGCACCGTAGACGAGGACCGTCCCCGTCTCGGGGTCGCTGTGCGGATCCGGGAAGAAATCGATGTCACCGCCGGCGTAGGTGTCGAGCCGGACCCGAGACGGAAACCAGTGCGCGAGTTCGTCCGGCTCCGACACGGCCTCCCACAGCCTCTGAACGTCGAACGGGTACGTGCACCGGAACCGCACGGCGGGACGACCCTTGAACTCGAAATACCTTCCGTGAATCACCGGCCCACTCCTCGCTGTCGCACCTGACGACAGCTTGACACGGGAGGCCGCCGTCCACACCGAAGTTGGCGGACAATTCCGCGCCCCTCCGCCCTTCCTGTCGGACAACTCCCCTACGGTGACGGAGTGACGTCGCCTTGGTCGGAGGGACAGGTCGCATCGGTGGCCCCCGATGCCGGCTCGCTCGCTGCCGCCGCAAAGCTGTCGGGCGCGTGGTCGCAGACGGGCGGCAACGGCGACGCGCTGTGGGGACTGTGCCAGGGCAGCGGCAAGAGCCCCTACCGATCGGTCGTGGACCTCACCGGTCCGGCGTATCACTGCTCGTGTCCGAGCCGGAAGTTTCCGTGCAAGCACGCGCTCGGCCTGCTGCTGATCTGGTCGCAGGGCAGGGTTCCGGAGCAGTCCGAACCGCCCGAGTTCGCGAACGACTGGCTGAGCCGGCGGGCCGGGCGGGCGACCGCGGTGCGCACGCCGACGGCACCGGTCACCACGGCGTCCGGCGCGAAATCCGCGGAACGCCGGGCCGAGCGGGTGGCGGCGGGCCTCGACGAACTCGACCTGTGGCTCACCGACCAGATCCGGGGCGGCCTCGGCGCGGCCGACATCTCGGCGTCCGCGTTCGACGCCATCGCGGCCCGCATGGTCGACGCGCAAGCGCCCGGGATCGCGTCCACCCTGCGCCGCCTTCCGATCGTCGTGGCCACCCGGGCCGACTGGCCGGACCGGTTGCTCCGCGAATACGCCAGGCTGCACCTTCTCGTCGTCGCCCATCGCCGACTGAGCGAACTGCCGGAACCGTTGCAGGCGTCGGTGCGTTCGCACGTCGGCTACCCGGTGGCCACCGACAGCGTGCGCGGCGAGCCGGGAGTCCGCGACCGGTGGATGGTGCTGGGCATGCAGACCACCGAGGAGAAGCGCCTCTTCACCCGCAAGGTGTGGTTGCTCGGCCGCGACCACGGTCGCCGCGCGATCCTCCTGGACTTCGCGCACGGCTCCGCCCACTTCTCGACGGTGATCCCGCCGCTCGGGTCGCTCGTCGACGCCACCCTCCACTTCTACCCCGGCGCGGCGCCGCTGCGCGCCCAGTTCGGCGACACCCACGAGACGCCCGAACCGTTCACCACGGTCGCACCGAGCGACATGGACACCGCACTGGACGACTTCGCCGCCGCGGTCGGCGCCGACCCGTGGATCCGCTCGTGGCCCGCCCTGCTCACCGGTGTCACCCCGGCATACGACGACGGAAGCTGGTTCGTCGCCGACGGGCAGGGCCGCGCGCTGCCGCTGTCCGGCGAGGATCCGGTCCTGTGGCGACTGCTCGGAATGTCCGGCGGCAGTCCCGTCACCGTGTTCGGGGAGTGGACCAGCGACTCCCTCGTTCCCGTGTCGGTGTTCGATCGCGGCGACGTGTACCCGCTCGTGTCCGGCACGCCGTCGACCGCGGGGAGTCGGCGATGAGCGAACTCCTGTCCGCCGCCCTGCTCGGCACGGCACGTTCCACCCCCTCGTTCGAGGGTCTGGCCACCGGCGAACTGGCGCGGTCGGTCGGCGGCGACCCGGCGGAGACCCTGCTGGGCGCCGCTGCGCTCGAAAACGCGTACCGCGACGGCGGAGTCGCCGCCTCCACCCGCGTGCTGCCCGCGCCCGCCGAGAACGATCCGCGGCTGCAGTTGCCGTCCGCGTCCGCCGCGCACCTGATGCAGTTGCTCGCCGCCAAGTCGTGGACGCTCACCGAGTGGTTCGCGGTGGTCGCCGAGCGGGGATACCGCGCGCCCGATCATCTCGTCGCCGACCTGATGGCGGTGGCACGCACGAACGACACCCACCGCGAGAGCATCCTGCGATTGGCAGGCCCCCGCGGCCAGTGGCTCGCCGCGCAGAACCCGGACTGGTCGATGCTGGTCCGTCGGTCCGATCGCACCGACGTGTGGACGCACGGCGCGCACCAGGAACGACTGCTGTGGCTCACGACGATGCGGGCGGTGAACCCGGCGATCGCGATGGCCGAACTGCGCCGCACCTGGGATTCCGAACGGGGCGAGCACCGGGCGGCGTTCATCGCGGTCCTGGGCACGGGGCTCGGCGACGCCGACTCCGACCTGCTCGAGCACGCACTCGACGACCGGCGGAAAGAGGTGCGTCAGCAGGCGGTCCAGTTGCTGCGCCAGCTGCCGAACTCCGCGTACGCCGAGCGGATGGCCGCCCGCGCCCGTGTGTGGGTGCGGGTGGAGAAGAAGCCGCTGCGCACCCGCCTCGTGGTGAACATGCCCGGTTCCCTGGACGATTCGGCCCGTCGCGACGGAATCGAGGACGTCCACTTCAAGAACAAGGGAATCCGCAGCTGGTGGTTGCGGATGGTGGTCACCGCCGCCCCCCTGTCGGTGTGGGAAGGCATGATCGGCTCGGCCGCCGGCGCGTTGGAGATCCGGATCGAAGACCAGTGGCGGGAGGTGATGATGGAGGCGTGGACCAACGCCACCGTGCTCCAGCGCAATCCGCGCTGGGCGTCCGCCCTGCTGCACCGTGAGGGACGGAAGACCGAACGTCGGGTGGTGCCGATCGTCCCCGCCCGCGAACGCCTCGCCTACATTCTGTCGGGCCACGCCGACAGCTACCTGCTGGGCGTCGACGGCGCCGCACTGTTCGAGGGGCTGCCCCACCCGTGGCCGCTCGACCTCGCCGAGCGGGTGATCACCCGCCTCGAGGACGTGGCCGGGCGGCACGCCGAGACCGGCAAGGACCTCGGGCAGTTCTCCCGGCACAGCCACTACTCGACCCTCCGCAGCGCGGAGACACACTTCCCGTTCACCGCGGCGCCGCTGCTCCGGGCGGCCGCCGAACGCACCCGTGACCCGGGCTGGCAGCAGGCGTTCGCCACTGTCGCCGCCAACATCGACCATCGCAGAACAGTCCTGAAGGAGCTCGAGTGACCGAGATCGCGGCCGTCCCGGCCGACCTGCTACGACCCCACGCCGAGCAGGCCTACGCCGACGAACTCGCCGCCCTCGCCGCGCAGGACACCCGGCCCCGGCCACCGTCGTGGAAGTTGTCGCCGTGGGCGGTCGTGACGTACCTGCTCGGCGGAGAACTCGACGACGGCACCGTCATCACCCCCAAGTACGTCGGTCCCCGGCGGCTGATCGAGGTGGCGGTCGCGACGCTCGCCACCGACCGCGCCCTGCTCCTGCTCGGCGTGCCCGGAACCGCCAAGACGTGGGTGTCCGAACACCTGTCGGCGGCGGTGTCCGGCGAGTCGACCCTGCTCGTCCAGGGAACGTCGGGTACCCCGGAGGAGGCCATCCGGTACGGCTGGAACTACGCGAGGCTCCTCGCCGAGGGTCCGACCGCGGGCGCACTCGTTCCGTCCCCGGTGATGACGGCGATGCAGGGCGGCCGGATCGCGCGGGTCGAGGAACTGACCCGCATTCCCGCCGACGTGCAGGACGCACTCATCACCGTGCTCTCGGAGAAGACGCTGCCGATCCCCGAACTGGGCACCGAGGTGCAGGCCACCCGGGGTTTCAACCTGATCGCCACCGCCAACGACCGCGACCGCGGCGTCAACGACCTGTCGTCCGCGCTGCGCAGGCGTTTCAACACGGTCGTCCTGCCCCTGCCCGCCAGCGAGGAGGACGAGGTCGCCATCGTCGCGCGGCGGGTCGAGCAACTCGGGTCTTCGCTGGAACTGCCGGCGGTCCCGGCGACGGACGACGAGATCCGGCGCGTGGTCACGGTGTTCCGGGAACTGCGGTCCGGCGCCACCGGCGACGGTCGCACCAAGCTGAAATCGCCGTCCGGAACGCTGTCGACGGCGGAGGCGATCTCCGTGGTCACCAACGGACTCGCCCTCGCCGCGCATTTCGGCGACGGGGTGCTCCGACCCTCCGACGTCGCCGCAGGCATCCTCGGATCCGTGCTGAAGGATCCGGTGGCCGACCGGGTGGTGTGGACCGAATACCTCGAGGCCGTGGTCCGCGAACGGGAGGGCTGGGCCGACTTCTACCGGGCGTGCCGCGAGGTCACCGGGTGAGCACCAGGGCGATGAGCCCGCCGGCGGGCGACGTCCGCGTCTTCGGCATCCGCCACCACGGGCCCGGTTCCGCACGATCGGTGCGCCGCGCGCTCGACGAGTTCGTTCCCGACGCCGTCCTGATCGAAGGGCCCGCGGACGCCGATCCGCTGGTCGCGCTGACCGCGTCCGACACCATGGAACCCCCGGTCGCGCTGCTCGCGTATGCCACCGGCGAACCCCGAACGGCCGCGTTCTGGCCGTTCGCGGTGTTCTCCCCGGAGTGGCAGGCGCTGTCGTGGGCGGCGGGACGCGGCGTCGACGTGCGCTTCTGCGACCTTCCGGCCGCCAACACCCTCGCCGCCGACCGGGCCGAGTCCCAATCCGAGGATCCGCTGGCGGCACTGGCCGCGGCGGCCGGCTACGACGACACCGAACGCTGGTGGGACGCCGTCATCGAATCCGGTTCGGGGACCGACTCGTTCGACGCGATCACCGATGCCATGAGCGCGCTGCGCGACACCGTCCAACTCGACGAACCCACCCGCAGGCGCGAGGCGTACATGCGCCAGACCCTGCGGAAGGTGATCAAGGGCGGCGCTCTGCGGATAGCGGTGGTGTGCGGCGCCTGGCACGCCCCGGCACTCGCCGGCCCACTCGGACCGGCCACCGCGGACGCGCGAATCCTCAAGGGAATACCCAAGATCAAGACGTCGCTGACGTGGGTGCCGTGGACGCATTCGCGGCTGTCCACGGCGTCCGGATACGGCGCAGGCATCACCTCACCCGGCTGGTATCACCACCTGTTCACCGCCCCGGACCGCACGATCACCCGGTGGCTCACGAAAGTCGCGCGGGTGCTGCGGGACGAGGACCTTCCGGTGTCGAGTGCGCACGTCATCGAATCCGTCCGTCTTGCAGACACGTTGGCCGCGTTACGTGCGCGGCCGCTGGCCGGTCTCTCCGAGGTCACCGAGGCCACCCGCGCCGTGATGTGCGACGGGGACGACGTCCTGCTCGACCTGATCACGCGTCGCCTCGTCGTCGGCGAGGCGCTCGGCGCCGTCCCGGACGACACCCCGACCGTTCCGCTCGACGCCGACCTGCGCGCCCGGGCGAAGACCCTGCGCCTGAAGCAGCAGGCCACCGAGAAGACCATCGACCTCGACCTCCGCCGGGACAACGACGTCGCGCGGTCCCGGTTGCTGCACCGCCTGCAGATCCTCGGTGTCGACTGGGGCACCCCGGCCGACAGCGACGTCCGCGGCACCGGCACGTTCCGTGAGACGTGGTCGCTCACCTGGCAACCCGAACTGGCGGTGTCGATCATCGAGGCGTCGCTGTGGGGCACCACCGTCGAGGCCGCGGCCACGGCGAAGGTGCGCGAGGAGGCGGCGGGCGGCGACGTCTCCCTCGCCCGGCTCACCGGGCTGCTCGAGCAGGCGCTGCTGTCGGATCTCCGCGACGCCCTGGCCGAACTGTTGCGCGCGCTGGAGACGGCGGCCACGCTCGACCACGACGTCATGCACCTGATGGACGCGCTGCCCGCGCTGACCCGCACCCTGCGGTACGGCGACGTCCGCGGCACCGACGTCTCGTCCCTCACCCGCGTCACCGACAGCCTGCTCGTCCGCATCTGCGCGGGACTGCCGTCGGCGATGTCCGGTCTGGACGACGACAGCGCCCTCGACCTGCGCCGCGCCGTCGACGACGTCCACGCGGCGGTGATGCTGCGCGACGACGACCGCGCGTCGGCGCGATGGCTCGGCACGCTCACCGGCCTCGTCGACCGCAGCGACGTGAACGGCCTCGTGATCGGGCGCATGGTCCGACTGCTCCGCGACGCGGGCACCGTCAGCGAAACCGAGGCCGCCACCCGGCTGTCGCGGGCACTGTCCGTCGGCGCCGAACCGGCCGCCAAGGCAGGGTGGGTCGACGGCTTCCTCGGCGGCGGAGGCCTGCTGCTGGTCCACGACCGGCAGTTGCTGCGACTGCTCGACGGCTGGGTGTCGGGGCTGCGCGAACAGGATTTCGTTGACGCGCTGCCACTGCTGCGGCGCACGTTCGGCAGCTTCGAGACCGGGGAACGCCGGGCAATCGGGCAGTCCGTGGAGGGCGACTCCACGGCCGATGCTCCCGCCGAGGTCGATGCCCGGCGCGGCACCGTCGCGATCCGCACCGTCGCCGACATCCTGGGGGTGACGTCGTGACCGAAGACGCGGATCGGCTACGGCGGTGGCGGCTGCTGCTCGGCAACGCCGCCGAGGAGTCCACCGGCGGACTGGCGTCGAAGACGGACGCGGCCATGGACGGCGCACTGGCCGCGCTGTACGACACCAGCAGCGACGGGTCGAAGAGCCGCCGCCGCACTGCGGGTCTCGGCGGATCGGCACCGAAGGTCGCGCGCTGGCTCGGCGACATCCGCACCTACTTCCCGAGCAGCGTCGTGCAGGTGATGCAGAAGGACGCCATCGACCGGCTCGGCCTCACCCAACTGCTCCTCGAACCCGAACTGCTCGATGCCGTCGAACCCGACGTCCACCTCGTCGGCACCCTGTTGAGCCTGAACCGGGTGATGCCCGAGACCAGCAAGGCCACCGCCCGGATGGTCGTCGAGAAGGTGGTCCGGGAGGTGGAGGACCGGATCGCGCAGAAGACCAGAACCGCCGTCACCGGTGCCCTGAACCGCTCGGCCCGCATCACCAATCCTCGGTACCGCGACATCGACTGGAATCGCACCATCCGCGCCAACCTCGCGCACTACCTGCCCGAGCACAAGACGGTGGTGCCGGAGCGGTTGCTCGGCTACGGCCGCCGATCGCAGGCCGTGCACCGTGACGTCGTCCTCGCCATCGACCAGTCCGGCTCGATGGCGTCGAGCGTTGTGTACGCGTCCGTGTTCGGCGCGGTGCTCGCATCGATGCGCGCGCTGAAGACGTCGCTGGTCGTGTTCGACACGGCGGTCGTCGACCTCACCGACAAGCTGTCCGATCCGGTCGACGTGCTGTTCGGCACGCAACTCGGCGGCGGCACCGACATCAACCGGGCCATCGCGTACAGCCAGTCACTGATCGACAGGCCGGCGGAATCGTTGTTCGTGCTGATCTCGGATCTGTACGAAGGCGGGATCCGCGCGGAGATGCTGCGCCGGATGGCGGCGATGAAGAACGCCGGGGTCCAGGTCGTGGTGCTGTTGGCGCTGTCCGACGACGGCGCGCCGTCGTTCGATCACGACAACGCGGCGGCCCTCGGCGCGCTCGGCATTCCCGCGTTCGCCTGCACGCCGGACAAGTTCCCGGAACTGCTGGCGCTCGCGCTGGAACGCGGCGACATCGCCAGGTGGGCGGACGGTCTCCAGCAGGGGTGACGGCGGGTCAGCCGGCAGCCATCCGGCGCTCGCTGTGCAATTCGGGGTGTGCGTCGGCGCGGATCCTGAGCAGGACCAGGCCGGACACCGACGCGACGATCAACGACGCAACCGTCCACGGGACGTGCAGTTCGGAGATCCCGACTCCCGCACCGACGAGTCCCACGACGAGCAGGCTCCACATGATCGCTTTGACTGGACCGGACCCCATGACAACGCTCCTTCACCGAGATACGTACATCCCCCGTGAGTTCTGATGTGCGCGCAGAACGTTAGCTGCGTCACACGGGGGTCCTCGTGCGACACGTCGAAAACACTCTTTCCGATACCAATCCGAGACCTGCACCCGTGAGTACTTGTTAACCGCGGGCGGTTAACAAGTACTCACGGGTGGGACTAGATGATGCTGACGGTGCCCTGGGTCGTCGCCGCCGCGAGCACCCGCAGGTGGTCGTCGGAGCCGCCGAGGGTGTGTTCGATGGCGGTCAGCCGGCTCACGTAATGGCCGACCGGGTACTCGGCGGTCATGCCGATGCCGCCGTGCATCTGGATCGCTTCCTGCCCGATCGTCCGGGCCGACCGGCCGATCTGCAGCTTGGCGCGGGACGCGACCACCGGGTCGACGGTTCCGTCGGCCAGCGACATCGTCGCGTAGAGACTCGTGCTGCGGGCCAGTTCCAGCAGCACGTACATGTCGGCCGCGCGGTGGGTGAGGGTCTGGAACTTCGCGATCGGGACGCCGAACTGCTTGCGCGTCTTCAGGTACTCGGTCGTCAGCCGCAACGCCTCCTCCATCGCGCCGACGGCCTCCGCGCACAGCGCCGCCTGCGCCCGGATGTGTGCGCCCTCGATCGCCGCAGACGCGTCGCCGCCCTCACCGAGAGGCTCCGCCGGGGTGCCGGACAGTTCCACCTGCGCGGCCCGCAGTCCGTCGTGGGTCGCATAGGGGGTGCGAGTCAGACCGGTGGCGTCGCCGTCGACGAGGAACAGCCCGACCCCGCCGTCCGGGAGTGCCGCGCTGACGACCAGCGTGTTCGCACTGCCGCCGTGGGGAACCGGATTCTTCGTACCCGTCAGCGTCCACGCGTCGCCGTCCTTCGTCGCCGTCGTGGACACCCGCGCCGACGGCCAGCGCACGCCCGGTTCCCGATCGGCGAAAGCCAGCAGGAGGGTGCCCTCGGACACGTCCGGGAGAATCCGGCGACGCTGCTCCGCGCTGCCGGCCGCAGCGATCAGGCCGCCGGGCACGAGCACGGCGTCGAGGACGGGTTCGGGCGCGAGACGACGGCCGATCTCGGTCATCACCGATGCCACCTCGACGGGTCCGGCGCCCATCCCGCCGTCTTCCTCATCGAAGCTCAGACCGAGCAACCCCACCTCGGCGAGTTGCTTCCACACCTGCGGGCTCCACCCCTGCTCGGTGTCGGTGACGGCGTTGCGCTTCTCCGCGTCGTAGCTGCGGCCGAGCAGTTCACGGGTGGTGTCGCGCAGCAGTTTCTGTTCGTCGGTCAGTTCGAAGTCCATGTCACGCCCTCACAATCCGAGGATCGAGGAGGCGATGATGCTGCGCTGCACTTCGCTCGATCCGCTGTAGATGGAAACCTTGCGGTAGTTCAGATAGGTCGGCGCCGTCCGCTGCGCCCAGAGTGGTGAGGAAATGCCGTCACCGGCGGCGAACGGAAGGGAGTCGGGGCCCGCCACGTCGGTCAGCAGTTCGAGCGTCGCCTGCTGCAGTTCGGACCCGCGCAGCTTCAGCAGCGACGACGCCGGGTTCGGCTTGCCGTCGGCCGAACTGGCCACCACTCGCAGCTGGGTGAGCTCCAGCGCGACGATCTCGTTCTCCAGTTCCGCGATGCGGGCGGCGAACAGCGGGTCGTCGAGCAGCGTCCCCTCGCCGACCGAGATCTCCGCGGCACGCTTCTTCGCCTGCGCGAGCCGGACCTTGGAGAATCCCAGGCGGGTGACGCCGGCGCGCTCGTTGCCGAGCAGGAACTTGGCATAGCTCCAGCCCTGGTTCTCCTCACCCACGAGATTCTCGGCGGGCACCCGCACGTCCTCGAAGAAGACCTCGTTGACCTCGTGGCCTCCGTCGATCAATTTGATCGGGCGGACCGTGACGCCGGGTGTCTTCAGGTCGACGAGGATGAACGAGATGCCGGCCTGCTTCTTGGGGGCGTCCGGGTTGGTGCGGGCGAGGACGAAGATCCAGTCGGCGTGCTGCGCGAGAGTGGTCCACGTCTTCTGGCCGTTGATCACGTAGTCGTCGCCGTCGCGGACGGCGCGGGTCTTCAGCGACGCGAGGTCGGAACCGGCCTCGGGTTCGGAAAATCCCTGGCACCACCAGATGTCGAGGTTGGCGGTCGCGGGAAGGAACTTCTCCTTCTGCTCCTGCGAACCGAACGCCGCGATGACGGGCCCGACCATGCTGGTGTTGAACGCGAGCGGTTCGGGCACCGACGCGAGCTGCAACTCGTCGAGCCAGATGTGCTTCTGCACCGGCGTCCAGTCGCGGCCGCCCCACTCGACCGGCCAGTGCGGCGTCGCGAGCCCGTTGGCGTTCAGAATCCGCTGAGACTCGATGAAGCCTTCCTTCCCCACCTCTTCGCCACGCGCGTACCGCTCGCGGATCTCCGCCGGAATCTGCGTGGTGAAGAACGTTCGCATCTCGTCGCGGAACGCCAGCTCCTCGTCGGTCAAAGCCAGATTCATCGGAATTCCTTCGCACTCGAGGTCGGATTCATGTTGTGGTCCCGACGGTACCCCCACCTCCCGCGGGACACCACGACATCCCCAGTTGTAGTCATACTGACCACATCGGTGATACGGTCCCGTAGTCACTACGACTACAAGGAGTTCCCGTGATCGCACTACTCGTCGACTGGCTGAATTCGGCCGCGGTGACGTCGTTCGGGACGACGACGAGCTGGGCCGAAGTGCTCGGTTTCGCGTCGGGCGCGGTGTGCGTCTGGCTCGTCGCCCGGCAGTCCGCGTGGAACTGGCCGATCGGAATCGCGAACAACCTGGTCTGGATCCTGCTGTTCTACGCAGCCGGACTCTTCGCCGACTCGGCCCTCCAACTGGTCTACATCGCGTTCGCCGCGGCCGGGTGGATCCGGTGGATCCGCGGTCGCGCCGGCAACCCGTTGCCCGTCACCGGGACGTCGCGGGAAGAGTGGCGGTGGCTCGCCGGCACCGGCGTCGTCGGCACCGCCGCCCTGACCGTGCTCCTGCACACGGCGACGTCGTCCACGGTCCCGTTCTGGGATGCCGTCACCACGGCCCTCTCGCTGCTGGCCACCTGGGGGCAGGTGAACAAACGCTGGGAATCGTGGCTGCTGTGGATTGCGGCCGATCTCGTCTACGTCCCGCTCTACCTGCACAAGGGCCTGACGCTGACGGCCCTGCTGTACGTCGGTTTCCTCGTGCTCTGCGTCCGCGGTCTCCGCGAGTGGCGCCGGTCTTCGGGACTGCCTGCCCTCGCGACGACCGCGGGCCGGTGACCGAAATGTACGACCACGCACTCGTGATCGGAAAGTTCTATCCCCCGCACGCCGGGCACCACCTGCTGATCCGGGAGGCGGCGAAAGTCGCGGCCCGAGTGACGGTGGTGGTGATGGCGTCCCGGGTCGAGTCGATTCCCCTGGCGGACAGAGTGTCCTGCCTCGCGGAGTCGCATGCGGGCGACCGCACGGTGACCGTGACCGGCATCGCGTGCGACGCCCCGATGGACCTGGCGTCGCGACCGGTGTGGGCCGCGCAGGTGGCGTGCATGCGCGCCGCGGTGCGACAGGTCACCGGCATCGCCGTCGACGTGGTCGTGTCGAGCGAGAAGTACGGCGACGAACTCGCCCGCTGGTTCGGCGCCGTCCACGTCCCCGTCGACCCCGAGCGGGTCCGGTTCCCGATTTCGGGGACCGGCTGTCGAGGCGACCTCGCCGGCAACTGGGAACACCTCGACGCGCCCGCGCAGGCGTTGCTGACCACCCGGATCGTGGTGCTCGGCGCGGAATCCACCGGCACCACCACCGTCAGTCACGCACTGGCGCAGCGCTTCCGCGCCCGCGGCGGGATCTGGCGGCGCACGCACTGGGTTCCCGAATACGGTCGCACGGCAACCGCCGACAAGCTGGCGAGAGCCCGCGCCACCGACCCGTCCGCCGGCGTCGACGACCTCGTCTGGACCGGGCAGGATTTCGCCGACATCGCCCGCATCCAGAACGAGTGGGAAGAAGCGGGTGCGCGGTCGGGGTCACCCCTGACGATCTGCGACACCGACGCAGAAGCGACCACCGTGTGGGAGCGGCGCTACCTCGGCCCCGGCAGCACCCGGGCGCACGACCACCGGCCGGGGCGCCACGCCCTGTACCTCATTACCGACCATGTCGGTGTCCCCTTCGTGCAGGATGGGTTGCGGGACGGAGAGTCGATCCGGGAGGAGATGACAGAGTGGTTCGTCGATGCACTCACCGCCGCCGGGCGGTCGTGGGTGATGCTGACCGGGAACCGAGCAGAGCGCCTCGACCTCGCGTCGCAGGTCACTGAACAGGCACTCGCCCACCGATCGACGTTCGCCGCACCGCTGGGAGGCTGACAGACAGTGTACGACGCAACCGACTATCCACCGTTCGCCGTGACCGTCGATCTCGCGATGTTCACGCTGCGCGGCTCCTCGCTGTCGGTCCTGCTGGTGCGACGGGGCGAGGAGCCGTTCCAGGGGATGTCCGCGCTGCCCGGGGGTTTCGTCCACGCCGACGAATCGGCGGACGTCGCGGCGCGACGCGAATTGGCGGAGGAGACCGGACTCGACAGCTTCCCCGGTCACCTCGAACAGTTGGCGACGTACAGCGAGCCGGGCCGCGACCCGCGCATGCGGGTCGTGTCGGTGGTGTTCGTGGCGTTCGCGCCGAATCTGCCGGAGCCGTCCGCCGGTTCCGACGCCGCCGACGCCTACTGGATGCCGGTCGAGGACGCGTCCCGCGAGCCGCTGGCGTTCGACCACGCGCAGATCCTCGCCGACGCCCTCGAGCGGGTGCGGTCGAAACTCGAATACACCACGTTGTCAACCCATTTCGTGGAGACCCCGTTCTCGATCCGGGACCTCCAGACGGTGTACGAGGCCGTGTGGGACGTGACGTGGGACCGCGCGAACTTCCGCCGCAAGGTCCTGGGGACGCGGGGATTCGTCGAACCCGTCGAGGGCGTGGCCGACGCCGCATCGACGGGCGGCAGGCGCGCCCAGCTGTACCGGCCGGGCAACGCCACCACCCTGCATCCGCCGATCCCCCGCCCGTGAGTACTTGTTAACCGCCGGCGGTTAACAAGTACTCACGGGTGGCGGAGCCGCACAACGAGCAGGAACGCGCCCCCGGCCTCGTCGATCTGTGTTTCGACGTTCAGTTCCGGTGCGAGACGGGACAACCGGTCGAGCAACCACTCCGACGCGTCCTCGGCGTCCGATTTTCCCGGGCACCGCGCCACCGCGACCCGTCCACCCTTGCGGCCGAGTTGTTCGACGACACCGATGATCGGGGCGGGATCGACGACGAACAACCGGTCGGGCCACGGCACCACCGGTTTGACGGCGCCCTTCTTGGTGTTGCACGCGCGGTGCGCGAGACGTTCGACGCCGCCCTTCGCCTTGGCCTTCTTCGCGGTGACGACACTGTCGATGCTGGGGCCGCGCGGGTCGTTGACCGACATGTCGGGATCCACCGGTTCGTCACACAACCAACAGCGCCACGACTCGCGGTCGCCGACCTCTCGAAGAGTGCTCATAGGCGCCAACGCTACCCGTGCGGCTGGACGGGATCGAAGCCGGAGATCAGCCACTCGTCACCGGACTTGGTCAGCTCGACGGTGATGCTCGTCGCCGTCACCGCCGGTTCCGGTTTCGCGGCACTGGTGGTGCTCTGGTTGACGAACAGCAGCACGGTTGCCGTGTCGGCCGCCACCTCGACCGGACCGGACGCGGCCACCGTCGCCTGCGTGGCAACCTGGCTCTCCTTCGCCGCGGGGACGACGACGTCCGTCGTGAACTGGGTGTAATAGTCGAGGAACTCCCCCGTCAGGCGTTCCTTCGCGGCGCCGACATCGTTCTCCACGGTGTCCGGCCCGTACGACAGCAGGGCGATCGCGCCCTGCGAAGCGGTGTCGGTGACGGCGGCGCGGACGGTGTCGTCGACGCGCTGGTCGGGCCGGTACAGCGTGAAGTACAGAACCCCGGCCAGCACGGCCGTGACGACGGTGAGCGCACCGAGGATCAGGAGGAGTCTGCGCGACTTCGGCGATGCGTCGGTACTCACTGCACGAACCCCGCCTTCACGATCTTGTACGTGCCGTCCTCGAGTTGCATCGTGACCCGCATCCTCTGACCGCGGGGCTCCTCGGCGGCCCCACCGGCATTCGACACCTTCTGCGTGACCGCGACGAGCACGTCGGCGGAGTCGCCGTCCTGCCTCTCGATCGCGGCCTGACGCACCTCCCCAACCGATTTGACCTGGGCCTCCTGCATGACCGCGATGAGATCCTTTGATCGGGCTTCGAAGTCGTCGCGGAATTCTCCGGCCGACCCATCGAGCACCATCTGCACGTCTTCGTCGGCCCGCTCGAAGTCCATCGTCGTCAGATTCACGACGCCCTGGCTCGCCGCCTCCAGAACCTCGGACCGCTGCTGCGCCGCCCGCTCCGCCTGCCAGTGCGTGTAGCCGAAATAGCCGCTGACCGCGACGAACGCGAGCGCGAGAACGGACAGCACCGCCACACCCGCGGTGACGGCCGGCGTCCGGGACATGGAGGCAGCGCCGTCGGCAGAAGCAGCGTCCGCGCTGGACGCAGCCTCCTCATTGGGGGCAGCGTCCTGGTCGGGGGCCACTTCCACCATGGGGTTCCTTTCGTCGTGCCGTACCTTCTGTTACCTGGATCACGTCATGGTACCGGGTAGTAATATCAAATATTTTTCGCATCGGTATCCGGACAGATCCGCGGGCGGAAAGGCGCGTGGGAGACCCCGCGTACCGTCGGTGATCATTACTGTTGAAGAGAAGGCAGGCGACTCGAAGGGGATCCACGATGACCAGCGATTCAGGCGCACGCAGCCGCGTGCAGTTCGGTGCCGGGGCGACTCCGGAACTCGTCAGTTCCGAGGGACGGACCATCATCGCGGACGCCGTCGTCGCCAAGATCGCCGGCATCGCCACCCGTGAGATCAACGGCGTCTACGACGTGGGCGGCGGCACCGCGCGCGCCGTCGGCGCCCTCCGGGACCGGATCCCCGGCGCCCGCGTCAACCACGCCCAGGGCGTCGCCGTCGAAGTCGGGGAGAAACAGGCCGCCATCGACATCGGCATCGTCGCCGAATACGGCGTCGCACTGCACGAACTCGCGGTCGGCATCCGGCGCAACGTCATCGCGGCCGTCGAACGCATGACCGGACTCGAAGTGACCGAAGTGAACATCACCGTCTTCGACGTCATGCTGTTCGACGAATCCGAGGCCGCGTCCGAGCTCGACGGCAAACCGAGGGTGCAGTGACCGGACCGCTCCCACCGGACACCCACGCGGAGGACATCTCCGAACGCATCGTCGCCGCCGTCCTCGCGACCCCCGGAGTAGCAGCGATGCACGGCGGCGCGTTCGGCGAAGTCGCGACGTACCTACCCGGACGCCGGGTGACAGGGGTGACCGTGGGCCCCACGTCCTGTGCCGTCCACCTCGCGGCCCGCTACCCCGCCAACGTCGTCGACACCGCCGAAAGAGTGCGGGCCGCAGTGGAATCGCTGGTGGACGTCCCCGTCGACGTGATCATCGAAGATCTCCTGACAGAGACAGGACAAGCTCAATGAACAGCACCATCACAGGCCTGATCGTCGGATTACTCCTCGCCATCGCCGGCATCCTCGGCGGTTTCAGCGGATTCGTCTTCGCCGTCCTGCTCGGCGCGCTGGGCATGGCCGTCGGCGCGCACCGCGACGGGCACCTCGACCTCGGCGCCATCCTCCGAAGCCGCGGCCGTGGCTGAACCGTCCACCGCACCCCCCGCCGGCCCCCGGGACGACGCGGCGCTCGACGACACCGCCCAGCGCGGCGAGTTGGTCATCAAGGAGCGCGCCGTCGTGAAGATCGCCGTCGCCGCAGCGCTTCAGGTGCCCGGCGTCGTCAAGCAGTCCGGCGGACTCTCCCGGCTGACGGGCCGCGAACTCCCCCGCGCCGACGTCTCGACGGGAGCGGACGCCGTCGCGATCAACCTGTACATCGCGGTGCAGTGGCCGTGCCGACTCGATCTCCTCAACCGAAGGCTCCGCGCGCAGGTGCACCGCCAGGTCGCACAGATGACCGGCATGCCGGTCATCGAACTCAACATCGTGGTCGTCGGAACCGAATCCGCGGGGCCCGAGGACAGCGCGGCCGACAGTCTCTACTCCGAACAGGGCGACCCCACCGCGCCGCCCGCCCCGGTGGCACCGATCCGGCCCCGCACACCGCGCGCGACACCCGCCGCCGTGCCCGCCGCGATCATCGTCGCCGTCGGCGCCCTCGGTCTCGCGGTCGTCGCCGCACGTGAACTACTGATCATGCGCGGCACGTTCGCCAACGCGCCGTGGATCCGCAACACCGCGCAATGGCTGGGCCGACTGCACTGGTCCGACTGGATCGTCCCCGTCGCCGCCGGCGCGATCGTGCTGGGAGTCGTGTTCATCATCGCCGCCCTCAAACCGCGGCCGCGCACCCATCTGCCCCTCGCGGTGGGCGACACCCCGATCGTCTGGCTACGCCCCACCGACCTCGCCCGCAATTCCAGCAGTCACGCCAACACCGTCCCCGGGGTGCTGTCGGCGCACACGACAGTCGACCGCAAGCACGTCACCGTCCGCGTGGTGCGCACCGAGTCGACACCCACCGCAGACGTGGCCATCTCCGTCCGCGAGGCCGTGGAACCGACGCTGTCGCTGCTCGGCACATCCCCCGAACTCCGAGTGCAGGTGAAGCCGTGACCCATCGGACCGCCGCCGTCAACCGGCTGATCGTCCTGACCGTCGGGCTTCTGCTCCTCGGATTCGGCGCCTACGCCATCGCCTGGGACCTGCGGGTTCCGATCGTCCGGGAATGGGTGTCGCGGTACGACCGCGCACGCGTCACCGCGCTTCCCGACCAGGACTGGTGGGGCTGGGCCCTCGCCGCGACGGTCGTCGTGGGACTGGTCTTCGGGATCGTGCTCCTCGCCCTCGACCTCACCCGGCGACGCACGTCCGCCGTCGCCGTACCGGACCACGAGTCGGGCACCTACGTCACCGTCGACCTGGGCTCCCTCGCCAATGGGGTCGCCAGCGAACTCGCCGAATACCCCGGTGTCAGGCAGACGCGGGCCCGCGCCGTCGTCGAACGTGGACTCCCCACCCTGTCGATCGTCGTGACCGCCGACCCCACCCTCGACATCCACGACTTCACCCGCAAGTCCGAGGACGTTGCATCGTGGGTCGCGTCGACACTCGGCGGTGAGCAGGTCGCCACCCAGGTGCTGCTCCACCTCGACCGCGCCGACCACCCGGTACACGCCGAAAACTGACACGGGACGTCCCGGTCTCGGTAGGTTCTCCGCCATGGAGTACGTGGTGTTCTACACAACCGATCCGTCCGCCGCCGCCCGGATCCCGGAGGTCTATCCACGGCACCGGGAGTACCTGGACGCGTTCGCCGCGGAGGGCGGGATCCTCGGCATCGGACCGTTCGACGACCCGGCGAGAAACGGGTCGATGGCGGTGTTCACCAGCCGCGACCGGGCGGAGCAGTTCATCGCACGGGACCCGTTCGTCCTCGAAGGGATCGCCCATCCCAGCGACATCCGGGAATGGGACGCGCTGAACTACCGCTGAGGCAACAGCCCCGGAAACGCCGATGGCGCCCACCCCGGAGGGTGAGCGCCATCGGCGTTGGTGTAGCTAGATCACTTGTTGATCTTCGTGACCTTGCCGGCGCCGACCGTACGGCCGCCTTCGCGGATCGCGAAGCGCAGGCCCTCGTCCATGGCGACGGGCTGGATCAGCTTGACGGACATCTCGGTGTTGTCACCGGGCATAACCATCTCGGTGCCCTCGGGCAGCGTCACAACGCCCGTCACGTCCGTGGTACGGAAGTAGAACTGCGGACGGTAGTTGTTGAAGAACGGCGTGTGGCGGCCGCCCTCGTCCTTGGACAGGATGTACGCCTGGCCCTCGAACTCGGTGTGCGGGGTGGTGGTGCCGGGCTTGACGACAACCTGTCCACGCTCGACATCTTCGCGCTTGATACCACGCACGAGCAGACCGACGTTGTCACCGGCCTGGCCCGAGTCGAGGAGCTTGCGGAACATCTCGATACCCGTGACCGTGGTCTTGGTGGAGGTCTCCTTGATGCCGACGATCTCCACCTCCTCGTTCACGTTGATGACGCCACGCTCGATACGACCGGTGACGACGGTGCCACGACCGGTGATCGTGAAGACGTCCTCGACGGGCATGAGGAAGGGCTTCTCGGTCTCGCGAACCGGGTCCGGGATGGACTCGTCGACCGCAGCCATGAGCTCGAGGATGTTCTTGGTCCACTCCGGGTCGCCCTCGAGCGCCTTGAGTGCGGAGACCTTGACAACCGGAGCGTCCTCGTCGAACTCCTGCGCAGCGAGGAGCTCACGGACCTCCATCTCGACGAGCTCGATGATCTCGTCGTCGTCCACCATGTCGGCCTTGTTCAGGGCGACGAGGATGTACGGCACGCCGACCTGGCGGGCGAGCAGCACGTGCTCACGCGTCTGGGGCATCGGGCCGTCGGTGGCCGCGACCACGAGGATGGCGCCGTCCATCTGCGCCGCACCGGTGATCATGTTCTTGATGTAGTCGGCGTGACCGGGAGCATCGACGTGCGCGTAGTGGCGCTTCTCGGTCTGGTACTCAACATGCGAGATGTTGATCGTGATACCGCGAGCCTTCTCCTCAGGAGCCTTGTCGATCTCGTCGAAGGCCGAGGCCTCGTTGAGATCCGGGTACGCGTCATGCAGAACCTTGGTGATGGCCGCGGTCAGCGTGGTCTTGCCGTGGTCGACGTGACCGATGGTGCCGATGTTCACGTGCGGCTTCGTCCGCTCGAACTTCGCCTTCGCCACTGTGTGTCCTCCTGGACTGATTGATGCTTGCGGTATGCAGCAGTGCGGTTGTTATTACTGGGTCGTGCTTCGGCCGGCTGGAACCGAGGTTACTCGCCGGTCGCCTTGGCGATGATTTCCTTCGAGACGTTCGCGGGAACCTCTGCGTAGGAATCGAACACCATGGAGAAGTTCGCCCGGCCCTGGGTCTTCGACCGCAGATCACCGATGTAACCAAACATCTCCGAGAGCGGAACCAGCGCCTTCACGACACGGGCACCACTGCGTTCCTCCATGGCCTGGATCTGGCCACGGCGGGAGTTCAGGTCGCCGATCACGTCACCCATGTACTCCTCGGGTGTGGTGACCTCGACAGCCATGAGCGGCTCGAGAATGACCGGGCCGGCCTTGCGGGCGGCTTCCTTCAGCGCCTGCGAACCGGCGACCTTGAAGGCCATTTCCGACGAGTCGACGTCGTGGTACGCACCGTCGAGCAGCGACAGCTTCAGGTTCACCAGCGGGTAGCCGGCGAGAACGCCGTACTGCATCGCGTCCTGCGCGCCTGCATCCACGGAGGGGATGTACTCGCGAGGGATGCGGCCACCGGAGACCTTGTTCTCGAACTCGTAGGAGGCACCGTCTTCGCCGACGAACGGCTCCAGCGCGATGATCACCTTTGCGAACTGGCCCGATCCACCCGTCTGCTTCTTGTGGGTGTAGTCGTGCTTTTCGACCTTCTTGGTGATGGTCTCGCGGTAGGCGACCTGCGGCTTGCCGACGTTGGCCTCGACCTTGAACTCGCGACGCATACGGTCGACGAGGATGTCGAGGTGGAGCTCGCCCATGCCGCCGATGACGGTCTGGCCGGTCTCTTCGTCGAGTTCGACGGAGAACGTCGGGTCCTCTTCGGCGAGCTTCTGGATCGCGGTGCCCAGCTTCTCCTGGTCGGACTTCGTCTTGGGCTCGATCGAGACCTGGATGACCGGGTCCGGGAAGCTCATGGACTCGAGCACGATCGGGGCGTCCTGTGCACACAGGGTGTCACCGGTCGTGGTGTCCTTCAGGCCGATCATCGCGTAGATGTGGCCGGCCACGGCCTCGTCGACCGGGTTCTCCTTGTTGGCGTGCATCTGGAAGAGCTTTCCGATGCGCTCCTTCTTGCCCTTGGTCGCGTTCATGACCTGGGCGCCCGGATCGATCCGGCCGGAGTACACGCGGACGAACGTCAGCTTGCCGAAGAACGGGTGCGAAGCGATCTTGAAGGCCAGAGCCGAGAACGGCTCTTCCTTGCTCGGCTTACGCGTGAGGATCTCTTCCTCGTTGCCGAGGGCGTGACCCTGGACCTCGCCGATGTCCAGCGGGTTCGGCAGGTAGTCGATGACCGCGTCGAGCATGGGCTGAACACCCTTGTTCTTGAACGCGGAACCACACAGCACCGGGTACAGCTCGGAGTTGACCGTCATCTTGCGGATGGCGCCCTTGATCTCCTCGACGCTGAGTTCCTCGCCGGCGAAGTACTTCTCCATGAGCTTCTCGTCGGACTCGGCAACCGTCTCGAGCAGCTTCTCGCGGTACTCGGCAGCCTTGTCGGCGAGATCGGCCGGGATCTCCTCGATGGTGGGCTCGGCGCCGATGGCGACCGTGCCACGCCAGGTGACAGCCTTCATCTCGACCAGGTCGACGACACCGTCGAAGTCGTCCTCCGCGCCGATCGGCAGCTGCAGGACGAGCGGCTTCGCGCCGAGGCGGTCGATGATGGTCTGGACCGTGAAGTAGAAGTCCGCGCCCATCTTGTCCATCTTGTTGACGAAACAGATGCGCGGAACGTCGTACTTGGCGGCCTGACGCCACACCTGCTCCGACTGGGGCTCGACGCCCTCTTTGCCGTCGAACACTGCGACGGCGCCGTCGAGCACGCGGAGCGAACGCTCCACCTCGACGGTGAAGTCGACGTGGCCCGGCGTGTCGATGATGTTGATCTGGTTGTTGTTCCAGAAGCAGGTCACCGCGGCAGAGGTGATCGTGATGCCGCGTTCCTTCTCCTGTTCCATCCAGTCCGTGGTCGAGGCACCGTCGTGCGTCTCACCGATCTTGTAGTTGACACCGGTGTAGAACAGGATGCGCTCGGTGGTCGTGGTCTTGCCGGCATCGATGTGCGCCATGATGCCGATGTTGCGGACCTTGTTCAGGTCGGTCAGCACTTCCTGTGCCACAGGATTCTTCCCCGCTCGTAGCTCGTGTATCGGGTGACGGCCTCCCCGGTGTTCCACCAGCGGGGCCATTGTCTCGAGTTGTAGATCAGCCGGTCCCCGGTAGGGGCCCGACGTGCGACGACGCCGGAGCAGTCACGGTAGGTGACTGCTCCGACGTGACGTCACCAGCGGTAGTGGGCGAATGCCTTGTTGGCTTCGGCCATCTTGTGAGTGTCCTCGCGACGCTTCACAGCGGCACCCAGGCCGTTGCTGGCATCGAGGAGCTCGTTGGCGAGACGCTCGACCATCGTCTTCTCACGACGCTGCCGGGAGAAGGTCACCAGCCAGCGGAGCGCGAGGGTGGTGGAGCGGCCCGGACGGACCTCGACCGGCACCTGGTAGGTGGCGCCACCGACACGGCGGCTGCGAACCTCGAGGGCGGGCTTGACGTTGTCCAGTGCGCGCTTGAGGGTGACGACCGGGTCGGTGCCGGTCTTCTCACGCGCCTGCTCGAGCGCTTCGTACACGATGCGCTCGGCGGTGGACTTCTTGCCGTCCAGGAGAATCTTGTTGACGAGCTGCGTCACCAGGGGCGAACCGTAGACCGGGTCGTTGATGAGCGGACGCTTCGGAGCGGGGCCCTTACGTGGCATTAGCTCTTCTCCTTCTTGGCGCCGTAGCGGCTGCGGGCCTGCTTGCGGCCCTTGACACCCTGGGTGTCGAGGGAGCCGCGGATGATCTTGTAGCGCACACCGGGGAGGTCCTTCACACGACCACCGCGGACGAGCACCATCGAGTGCTCCTGCAGGTTGTGGCCCTCGCCCGGGATGTAAGCGGTGACCTCGACGGAGCTGGTCAAGCGCACACGCGCGACCTTACGGAGCGCCGAGTTCGGCTTCTTCGGGGTGGTGGTGTACACGCGGGTGCACACGCCACGACGCTGCGGGCTGCCCTTGAGGGCTGCCGTCTTGACCTTCGCGGTCTTGTCGCGGCGGCCCTTGCGGACCAGCTGGTTGATGGTTGGCATTTACCGGCTTTCTTCGTGTTGAACAGACTGCTCTGGACAAGCAACCTTGGCTGTTCTGAAATTAGGGATCTAGCAGTTGGGGCAAGAGAGCTGCTGCCCCTCACCCGCACCTCGAGCTGCACCCGAGGTCGGGTGTGTCGCATACCCCCACACAGGCAGCCGGATGCTCGTTCCATGCAGAAATCTGCACGAACGCGCGCACGGCAATACCTCGCTAGGCACACAGATCGGCCCGGGCATGCCGGACACGACCCACAACGATACCCGGCGGCGCGCCGGAAGGTCAAAGTGGGCGGGCAATGGTAAGGGCTGACCTGCGATGGGCGGTACTACTTGGAGCTGTCGGTACGGACACGGGCACATCAACTACTCAGATTGAGCGTCAGATCCGCAAGCGTCGATGCCGCCTGGCACGGGTCTGCCGCCCCCGTCTGGAACTGTACCCACCAGCCGACGACCCCCGAAGAGGGCGACCCGACCGTCACTCCGCACGCCCCCGGGTCGCCGGGCGGACGCATCACGACGGCCCTGCGCCCCTGGATGGTGGAGGCTTCCACCGTGTAGCCGAGCTTCTCCGCGGTCGACTTCTCCGTGTCGAGGGAGCCCGTCTCGAACCAGTTGAACGTCACCTTCACGGGACCGTTGGCGCCGACGGCGTCCCAGCGGCAGATCGCGCCGAAGAAGCCCCGTTGGATGGCGTCGGCGCCGACGGTCTGCGCGATCTGTTCGTCGGCGACCGCGTTGCACTCCTCGAGCAGGGCCGTGAACTGTTCGGTGTCCCCCGACGAGGAAGCGCCCTCCACCGTCGGTGAGCCCTCGATCGTCGACCCGCACCCCGCGATCAGCCCGACCGCGGTGGCCGCGGTCAGCACCCGCACAGCGCGCCACGTCCGCCCGCCCATCACTCCCCCGCTCACTTGGCCCTCGACACGCTGAGTTCGGCGAGGTCGCGCGCCACCTTGCACGGATCGGCCGCGGGTTGCGCGTCCGCATACATCACCGACCAGTGCACGAAGTCGCCGCCGAACTCCACACCGAGTTCACACAGAATTCCTTCGGACGACGCGATGAAGCCGGGATGCCCCTGGACGTCGATGTCGGTGGCCGGCCTGCCGATCAGCTCCGACCCCGCCCGCTCGCGGCCGATCGGACTGCCGCGGTACCACGAGAACGTGACGCTGGGACCGCCTATTCCCGCGGTTTCCCACTCGCAGCCGACGGAATTACGCGTCACCCCGGTGAAGGGCGGCATCCCGAACGCCTTCGCCACCTCGTCGTCGGTGACCGAGCCGCACTGACCGAAGAACGGGCCCGGATCGGTCACCTGCGGGAGGTTCTGCGCGGCGGGTGCGGTACCGGAATCGTCGCCGTCTCCCCCACAGCCGGCCAGACCGGCCGCGACGGTGATCAGGACGAGCGCTCCCCATTTCCGGCCCATGGTCGGTGACTCTACCGATCCCCGCAATCTTTGCCCGATCAGTCGAGAACGGCCACGTCGAGGCACCTCGGCTCTGCCGATTCACCGCACCGCGGCTCTGCCGATTCACCGCACCGCGGTAGTGCCGCATCCAACTGCGCAGCCCACTGCCGCACGATCTCCGCGCGCCTCTTGGAGTCGTCCGTGAGCACGTCGGCCAGGCCCAGTCCGCGGGCGAGATCGAGGGTGGCCTGGACGAGCCGGTGCGCCACCGGATCGGCGTCGTCGAACCCGAAGTGCTCGACGGCCGTGCGGTGCGCGACCCGCCCGAACCGTTCCTCGAGCGGCACGATCCGGGCTCGCAGTTCGGGGTCGGCGGCGGCCGCCGTCCACACCTGCAGCGCCGCCTTGAACAGGGTGCCGGTGTAGTAGTCGACGAGCCGCGACACCACCGCCTCGGTGCGTCCCTCCCCGGTCGGCAGGTCGGTGGCCTCGCGCCGGGCCTGCTCCATCCGGGCGTCGAACATGACCTCGAGCGCCGCGGTGATGAGGTCTTCGCGGGTGGGGAAATGGTGCTGGGTCGCGCCGCGGGACACGCCTGCGCGCTGGGCGACGAGGCTCACCGTCGTCGCACCCCAGCCCAGTTCGGCGAGGCAGTCGATGGTGACCTCGAGAAGATGCCCGCGGGTGACCCGGCTACGGTCCTGCTTCGGTTCGCGGGTCATGTGTCACTTCCTCTCGTCGCGCTGCGCGCCCGTGCGTGACCGTCGAGTCCTGAGACTCGTCAACCACGCACAGGGCCGGAGGCCCATCTCGGCGGCCGCTTCTGCAGAAACGCCATCATGCCTTCCCGCGCCTCCTCGGATTCGAACAGCCTCGCCGACTGGGCGGTCAGCTCGTCGGTGTAGCGGTCGAAGTCGGCGAGCACACCGCGGGTCGTCAGCGTCTTCGATTCGGCCAGACCCTGCGGCGACGCCTGCCGCAACTGGTCCAGCAATTCCGCGACGGTGTCCGCGGGGTCCTCGGCGGACTCACTGATCAGCCCGATCGCCTCCGCCTCGTGGGCGCCGAACTTCTCGCCCGTGAGCAGGTAGCGGCTCGCGGCGCGCGAATCGATGCGGGGCAGCACGGTCAACGAGATGATCGACGCGGCGAGCCCGAGCCGGACCTCGGTGAGCGCGAACGTGCTGCGCGGCCCGGCGACGGCGAGGTCGCACGCCCCGACCAGCCCCATGCCCCCGGCCCGGACGTGACCGTCGATCCGGGCGATCACCGGTTTCGGCAACTCGACGATGGCGCGCAGCAGTTCGGCCATCTGCCGGGTGCGCGAGCCGACGTCGCCGGACGTCTCGCTCAGATCCGCCCCGGCGCAGAACGTGCCGCCGGTATGGGTGAGGACGACGCCGCGGACGTCGTTGTCCGCGGCGGCGTCCCGCAATCCCTGCAGCAGTTCGTCCACGAGCCTGCCGGAGATCGCGTTCCTGTTGTGGGGCGAATCGAGGGTGAGGGTGGCGAACCCTCGATCCACCTCGTACCGGACGTACCGGTCGGCTTCCACGTCGGTCATGTGCTGTCCGTTCGACATCAGTACGACTTCGGCAACCCCAGCGAGTGCTGGGAGACGAAGTTCAGGATCATTTCCCGGCTCACCGGGGCGACACGGGCGATACGCGCCGCACCGAGCATCGCCGCGAGACCGTATTCCTTGGTCAGGCCGGCGCCGCCGTGCGTCTGGACGGCCTGGTCGAGCGCCTTGATGCTGGCCTCGGCGGCGGCGTACTTGGCCATGTTCGCGGCCTCCGCCGCGCCGAAGTCGTCGCCGCTGTCGTAGAGGACCGCGGCCTTCTGCATCATCAGCTTGGCCAGTTCGAGTTCGATCTTGATCTGCGCCAGCGGATGCGAGATGCCCTGATGCGCGCCGATCGGCTCCTTCCACACCGTGCGCTCCTTCGCGAACCGGACCGCGGCGTCCAGCGCGTAGCGGCCCATGCCGATCGCCATCGACGCGCCGAGGATCCGTTCGGGGTTGAGACCGGCGAACAGCTGCATCAGGGCCGCGTCGGCCTCCCCGACGAGCGCGTCGGCGGGCAGCCTGACGTCGTCGAGGAACAGCATGAACTGGTGGTCGGGCTCGACGATGTCCATCTCCATCGGCGTCTTCACGAAATTCTCGGCGTCGGTGGGGACGATGAACAGCGCGGGCTTCAGCTTGCCGGTCTTCGAGTCCTCGGTGCGCGCGACGATCAGCACGGCGTCCGCCTGGTCGACACCGGAGATGTAAATCTTGTTCCCCGACAGCAGCCAGTCCTCACCGTCTCGCCTCGCGGTGGTCGAGATCTGATGCGAGTTGGACCCCGCGTCGGCCTCCGTGATGCCGAACGCCATGATCTTCGAGCCGTCGGCGAGACCGGGAAGCCATTTCTGCTTCTGGTCCGCCGTGCCGTACTTGCCGATGATCGTGCCGCAGATGGCGGGCGAGACGACAACCAGCAGAAGTCCGGCGCCGTGGGCGGCGAGTTCCTCCTGGACGAGCGCCAGTTCGTAGATGCCCGCGCCGCCGCCCCCGTATTCCTCGGGGAGGTTGACGCCGAGGAAGCCGAGTTTGCCCGCCTCGTTCCACAATTCGGTGAGCGGTTCGCCGCGCCGCGCCCGCGGCAGCACGTAGTCGACGTAGTTGAAGCGCTCCCCGAGCCTCGACACGGAGGCGCGGAGTTCCTTCTGTTCTTCTGTCTCGATGAAGCTCATGATTCTCCCTCTGCCTGCGCTGCTTCGACTACTGCCAGGACCGTTCCCACGTCGACCTGCGTGCCGACGGTCACGGAAAGTTCGGTGAGGACACCGGACGCCGGCACCTTGATCGTGTGTTCCATCTTCATCGCCTCGAGCCACACGATCGGCTGACCGGCGGTCACCGCATCGCCGACCTCGGCACCGACGCGGATCACGGAACCCGGCATCGGCGCGAGCAGCGACCCCTCGGCGACGACGGCACTCGGATCGGTGAATCGCGGTGCGGCGTGCAGGCTCACAGGCCCCAGGGCGGAGTCGACGAAGACGTCGTCCCCGTACCGGGACACCTCGAACGAGCGGCGCAGGCCCGCGACATCCAGTGCGACGTGCCGTGCCGTCGCCGACACCAGCGAGACGTCGCCGAACCCCTCCGCCTTCAGCCCGTACCGGGTGAGCAGGTACCGGATCTCGAGGTCGCCGCCGGTACCGGTGAACGTCTTGCACTGCGGCGCGGACGCCAGGTTCCTCCAGCCGCTGGGGAGCGAGGTGTTCACTGTCGCGACGTCCCTGTTGTGCGCGGCGTCCGCAAGGGCCGCGGCCAGCGCCGACAGTCGCTCGGTGTCCGCCGACGCCAACGGTTGCGCCAGCACGTCCAGCCCGTGGGTGTCGAAGAAGGCGGTGTCGGTGTCGCCGGCGAGGAACGCCGGGTGGCGGAGCACGTTGACGAGGAGGTCGCGGTTGGTGCACAGACCGTGGATCTGCGCGCGGCCCAGCGCCGTCGCCAGCCGGGTCGCTGCCTGCGTGCGGGTGGGCGCGAACGAGATGACCTTCGCCAGCATCGGGTCGTAGTGCACGCCGACGGTGGACCCGTCGACCACCCCGGAATCGAGGCGGATGCCCGGTGCGCGGAGAACGTCGAACTCGACCGTGCTGCCGGGCAGCGCCAGGCGGTGGACCTGTCCGCTCTGCGGCTGCCAGTTCTGCGCGGGATCCTCGGCGTACAGCCGGACCTCGATGGAATGACCGGACACGGCGGGCGAGTCCGCGTCGAGTGCCAGACCCGACGCCACCTGCAGTTGCAGGTCCACGAGGTCGAGGCCGGTGGTGCATTCGGTGACCGGGTGCTCCACCTGCAGTCGGGTGTTCATCTCCAGAAAGAAGAAGTCTCCGCCGTCGGTGTCTGCTCGACCGGTCGCCAGGAACTCGACCGTCCCCGCCCCCTCGTAGTCGATGGCCTGCGCCGCGAGCTGGGCGGCCTCGAACAGCCGCTCCCGCATTCCGGGGACGGCCTCGACCAGCGGCGACGGCGCCTCCTCCACCACCTTCTGGTGCCGGCGCTGGATGGAGCACTCGCGCTCCCCCACCGCCCACACGGTTCCGTGCCGGTCGGCCATCACCTGGACCTCGATGTGCCTGCCCGTTTCGAGGTAGCGCTCGCAGAAGACGGTCGGGTCGCCGAACGCCGATTGCGCTTCGCGCCGCGCGCCCTCCAGCTGTTCCGGAAGGTCCGCGAGTTCACGCACCACGCGCATGCCGCGTCCGCCGCCGCCCGCGGATGCCTTGACGAGCACCGGCAGATCGGCGGCGGTGACGGCGTCCGGGTCGAGTTCGGCGAGCACCGGGACCCCGGCGGCGGCCATCAACTTCTTGGACTCGACCTTGGAGCCCATCATCTCGATGGCCGGCGCGGGCGGTCCGATCCACGTCAGCCCGGCATCGTGGACGGCGCGCGCGAATTCCGCGTTCTCGGATAGGAACCCGTAGCCGGGGTGGATGGCGTCGGCACCGGCGAGGAGCGCGGCCTCGATGACGAGGTCACCGCGCAGGTAGGTGTCGGCGGGACTGTTGCCCGGCAACCGGACCGCGGCGTCGGCCTCGGTGACGTGCGGGCTGAGTGCGTCGGCGTCCGAGAACACGGCGACGGTCCCGATGCCTGCGCGGCGGCAGGTGGCGAAGATGCGGCGGGCGATTTCGCCGCGGTTGGCAACGAGTACGGACTGGATCATGGCAGGGGCGAGCGGAGCGACGGGGTCGGTCATCAGTGCCTCACATCCGGAAGACGCCGAAGTTCTCGGCGCCTTCGATCGGGGCGTTGGCAATGGCCGACAGGCACATTCCCACCACGGTGCGGGTGTCGCGCGGGTCGATGACGCCGTCGTCGTAGAGGCGACCGGACAGGAACATCGGCACCGATTCGGCCTCGATCTGGTTCTCGATCATCGCGCGCATCCCGGCGTCGGCTTCTTCGTCGAACGCCTGCCCCCGCGCCTCGGCGGAGGCCCGGCTGACGATGGAGATGACACCGGCCAACTGCGCGCCGCCCATGACGGCGGACTTGGAGCTGGGCCAGGCGAGCAGGAATCGGGGGTCGAACGCGCGTCCGCACATGCCGTAGTGGCCGGCGCCGTACGACGCGCCGAGCAGGATCGAGATGTGCGGGACGGTGGAGTTGGAGACGGCGTTGATCATCATCGACCCGTGCTTGATCATCCCGCCTTCCTCGTACTCCTTGCCGACCATGTAGCCGGTCGTGTTGTGCAGGAACAGCAGTGGGGTGCTCGAGCGGTTGGCCAGCTGGATGAACTGGGTGGCCTTCTGCGATTCCTCGCTGAACAGCACGCCGCGCGCGTTGGCAAGGATGCCCACCGGATATCCGTGCAGTTCGGCCCAGCCGGTGACGAGGGACGATCCGTACATCGGCTTGAACTCGTCGAAGTCGGAGCCGTCGACGATGCGGGCGATGACCTCGCGGGGGTCGAACGGGATCTTGAGGTCGGCGGGGACGATGCCGAGGAGTTCCTCGGGATCCGCGAGCGGTTCGATGACCTCCGCCCGGGGCGCCGGGCCCTGTTTCTTCCAGTTCAGGCGTTTGACGATACTGCGCCCGATCCGGATGGCGTCCTGCTCGTCGACGGCGAAGTAGTCGGCGAGACCGGACTTGCGGGCGTGCATCTCGGCGCCGCCGAGGGTTTCGTCGTCGGATTCCTCACCGGTGGCCATCTTGACGAGCGGCGGCCCGGCGAGGAACACCTTGGACCGTTCCTTGATCATGACGACGTGGTCGGACATGCCGGGGATGTACGCGCCGCCGGCCGTCGAGTTGCCGAAGACGAGGGCGATGGTCGGGATGCCCGCCGCGGACAGCTGGGTGAGATCGCGGAACATGCGCCCACCGGGAATGAACACTTCCTTCTGCGTGGGAAGGTCGGCGCCGCCGGATTCCACGAGGGAGATGACGGGGAGCCGGTTCTGCCGGGCGATGTCGTTGGCGCGGAATCCCTTCCGCAGCGTCCACGGGTTGCTGGTACCGCCGCGGACCGTCGGGTCGTTGGCGACGATCAGGCATTCGACGCCTTCCACGACCCCGATGCCCACCACGGTGCTGGCGCCGACCGGGAAGTCGCTGCCCCACGCCGCGAGCGGGCACAGTTCGAGGAACGGCGAATCCGGGTCGAGGAGCAGTTCGATCCGCTCCCTGGCGAGGAGTTTGCCGCGCTTCTTGTGCCGCTCGGTGTACTTCTCGCCGCCGCCCGCGAGCGCCTTGGCGTGCTCGGTCTCGATCTCGGCAAGCTTCTCCGTCATGGTCCGGGCCGCCGCCGCATACTCCTCCGAACCGGTGTCCAGAGCGGATTTCAACGTGGTCATGACTGATACCCCAATCGCTTGGCCGCGAGCCCCGTCAGGATCTCGGTGGTGCCGCCGCCGATCCCGAGGATGCGCATGTCGCGGTACTGCCGTTCCACTTCGCTCTCGCGCATGTAGCCGAGTCCGCCGAACAGCTGGACCGCCTGGTTGGCCACCCATTCGCCTGCCTCGACGGCAGTGTTCTTCGCGAAACAGACCTCGGCGATGAAGTCCTCGTTCGACACGAGCGAACGCTCCACCAGTGCCCTCGTGTAGACGCGGGCCACGTCCGTTTTGCGGGCCATCTCGGTGACCGTGTTCTGCACCGACTGCCTGCTGATCAGCGCGCGGCCGAACGTCTCCCGGTCGCGCACCCACGCCAGCGTGAGGTCGAGGCACCGCTGCGCGCTCGCATAGGCCTGCGCGGCGAGGGCGATGCGCTCGGTGAGGAACGCCTGCGCGATCTGCGCGAACCCGCTGTTCTCCTCGCCGACCAGGTTGGCCGCGGGCACCCGTGCGTCGGCGAACGACAGTTCGGCCGTGTCGGACGCGCGCCAGCCCATCTTGTCGAGTTTGCGCGCCACCTCGAATCCGGTTGTGCCCTTCTCGATCACGAGCAGGGAGACCCCGGACGCGCCGGGGCCGCCGGTGCGCACGGCGGTGACGACGAAGTCGGCGCGGACGGCGGACGTGATGAACGTCTTGGACCCGTTGACGACGAAGTGGTCGCCGTCGCGGACCGCGGTGGTCCGCAGGTGCCCGACGTCGGAACCGCCGCCGGGTTCGGTGATGGCGAGCGAGCCGATGAGCTCGCCGCGCAGGGTGGGGCGGACCCACTTCTCGATCTGCTCGGGGTCGCCCGCGGCGGCGAGGTGAGGCAGCGCGATTCCCGACGTGAACAGCGAAGCGAACACGCCGCCCGACGCACCCGCCTGGTGGAATTCCTCGCAGATCAGAACCGCGTCGACGAGGTCGCCGCCCTCGCCGCCGACGGATTCGGGGAAGCCTGCGCCGAGCAGTCCCAGTTCGGCAGCCTCACGGTGGAGCGTGCGGGGCAGTTGGCCGTCGCGCTCCCACTCGTCCAGGTTGGGCAGTATCTGTCGTTCGACGAAGCTGCGCACCGTCTTGCGCAGCTGCTGCCGCTCCGGTGTGTCCCACACGCTCACAACGTTGTCCCTTCGGGGAGGAGTGCTTTCGGTATGTCGAGGTACCGGGATCTGAGCCATTCGCCGAGTCCCTTGGCCTGCGGGTCGAACCGGGCCTGGGACGCGACGCCCTGCCCGAGGATTCCCTCGATCACGAAGTTGACGGCGCGCAGTTGCGGCAGCACGTACCTCGTGACGGTGAGATCGGCGGCCTCCGGGAGCAGGCGCTTCAGTTCGTCGACGGTCAGCGCGTGGACCAGCCATCGCCACTGCTCGTCGGTGCGCACCCACACGCCGACGTTCGCGTTGCCGCCCTTGTCGCCGCTGCGCGCCCCGGCGATGGTGCCGAGCGCGACCCGGACCGTGGGTTCCGCGGCCCGCGGCTCCGGGAGCGCGGGCTCGTCGATGTCCGCGAGTTCCCGGACGTCGGTGGCGGGTTCGATGTCGACGCGGGTGCCGTCCGGCAGCACCGCGACGTGCGGCACCTCCTTGGCGTACACGTAGCCGGGGGTGAACACGCCGTAGGGCTGCCCCTGACCGGGCGGCGCCGTCAGTGTGAATCCGGGGTAGCTCGCGAGCGCCATTTCGACTGCGACCGAGGAGAATCCGCGACCGACCGCGTTGGCGTCGGCGTCCCGGACCACGCAGCGCAGCAGTGCGCTGGCCGCCTCCTCGGTGTCGGCGTCCGGGTGGTCGGTGCGGGCGAGCGACCAGTCGAGCTCGGCGGGCCGGGTGGGCAGCCAGCCTTCGAGTTGCCGCTTCACCAGTGCCGCCTTGGCCTCGATGTCGAGGCCGGTGAGCACGAACACGGCCTCGTTGCGGAAGCCGGCGAGAGTGTTCAGTGACACCTTGAGCTGCGGCGGCGGCGCCTCCCCGGTGACGCCGCTGATCCGGACCCGGTCCGGGCCGTCCTGCGACAATGCTGCGGTGTCGATCCGCGCGGTCACGTCGGGTCCGGCGTACCGGCCACCGGTGATCTCGTACAGCAACTGCGCGGTGACGGTGCCGACGGTGACGGCGCCGCCCGTGCCGGGATGCTTGGTGATGACGGACGATCCGTCCGACTCGATCTCCGCGATCGGGAACCCGGGGCGGTCGAGGTCGTCGATCTCGGTGAAGAACGCGTAGTTGCCGCCCGTCGCCTGGGTGCCACACTCGATGACGTGGCCCGCGACCACGGCGCCGGCGAGCTGATCGAAATCGTCCCGCTGCCAGCCGAAGTGCGCGGCCGCCGGGCCCACTATCACGGACGCGTCGGTGACCCGTCCGGTGACGACCACGTCGGCGCCGGCGTCCAGGCAGCGAACGATGCCCCACGCGCCGAGGTAGGCGTTGGCGGTGAGCGGGCTGCCCAGCCCCAGTTCGGCTGCCCTGCCGATCAGGTCGTCACCTTCGACGTGGGCGATCTTCGCCTGCAGCCCCAGCTTGTCGTTCACCTCCCGCAGCGCGTCCGCGAGCCCGGCCGGGTTGAGTCCGCCCGCGTTGGCGACGATGCGGACACCGCGGTCCAGGGCGAGCCCGAGGCAGTCCTCCGCCTGCCGGAGAAACGTCTTGGCGTAGCCGCGGTTCGGGTCCTTCATGCGATCGCGGCCGAGGATCAGCATGGTCAGTTCGGCGAGGTAGTCGCCGGTCAGGTAGTCGAGTTCGCCGCCCTCGAGCATCTCGCGCATCGCCGACAGGCGGTCGCCGTAGAAACCGGAGCAGTTGCCGATCCGCACGGTCATCGCGTTCCCGCCTCACGGCCGCCGCCGGCCGGGCCCGCGAAGGCCTGCGCGATGTTCAGCCACGCGTCGGCGTCCGCGCCGGTGGCCTCGAGGGCGAGGTCGGCACGGTTCGCGCGCTGGGTGACGAGGAGGCAGAAGTCTTCCGCGGGTCCGGTGACCTTCTGCGCGGCGTCCTCCGGACCCCACGTCCAGACGGACACTCCGTCGGGGGCGGTGAGCTCGACGCGGAATTCCTCGGCCGGCGGGGCGAGTTCGTTGACGGCGTAGGCGAAGTCGCGGGTGCGGACGCCCAGGTGCGCGATGCTCTTCAACCGTTCGGTGGGTTTGCGGGGCACCGCGAGTGCGTCGGCGACGTCCTGGCCGTGCGCCCAGGTTTCCATCAGCCGGGCGGTGGCCATCGATGCCGCCTTCATCGGCGGGCCGTACCAGAGGATCTTCTGCCCGGGCGGCACCGCCAGGAGTGCCTCCGCGAGCCGGGTCCGGGCGGAACGCCACGCGTCGAGGAGTTCCGCGGGCGGGCGCCGGGCGTGTTCGGCCGCGCCGGCGTCGACGAATCCCCCGGGGTTCGCGGCGGCCACCGTCAGTTGTGCGGTGAAGCCGTCGGGGTCGGTGATCGCGAGGAGGGCGGCCTCGTCGGTCCACAGCAGATGCCCGATCTGGTGAGCGATGGTCCAGCCCTCGGCCGGTGTCGGATCGGCCCAGCGGGTGTCGGGGAGGTCGGCGACGAGTGCATCCAGCGAGTCGCTCTCGGCGCACAGATCATCGATGAACCTCTGCAGTTCAGCCATGCGACCAGCATCACACCGACCCGATAAAAAAGCAAGCACGATTGATTGTTATTCGGCTGCGGTCCGCTCGGCGAGCTGACATCCTGGTCACGTGATCCGACAGATGCTCACCCAGGCCGCGCTCAACCCACTCCCCACCCCGCGCACCCTGGCAGCGCGACTGGTCCCGGGAACCGGCCACACCGTCGCCGGAAAGCGGATCCTCGTCACGGGCGGTTCCTCGGGGGTCGGCGAAGCGGCCGCCCGCCGGCTCGCGACGCTCGGCGCGGAGGTCGTCCTCGTCGCCCGCAGCTCCGACGCCCTCGAGTCGGTGCGCGACGACATCCTGCGATCGGGGTGCGATGCCCACGCCGTCCCGTGCGACCTCACGGATCCGGAGTCCGTCGACGCCCTCGTCGCGCGGGTGCTCGGGGAGATCGGACCCGTGGACGTTCTGATCAACAACGCGGGACGGTCGATCCGGCGGACCGTCGAGGACTCGCTGGACCGCTTCCACGACTTCGAACGCACCATGGCCGTCAACTACTTCGGCTCGACGCGGCTGACCCTGAAGTTGCTCCCGTCGATGCTCGAGCGCGGCGAGGGGCACGTCATCAACGTCGCGACGTGGGGTGTGCCGGCCGGGGTCATGCCCAAGTTCTCCGCCTACCACGCGTCCAAGGCGGCCGTCGGCGCGTTCGGCCGGAGCCTCGGCGCCGAACTGCGGGGCCGCGGGATCTCGGTGACCACCCTCGACTTTCCGTTGGTCCGGACGCCGATGATCGCGCCCACCACGGACTACGACGCGATGGCGGCACTGACTCCCGAACAGGCGGCGGAATGGTTCGTCACGGCCGTCCGCACCCGGCCGATCGAATTGCTCCCCACTTACGCAGAACTGTTCCGGCTGCTCGGCACGTTCGCGCCGGCCGCCACCGACGCACTGGTGCGGCGCACCGGCATCTGAGCGCAATGACAGACTGGGACGGTCTCGAATCCGCGCTCACACCCGAGGGAGTCGTCCATGACCGACGCCGTGCTCACCACCCGCGAAGGCGACATCGTCACCTGGACGCTCAACCGCCCGGAGGCCCGCAATCCCATCTCCGAGCCGGACGTGATCGAGGCGCTCGAGAATGCGGTGGCCGACGTCAACAATGATCCCAGCGTGCGCGCCGCGATCGTCACCGGTGCCGGTTCGGCGTTCTCCTCCGGCGGCAACGTCAAGCACATGCGCGACCGCGCGGGAATGTTCGGCGGCTCCCCCGCCGACCTGCGTCAGGGCTACCGGCACGGCATCCAGCGGATCCCGCTCGCCCTCTACCACTGTGAGGTGCCGACCATCGCCGCCGTCAACGGACCCGCGATCGGCGCCGGCTGCGACCTGACGCTGATGTGCGACATGCGGATCGCCTCGACGGCCGCCGTGTTCGCCGAAAGTTTCGTCAAGGTCGGACTGGTTCCCGGCGACGGCGGTGCCTGGTTCCTTCCGCAGGTCGTGGGGATGGCGCGGGCCAGCGAGATGGCGTTCACCGGCGACGCGATCGACGCGGCGAAGGCCCTCGAATGGGGACTGGTCTCGCAGGTCGTCGAACCCGGGGAACTTCTCGACGCGGCCCGGGCGCTCGCCGACCGGGTGGCGGTCAACCCGCCGCAGGTGCTGCGGATGACCAAGAAACTGCTGCGCGAGGGCCGCCACCAGAGCCTCGAAAGCCTCCTCGAACTGTCGGCCGCCATGCAGTCGCTCGCCCACCACACCGCGGACCATCACGAGGCCGTCGGCGCGATGCTCGACCGCCGCACTCCGGACTTCACCGGCCGGTGACCGAGGGCAGCGCACACCCGTGACAGCCGAGCCGCGCAGTCAACTCCTCCCCGTCGTCTCGGTCCTCGGATCGGTGCTGTCCGTCCAATTCGGCGCCGCGTTCGCGAGCACCCTGTTCGACGCGGTGGGCGCAGGCGGCGCCGTGTCCCTGCGCCTCACGATCGCGGCGATCATCCTCGGGGTGATCGTGCGACCGCGGTGGCGACGGTGGACACGCACACAGCGGCAGGGTGTTCTCGCACTCGGACTGGCACTCGCCGTGATGAACTCGGCGTTCTACGAGGCCCTCGCGCGGCTCCCGCTCGGCACCGCGGTCACCATCGAATTCCTGGGTCCGCTCACCCTCGCCGCCGTGCTGTCGCGGCGACTGCAGGACGGCGTGTGGGTGCTCGCGGCGCTGACCGGCGTGGTCCTGCTCGGTCTGCGCGAGAACTCGGGCTCCGAGTCCCTCGACCTCGTGGGGGTGGGGTTCGCACTCGTCGCCGGTACGGCCTGGGCCGGCTACATCGTCGCCGGCTCCCACCTCGCCGCGAGGGTACCCAGCGCGGACGGCCTGGCCGGGGCGAGCATCGTCGCCGCGGCGCTGACGATTCCACTCGGCGCGGTATCGGGCGGCACCGCACTGTTCGACCCCCGGATCCTGGCCGTCGGCGCGGCGGTGGCCCTGCTGTCCTCGGTGATTCCGTACTCGCTCGAACTGCGGGCGCTGCAGGTGATGAGCAAGAAAGTCTTCGCCGTTCTCATCGCGCTGGAACCGGCGGCCGCGACCCTCGCCGGGGTGATCGTGCTCGGGCAGGTCCTCGGACTGCAGTCGCTGGCCGCGATCGCGCTCGTCGTCGCGGCGGGCGTCGGATCCGTGCTGAGCAACCGGTAGCGGCACGGACAACGGGCCCGGCTGGCAGGATCGACCCGTGAGCACCGCGAACCTGACCCGAGCCGAAACCGCCGAACGTTCCCGCGCGATCGAGGTTCTCGGCTATCGAGTGGAACTGGACGTCCTCGGCGCCGTCGATCCGGAGGTCGGGACGTTCGCGACTACGACCACCGTCGAGTTCACCGCGAACACGTCCACGACCTGGCTCGACTTCCTCGGGGCCGGGGTGGAATCGGTGACCGTCAACGGCGCGAGCATGCCCGTCGACTACGACGGCGCCCGCATCGCGTTGACCGGGCTGCGGGAGTCGAACGTCGTGACCGTGGCCGCCCGGGGCGAGTACAGCCGGTCCGGCGAGGGACTGCACCGGTTCCTCGACCCGGCCGACGACCGGACGTACCTCTACACGCAGTACGAACCGGCGGACGCGCGGCGGGTGTTCGCCTGCTTCGAGCAGCCGGACCTGAAGGCGCCGTTCACGTTCGTCGTCACCGCACCGCAGGAGTGGGAGGTGATCTCCAACCAGCAGGTCGCGGAGCGGGGCGACACCGCAGGCGGGCAGGTCGTCACGTTCGAGCCGACCCTGCCGATCTCCACGTACATCACCGCGATCGTGGCCGGGCCGTACCACCGGGTGGACTCGGAGTGGAGCGGCGGCGACCTCACGATCCCGCTGGGCGTCCTCTGCCGGGCGTCGCTCGCGCAGTACCTCGACGCCGACACGATCTTCGAGATCACCCGGCAGGGGCTGGGGTTCTTCGCCGAGGGCTTCGACTACCCGTACCCGTTCGGCAAGTACGACCAGGTGTTCGTCCCCGAGTACAACCTCGGCGCCATGGAGAACCCGGGCTGCGTGACGTTCACCGAGGCGTACGTGTTCCGCGGCGCCGCCACCGAGTCCCAGTACGAGGGTCGCGCGAACACGATCCTGCACGAGATGGCCCACATGTGGTTCGGCGACCTCGTCACGATGGTGTGGTGGGACGACCTGTGGCTCAAGGAATCGTTCGCCGACTACATGGGCGCACTGGCGAACGCGGAGGCCACCCGGTGGACCGACGCGTGGGTGGCCTTCGCCAACCGCCGCAAGGCGTGGGCGTACCTGCAGGACCAGTTGCCGACGACGCATCCGATCGTCGCGGACATCGTGGACCTCGAGGCCGCGAAACTGAACTTCGACGGCATCACGTACGCGAAGGGCGCCAGCGTCCTCAAGCAACTCGTCGCGTACGCCGGGCGGGAGGCGTTCTTCGAAGGGGCGCGCCGCTACTTCCGCGCCCACGCGTTCGGGAACACCACCCTCACGGATCTGCTGACGGAACTGTCGGCCACGTCGGGCCGGGACCTGACGAGCTGGGCGCGCGCCTGGTTGCAAACCACCGGGGTGTCCGCGCTGAGCCTGGAGCGGGACGCCGACGGTCGCGCCGCGATCGTGCAGACCGATCCGCGCCCACACCGGCTCGGCGTGGGCCGCTATGACTTCGACCCGGCCGGCGACCTGGTGTGCGTGCAGCGGATCGAGGTCGACCTCGCGGACGCCCGCACCCCGATCGACGTCGACGAGGCACCGCTGGTGGTGCTCAACGACGCCGACCTGACGTACGCGAAGGTGCGGCTGGACGAACGATCGCTGAGCACCGTCGAGCAGTCCCTCGACCGGGTGCGGGACCCGCTGACCCGCGGCCTGATCTGGTCGTCGCTGTGGAACACGACCCGCGACAGCGAACTCGGCGCACAGCGGTACCTGTCGATGGCCCAGCGGTTCTCCGCGGCGGAGCCTCACCTGACGCTGCTCACGTCCGTGCTGGCCAACGCCCCGTACGCGATCGAGCACTACCTGCCCGAGACCGCGCGCGGCGCCGCGCGCCGCGAGTGGCTCGACCATGCATGGGGTGCGTTGTGGGACGCCCCGCCGGCGTCGGGGAGCCAACTCGCCTGGGCACGCGCGGTGGCGGCCGCCGCCGAGGTGGACGACAGTCGCGCGGACGACATCCGGTCGATGCTCGACACCGACGGGAAGGCGCCGGCCGGGTTGTCGCTCGACCCGGACCTGCGGTGGGCGCTGAGGGGCGCGCTCGCCGCCACCGGGCACGCCGACATGGCGGACCTCGACGGTGAACTGCGCCGCGACGACACCGGTTCCGGCCGCACCGCGTACCTGCGGGCGACGTACTCGCGACCGGACCCGGACGTGAAGGCGAAGGCGTGGGACGCGATCTTCCACGACCGCACCCTGTCCAACGACCACCTCGGCGCGATCATCGCCGGGTTCCGTTCAGGCGCCCGGCACGACCTCGTCGCGGGATACGCCGCCGACTACTTCGCGACGATCCGCTCGGTGTGGGAGACGCGCAGCATCGAGATCGCGCGGCGGATCGTGGTCGGGCTGTTCCCCGCCGACACGAGCCTCGACGCCGCCGACGGATGGCGGGACGCCAACGCCGACGCGCCCGCCGCGCTGAACCGGCTGGTGCTCGAGCAGCGGGATCATCTCGCGCGGGACCTGCGGGCGCAGGCGTTCAACAGCCGGCCGGACGTCACGGGCTGACCGGCCCGGCCCCGACCGCGGTGCGCGCGGTCCAGCGGTCCAGGGCGCCGCGCCACAGTCCCGACCTACTGTCGCCCGCCCACGCGACGTACCCGTCGGGACGGACGAGCAGTGCGAGTCCGTCCGCGGTCCGGGCCACCGCGTGAATGCCGTCGGGAACGGGCGCCCCCGGCTCGGTGACCAGGACGAACCCGCCCGAGCGCAGCACCTCGTACAGTCGGCCGGCGTCGGTGGGCAGGTCTTCGGCGCGCCGGCCCACCAGCGCGCTCTCGCCGGCGTCGTGGCCGTAGCCGATCCCGATGCCCGAGAACATCCGCGCCACCGCGTCGCCGACCGGCGGGAATCCGAGAAACGCTGCCACCGTTCCGTTCCGGAGCTTCCGCAGAATCCACGGCCGCACGGTCATCATGCGCATCGTGGCACCGCTCGACCGCAGCACCATCCGCCCCACCGGGTGCCGTTCGGAGTGGTAGGTGTCGAGCACCGCGTCGTCCGCGCCGCCGAGGACGGCCGCGAGTTTCCAGCCGAGATTCATCGCGTCCTGAATACCGGTGTTCATCCCCTGGCCGCCTGCCGGTGAATGCACGTGGGCGGCGTCGCCTGCGAGGAACACCCGGCCCGTCCGGTACTGCGGGACCTGCCGTTCGTCGCTGTGAAATCGCGACTGCCACCGCACGTCGCCGAGTCCGTAGTCCGTGCCCATCGCGATCCGGATGGTGCTGCGCAGTTCCTCCCGGTCCACGGGGGCGCTGTCGTCCACCTGATGCCCGCGGTTCCAGGCGATCACGCGAAACAGGTTGTCGCCGTACGGCGCGATGAAGGCGAATCCGTCGCGGACGGCGTTGACGGTGACGAGGTTGTCCGGCGGGTCCTCGAGTTCGACGTCGGCGAGCATGATCGACCGCAGCACGGCCTTGCCCGGGAACGGCTGCCCGATCAACGTCCGCACCACGCTGTGCGCGCCGTCCGCACCGACCGCATACGCCGCGTGGAACGTGCCGGCGCGTCCCGAACCGTCGTGGCCGTGAACGCGGACGCCGTCCCCGTCCTGCTCCACCCCGGTGACGGTGAATCCCCGGACGAAGTCGGCGCCGCGCTCCCGGGCGTGCGCCTCGAGGAGGGCGTCGACGTTCTGCTGCGGGGTGACGAGGACGTACGGGAAGCGGGACCGTAGGCGCCCGAGGTTCAGCGCTGCGCCGCGCCACAGTTTCAGGCCCGGCGAGGGGGCGCCGGTGGCCACGAGACGGTCGGCGAGTCCGCGGGCGTCGAGCAGTTCGAGAGTGCGGGCGTGGACGCCGAATGCGCGGCTGAGGGTCGACGGCGCGGCGCGTTTGTCGAGCACCGTCACGGATCGGCCCGCCGTCGCCAACTCGGCCGCGAGCATGCAACCGGTGGGTCCCGCGCCGATCACCACCACGTCGATGTGCTTCATGACGCCCGCCTCCGATCGAGAGATTCCCAGCAAGTCAACAACTGTTGACTTCGACGGTAGACCCATCCCGGCGCCAGGTCAACAGTTGTTGACTACACTTCGGGAATGCCCGAACGCCGCGCCCGCTCCGCCGTCGCCACCCGCGCCGCGATCCTCGACGCGGCCCGCGCCCGGTTCGGCACGAACGGCTACGAACGCACGACGATGCGCGCCGTCGCGTCGGACGTCGGCGTCGACCCCGCACTCGTCGTCCGGTACTTCACCAACAAGGAATCACTGTTCGCCGAGGCCGCCGAATTCGAACTGCACCTCCCCGACCTCCACGACGTTCCCGCACAGGAACTCGCGACCGTCCTCATGCCGCGCTTCTTCGCGGTATGGGAGAACGACGGCGCGTTCCTCCCCCTGCTCCGCGCCGCGGCCAGCAGCCCGCGGGCCGCCGAGGCGATGTTGCAGGTCTTCGCCCGCCAGGTGGCGCCCGCACTCGCAGCGGTCGCGGCCGATCACCCCGACGAGCGCGCGGCCCTCGTCGGGTCGCAGGTCCTCGGACTCGCCTTCTCCCGCTACATACTTCGGGTGCCGCCCCTCGCGGACATGACGCACGAACAGCTGATGCGGTGGGTCGGGCCCGTGCTCGAGTACTACCTCACCACGGAACCGCAGTAGCCGCCCTACCGGTGATGCCTGCCGCCGTTCAGCATCCAGCGGTCGTCGAGTTCACTCGTGCTGCGGCGGTGCCGCCGGATGGTGAACGACGTGATCGGCAACCGCTCGACCACGCTCGCGTCGGCCCGCGGATCGCCCGCGATCCCCTGTTCGAGAACCGAATACGCGGTGTGGTTGACCGAATGCACGGCCAGCCGGAGGGCGTCGAGCGCCGTCGGCCTCGGCCCGAACGCGGCGAGCGTGTGACCGCCGTCCACCGCGGTCTCCACCACCGCGTAGAAATGCCAGTCTGCGCCCGAATCGCCAGTCATGTTGCGCCTCGCTCGATGTGCTTCTGTGAGCTGTGCCATGACCGTATCGCGAGGGTACGACACGTTTTCCGGTGGCGCGCCGGTCAGGCCACCGAGCGGCGGCCGATCCCGAAAAGCTTCTGGGGGGCCTCGATCCCCTCGAGCCGGTGACTGCCCGCCGGTTCGCCCCAGAACTCGTCGCTGTCCAGTTCGTCGTAGAACTCCCCCGTCACGACCACCTCCTGGGACGGCGCGACCGTGACGACGCGACCGGCCATGGCGACCGGCCTGCCGAACCAGTCGCCTGCGCTCGGTACCGCCGTGCCCCAGGCGATCCCGGCCCGCAACTGCGGAAGCCCCTCGGCGCGCGCGGCCTGCACGAGGTCGAGCGCGACGTGCGCCAGCGCGTTGGGATCGGGCGAGACCATCATGACGGCGTCGCCGATCGTCTTCACCAGACGCACCGGCGGCGACACCAGATCGGTGGCCACCCGGTCGAGGCGCTCGGCCACCCTGCCCAGATCGGCGGGCTCCGCCTGCTCCCCGAGCAGCGTGAATCCGACGAGGTCCGCGAAACAGACCCCGACCTCCTGCGCTCCCCGCACCGTTAGGTTCGAGTCGCCCGCGATCCCCACCGCATCGGACCGCAGTTGATGGCGCAGAGCGGTGGCGATGAGATGAGCCAGGATCTGCGCCTCGAAATCCACGATGCGACGCATCTCCACCGCGTACCGCAGGGCCACCTCGGGGTGCTCGCGCGTCGCCTCGAGCCGCTCCTGCAGGAGCGAGTCCGCGGCGCCGGCGACCGTCCAGAGGTTGCGGCCGAGGACCCGGGCGGCCGCGAAGATGGCGCTCTCGTCGAGCCCCAGGTCCCGGTACTGCTCGAGTCCGCGCGCGAGGTCGAGGTCGCCGTCGTCGTAGAACGTGCCGTCCGCCGACGCACCCCGGCCGATGGCCCGGAACCAACGCCGGGCGTCGTCGACGGTCACGCCCACCTTCCGGGCGATGTCGTCGATGCTGTACCGGCCTTTCGGCGACAGCGCGTGGTCGAGCAGCAGGTGTGCGAGGCGATCGCCCCGCGCGGCGCCGCGGAGATCGTCGATCGACGCCCCGTCCTCGATCAGGGTGTTCAGCACCCCCATGCGAGCGGACCGGTCCGGCCCGCTGAGCCCGTCGAGGAGGCCGGCGCGCTCGAACTCGTGGAGTAGCGACGGCGGCGGACCGGGGCGTCGCAGCGGGCGGGTCGGAGGGGACACCAGGCGTCCCGTCCGGGGCGTGATCCGTCGGGACTGTCGCGGAGTGCGCACGTCCTCATCGTCCCAGGAACGGGGTCGCCCTTCGCCGTAATCCTCCGAACTCACTGTCCCCGCGACCCGGACCGAACTATATTCGGTATGTGCCGATTCAAAGTCTGTTGCTGGACGTGGCGGAGGGCCATTTCGCCCGCCGCGGCGTCCTCGGCACCCGGTTGGCGGACATTCGGCAGGAGGCCGGGGTCAGCGTGGGAGCCGTCTACCACCACTTCCCGAACAAGGAAGAGCTGTACCTGCAGGTCTGGTTGCGGGCGCTCGCCGACTACCAGGGCGGATTCCGGGCCGCACTCGCGGAATGCGCCGATGCCCGGTCCGGGGTGGAAGGTGCCGTCGTCCGCCACCTGCACTGGGTGTCCGGCAACCCACAGCGGGCCACCATCCTCGCCGCGCCCCGCCCGCCGGGCCTCGACGAGCGGGCCGACACCACCAATGCGGCGTTCTTCCGCGACGTCACCCACTGGTGGCGGGTCCACGAACACTACGGAACGGTCCGCCGGTTCGACTTCGACGTGCTCTACGCGTTGTGGCTCGGCCCGGCTCAGGAGTACTCACGCCAATGGCTCGCGGGCGCCATGACCACCGATCCCACCGCGGTCGCGCCCGAACTGGCACGCGCCGCGTGGGACTCGCTACGGAACCAGGAGTAGAGGGATGACAGTCGACGTCGCACTCACCGCCGACACCGCACAGGCCGTGCTGGAGGCCCAGCCGTTCAGCGTGCTCGTCGGCGCACGGATGACGCAGTTCGGCGAGGGCGGCACCACCCTCGAGATCCCCGTCCGGGACGAACTGCGGCAACAGAACGGCTTCGTGCACGGCGGTGTTTTGTCGTACGCCGCCGACAATGCCCTGACGTTCGCCGCGGGCACGGTCCTCGGCGCGAACATCATGACCGCGGGCTTCACGATCACCTACCTCCGGCCTGCCCAGGGTGTGCTACTCCGGGCGGACGCCCGGGCCGACGCGTCCACTCGCCGCCAGGCGCTGTGCCGGTGCGACATCTACGCGGTGCAGGAGGACGGCTCGGAGGTACTGTGCGCCGCCGCCCAGGGCACGGCGACGGTCAAGCAGCCGCGGTAGCCGCGGACGCACGGGATGAAACGATGAGACCATGGCTGACACCATCGATCGCGCATCCGTGGACAGGGCGCGTGAGCGTATCACCGGCCTGATCCGCAGGACACCCACATTCCGCACCACCGTGCCCACCGTCCACGGCGCCGTGCCGGTGATCTTCAAACTCGAATTCCTGCAGTACGGCGGCTCGTTCAAGGTGCGGGGCAGTCTCAACGCGCTGCTGCACGCCGAGGAGGACGGACGCCTCGACGACGCAGGCGTCGTCATCGCGTCCGGCGGGAACGCCGCCATCGGAGCGGCCTGGGCGTCGCGGCTCCGGGGTGTGAAGTGCACCGTGGTCGTCCCCGTCACGGCACCCGACGTCAAGATCGACAAGTTGATCGCGCTCGGCGCGGACGTACGCAAGGTCGGCGACCGGTACGCCGAGGCGGCCGAGTACGCGAAGGAACTCGCGGCGTCCGCGAACGCCCTCGCCCTGCACGCCTACGATCTCCCCGACATCGTCGCCGGGGCCGGCACCATCGCACTCGAGATCCAGGACGACGTCGCCGAGCCGCTGTCCTACGTGATCGCCGTCGGCGGCGGCGGACTGCTGTCCGGTGTCATCGCCGGCAGCGGTGACGACGACAGCATCTTCGGCGTGGAGCCGAGCGGAGCGGCGACGCTGCACTCGGCGGTCGCCGCCCGGCAACCCGCGGACATCGACATCGACAGCATCGCCGGCGATTCCCTCGGCGCCACCCGGATCGGGTCCATCGCCTGGGAGACGGTCCGGTCGCGGCCCGTCTCCAGCCTGATCGTCGACGACGACTCCCTGATCGACGCGCGAACGCTGCTGTGGGAGGAGTTCCGGATCGTCGTCGAACACGGCACCGCAGCGGCGCTCGCCGCGATCGTCACCGGACAGCTCCGCCCCACCGGCGACAAGCCGCTCTGTGTGGTGCTGTGCGGCGCCAACACGTCGCTCACCAGTTACTGATCCGGCCGGGGCCCGTCAGCCGCGCGGTTTCAGGCGGCTGTTCGGCAGTTCGGGGGCGGGCAGTGGATCGCCGTCGTAGCCCTCGACCGTGCCGAACCGGGGGTCGGCGGGTGCCGCGCCCCGGAGTTCGGACTGCCACTCGCGGCGGTAGCCGACGATGTCCTCGTGGCTGCGGCCGAGGAAGTTCCACCACATGATCACCTGCTCGCCGAGCGGCTCGCCGCCGAGCACCAGCAGCCGCGCCCGGGTTCCGCCGGTGTTGCGCAGCGCCACCAGCGCCTCGCCGGGCGGCTGATAGCCGAGTTCCGCCCACTTCAGCGTGGTCCCGCGCAGCTGCACCTCGCCCTCGTCCACGAGCACCCCGACCTCGAAGCCGCGCTCGATGTCGAGGGTGACGTCCGCACCGGGCTCCAGCAGGATTTCCGCACCGAGCAGCGGCGTGAACGTCCGCACCGGTGACGTGGAGCCCACCGTGCTTCCGAGGAACACCCGCACGGTTGCCCCGCCCCGGACTACCGGGTCGGGCGCGTACGTCTCGAAGGCCGGCTCCGCGTCCTGCGCCGACGCCGGCAACGCCACCCACAGTTGTGCGCCGTGCAGGATCCGCGTCTGCGGTGTCGAGACCTCGGAGTGCGCAATCCCTCGCCCCGCGGTCATCAGGTTGACCTCACCAGGACGCACCATCGCGTGCGAGCCGATGCTGTCGCGGTGTTCGATCTCGCCGGTGAACAGCCAGCTCACCGTCTGCAGTCCCGTGTGCGGGTGCGGCGGGACGTTCATCCCGCCCGTCGTCGCGACGTCGTCCGGACCGTAGTGGTCGGCGAAGCACCAGGCTCCGATCAGCGAACGGTCGCGCTGCGGGAGGGTGCGCCGGACCGGCATCGCGCGGGGGCCGCCGAGCGGGACCTCGCGCGCGCCGAGCACCTGGATGCCGCCGCCGTCGGGGTGCGATTCGCACCGCTCTTCCACCGTGTTCGTCTCCAGATTGCTCACTGCTCCATAGTGCCTTTCGTCAGTCCTGTGCGCCGCGCAGTTTCGCGCAGAGTTCGGTGAGCGTGTCGAGTTCGTCCTCGGACAGTGCCGGGCCGACGTGCCGCCGGATGCTCGCCGCGTGCCTGCGTCCGACGGACTTCTGCACCCGCGCACCCTCCGCGGTCAGAGCGACGACGGTCCCGCGGCGGTCGCCGGGATCGCCCTCCCTGGTGACGTACCCGGAGCCGGCCAGCCGCTCGACGAGCCTGCTCAGCGACGGCTGGCTGAGCAGGATCTCCCGATTCAGGTCGTGCAGGCGCAGCCGGTGGGCGGGTGCCCGGCCGAGCGTGAACAGCACGTCGTACTCGCGCATGCTCAGCTCGTCCCACACGTCGTCGGCCGCGAGGTTCCGCATCACCGCGACCTGCGCGCGGAACAGCGCCTCCCACGCCCCGGCCGCCCGTTCGGTCCTACTGACGGGCGGCATCGACCGGCTCCCGATCGGACTTCAACGACACGTGCGTCGGCGGGTTGTCCGGCACCCCGGTAGGCCTGCGGGCGGCGAACTCCCTGCGCAGCACGGGCACGACCTCGCCGCCGAGCAGATCCAGCTGCTCGAGCACCGTCTTCAGCGGAAGTCCCGCGTGGTCGACGAGGAACAACTGCCGCTGGTAGTCGCCGAAGAAGTCGGCGAACGTCAGGGTCTTCTCGATCACCTGCTCCGGGGTGCCGACGGTCAACGGGGTCTGGTCGGTGAAGTCCTCGAGGCTCGGCCCGTGGCCGTAGACCGGGGCGTTGTCGAAGTAGGGCCGGAATTCGTCGACGGCGTCCTTGGCGTTGCGGCGCATGAACACCTGCCCGCCCAGCCCGACGATCGCCTGGTCCGCGCGGCCGTGGCCGTAGTGCTCGTACCGCTCACGGTAGAGGTTGATCAGGGCGATGTAGTGCTCCTTGGGCCAGAAGATGTTGTTGGCGAAGAAGCCGTCGCCGTGGAATGCCGCGATCTCGGCGATCTCCGGGCTTCGGATCGACCCGTGCCAGACGAACGGCGGGATGCCGTCGAGCGGGCGCGGTGTGGACGTGAATCCCTGCAGCGGGGTGCGGAACTGGCCCTCCCAGTCCACGACGTCCTCGTCCCACAGCCTGCGGAGCAGCCGGTAGTGCTCGAGCGCCAGCGGGATGCCCTGCCGGATGTCCTGGCCGAACCACGGGTAGACGGGCGCCGTGTTGCCGCGGCCCATCATCAGATCCACCCGGCCGTCCGCGAGGTGCTGCAGCATCGCGTAGTCCTCGGCGATCTTCACCGGGTCGTTGGTGGTGATCAGCGTCGTGGACGTGGACAGGATGATCTTCTCGGTCTGCGCGGCGAGGTAGCCCAGCATGGTGGTGGGTGACGACGGGACGAACGGCGGGTTGTGGTGCTCGCCGGTGGCGAACACGTCGAGCCCGACGTCCTCGGCGTGCTTGGCGATGGTCGTCATCGCCTCGATGCGCTCGTGCTCGGTGGGGGTGCGGCCGGTGGTGGGATCGGCCGTGACGTCGCCGACGGTGAAGATTCCGAACTGCATAGCTGTTCCTCTCGCGTCAGAACTCCATGCATTTGCATGAACCTATTGCAACATTCAACCACTGCGGCCTATTCCGGAAACGGCCGAGGGCGGCAAGCGCAGTGCGCTTGCCGCCCTCGGCGACGTTCGGACCGGACGAATCCGATCAGTGCATCATCACCGTCGGGGCACCCTCGGCCTCGAGGTGCGGGTTGACCGACTTCTTCCGCGGCAGCATGAACGCCGGGATGAGCGTCAACGCGATCAGCACGGTGGCGACCAGGAACGTGTTGCCGAACGCGTCGGCGGCCTGGCTCAGGACCTGGTCCACCATTCCGGGAGGCTCCTGTGCGGCGACCTCGGGCACGTGCTGCATCGCGACCGTCTGGCTGTCGAGACCGCGATCGAGCAACTGGTTGGTGAGGACCACCGACATGACGGCGGTACCGATCGAACCCGCGGTCTGCTGGACGATGTTCATCAGCGTGGAACCGCGCGCGACCTGATCGTTGGACAGCGTGACGATCGCCGCGGTCATCAGCGGCATCATGGTGCAGCCCATGCCCATGCCCATCACGAACAGCGCGCCCATCAGCAGCCAGGTCGGCGAATCCGCCGCCACCTGCGTGAAGACGCCCAGGCCGATGAGGATCAACGGCAGACCCGTGAGCACGATCTTGCCGGGGCCCATCTTGTCGACGAGACGTCCGGCCACCGGCATCGTCAGCATCGCGCCGATACCCTGCGGGGCCATCAGCAGACCCGCGGCGAGCGTGGTGTGCCCGCCGACCTGGATGAAGTAGCTCGGGAACAGCAGACCGGCACCCATGAACGCGACGATGAACAGCGAAGTCGTGATGACCGCGACCGACAACTGCCGGTTCTTGAACAGGTGCAGATCGATCAGCGGGTGGTCCTTGCGCAGCGCGTGGAAGATGAACGCGACGATCAGGACCAAGCCGACCACACCGGGCACGAGCACGCGGGCCGAGGCGACAGTGCCCACCTCGGGGATGGACGACACACCGAACAGGAACAGCGCCAGACCCGGCGAGAGCAGCAGCATGCCGAGGAAGTCGAAGGACTCGGACGGCGAGGCCTGGTCGGACGGCAGGATGATGAACGCGGCGGACAGGGCGATGATGCCGATGGGCACGTTGATCAGGAAGATCCAGTGCCAGCTCGCCGCCTCGATCAGCCAGCCGCCGAGGATCGGGCCACCGATGGGTCCGAGCAGCATGGGGATACCGAGAACCGCCATGACCCGGCCGACGCGGTCGGGGCCTGCCGCCTTCGTCATGATCGTCATGCCGAGCGGCATCAACATGCCGCCGCCGAGCCCCTGCAGGACGCGGAAGCCGATCAGCGACGTGATGTCCCACGCGAAACTACACAACACCGAGCCGAGCACGAACAGCACGAGGGCCGTCATGTAGAGGCGTTTGGTGCCGAAACGGTCGGCGGCCCACCCGGTGACGGGGATGACGGTCGCCAGGGCGAGGGTGTACGCGGTCATCGTCCACGCGACGGTGGCATACGTGGTGTCGAACTCGGTGGCGAACGTCGGCAGCGCGACGCTGACGACGGTCACGTCGAGGATCGACATGATGGCACCGAGCACCACCACGGACGCGATCTTGAGGACCGTGCCGTCGAGCTTGTCGGGCGCCGCGTTCGCGGCGGTCGGCGATGTCATCCGAATATCTCCTGGTTGAGTTCTCGCAGGGACTGCCCCGCGAGGATCGGTTGTAGTGCCTCGATCAGCCGGGTCCGCTCGCTCTCCGGAACCCGCCATGCGAACCGTCGCAACTGATCACGCTTGCAATCGATGTGCTGGTTGGTGACCTTATGTCCAGCCTCCGACAAGGAGACCCGTTTGACCCTCCGGTCACGCTCGTCCTCCCGGCGGACGACCAGACCCAGCTTCACGAGTTGATCGACGTTTCGACCCGCCGCGGCAACCGAGAGCCGCAACCGCTCGGCCACTTCGTTGATCGGAAGTGGCTCACCGTGCTGGCCCAGCGCGAAGAGCATGCGCACCTGCGAAAACGTGAGGTCCAGCTCGATGAGGTTGTCCATCGACTCCGACTCCCCCGCACTCAACAGTTGGGTGAAGAAATCGTTGAGCAGTTCGAAGAGAAGATCAGGAGAATTGTCGGGCACCCTCGAATGCTAGCGCTCATGCAACTATTGCCCAAGAGCAACTAAGGCGCAACCGAATAAATGGTGTCAGGTATCACAATCCCCGGCAGCGCCCACGACCTGCGGGTTCAGTCCTGGACGAGGCCGGCCTCGCGATCGCGCAGCGCATCCGCGGCACCCGGACGGCCTCGTCGAACGCGTCGCCGCCGGCACCCGGCGGCCGGGTTCGAATCCGCTTCCTTCCGGAGCCGACACCACGACACCGGCGATTTCGGCGCCGGGAACGAACGGCGGTTCGGGCCGAATCTCCGTCACCACCACTGCGCGCATGCTCGAAACACTGGACGCGCAGGGGTGGCGGGAGGCGTCAACGAGCGAACAGCCGCTTCCGCCTGCGGGCGACGGTCACCATCTCGACCTTGTCGGTCATCTTCACACGCGGCCGTGCCGATCCCGCCGCGCGTGACGTCTCCGCCTTGTCGATGGCGCGCCACCCGGCGAAGCCGATCTGCTCGGGCTGGCGCCGCTCGACGAGCTTCTTCACGTCCTTGCGGGTGCCGACCGTGCCGAGGAGTTTGCCGGCCTCGAAATCCGCGAGCAGCGCGGACACGGTCTCCTTGGCGCACGCCTTGTTGGTGCCGATGACCCCGCTGGGACCGCGCTTGATCCACCCGGTGACGTAGACCCGGTCGGTGACCCGGCCGTGCTCGTTGGGGATCACGCCGCGCTTGTCGTCGAAGGCGACGCCGCCGACGGGATTGCCGCGGTACCCGATGGAGCGCAGCACGAGCGAGGTGTCCAGCGAGCCCTCGTCGCCGCGGGCCCGGGCGGACAGCGAACCGGATTCGTCGACGACCAGTTCGTTGCGCCCGTAGCGCAGGGCCTCGGCCTTGCCGGTGCCGGTGACCTCGATCGGCGACGTCAGGTAGCGGAACACGATGCGCTTGTGCCCGGGGCGGGGCGCGCGCTGCGCGAACTCCCGCGCCAGCCGGACCTTCATCGCGGTCGCCGGATCGTCGAGCAGCGCCGCGCTGGCCGGGTCGAGCTCCAGGTCGGCGTCGTCGATGACGAGGTCCACGTTCTCGAGGTCGCCGAGCGCCAGGAACTCCGGGTTGCTGTACGCAGCCTGCGCCGGCCCGCGACGGCCGAGGAGCACGACCTCCTCGATGTTGCTGCGCCGCAGCGCGGCGAGGGCGTGATCGGCGATGTCCGTCCGCTCCAGCTCCTCGACGTTCATCGTGAGGATGCGGGCCACGTCGAGCGCGACGTTGCCGTTGCCGACGATCACCGCGCGCTTCGCGGACAGGTCGAACGTGCGCCCCGCGTAGTCCGGGTGGCCGTTGTACCAGGCCACGAACTCCGTGGCGGCGTGCACGCCGGGGAGGTCCTCGCCCGGGATTCCCAGCCGCCGGTCACTCGACGCCCCGACGGCGTAGATGACGGCGTGGTGATTCTCCAGCAGTTCGTCGTGCGTGACGTGCTTGCCGACCTCGACGTTGAGGTGGAACTCGAAGTTCGGCCGGTCGAGACTCCATTCGAACATCCGCGTCACCTCCTTGGTGCCGGGATGGTCGGGCGCGACACCGGCGCGGACGAGTCCCCACGGGGTCGGCAATTTCTCGAACATCGCGACCTCGACGTCCGAACGCTCGAGCAGTTCACCGGCGGCGTAGCAGGCGGCCGGGCCGGCACCGACGACGGCGACACGGAGCGTGCCCAGGTCGCGCCGCGGCGGGGTCGCGGGTGTGAGCGGGATCCACCCGGTCGGCATGGGGTTGGTCGTGTAGTACTCGGCGTTGATGTCCTTGTAGCGGGTGAGTGAGCCGAGAAGCTTGTCTTCGGGGAAGATCGCGTCGACCGGACAGGCATCGACGCAGGCCCCGCAGTCGATGCAGGTTTCCGGGTCGATGTGCAGCATCTCGGTCTGCGCGAATTCCCGCTCCTCCGGCGTCGGATGGATGCAGTTCACGGGACATGCGGAGACGCAGCTCGCGTCGTTGCAGCACGCCTGGGTGATGACATATGCCATTGCGGTTTCCTCACACCTGTCCGAACCATCGAACTCGTTTGTGTTACACGTAGTAACAGTTATATGAACTGTACTGAGAATCGCGTCCGCAAACAAGCGCCGGCGCCGGATGGAAGAATCAGGGCCCCGTCCACGAGCGAAGGAACCGCATCTTGGCACTCGACCGACCCCTCGCCGCTCCGCCCGCACGCGGCCGCTTCTTCGAGACGTCCTGGCCGGTCCGCACCGGCGACATCGACGCCGCCAAACGACTCCGCCTCGACGGCATCGCGCGCTACCTGCAGGACGCCGGTCTGGACAACCTCGACGCCGTCGACGCCGCCGACAGCCACCCCCTGTGGATCGTCCGGCGCACCGTCATCGACGTCCTGCGGCCCGCCGTGTGGCCCGAACGCGTCCACCTCCGACGCTGGTGTTCGGCACTGTCGACCCGCTGGACGAACATGCGCGTGCAGATCCAGGGTGAGGCGGGCGCGCTGATCGAGACCGAGGGGTTCTGGATCCACATCAGCGGCGAAACGGGCATGCCCACCCGCATCGACGACGGGTTCATCGAACGCCTCGGGGAATCCGCGGAGGAACACCGGCTGAAGTGGAAACGGTGGCTCGTCGAGAACGCGCCTGCCGCCGACGACGACGGGATCGAGGACAGCGACTTCGTTCTGCGCCGCACCGACATCGACCCCTTCGACCACGTCAACAACGCCGTCTACTGGCAGGCGGTCGAGGAACTGCTCGCCGACCACGAGCATCCCGGCGGCGGCCGCCTCGTCGACAACCCGCACCGCGCGGTCCTCGAATACCTCGCACCCATCGTGTCGACCGACAAGATCACCCTGCGCAGGCGCCGGGACGACACGTCGCTGACCGTGTGGTTCCTGGTCGACGACGCGCTCCGGGCGGTGGCCCACGTCGGGCCGCTCACCACCTGATCACACCATCTGCTGGGTGCCGATCACCCGCAGCAGGTCGAGCTTGGCGCGCGCATCGGAGCCCGGCTGCGGCATGTACACCAGCAGGTGCTGATAGGCGCCCTGCGTCAGCAGCGTCTCGCACACGAGGTCGATGCGCCCGACCTCGCCGTGGAGCACGGTCTTCGTGTCGGATCGGCGGACGGCCACGTCGTGCCGGTCCCAGAGCGCCGCGAACTCGGTGCTCGTCTCGTACAGCCGGGCGACGAGTTCGGCGACGTCGGCGTCGCCCGCGCGCCGGGCGGCGGTCGCCCGCAGATCCGCGACGTGCTGTCCGGCGAGGCGCTCGTGATCGTCCGCCGGGAACTGGCCGCGCTCGGCGGGGTGCGCGAACCACCGCCACGTGATGTACCGGTCGAGGCCCGCATACCGGGTCGCGTCGCCGAACAGGATCACGTGCATCCGGTTCTGGATCAGCACTTCCCCGAGGTCCGAGATGACGCATCCGGGGGTGTCGTCGAGTTTGTCGAGCAGGTGCAGCAGCCCCGGCCCGACGTGCTTGTTGCCCGCAGCCCGCATCGGCGGCACCTGCCCGGACAGCAGATACAGGTGATCGCGCTGATCGTCGGTGAGCCGCAGAGCCCGCGCCATCGACGCCAGGACCTGCGTCGACGGGTGCGGACCGCGAGCCTGCTCGAGCCGCGTGTAGTAGTCGGTGGACATTCCCGCGAGCAGCGCCACCTCGTCGCGCCGCAGTCCCGGCGTTCGCCGCCGCACCCCCGGCGCCAGGCCGACGTCCGCAGGCACCAGCTGTTCCCGGCGACGGCGGAGGAAGTCGGCCAGCTCGGAGCGGTCCATGACTCAACTGTGCCGGACCGTCCGGGGCGCTGCCAGGGATCGCCGGTCCCCCGATGAACGGTCTCTGGTTGCCAGGCCCGCCGACGGCGACGCTGGTGTCGGTCAGGAACACACGGCGATCATCGGAGCAGAACATGATCAGCACCACCGCACTCGGAACCACCGGTCCGGCCGTCGGCCGGCTCGGCCTCGGCGCCATGGGAATGTCCGGGACGTACGGCAGGTCGGACGACGTGGAGTCCGTCGCCACGATCCACGCGGCCCTCGACGCCGGGATCGACCTCGTCGACACCGGCGACTTCTACGGGTCGGGCCACAACGAGTCCCTGATCGGCAGGGCCCTGCACGGCCGTCGGCGCGAGGACGTGATCCTCAGCGTCAAGTTCGGCGGGCTGCGCGGGCCCGGCGGCACGTGGGCCGGTGTCGACACGCGACCCGAGTCGATCCGGAACTTCCTCGCGTACTCGCTGCAGCGGCTCGGCGTCGACTACATCGACATCTACCGCCCCGCCCGCCTCGACCCCGACGTGCCGATCGAGGACACCGTCGGCACGATCGGCGAACTCGTCGACGCCGGCTACGTGCGCCGCATCGGCCTGTCCGAGGTGGGTCCCGAGACCCTGCGCCGAGCGGCGGCGGTGCACCCGATCACGGACCTGCAGATCGAGTACTCGCTCGTCTCCCGGGGCATCGAGGCCGAGATCCTGCCGCTCTGCCGGGAACTCGGCATCGGCGTCACGGCCTACGGCGTGCTCTCCCGCGGTCTGCTCAGCGATTCGCTGCGCACCGGTCAGGCGCTCGCGGCCGACGACTTCCGGGCACACAGCCCCCGGTTCCAGGGTGAGAACCTCCGGCAGAACCTCACCCTCGTCGACTCGCTCGCCGCCGTCGCCGCACAGCACGGGGTTAGCGCCGCACAGCTGGCGATCGCGTGGGTTCTCGCCCAGGGTGACGACATCGTGCCCGTGATCGGAGCGCGCACCGTCGCCCGACTCGAGGAGACGCTCGGCGCGCTCGACGTCCGTCTCGGCGCCGAAGACCTCGCCGCGATCGCCGCGGCGGTCCCCGACACCGCTGTCGCCGGGGAGCGCTACGCGCCCGCGCAGATGGCCCAGCTCGACAGTGAACGCGCCGGCGTGGGGAGCTAACGTCTAGGCCATGGCCTCGCACCGCCCGTCGCGGACTCGCACGCTGATCCTCATGCGCCACGGTAAGTCGGCGTACCCGGAGGGGGTCGCGGATCACGAGCGGCCACTGGCGCCGCGCGGGCGCACGCAGGCGGGCCTGGCCGGCGAGTGGCTGCGGTCCACGCAGCCGCCGATCGACGCGGTGCTGTGCTCGACGTCGCGGCGGACCCGGGAAACGCTGGAGGCGACCCGGGTCGGTGCTCCCGCCCGGTTCGCCGAGGAACTCTACGGCGCGTACCCGTCGGAGGTGCTGACGGAGATCGTGCGGATCGAGCCGTCGGTGCGCACCCTGCTGGTGGTCGGGCACGCCCCCGGCATGCCGTCCACGGCGCTGGATCTGTCTGGCAACCCCGACACCGGGGACGCCAACCGGATGCGGGAGAAGTTCCCGACGTCGGCGCTCGCCGTCCTCACGGTGCCGTGCGACTGGGACGAACTCACGTCGAGCGCGGCGTCACTCGCCGCGTTCCACGTTCCGCGGTAGCGGCCTCAGAACAGCTTGCGGCCGACGACGGCGACGACACCGAGGATCAGGACCAGCACCAGCGCGGACCAGAATCCGAACAGCCACCAGACCACGCCGAAGACGACCAGTGCCGGCGCGACGGTGATGAGCGCGATCGTCGGGCTTTCCCGCACGACTTCGAGTGCCGACTCGGCCTTGACGCGATCGATCTTCTTCTCGGACATCTCGTCTCCGTTCAGCGAACCACGCATATCGGACAGGTGTGGTCGAGGATAGTCGTCACCGGAGAGTGCCGGTTCGTGCTCGGGGCGACGCTCCTCGGCTAGCTGCCGGGGAACGTCACGACGTCGAGGTACAGCGGCATCTCGTCGGAACGCGATCCGGTCTGCGTCCCCGCCTCGTCGACGACCGGGGCGCCGGCAGTCGCTGCGGCCTCGAGGCTCTCCCCCGTCACCCGACCGTCGAGGTCGAAGTTCTCGAACTCGAACGGAATGCCGTTCGACGCCAGGAAGTCCGGCCCGTCCATCACATGGAAATGCAGGTGCGGCGCGTCGGTGTTTCCGCTGTTGCCGAGTAAACCGATCTGCTCGCCCGCGCGCAGGTTCTGGCCGACGCTGATGTTGTCCACGCTGCCGGGCTGCAGGTGCGCGTAGAACGCGAACCGTCCGTCCCCGATCGCCTGGACGACGTGGTTTCCGCCGTACTGGTCGAGCGGCAGTCCCTGCGGACTGGCCCCCGGAACCTGTTCGGACAGATTGCCGACGACGGCGATGATCTCGCCGTCCGACACGGCGCGGACCGGCGCGCCGTAGTACTCGTAGCTCGACAGCTGCTTTTGGTCGCCGGTGTAGATGCGCCCCTGCTCGTCGAGCTGGACGAAATCGATCGCGAAACGCTCGGCGGACAGCATCCGGCCGTTGATCGGCAGCACGGCGGCGCGGTGGGAGGTGACCGTGCAGCAACCGGTGCCGTCGAGCCAACGCGGACCGTCGAGGGGTGAGCGGATCCGGACGGCCTCGCGGGTGTCGACGTTCGTGTCCGCCACGTTCTCGGCGAGTTGCTTCGGCACGAGCGATGTCGCCTGCGGGAAGTCGACGTTCACGACGTGGTCGAGGCTGCGCGGAACGTCGTCGGGACTGTCGAGGGTCGCGTCGATCCACACCAGCCCCTGCTGTCCCGGGGCGAGGACGTTGCCGGCCTTCGGACCGCCGCCGAGGGCCTGGAACCACGGGGTCAGCGCATCGCCGCTCAGATCCACCAGTGTGCGGCCGTCACCCTTCACCTGCAGCGACGTGATCGTCGCCGGCTGCGATCCGGTGTTCGTCAGTCGCAGTTCGTAGGCCAGGTGCACACGGCCGTCGCTGCCCGTCACCGGGATCGGAGGGGCCACCACGTCCGCGACCACCGGGGTGATCACCGCGGGGGTACTGGACGAGGCCGGCGCCGCAGACGACGTCGCCTCACTCTGCTGGGTGTCCGAGGCCGTGCAGGAGGTCGCGACTCCCACGACGGCGGCGAGTGCGAGCGCGACGGCGAACCTCGACCGGGCCATCATTCGACGCTAGCAACGGCGAACATCCGGCGACAAGGCTCGACACAGGTGGAGGCACCGAAAACAGATGAAGGCCCCACCCCCGAAGAGAGAGGGGTGGGGCCTTCGTCCGTTGGTGAGTGCTCGGCGAGTCCGGAGACTCGTCAATCACTCACAGGCGCGGAGCGCCTACCGGTAATCGTTGCTGAAACCGTAATCGTCCAGCGGCACCGCGGCACCGGTGTTCTGGCCGAAGCCGTCCGGGCTGTAGTACTGGTCGTCGTACGACGGAACCGCGTACGCAGCAGCGCGGGCCTCTTCGGTCGGCTGAACCTGGATGTTGCGGTAACGGTTGATACCGGTACCGGCAGGGATCAGCTTTCCGATGATCACGTTTTCCTTCAGACCGATCAGCTTGTCGCTGCGGCAGTTGATCGCCGCATCGGTCAGCACGCGAGTGGTCTCCTGGAACGACGCCGCGGACAGCCACGAGTCGGTCGCCAGCGATGCCTTGGTGATACCCATCAGCACCGGACGTCCGGCTGCCGGCTCGCGACCCTCGGCGACGACCCGGCGGTTGGCCGCCTCGAAGTCGGCACGCTCGGTCAGCGAACCGGGCAGGAACTCCGTCGCACCCGAGTCGATGATCGTGACGCGACGCAGCATCTGGCGCACGATGACCTCGATGTGCTTGTCGTGGATCGACACACCCTGGCTCCGGTACACCTCCTGGACCTCGTTGACGAGGTGGATCTGCACCTGGCGGGGGCCCATGACACGCAGCACCTCGTGCGGATCGGCAGCACCTTCCATGAGCTGCTGACCGACCTCGACGTGGTCACCGTCGGCCAGAAGGCGTTCGGAGCCGTCGTCGTGCTTGAAGACACGCAGACGCTGACGCTTCGAGAGCTTGTCGTAGACAACCTCTTCGCCACCGTCGTCCGGGACGATGGTGATCTTGTAGAAGCGGTCGCCGTCCTCGAGCTGCACACGGCCGCTGACGTCGGCGATCGGGGCCTTGCCCTTGGGGACGCGGGCCTCGAACAGCTCCTGAACACGCGGCAGACCACCGGTGATGTCGTCTCCGGCGACACCACCCTGGTGGAACGTACGCATGGTCAGCTGGGTACCGGGCTCACCGATGGACTGCGCGGCGACGATACCGACGGCCTCACCGATATCGACGAGCTTGCCGGTGGCCATGGAACGGCCGTAGCAGGTGGCGCAGACGCCGGTGCCGGTGGTGCAGGTGAGCACCGAACGGACCTTGACCTGCGTGATGCCTGCTTCGAGCAGCGCGTCGATGGCCGGGTCGCCCAGGTCGTGTCCACGCTCGACGATGACGTTGCCGTTCTCGTCGACCGCGTCGGCGGCCAGGGTGCGGGCGTACGTGCTCGTCTCCACGTGGGCGTCGCGGATCATCGATCCGTCGGCCTGCTTCTCGGCGATCGTGGTGACGATGCCGCGCTCGGTTCCACAGTCGACCTCGCGGACGATGACGTCCTGCGAGACGTCCACCAGACGACGGGTCAGGTAACCCGAGTCGGCGGTGCGGAGCGCGGTGTCGGCCAGACCCTTACGGGCACCGTGCGTGTTGATGAAGTACTCGAGAACGGTCAGGCCTTCCTTGAAGGAAGACTTGATCGGACGCGGGATGAACTCACCCTTCGGGTTGGTCACCAGACCCTTCATGCCGGCGAGCGAGCGAACCTGAGTCATGTTGCCGGCGGCGCCGGACTTCACGATCATCGGGATCGGGTTGTCGTCGGGGAAGTGGGCCTCCATGGCCTTACCGACCTCGTCGGTGGCCTCGGACCAGATCTTGACCAGGGCGCTGTTGCGCTCGGTCTTGTTCAGAGCACCACGCTGGTACTTCTTCTCGATCTGATCGGCCTGAGCCTCGAAGGACTCCATGATCTGAGCCTTCTCCGGCGGCACGAGGACGTCGGAGATCGAGACCGTGACACCCGAACGCGTGGCCCAGTAGAAGCCTGCGTCCTTCAGCTTGTCGACGGTCTGTGCGACCACGATCATGGGGTAACGCTCGGCGAGATCGTTGATGATCGTCGCCTGACGCTTCTTCGGCATCTGCTCGTTGACGAACGGGTAGTCCGCGGGGAGCAGCTCGTTGAAGAGCACGCGGCCCAGCGTCGTCTCCGCCGTCCAGCCGTCACCGTAGTTCCAGCCCTCCGGGAACAGGTCCGCCTCGATGTCACGGGGCGGGCGCTGCTGCGTGAGCCGCACCTTGATCTTCGCCTGCACGACGAGCGCGCCACGATCGACGGCCATCTGAGCCTCGGCAGGCGAGGAGTACACGCCCTGCTCCGCCTCGTCGTTCGTCGACGCTGCGAGCTCGCCGGTGGCACCCGCGTCCAACCGGGTCAGGTGGTACAGACCGGTGACCATGTCCAGACGGGGCATGGCGAGCGGTCGACCCGACGCGGGCGACAGGATGTTGTTCGACGACAGCATCAGGATGCGTGCTTCGGCCTGCGCCTCCGCGGACAGCGGAAGGTGCACGGCCATCTGGTCACCGTCGAAGTCGGCGTTGAAGGCCTCACACACCAGCGGGTGGAGCTGAATGGCCTTGCCCTCGACCAGCTGCGGCTCGAAGGCCTGGATGCCCAGGCGGTGCAGCGTCGGTGCACGGTTCAGCAGCACGGGGTGCTCGGCGATGACCTCTTCGAGGACGTCCCACACCTGTGCGCGCTGACGTTCCACCATGCGCTTGGCGGACTTGATGTTCTGCGCGTGGTTCAGGTCGACCAGGCGCTTCATCACGAACGGCTTGAACAGCTCGAGAGCCATCAGCTTCGGCAGACCGCACTGGTGCAGCTTGAGCTGCGGTCCGACGACGATGACGGAACGACCCGAGTAGTCGACGCGCTTACCGAGCAGGTTCTGACGGAAACGACCCTGCTTGCCCTTGAGCAGGTCGCTCAGGGACTTCAGCGGGCGGTTACCGGGACCCGTGACGGGACGGCCGCGCCGGCCGTTGTCGAACAGCGCGTCCACGGACTCCTGCAGCATCCGCTTCTCGTTGTTGACGATGATCTCGGGGGCACCGAGGTCGATCAGTCGCTTGAGGCGGTTGTTGCGGTTGATGACGCGGCGGTACAGGTCGTTCAGGTCGGAGGTGGCGAAGCGGCCACCGTCGAGCTGAACCATCGGACGCAGCTCCGGCGGGATCACCGGGACGGCGTTCAGAACCATGCCCATGGGCGAGTTCTGGTTGACCTGGAAGGCGGCGACGACCTTGAGACGCTTCAGCGCGCGGAGCTTCTTCTGCCCCTTGCCGCTGCGGATGGTCTCGCGGAGGTTCTCGGCCTCGGCGTCGATGTCGAAGCTCTCCATGAGCTTCTGGATCGACTCGGCGCCCATCGCGCCCGTGAAGTACTCGCCGTAGCGGTCGACGAGCTCGCGGTACAGCAGTTCGTCGACGATGAGCTGCTTGACGCTGAGCTTGGTGAACGTGGTCCAGATCTCGTCGAGACGATCCAGCTCACGCTGCGCGCGGTCACGGAGCTGACGCATCTCGCGCTCGCCGCCGTCCTTGACCTTGCGGCGGACGTCGGACTTGGCGCCCTCCGCCTCCAGCTCGGCGATGTCGGCTTCGAGCTTCTGAGCGCGGGCCTCGAGGTCGGCGTCGCGCTGATCGGCGACGGTCTTCTTCTCGACCTGCATCTCGGCTTCGAGCGTGGACAGCTCGTTGTGACGCAGTTCCTCGTCGACACCGACGATGACGTACGCGGCGAAGTAGATGATCTTCTCGAGATCCTTCGGCGCCAGGTCGAGCAGGTAGCCGAGACGGCTGGGCACGCCCTTGAAGTACCAGATGTGGGTGACCGGGGCAGCCAGTTCGATGTGGCCCATGCGCTCACGACGAACCTTGGCGCGAGTCACCTCGACGCCGCAGCGTTCACAGATGATGCCCTTGAAGCGGACACGCTTGTACTTGCCGCAGTAGCACTCCCAGTCCCGGGTGGGGCCGAAGATCTTCTCGCAGAAGAGGCCGTCCTTCTCGGGCTTGAGCGTGCGGTAGTTGATGGTCTCCGGCTTCTTGACCTCGCCGTAGGACCAATTGCGGATGTCCTCTGCACTGGCGAGGCCAATGCGGAGTTCATCGAAGAAGTTGACGTCGAGCACGTAACTTCCTTTCCCCAGAGGGATTGTGGATCAACGGTCACCCGCCGATACCTGACTGCCAATTCAAATGTGAACTACGCCCCCGGGTCACGGATTTCCGTGACCCGGGGACCGAAAACTAGTTCGCGAGGTCGTCGACCGTCGCCGCCTCGTTCCGGGACAAGTTGATGCCCAGGTTCGCTGCGGCCCGCTCCAGGTCCTCGTCGTCGCCGTCCGCCATCGCGATGGCCGCGCCGTCCGAGGACAGCACCTCCACGTTGAGGCAGAGCGACTGGAGCTCCTTCAGGAGCACCTTGAACGACTCGGGGATACCCGGCTCAGGGATGTTCTCGCCCTTGACGATGGCCTCGTACACCTTGACTCGACCCACCACGTCGTCCGACTTGATGGTGAGCAGTTCCTGCAGCGTGTATGCCGCGCCGTAGGCCTGCATCGCCCAGCACTCCATCTCACCGAAGCGCTGGCCACCGAACTGGGCCTTACCGCCGAGCGGCTGCTGGGTGATCATCGAGTACGGACCGGTCGAACGAGCGTGGATCTTGTCGTCGACCAGGTGGTGCAGCTTGATGATGTACATGTAGCCGACCGAGACCGGGTACGGGAACGGCTCGCCGGAACGGCCGTCGAACAACGTGGCCTTTCCGTCGGACGCGACCATGACCTCGCCGTCGCGGTTCGGCAGCGTCGAACCGAGGAGACCGGTGAGCTCGTCTTCCTTGGCGCCGTCGAACACGGGGGTGGCGATGTTGGAGTCGGCAGGCGCCGACAGCATCTCCTCCGGCAGCGACTCCGCCCAATCGGGACGGGAGCCGTCGCCGGCGACCTGCACGTTCCAGCCGGTCTTGCCGATCCACCCGAGGTGGGTCTCCAAGATCTGACCGATGTTCATACGACGCGGAACACCGTGGGTGTTCAGGATGATGTCGACCGGGGTGCCGTCGGGCAGGAACGGCATGTCCTCCTGCGGGAGGATCTTGCCGATGACACCCTTGTTGCCGTGGCGGCCGGCGAGCTTGTCGCCGTCCTGGATCTTGCGCTTCTGTGCCACGTACACGCGGACCAGCTCGTTGACACCGGGGGGCAGATCGTCGTCGTCATCACGCGAGAACACGCGGATGCCGATGACCTTGCCGGTCTCACCGTGGGGAACCTTCAGCGACGTGTCGCGAACCTCGCGCGCCTTCTCACCGAAGATGGCGCGCAGCAGGCGCTCCTCGGGGGTCAGCTCGGTCTCGCCCTTCGGCGTGACCTTTCCGACCAGCACGTCGCCGTCACGAACCTCGGCACCGATACGGATGATGCCGCGCTCGTCGAGGTCGGCGAGGACCTCGTCGGAGACGTTCGGGATGTCGCGAGTGATCTCCTCGGCACCGAGCTTGGTGTCGCGGGCATCGATCTCGTGCTCCTCGATGTGGATCGAGGTGAGGACGTCCTCTTCCACGAGGCGCTGCGACAGGATGATCGCGTCCTCGTAGTTGTGGCCTTCCCACGGCATGATCGCGACGAGCAGGTTCTTGCCGAGCGCCATCTCACCGTTCTCGGTGCAGGGGCCGTCGGCGAGGACCTGTCCGGACTCGACACGCTGTCCCTCGTCCACGATCGGACGCTGGTTGGCGCAGGTGCCCTGGTTCGAACGCGCGAACTTGCGCATCCGGTAGGTCTTGCGGCTGCCGTCGTCGGCCATGACCGTGACGTAGTCGGCGGAGACCTCTTCGACGACACCGGTCTTCTCGGTGACGATGACGTCGCCCGCGTCGACGGCGGCACGCAACTCCATGCCGGTACCGACCAGCGGGGCCTCGCTGCGAACGAGCGGCACCGCCTGACGCTGCATGTTCGCGCCCATCAGGGCACGGTTGGCGTCGTCGTGCTCGAGGAACGGGATCATCGCGGTCGCGACGGACACCATCTGCCGCGGCGAGACGTCCATGTAGTCGATCTCGGCGGACGAGACGAACTCGACCTCGCCGCCCTTACGACGGACCAGAATGCGATCGTCGGTGAAGTGACCGTTGGCGTCGACGGCCGAGTTGGCCTGTGCGACGACGTGGCGGTCCTCTTCGTCCGCGGTGAGGTAGTCGACCTGGTCGGTGACCTGGCCACCCTCGACCTTGCGGTACGGCGTCTCGATGAATCCGAACGGGTTGACCCGTGCGTACACCGACAGCGAACCGATCAGACCGATGTTCGGGCCTTCGGGGGTCTCGATCGGGCACATGCGGCCGTAGTGCGACGGGTGAACGTCGCGCACCTCGAGGCCGGCACGCTCACGGGACAGACCACCCGGGCCGAGGGCGGACAGACGACGCTTGTGCGTCAGCCCCGACAGCGGGTTGTTCTGGTCCATGAACTGCGACAGCTGGGACGTTCCGAAGAACTCCTTGATCGCAGCCACGACGGGCCGGATGTTGATCAGCGTCTGCGGCGTGATCGCCTCGACGTCCTGGGTGGTCATGCGCTCACGAACCACGCGCTCCATGCGGGACAGGCCCACGCGGATCTGGTTCTGGATGAGCTCACCGACCGTGCGCAGGCGACGGTTGCCGAAGTGGTCGATGTCGTCGACCTCGACGGGCACCGCGACGCCGCCGGGGGCGGTCATCTCGGTGTCACCGGCGTGCAGGCGCACCAGGTACTCGATGGTGGCGACGATGTCTTCCTCGGTGAGGGTCGACGCGACGATCGGCTGCCCGGTGTTCAGGCCCAGCTTCTTGTTGATCTTGTAGCGGCCCACGCGAGCCAGGTCGTAGCGCTTGTCCTTGAAGAACAGGTTCTCCAGGAGCGTCTGGGCGCTCTCCTTGGTCGGCGGCTCGCCCGGACGCAGCTTGCGGTAGATGTCGAGCAGCGCCTCGTCGGTGCCTGCGGTGTTGTCCTTCTCGAGGGTCGCCATGAGGATCTCCGAGAAGCCGAAGCGCTCGGCGATCTGCTCGGTGGTCCAGCCGAGGGCCTTCAGCAGCACGGTGACGGGCTGGCGGCGCTTGCGGTCGATGCGGACGCCGACCGTGTCGCGCTTGTCCACGTCGAACTCGAGCCATGCACCACGGCCCGGGATGACCTTGACGCTGTGCAGGTCCTTCTCGGTGCCCTTGTCGACGGAGTGGTCGAAGTAGACACCGGGGGAACGCACCAGCTGCGAGACCACGACACGCTCGGTGCCGTTGATGATGAACGTGCCCTTGTCGGTCATCATCGGGAAGTCGCCCATGAAGACCGTCTGGCTCTTGATCTCACCGGTGTTGTTGTTGATGAACTCCGCGGTGACGAACAAAGGCGCCGCGTAGGTCATGTCCTTGTCTTTGCACTCGTCCGTCGAGGCCTTCACCTCGTCGAAGCGCGGGTCCGAGAAGGACAGAGACATCGAGCCCGAGAAATCCTCGATCGGGGAAAGCTCCGCGAGAATGTCCTCGAGACCGCCGGAGATTGCGCTGTCGCCACGAGCGGCGGCGCGTTCGCGCCAGCTCTGCGCACCGATCAACCACTCGAACGAATCGGTTTGTAGATCAAGAAGCCCGGGAACTTCGAGGGGTTCGCGAATCTTTGCGAACGAAACCCTCTTCGGGGCTCCGGGGATTCCGGAAACTGCCTTGGTCTGGCTAGAGACTGCCAAGATGCGTCCTTCCAGCACCTCACGCGGGCCGCTCTTGCTGTTGCGACCGCCGCTGTATCTGCTTCGAATTTCGCTGGTCACAACCCGAACGAAACTCGTCACAGTTGCTGAAGAGTGAATCACTTCGCAGCGGTATGGACGAGAGGTGGACAGGAGGCAGCCAGCGCAACGTCCAAAAGTACACCCAAACTCAGTAGATGTCGAGTCGGGCACCCGAAACAGCACCCAGCCGGGCGCTCGGCCACGCGTCACTGCGCATGTTCACGCATCAGAGTGACGCGTGATCATCGCGGCGTCAAGAGTCTGAGGGCGTGTCGTGTCGTTTCGCGAGGCCCGCGGCCCCTTCCCGGCGCCCCTTCCCAGCTGCGCACGGGCGGTGAACAATATGCCCACGCGATCGCCGTCGATTTCTCGAGGGAAGCAGAGCCGTGACGCGCTGGAGTTCGTTCGTCGTCGCCCGACCGAAGCTGGTTCTCGCCGCCACGGTGCTGCTGGTGCTGCGCGGCGGGGCGTGGGGTTCGGGGGTGTTCGACCGGCTCAGCCTCGGCGGGTACACCGACCCGGGCAGCGAGTCCGCGCGTGTCGAGCGCCTGATCGAGGGGGCGTTCGGCAGGCAGACCCCCGATCTGGCGGTGACCTACCACGCGCGCCCGGGTTCGACGATCGACGCTCTCGGGCCCGAAGTGGCCGCCCACCTCGCGCGCATCGACCCCGGCGTGCTCGCCGTCACTCCCCTGTCGTACTGGTCCGCGCCGCCGCAGGCGAAGGAGTTCCTGCGGTCCACCGACGGCACCGAGGGACTTGTGGTGATGTCGCTGAGCGGCGACGAGAACAGTCGAATCTCCGCGTACCACGACCTCCGGCCGCTGCTCGTCATCGACGGCACGGACGCGGAGTTCAGCGGTTTCAGCGCGGCCGCCAACGCCTTCAACGAGGTGTCCGAGAGCGACCTGCTGCGGGCCGAGGCGGTGTCGTTCCCGATCCTGCTGCTCCTGCTCCTCGTCATCTTCGGCGGCCTCGTCGGCGCGGCCGTACCGCTGTGCGTCGGCGGTCTCGCGATCCTCGGCGCCCTCGGTGCCCTGCGGGTGATCTCGTACTTCACCGAGGTCAGCGCATTCTCGGTGAACATCGCGAGTCTCGTCGGACTGGGCATGTCGATCGACTACGGACTGTTCGTGGTGACCCGGTTCCGTGAGGAGCTGCGGTCCGGCGCCGCCACCGACGACGCCGTCCGCCGGACGCTCGCCACCGCCGGCCGGACCGTGGGGTTCTCCGCGCTCCTCCTGGTGTGCGGTTTCGTGGGCATGCTCGTGTTTCCCCAGGCCATCGTCCGGTCCTTCGCCTACGGCGGGATGGCGGCCATCGCGATCGCAGCGGTGCTGACGCTGTCGGCACTGCCCGCCGCCCTCGCCCTACTCGGGCCGCGCATCAACTCGCTGACCTGGAGACAGGGAGTGGTCGAACGCGGCGAGGACCGGGCGCACCGGTTCTGGGGCGGTGTCGCCGAACGGGTGATGCGGCGGCCCGTCCCGATCGCGACCGGGATCGTCGCGGGACTGCTCGTGCTCGCCGCACCCCTGGCCGGCGCGTCGCTGGGTGATCTCGATCACACGGGGCTGCCGGTGGGGCACCCCCTCCGGGTCGCCGTCGACGATCTCGCCGCCGATTTTCCGCTCGCCAACAACGGGGCGACGCTGGTGCTGCAGGGCAGCGACGGCAAGGCGCCGCCGCCGGCGGCCACGGCAGAGTTCTTCGCCGCGACGGCTGCGGTCGACGGCGTCCAGCGGGTGGTCCCGGTCGGCGCCACCGACACGTTCGTCGCCATCCGGGCGGTCTTCGACGACGCGGACCGGACGGCGGGGGCGATGGCGACGGCCGCCACCCTGCGCAACCTCCCCACCCCGGAAGGTACCGAGAAGATGCTGGGTGGGCTGAACGCCCTGACCGCCGACGGACTGGACGCGATGGGCGCCCGGTTGCCGTGGATGATCGGGATCATGGTGGCCGTCACCTTCGTGCTGATGCTGCTCGCGTTCCGGTCCTTGGTGCTCCCCCTGAAGGCGATCGCCATGGCCACCCTCAGCCTCGCCGCCTCGTTCGGTGTGCTCACGTGGATCTTCGAGGACGGTCACGGCGCGGATTTCCTCGGCGTGACGCCGGGGCCCCTGCCCGCGACGATGGTGGTCCTCATCATCGCGGTGGTGTTCGGACTCTCCACCGACTACGAGATCTTCCTCATGTCCCGGATGGTCGAAGCCCACGACGCGGGCGCGTCGACCGAGGAGGCCGTGCGGATCGGCACGGCGCACACGGGGCGCATCGTGACGGCCGCCGCCGCGCTGCTGATCGTCGTCACCGGAGCGTTCACGCTCTCGGAACTGACGATGATGCGGTTCATCGGTCTCGGCATGATCGTCGCGCTGATCATCGACGCCACCGTCATCCGCATGATGCTGGTGCCCGCACTGGTGAAGTTGATGGGCGAGGCCAACTGGTGGGCGCCAGGATTCCTCGCACGGAAGCCGGCCGGCCCCGGACCGTCGGACAGTTCGAAACCGTCACCACAGCAAGAGATTCCCATTCAAACGTGAAAACGATCCCTTTTCAGGGATCGATTCACTCTGCCGGAGAACTCAATTCAGGCGTGCCGCCGGCCGGCCGCTCGAATCTCGTTCCGCTTCACTATTTTCCGGGAGCCGATCAGCCTTCGCTGTCGGAGATGTCGGACAGCACCCATTTGCCGTCGATCTTCTCCATCTTGATCGACAGCGGCGTGGCGGCACTGCCCTGAGCGACGGCGTCACCCGTGGCGCTGACGTTCATGTGCGCGAGGAGTTCTGCGCGGTCGCCGTCGAGCACCGTGACCCCGATGTCGGTGACGGACGCCTGGGTGGCCGTCTTGGTCTGGATGGCAGCCTGCTTGGTGGTGTCGGCGGTCGAGTCGAACTCTTGCCGCTTGGCGTCATTGAGGTAGCCGCGAGCCTTGTCGAAGTCCTGATCGATCGTCTCGTAGCTGTAGGTGTAGAGCGTCTCGATCGCCTCGGTGCCCGCCTTGGTCACCTCGGCGGTTGCTCCCGCGTCGACCCACGCGGTGTTCGTGATGTCCGCTCCCGGCTTGAATGCCGCGACCACCGCGAACACACCGAGCACCACCGCGACGGCTCCGAGGATCCCGACGAGCTTCCACGTGATGCGACCGGTCCCGCTGCCGGCGGCGGGCGCAGCCTCGGCGGCAGTGGGAGCCGGCTGCTTGCTGATGCGCGGTTGAAGGTTCGGGACCTTCGCCTTCCCCGCCGACGCAGCCTTCGCCGTCGACACGCTCTTGGCCATGGACACCGTCGTGTCCGTGTCGGGCTTGTCCGCGTCGGGCTTGTCCGCTTCGGTGGACACCGCGGCGGCCGCGGTCGCCACCGCGGTCGTCTCAGCCTTCTCGGCCGGTTCCACCCTCTTCGCCAGGTCCGTCTTCTTCACCAGGTCCGGCTTCTTCACCGGTTCCGGCTTGTCGACGGGGGTGTCCGATCGGGGAGGCTTCGGCGTTGCCTGACGGGTCCCCGCCACGCGCGGACGCCTGCCCTTTGCAGCGCTGTCCGGCACGTTGTTTCGGCGCTTGGGGGGCATAGTTCACCACTTTCTCATTGCACGACGAACGGTCGTCGACGTGGACACCGCGGCAGCACTCCGCCGCGGAGCATCAGGACTACTGTCCGCCGTTGTCGCCCTCGGGGGCGGGTGCCTGCTCGGCTGGCGCCTGCTCGGCGGGCGCCGGGGCAGGGGCCGCGCCGTCGGCGGGCACCGGACCACTCTCGAGCGGGATACGACCGCCCACCGGTTCGACCGACGAGGCCTTCCAGACCCCGTCGACGTCCTGGACGTCCATCCGCATCGTCACCTTGGCCTTGTCGAAGCGGTCCGGCCACGTGGTGGTGACGGCCACGACGACCAGCGCCTTCGCGGTGCCGTCGTCCGTGTTCAGTTCCGTGAGGGTGCCCTGGATCAGCTCGGCCTTGCTCGCCGCACCCGATTGACGCATCTGGTCGGTGAACCCGTCCATCGTCGCCTGGAGGTCCTGGTTCATCTTGTCGCCCGTGATCGACGACTTCATGTTCTCGAAGGATCCGTCGAGGTCCGCGGAATCGACCGAGTTGAGGTTGATCGCGGCCTGCTGGGCGCCCGTCAATGCGGAATCGCGTGCATCGGCGATCGGCTTGTCCACGAAGAGCGCTCGCGCCCACCCGAAGCCGAACCATCCGGCTGCGACAACCGCGATCACCACCAGTGCGGTCACCGCAGCAAACGAGGCCTTCAGAGTTCTGTCCTTCCCCGGAGCCGGTTGTCCCGACTCCGGGGGCGTGGTAATTCGCGTCACACCAATACCCTACTGATTGTTTTCTTCAACTCGCCCTCGGCCGGAACCGAATGCTACTTGGGAGTAACCCCGAGGAGCGGCGCGAGCTGCGTTGCGATGGGATTCAAGTTGAGAGTGTCAGGCATGACCTTCGGCTTGAAATCCCACGGCTGGATCGTGTCCGGATCGGCGAACACGATGCGGTCTGCACTTCGCACACCCGTCACGCTTCCCTGGGGAGCGTCGCAGTTGGCCTTCGTGTTGAACGGGAAGTCCTGCTGGGTGTCGTCGAAGTTCGGGTCCTGCCGCTTCATCTCGGCCAGGATCTCCTGCGTCCCTTCGTAACCGAGTGTGCACGACGGCGGATTGTTGGTTTCCAGGACGATGCCCTGATGCACCGTGCCGTCGCCGGGGGCCACGGTCGACGCGGACGCCGCGATGGCGGGCAGGAACATCAGGATCGGCCGCAGCGCGATCGCCTGCGGAGCCAGCTTGTCACCGACCGCGGCGAGATTCGTCAGGTCGGTGGTGAGACTCGGGCCGATCTGGTTCACCAGCTGACCGACCTCGTCGCTCGCCGGAATTCCCTTGTCGATGATCGCCCGGAGATCGGGGTCGCTGGTCCGCAGCTGCGCCGCGACCGCGTCGAGGTCGGAGCTGAACTGGACGATCGCAGACGACTGATCGGACTGCGTCGCAAGCACCGTCTGGCTGTCCCGGACGAGTGCCAGTGTCTGAGGCAGAACGTCGAGTCCGTCCTTCGTCAGCGTCGAGAGCGAATCCGCGAGCGTCTGCAGATCCTCACCCTTGCCGTTGAACGCCGTCCCCAGCTGGGTGACGACGGTGCGCAGCGAATCGACCGGAACAGACCGGACCAGACCGTCGGTGGCCATCAGCACCTGCTCCACCGGAACGGGTGTCGACGTGTCGGCCTCGACGATCACCGAGCCGTTTTCGAGGTACGGTCCCTGGTCGCTGTCGGGCTGAAGGTCCACGTACTGCTCACCGATCGCGGACCGGTTGGCGACGACGGCCTTGGCCGACGCCGGGATGTCCGGCCCGCCCGAGGAGATCTTCAACTGGACGTTGATGCCGTCCGCGGTCAGCGACAGGTCGCCGACGCGGCCGACGGGAACTCCGCGGTACGTGACCTCGGCGTTGGTGAAGATGCCGCCGGAGTCCTTGAACTGCGCGTTCACGTCGAACTCACCGAACCCGAGCAGGTTGTCGAGGCGGACGTACTTGGCGCCGACGTAGACCAGCCCGAGCATCGCCACGATGGCGAACGCGACGAGCTGGATCCTGACCAGTCGTGACCTCACTGTCCACCCCCGATTCCGAACTGCTCCAGCAGTCCCCCGAGCGGGTTCTGCGGCGGCGGCGCCGCCCCGTCCGATGTGCCGTTACCGGCGGGCGCGGCGCCGGGGAGACCCGGAATCCGCAGGCCCGTCGGGGCGGGGACGATCGGCGGAATCGGCAGCAAGGACACCGTCGGCCACCCCGGCTTCGGGCCGTTGCCGTTGTAGTACGGGTTGGACGGGTCGACGATCGGCTTGGGCTCACCGAACTTCGGCGGCACGTACACCGGGTTGCCCTGTCCGACGCCGAGTGCGCTCAGCGCATCGCCGATCTGCAGGTCGACCGAGAGGAACAGGTTGACCGACCCGCCGAGTGCGATCTTCTCGACGCCGTCCGGGAACGGGACGGTCGGGATGAACGCGAGCGAATTGGGCAGGTTGTCGCCCGAATCGGCGAGTGCCTTCAGGGTCGGCCGCAGCGCGAGGAGATCCGCGATCAGGTTGTCCTTCGACCTGTTGATCACGTCGGTGCCGACGGTGCCGAGCCGGTCCAGTTGCGTGAGCATCTGGGTGAGCTGCGGGCGCTGCTCGTTGAGCACTTCCGCCGCGATCGGCAATTCGTCGAGGATCAGCCCGATCTTCTCGTTCTGTTCGTCCACCCGCGTGGTCAGCGCGTCGAGACCGTCCAGTGCGCGGGTGATGTCGTCGCGCTGCTGGTTGAGACCGTCGATGAGCGTGTTCGTCTGCTCCAGAAGACTCCGGACCCGATCCTCACGCCCGTCGAGGGCGGTGGTCAGTTCGTGCACGATCGGCTGCAACTGGCCGACGCCACCGCCGTTCAGCAGCAGCGACAGCGCGCCGAGAACCTGCTCGATCTCGGTGGCGTGACGGGTGCGATCCAGGGGGATCGTGTCGCCGTCCTCGAGCCGCGCGGGATCCTTGTCCTCCGGCGGCTGGGACAGCTGCACGAACTTCTCACCGAGCAGGTTCGTCTGCTCGATGGCGGCGACCGCGTTGGCGGCGAGATCGACGGACGAGTCGAGGACGACCTCCACGTCCGCCGTCCAGCCGTCCGGTGCCACCTTGATCGTTTCGACCCGCCCCACCGGGACGCCGTCGACCTTGACCGCGGATTGCGGGACGAGGTCGAGGACGTCGTCGAACTGGATCGTCAGATGCATGGGGTTGTCACCGACATCGGGACCGCCCGGCAGCGGGACCCCGTAGATTCCCTCCGACGAGCAGGACGTCACTGCGATGGCGACGGCGCACGCACCGGCGCCGAGGATTACCGACCGCTTCATTCGCCCTCACCACCCGTTGCGCTTTCGAATCGCGGCGACACGACACCCGGCACCGTGCCGGGAGTGACCGTCCGCTGAATGTTGTCCGCACTCATGATCCCGAACGGAAGCACGAGCGACGGAGTCTTCGCCGACTGCGTGATCTGCGACGTGATGTTGGTGCAGTTGTCGATCAACGGCTGCATCTGACGTCCGAGTTGCTCGAATCGGGGATCGCCGGGAACCAGCTTGCCGAGGTCGATCAACTTGCAGGCGACTCCGGCCGGATCCTGCAGATCCGTGAATGTCAGGCGCGAGGCCAGATTTCCGGACTCCGCGTCGTAGGAGTTGGCCAGGTTGCTGATAGCCAGCGGCAGCAGCGTCAGCGAGTTGACGAGCGACTCCCGGTTGTCTGCGAGGGTCTGCGTCACCGGAACCAGATCGTCGACGTTCTCGGCGAGGATCTCCCGGTTGTCGGCCACGAACTTCGAGACGTCGCCGAGGGCGATCGCCAGCTGGTTCAGGGCGGCGCCGAGGTTCTCCCGCTCCCCCGCCAGGAATCCGGACAGGTCGGAGAGCTGCGAGTTGAAGTCGCGGACCTGCTGATCGTTGGCCGCGAGCGCACCCACGAAGACCTGGAGGTTCTTGACGGTGTCGAAGAGGTCGCCGCGACTCTCGTTGAGCGTGCGGGCAGCGTCGGACAGCTGGGTGATGCTCTGCCCCAGCGCCTCACCGTTGCCGTCGAGGTTGGCGGCGCCGGTCTCGACGAACTGCGACAGCGCGCCGTCCTTGTTCGCCCCGTTCGGGCCGAGTGCGGTGGAGAGCTCCTCGATGCTCGCGTACAACTGGTCGACCTCCACGGGGGTCGCGGTGCGGTCCCGTGAGATCACCGCGCCGCTCTCCATCTTCTCGCCGCCCGTGAAGGCCGGCGCGAGCTGGATGTAGCGGTCGGACACCACCGACGGCGTGACCTGCGCGGCCTTCGCGTCGGCGGGAATGTCGACGCCGCGATCGACGCGCATGTCGACCTTCACCTGATCGCCCAGCGGCTCCACGCCGTCGACCGATCCGACCTTCACACCGAGGACCCGCACATCCGAGCCTTCGTAGATGCCCACCGATTTGTCGAAGTACGCGGTGATCTTCGTGGTGCCCGCCCGGGTGAACACCCACCACAGGGCGCCGGCGATCACCAGCGCGACGATGACGATTCCCGCGATGAGGGCGACCCCGCCGCGTCCTCCGCGGTCGGCTCCGTTGTCGACGTCTGCCATCAGTTACCCCCCAACGTTCGGACGGGATCGCGCGGACCGGGAATGTCGGGCAGCCCCGGCGGTAGGAGGTTCACCACGACCTGGTCGAACCAGCGACCGTTGCCGACCACGTTCGTGTACAGGCGGACGAACGGCTCGTACAGTTTCATCGCCTTGTCCAGGTTCTCGTTGTTGGCCTTCAGGATCTCGACGACACCGTTGAGCTGTTCGAGCGCGGGACCGATGGCGGCCTCGTTGTCGTGCACGAGCCCGGTCAATTGCTGCGACAGCCGCTGAGTTCCGGTGAGCAGCTGGGAAATCGACTGCTGACGGCTGTTGAGCTCGCCGAGCAGCAGACCGGCGTCGCTGATCAACCGGTTGAATTCGGCGTTGCGGTCGGCGAGGACCTTGGTGGTCTTGCCGGTCGCGTCGAACAGTTTCTGCAGTTCCTGATCGCGGCTGGCGATGGTCTGCGACAGCCTGCTGACACCGTCCAGGGACGCGCGGATCTCCGTGGGTGTCCCCTCGAACGCCTGCGACAGCGTCACCATGCTCTGTGCGAGCTGATCGGAGTCGATGTCACCCACAGTCTGCGCGGCAGCCGAGAACGCCTCGATTACGTCGTACGGAGACGTGGTGCGGTCCAACGGGATCTCGTCGCTCGGGTTCAACGTGTCCGAGCCGCGGGGGTCGAGGGCCAGATACTTCTGGCCCAGGATCGTCTTGATCTGGATGGACGCGGACGTCTCGTTGCCGACCCACGCATCCGACACCTTGAAGGCGACGTCCACGTGGTCGCCGTCGAGTTCGACGGACGTGACCTTGCCGACCTTGACGCCCGCGATCCGCACCTCGTTGGAGGGCTTGAGACCGGCCGCCTCGGTGAACTGCGCGTGATAGGTGGACCCGGCGCCGATGAACGGCAGCGAATCGAGGAAGAAGGCCGACAGGGTGGCCAGCAGCACCACGAGGATGCCGAGGGCGCCGGCCACTGCCGGGCTGCGACGTCTGCTCATCGTGTCTGCAACTCCTGTAAGCCGTCCTGCGTGCACCGTTTCGCCGAGTTCGTATAGATCGGCTGGTTGACGGTGGGCAGGCCCGTGGGCAGGTTCAGTTGGGGCGCGGTACCTGGTCCTGCGACGATGTCGACTCCACAGAGGTAGAACTGGAACCAGGATCCGTAACTGGCTGCCCGGCCCAGCTTCTCGAGCTTCACCGGGAGCGTCTGGAGAACGCTGTTGACCGTGTCGGAGTTACGGTTCAACGTGGTCGCCAGCGTGTTCAGCGACGTGATGGATTCCTGGATGGACGGTCGGGTGGGTTCGAGCAGATCTGCCGTCGCGTCGGTGAGTCCCGCGAGGGACGTCACCGCCGAACCGACGGTTCCCCGCTCGTTCGCCAGGCCCGTGACGAGTTGCTGGGTGTTGACGATCAGCGAATCGAGTTGATCGTCACGCTGATTCACCGTGGCCAGCACGTCGTTGAGGTTGTTGATCACCGCACCGATCACGCGATCCTTGTCGGCGACGGTGTTGGTGAGGCTTGCCGTGTTCTTGACGAGTTCCGTGATGGTTCCCGACTCACCCTGGAACACCTGGATGATCTGGTACGACAGCTTGTTGACGTCTTCGGCGCTGAGGGTCTGGAACAGCGGGCGGAAGCCATCGAACAGGGTGGTGAGGTTGACGGCAGGCTTCGTCCGTTCCATCGGAATGGTGTCGCCGCCGCTCATCTTCATGCCCTGCTGGCCCTCCCCCTGTTCGAGCGCGATGTAGCGCTGCCCCACGAGGTTCCGGAAGCGGATGGTCGCGGTGGTGCTGGCGGGCAGCCAGTCCCGTTCCGCCACGGTGAACTGGACCTCCGCCTCACGGTCGTCGTGGATCGCGATCTTCTCGACCTGCCCCACGCGCACACCGGCGATGCGGACCTCGTCGCCCTCGTTGAGCGAGGTGACGTCCGAGAAGATCGCGTTGAACTTGGTGCCGCCGCCGCCGCCGAGGTTGGCGATGGTGGCGGCCAGCAGACCGGTCGCCAGGATGGTGACCACGGCGAACACGATCAGCTTGACCAATGGTGCGGTCAGGCCCCTCACTTGAAGCTCACCTCAGTCCCCCTCATGGTCGGCGCGCCGACGAGTGTCGTCCAGCTCGGCACGTCCTCCGGTGCCATTCCCCCGGCCTCGCCGTAGACGACGTCCAACGTGTCCTGTTCCATCTTCGAACCCGCGTAGCTTGCGGGCGTGACCTGGGCTCCGTATCCGGGGACCTGGTCGGGGACGCCGGCGGGCGCCGGGAAGAAGTCGATGGTCGACGGTCCGGGATTCCTCGAAGGCACCTGGTAGGCGCCGTCGTTGTAGGACGACCCGCCCGGGTACTGCGGGAACTTCCCACCCGGAGCGGTGACGTTGTCGTAGCAAGCCGGTCCGCGGTTGTCGAGCAGGCGCGGCTCGTCCTGGTTGGGCACGTAGCGACCCTTCGGGTTGACGAACTGCACGCTGGCGCGCACACCCGGGTGCGGATCGTCCGGTGCCAGCAGTTCACGAGCAACGGGAGCCGACTTCGCGAAGCCCGCGAACGTGCACTCGAAGCTCGGTGAGTAGCGGCCGAGAATCTGCAGCGCCTCCCGCGAATCGGCGGCGATACTGACGATCGATTCGGCGTTGGTCTGCAGGAGATCCGCGGTGCTCGACGCGGTTGCGGTCAGCGACACGAGCAGCGTGGAGATCTCATTCTGCTTCTCCACCACGGTGTTTCCGGTGGTCCGCAGGCTGTCGAGGGCGTTGACCAGATCGGGCGCCGCCTCGGAATACGTCTGCGAGAAGTCCGCAAGGCCGCGCAGATCCTCCTGGATGGCGGGAAGTTCGGTGTTCAGCCCGCCGAAGATCTCCTCGAGCCGGTCGAGCGTCAGCCCGAGTTCGGCACCGCGTCCGCTCAGCCCCTGCGACAGCGCGCCGAGCGTGTTCGCCAGGTCCTGCGGCGGAATCGCCTGCAGGAGCGGCAGCAGACCGTCCAGCACCTCGCCGACCTCGACGGCATTGCCGCTCTTGTCCTGACGCAGCGTGTCACCGGCCTGAATCGGCGGAGCCGTGTCGCCCTCCGGAACGATCAGCGACACGTAGCGTTCACCGAACAGCGTCTTGGGCAGCAGACGCGCCGTCGCGTTGGACGGGATCAGCGGTGCCTTGTCCGGCTGGATCGCGAGAGCGAGAGTGACCTCGCCCTCCTGGGGGGTCGCCGAACGCACTTCTCCGACGATGAGACCACGGACCTTCACGTCCGCGTTGGGGGGCAGGGCATTTCCGGCACTGTCGGTGAGGAGGTCGATCTTGACGACCTTGGTGAAGGTCTTGTTGAACATGCCGATGGTGAAGGCCAGGAACAACGCGAGGACGAGGAAGAACACCAGCCCCAGCACCCGTCGTCCCACAACAGATGTCGTGTTGGTCATCCGGCCACCCTCACTGTGGTCGTCGTGCCCCAGATGGCGAGGCTGAGGAAGAAGTCGAGAACGGCGATGGTGACGATCGCGGTGCGGACCGCCCGGCCCACGGCCACACCCACACCGGCGGGACCACCCGACGCGTGATAGCCGTAGTAGCAATGGATCAGGATCAGCACGAACGCGAAAATCAGCACTTTCGCGAACGAGTAGAGCACGTCCTGCGGTGGCAGGAACAGGTTGAAGTAGTGGTCGTACGACCCGGTCGACTGACCGTTGAACACCGTACTGATGATGCGGGAGGCGAGATAGGCCGCGAGCAGACCGACGATGTACAGCGGGATGACGGCGACGAATCCCGCGATCATGCGGGTGGTGACGAGGAACGGCACACTCGGCACCGCCATGACCTCCAGTGCGTCGATCTCCTCCGAGATCCGCATGGCGCCGAGCTGCGCGGTGAAACCACAGCCGACGGTGGCCGAGAGCGCGAGTGCCGCAACGATCGGCGCGATCTCACGGGTGTTGACGTAGGCGGACAGGAAGCCGGTGAGGACCGAGCTGCCCAGCTGTTCGAGCGCGGCGAAACCCTGCAGTCCGACGACGACGCCGGTGAAGCCGGACATCATCGCGATGACGCCGATGGTGCCGCCGATGACGGCGAGCGCGCCGCTGCCGAAGGTGACCTCGGCGAGCAGCCGGAGCACCTCCTTGCGGTAGTGCACGAGAGTGTGGGGTGACCAGGCGATTGCCCTGGCGTAGAACGACATCTGCTCGCCGGCCCGGTCGAGCACGTTGAGCGGCGCACGACCGACCCGGCGTGCTGCCATCAGGGTCCGGTCACCGCGTCCCTTGGCGATTGTCATCGGGTCACGATCCCTTCGCCGGAACGATCTGGAGGTACACCATGGTCAGGATCAGGTTCGCGAAGAACAACAGCAGGAACGTGATCACCACCGACTGGTTCACCGCGTCACCGACGCCCTTGGGTCCGCCCTTCGGATGGAGCCCCTTGTATGCGGCGATGACACCGGCGATGACACCGAAGACGGCCGCCTTGAGCTCGCCGACCCAGATGTCGGGAAGCTGCGCGAAGGCCGAGAACGATGCCAGGTACGCACCGGGATTACCCCCTTGGAGAATGACGTTGAAGAAGTAGCCACCCGCGATGCCGACGACGGACACCAGGCCGTTGAGCAGGATCGCGACGAGCACCATGGCGAGCACCCGGGGCACGACGAGTCGCTGAATCGGGTTGATGCCCAGCACTTCCATGGCGTCGATCTCTTCGCGGATCGTCCGCGCACCGAGATCCGCCGTAACAGCCGAGCCCGCAGCTCCGGCCACCAGTAGTGCCGTCACCAGCGGGGAACCCTGCTGGATGACGGCGAGCACGCTGGCCGCTCCCGTGAACGACTCTGCACCGAGCTGTTTGATGAGCGATCCGGTCTGCAGTGACACCACTGCGCCGAACGGAATCGCGACCATGGCCGTGGGCAGGATCGTGACGCTGGCGATGAACCAGGCCTGTTCGATGAACTCGCGGAATTGGAACGGCCGTTTGAACGTGTTTCGTGCGACGTCGACGAAGAGCTCGACGATGTTTCCGGCCTGCGTCAGCGCACCGTTGACCGGCCGCAAGACCGAGCTGCGGGTAACCCCCATCCGATATGCCTACCCTTGCCCGTGAGTGGTGTTTTCGTATCCTTCGCCCCGGTACGCGGGGATGACCTGTGTGTCTTCCTGGCTGTATGCGTAGTCGTAACCGCCGCCGCCGTTTCCGCCGGAGGTCTCGTCGAGGCTTTCCTGGATCGCGATCTGGGCGTTCTCCGGCAACGTGTGCATGATGTGCCGCACCCGCTCCTGACGACGGGCCACGGCCTGCCGGAACGGCATTCCCGGCGTCGCCTTCATCTGCGGAACGATGCCCTCGACGTCATCGACACCACCGGCATGATGCCCGGCATCGACCATCGCCTGCTCCTGCGCCATCTGCGCCTCGTCCTTCTCCTCCGACATCCCGATCGGACCGATCATCGTGCCGTTCAGGAACTGCTTGACCACCGGCTCCTCACTGGTCAGCAACACCTCCCGCGGACCGAACATCACCAGATGCCGGCGGAACAACATCCCGATATTGTCCGGCACCGTCCGCGCCAGATTGATGTTGTGCGACACGATCAGAATCGTCGCATCGATCTCCGCGTTGATGTCGATCAACGTCTGCGAAATGTAGGTGGTGCGCACCGGATCCAGACCCGAGTCCGGCTCGTCCACGAGAATGATCTGCGGATCCAGCACCAGTGCCCGCGCCAGCCCGGCACGCTTGCGCATACCACCGGAGATCTCGCCGGGCAGCTTGTCCTCGGCCCCGAGCAGGCCGACCAGTTCCATCTTCTCCATCACGATCTTGCGGATCTCGGACTCGGACTTCTTCGTGTGCTCGCGCAACGGGAACGCCACGTTGTCGAACAGGTTCATCGACCCGAACAACGCACCGTCCTGGAACAGCACCCCGAACAACTTCCGGATCTCGTACAACTCCTTCGAGGAGCACTCCAGAATGTTGGTGCCGTCGATCACGATCGACCCCTGCTCCGGGCGGAGCAGACCGATCAGCGACTTCAAGAACACCGACTTACCCGTACCCGACGGCCCGAGCAACGCACTGACCTCACCGGCCGGAAGGGTCAACGTGACGTCCTGCCAGATCCTCTGCGAGCCGAAGGACTTGGTCAGTCCCTCGACGGATACCTCGACTCCCACCATTACCTCCGCGACCGTTCGATGCACTCACCCCGTGTGGGTTGGGTCACTCTATCGCATCGACGTGTTACCTGTGACAAGGGATGCTACTCATGAGTAAGGAAGCATGCCAACTGCGGGTCCCACTATGCAAAACAACGCGTCTGAACTGGGATAACGGTAGCGAAATTTTTGATCGCGCGTCCAGCTTTCGGCCAGGAATCTCGACACTCCGAAGCCCCCTGAGGACGCAAAAAGAGGGCCACTCCCCACGGACGGGGAGTGGCCCTCTTCGTCTGCTCGGTGAGCAGCGCGGGTGAGACCGTCTTACTTGACGGTGATCTTCGCGCCGGCAGCTTCGAGCTTCTCCTTGGCGGCGTCGGCCGCGTCCTTGGCAACCTTCTCCAGGATGGCCTTCGGAGCACCCTCGACGAGGTCCTTGGCTTCCTTCAGGCCGAGGCCGGAAACGACCTCACGGACGACCTTGATGACCTGGATCTTCTTGTCGCCGGCCGACTCGAGGACGACGTCGAACTCGTCCTGCTCTTCAGCAGCCTCGGCTGCAGCCGGTGCTCCGCCTGCAGCGGCAACGGCGACCGGGGCAGCGGCGGTGACCTCGAAGGTCTCCTCGAATGCCTTCACGAACTCCGAGAGCTCGAGGAGGGTGAGCTCCTTGAACTGGTCCAACAACTCTTCGGTGCTGAGCTTCGCCATTGTGGCGGTCCTTCCTGTAAGTCCCATGTCGCTGATCCGCGACCGGGCGGGGTTATAGCAGTGATGCGCGGGTGCGGATCAGCTTTCGGCTGCAGCCTCGGCGGGAGCTTCGGCAGCTCCGCCTTCTGCGGCCTTCTTTTCCTGCAGAGCAGCGGCCAGACGGGCCACCTGCGACGCAGGAGCGTTGAACAGGCCTGCGGCCTTTGCCAAGTTGCCCTTCATCGCGCCGGCAAGCTTGGCCAACAGGATCTCGCGGGACTCGAGGTCCGCGATCTTGTTGACCTCGTCCACGGACAGCGCAGCGCCGTCCATGTAGCCGCCCTTGATGATGAGCGCCTTGTTGTCCTTAGCGAAGTTCTTCAGAGCCTTCGCAGCATCGACGGGCTCGCCCTTGATGAATGCAATGGCGGTCGGACCGACGAAAAGGTCATCAAGGCCCTCGACGCCCGCCTCAGCAGCGGCACGCTTGACCAGGGTGTTCTTGGCGACGGAGTAGGTGGCACCTTCTCCGAGAGCGCGTCGCAGTGTCGTGATGTTGCCCACCGTCAGACCACGGTATTCCGTGATCACAGCAGCGGTCGAACCCTTGAACTGCTCGGTGATCTCCGCAACTGCGGAAACCTTCTCAGGCTTTGCCATACTTCGCCTCCTCTCATGACAGTCGTTATCCCACTTCGGAACCGCTGCGCACCGCCGGGTATCCCGGAGCACACAATCCACGACATGCAAAACGCCCCGGTGCAGGGCACACGGGGCGTGAAAGGAAGCCATTCGGCGAGGGCGCGAGCCCACGACCGATACGCATCCCCCTACCTCGTCCTCCTGCGTGGGCCGCCGGGCATTCCCGGACTTTCAATCACACCCTTGCGGGAGCGATCACCAACGGTCTTGGGTAGAACATGATTTGGGGTGAAGCTCGAATAGTGCATCGAACTCCGCAGGACAGATTACGGCATGGCCTGCTCAACTGCCAAATCGTAGCCCAACCCGCACCGGGGGACATGACCTGCATCACTTCGAGGATGGCGGTGTGGCCCATCCGACCGAAACTGCGCCCAATTACCTGTTACTCGACGTAACATATATGAGCTAGCTTTTTCTCATGACAATCCTCGAAGCCCGGGCCGTCGTGGCCGGGTCCCGGACGCGCCGCTTCCTCGCGCTCGCCGTGATCTGCCTGGCCGAACTGCTGGTGGTGCTCGACAACACCATCGTCAACGTCGCTCTCCCCACGATCGGCGTCGAACTCCGCACCAGCGTCAGCGGCCTGCAATGGGTCGTCGACGCCTACACACTGACGTTCGCCGGCCTGCTCCTGGCGTTCGGCAACCTCGGCGACCGCTACGGGCGTCGACGCGTCATGGTCGTCGGCCTGATCGGCGTCGCCGTCATGTCGATCGCCGGCGCCAACGCCGAGAGTCTGGGCCAGGTCATCGCGGCCCGCGCCGCGATGGGTGTCTTCGCCGCCGCGGTCTTCCCCGCGACCCTCGCCCTCGTCATCAACATCTTCACCGACGTGCGAGAACGAGCGCTGGCCATCGCCGCCTGGACCGCGATGGCCGGCTTCGCGATCGCAATCGGTCCGATGGCCGGGGGGTGGCTGCTCGAGCACTTCAGCTGGCACTCCGTCTTCTGGATCAATGTGCCGATCGCCGTAGTCGCGGCGATTGCAACGCTCGTGCTGGTGCCGGAATCGCGTGCCTCCGTCATCGGGCGCATCGACCTCCTCGGCATCGCCGCCTCGATCACCGGCATCACCCTCCTCGTGTGGGCGATCATCGAAGCCCCGCACAACGGATGGACGTCGACCGTCACCGTCGGCGCCGTCGCACTCTCGATCGCGGTCCTGACCGGATTCGTCTTCTGGGAGTTGCGCACCGACTACCCCATCCTCGACCTACGGCTGTTCCGCAACCGGCGGTTCTCCCTGCCCGCCCTCGCGATCGCCATCGGGTACTTCTCGATGTTCGGCTTCCTGTTCCTCATCACGCAGTACTTCCAGGGTGTCCGCGAGTACACGCCGTTCGAGTTCGGTGTCGCGTCGCTGCCGTTCGCGGTGTCGGTGGCGGTCGGCGCCCCGGTCGCCACACTGCTGGCGCAGCGGGTCGGGACGACCCCGGTGATCGTGTTCGGTCTCCTCCTCACCGGGGTCGGCCTGTATCTCGGTGGTCAGGTCGCCGTCGACAGCAGTTACCTGACGGATGTACTCCCGTCGATGGTGTCGATGGCGCTGGGCCTGGCCATCGTGCAGGGGCCGGCGACCGAGTCGATCATGGCGTCACTCCCCCTCGACGAGGCCGGAGCGGGGTCGGCCGTGAACGACACGACCAGGGAAATCGGCGGAACGCTCGGGGTCGCCGTGCTCGGCTCGATCGTCGCGTCGTATTACGCGACGACGATGAGTCCGCTGCTCGACCGCATTCCGGCGGCATTGATGAACGACGACGAGAAGGGCTTCGCCCGCGCCACGGTCCTGAGTGTGCTCGAGATCCGCAAGCGGGAGATCCCGCCGTTCCTCGAGCAGCAGCGTGAGAACCTCATCCTCACCATGAAGACGACGGTCCTGCAGGGTTCGCACACTGCGTCGCTCGTCGCGGCGGGCGCCGTGGTGGTCTGCGCGCTCGTCGTCGCGATCTTCATGCCCTGGGCGCCGGCCCACACGGATTCCGTGATGCTGGCGTGGCGGAAGAAGACCGAACCGGGCACCGTCGACGAGGACTGAACCCGGAAAAAGCAGTTCGGCCGGTACGGAAGATTTCCGTACCGGCCGAACTGTGTGTAGCGAGACTTACGCGTCGGCTTCCTCGAGAAGGTTGCGGGTGCGGTTCGGGTCCACCGGGATGCCCGGGCCGGTGGTGGTCGAAACGGTGACCTTCTTGACGTAGCGGCCCTTCGCGGAGGACGGCTTCGCACGCAGGATCTCGTCCAGCGCGGCGCCGTAGTTCTCCACCAGCTTGGCGTCGTCGAACGACGCCTTGCCGATCACGAAGTGCAGGTTGGCCTGCTTGTCGACGCGGAAGTTGATCTTTCCGCCCTTGATGTCCGCGACGGCCTTCGTGACGTCAGCCGTCACGGTGCCGGTCTTCGGGTTCGGCATCAGGCCACGCGGTCCGAGGACGCGGGCGATGCGGCCGACCTTGGCCATCTGATCGGGAGTCGCGATGGCGGCGTCGAAATCGAGCCATCCACCCTGGATCCGCTCGATGAGGTCCTCGGCGCCGACGGCGTCGGCTCCAGCTGCCTCGGCCTCGGCGGCCTTCTCTCCGACTGCGAACACGATGACGCGGGCGGTCTTACCGGTGCCGTGCGGCAGGTTGACCGTGCCGCGGACCATCTGGTCCGCCTTGCGGGGGTCGACGCCCAGACGAACTGCAACCTCGACGGTCGCGTCCATCTTGCTCGACGACGTCTCCTTCGCCAGCTTCGCAGCCTGCAGCGGGCTGTACAGCTTGTCGAAGTCGATCTTCTCAGCGGCGGCGAGATACGCCTTGCTGCGCTTTGCCATTTCTTCTGTCCTAACTTCTCACCGCAGTGTGTGTCTCGTCTGCGGTGGTGAATGGTTCAGTAGTGGTCTGGGCCTGGCCGGCCCTCCCACGCTTTCTTCGACGGCGGTGCCGTCAGACGATCACGACGGCGGTGCCGTCAATCGATCTGGCTGACTCAGCCGTCGACCGTGATACCCATCGAGCGTGCGGTGCCGGCGATGATCTTCGCGGCCTGCTCGATGTCGTTCGCGTTGAGGTCTTCCTGCTTGGTCTTCGCGATTTCGCGCACCTGATCCATGGTCACGGAAGCGACCTTGGTCTTGTGCGGCTCGCCGGAGCCCTTCTGCACGCCTGCAGCCTTGAGCAGCAGCTTGGCAGCCGGAGGGGTCTTCAGCTTGAAATCGAAGGTCCGGTCTTCGTAGACCGAGATCTCGACCGGCACCACGTTGCCGCGCTGGGACTCAGTCGCCGCGTTGTAGGCCTTGCAGAACTCCATGATGTTCACGCCGTGCTGACCAAGCGCGGGACCCACGGGCGGTGCAGGGTTAGCCTGACCGGCCTGGATCTGAAGCTTGATGAGCCCTGCGAGCTTCTTCTTCTTGGGGGGCATCTCGATTTCCTAATTCTTGCTGGGTGTGTTTCTTGCTACTGCAGTGCAAGTATGTGGCGCTAGATCTTCGCGACCTGCGTGAAGGACAACTCGACCGGGGTCTCGCGACCGAAGATCGAGACCAGGACCTTGAGCTTCTGCTGTTCGGCGTTGACCTCGCTGATGCTGGCGGGCAGCGTGGCGAACGGGCCGTCCATGACGGTGACCGACTCGCCGACCTCGAAGTCGACCTCGATGAGCGGCTTCGCGAAGCTTTCTCCGCCGGTCTCGCCGGCCGCAACGGTTGCCGCGGCAGCCTGCTTCTTCTGCTCCTGCTGCGGGAGCAGGAACTTGATCACCTCGTTGAGGGTCAGCGGGGACGGACGCGACGTCGCACCGACGAACCCGGTGACGCCGGGCGTGTTGCGCACGGCTCCCCAGGACTCGTCGTTGAGTTCCATGCGGACCAGGATGTAGCCGGGCAGAACCTTGCGGTTGACCTGCTTGCGCTGCCCGTTCTTGATCTCGGTGACCTCTTCGGTGGGAACTTCCACCTGGAAGATGTAGTCGCCGACGTCGAGGTTCTGGACACGGGTCTCGAGGTTGGCCTTGACCTTGTTCTCGTAGCCCGCGTAGGAGTGGATGACGTACCAGTCACCGGGTGCGCGACGCAGAGCGGCCTTGAGTTCCGCAACGGGATCCTCGGGTTCTTCAGCGGCAACAGCCTCTTCGGCGGTCACGGCCTCTTCGTCGTCGACAGCCTCTTCGGCAGCATCAGCCTCTTCGGCAGGCGCCTCGTCCTCGATGATCTCGTCGGCCGGGGCGTCGTCGGCGACGTCGTCACCGAAGATTCCCGCGGCGGTGCCCTCGTCGGCAGCCTCGACATCCACTTCGGCTGCCGCCTCGGCAGAAACACGCTCTTCGGCCAAGGCCTCATTCGTGTCGTTCTCGGGGGTGCTCACTGGGGCACTCGCTTCCTCTCGTCACTCACATACTTCGGATCCACCGGGGCGGATTCCGTCAACTGAACAACCAGGTGACGCCTTTGATGACCGCCAGATCCAACACGCCGATGAACGTCACCATGAAGACCACGAATGCCAGGACGACGCTGGTGTAGGTGATCATCTGCTTGCGATTGGGCCAGATGACCTTGCGCAGCTCGGCGATGACCTCGCGGAAGAACCGGCGCAGGCGCTTGAAGATGTTTTCCTTGCGCGGCCTGTCGGCGCGATCCTTCTTCGCCGGCTTGACCTTGGTGGTCGTGTCCGACTTCGACTGTTCCGGTGCCTTCACGGAACTCGCGGCGACCTCGGTGCCTGCCGGAGAACGACGGCCCTGGCGCTTACCGCTGGGCTTTCCCGAGGGAGTGGCGGAACGCGTGGTGGTGGCGTCGGCCGCGGTGTCGTCGGCACCGTCCGGGCGCGTGGACCCTGAAGTGTCGCCGTCGCGCTTGGCGCGCTCCTCGCTCACGTCGTTCCTCTCAGTCGCTGGCATCCGGGGGCAGGGGCGACAGGACTTGAACCTGCAACCTGCGGTTTTGGAGACCGCTGCTCTGCCAGTTGAGCTACGCCCCTTTGGTCGGGAGACCTGGTCCGAATCTAGCCTCGGACCAATTCTTGACCGACCTCTCTGTGATTACATGACACGCGCGCCACCCTTGCCGGCCGTACAGCACCGTAGGGCAGCGCGCAGCGCTGAGTAATCCCAGAAATCTCAGTGTACTTCAAAGCCCCGGAACAAACCCAATCCACCCGGCTGTCAGGCCAGACGGACCGTTGCGGTGGCGCGACCGAAGATCTTCTTTCCCTCGGAGCGCGCCACGATCGCGACTACTGCTGTCTTGCTTTCCTCGTCGAGCGACTTCACCTTACCGGTGTACTCGACCTGCGCGGCCTCGTCCTCACGGACGTAGACCGAGCTCGTGAAACGAACGTTGTATTCCTTGACCGCACCCGGATCGCCGAGCCACGACGTGACGAAACCGCCGCCGAGACCCATGGTGAGCATTCCGTGCGCGATCACGTTGTCCAGACCGGCGAGCTTGACGACCTCGTCGCTCCAGTGGATCGGGTTCGGATCGCCGGACACGCCCGCGTAGTTGACCAGGTCGCCACGCGTGAGCTTCACGATGCGCTCGGGGAGTTCCTCACCCACCGAGACGTCCTCGAACTTACGAAGCGCCATGCATGATCACGTCCTTGACTGCGTGAGCGATGTTCTCGTCGACCTCGCCACCGGTACGCGCGACGAGCGTGGTCCACGTGGTCTGGACGAGTTCGTCGTACTGATCGGTGACGATGTTCTTGGTGACGATGATGTCGCTGCCACCCATCTGACGGAACGACTCCAGGTAGACGTCGCAGACCAGCCGGTCGCCGACCTTGATCGGCTTGTGGAACTCGAGCCGCTGGTCGGTCTGGAGGATCTGACTCGGGTCGTAGCCGGTGACGATCTCCTTGAAGAGGCGTCCCTGGGCGATGATGCCGACGAGCGAGATGAACGTCAGAGGGGCGAGGAGACCGTCGTAGCCGAGGCCCTTGGCGGCTTCCTCGTCGTGGTGAGCGGGGTGCCAGTCCTGCACGGCACGCGCGTACTCGCGCACCTTCTCGCGTCCGACCTCGTAGAAGTCGTCGACGCGGTAGTGGTGCCCGACCATCGCCAGTGCGTGCGCGGCAGGATCAGCAGGAACAGCCGCGGGCACGTATGCCTCTGTCTCTGTCACAGTGTCAGTCACGCGAAAGAACCTCTTCTACCCTTGACGTCAGCGCGTGAGGGCAGCCTAGAGGACTCCCTTCGCGAACGCAGTCCTTGTCCGGACCGTGTTACTTGGACTCGCGATGCGACTGGTGAGTTCCGCAGTTCGGGCAGAACTTCTTGATCTCCAGGCGATCGGGGTCGTTACGCCGATTCTTCTTGGTGATGTAGTTGCGGTGCTTGCATACCTCGCAGGCCAAAGTGATCTTGGGCCGAACGTCAGTCGAGGAGGCCACGGGATGCCTTCTTTCGGGTGAATCTGATTACGAACAATCAGGGTGGATCATGCATATTGTGTAGCGGTGACCGGACTTGAACCGGCGACGCAACGATTATGAGTCGTTTGCTCTACCAACTGAGCTACACCGCCTCGGTGTCGAGTGTCGCGCACCAGGCGCTCCACTTCAATCCAGCGAGCCCCCTAACGGAATCGAACCGTTGACCTTTTCCTTACCATGGAAACGCTCTGCCGACTGAGCTAAGGGGGCGTGCTTCGCTCGCACATCGCTGCGCGCTGAAGCCTTGACGAGATTACACAGAAGTTCCGACCAGAAACAAATTGGCTGGTCAGCGGCTTTCGTACGCCGCTGCACCCGACACTACGCGTCTCCGGCCCGCTCCGGGCCGGGTCAGCAGGCCAGGCCCGGCCTCTCCCACGAACGACAGAACCCCGGTGAGCTGTCGCTCACCGGGGTTCTGTGTGTGGCAGATGTAGGATTCGAACCTACGTAGGCATAAGCCGACGGATTTACAGTCCGCTCCCATTGGCCGCTCGGGCAATCTGCCGGGGTTGCACGAGGAGCGCGAAATCTGTGGGAAATCGCTCTCCGCTGCGGAAAGAAGAATACAACGAACGGCCCCCCGTTTTGCAAACCGGGTGGATACGGGCGGTTGCGAACCGATAGCGTCGAATCTGCTCGCCGGTATTCGGCGGGCCCCCGGCCGGGTCGCGGCGGGGAGAACCAGACGAAACCGGGAGTGTGAAGTGGCTGATTCGTCCTTCGATGTGGTGAGCAAGGTCGAGCGTCAAGAGGTGGACAACGCCCTGCATCAAGCCGGCAAAGAACTGTCGACCCGGTTCGACTTCCGGAACACGGGAGCATCGATCGAATGGTCCGGCGAGGAAACCATCACCCTGACGGCCGACACGGAGGAGCGACTGCTCGCCGCTCTGGACGTCTTCAAGGAGAAGCTGATCCGTCGTGACATCTCCCTGAAGGCGTTCGACGCGGGCGAGCCGGCGCAGTCCGGAAAGATCTACAAGCTGTCGGGCACCCTCGTCCAGGGCATCACCACGGAGAACGCCAAGAAGATCTCCAAGAAGATCCGCGACGAAGGCCCCAAGGGCGTCAAGGCGCAGATCCAGGGTGAGGAGCTGCGGGTGAGCAGCAAGAAGCGCGACGACCTGCAGGCCGTCATCTCACTGCTGAAGGGTGAGGACTTCGGGATCGCGCTGCAGTTCGTGAACTACCGGTAGGCGCTCCGCGCTCGTGCGTGGTTGACGAGTCCCTGCACTCGTCGACCACGCACGGGCGGCGAAGCCGCCTATCTGCCTGCCATGCGCTCGAGGCGCTCGATCCGCTCGGCCATCGGCGGGTGGGTGGAGAACATCCGGCTCATCTTCTCGCCGGTGCGGAACGGGTTGGCGATCATCAGGTGCGACTGCGCGGCGAGCTGAGGCTCGGGCGGCAACGGCGCGGCCTGAGTGCCACGTTCCAGTTTTCGTAGCGCTGACGCGAGCGCCAGGGGGTCGCCGGTGAGTTCGGCGCCCGACTGGTCGGCCTGGAACTCCCGGGACCGCGACACCGCGAGTTTGACGACGGTGGCGGCGATGGGCCCGAGCAGCGACACCAGGAGCAGCGCGATCGGGTTCGCGCCCTGTCCCCCGCCGCGGCCGCCGAACATGTTGGCGAACATGGCGAAGTTCGCGAGGCCCGACACGACCGCCGCCATCGCGCCTGCGACCGACGAGATCAGGATGTCGCGGTTGTAGACGTGCGACAGTTCGTGCCCGAGCACGGCCCGGAGTTCCCGCTCGTCGAGGATCTGCAGGATGCCGCTGGTGCAGCAGACCGCCGCGTGGCGGGGACTGCGCCCGGTGGCGAACGCGTTGGGCGCGCTGGTGGGGCTGATGTAGAGGCGCGGCATCGGCTGGTGCGCGGTGGTCGCCAGTTCCCGGACGATGCGGTAGATGACCGGCGCCTGGACCTCGGTGATCGGCTGGGCGTGCATGGCCTTGAGCGCCATCTTGTCGCTGTTGAAGTACACGTACGCGTTCATGCCCACCGCGAACACGATGGCCAGCAGCAGAATGGTCGGGTTGCGGAACAGGGCGCCGATGAACACGATCAGCGCCGACATGCCGACCAACAGAACCAGAGTCTTCGCCCCGTTTGCGTAGCGCACGTCACGCCTTCCTTGTCGTTGTCACCCGATCACGATCGCCCGAGTTTCGCGATCTTGATCATTCAACGAAACACGGTGGCGGGACGGTTCCCGTTCGGCGGACGAGATCGGGTGAAGACGAGTCCGGGTACTGACGATACGGCTCAGCCGACGCGCTCGATCGTGTAATCGACGAGCTTCACGAGGGCGTCGTTGGCGGGGCCCTGCGGCAGTTCGGCGAGCTGGGCGCGGGCCTGGACCGCGAACTCCTCGAGCTTCGCCTTGGCTGCGGCCATACCGGGTGAGCGTTCGAGGAGCGCGAGCGCCTCGGCGACGTCGTCGTCGTCGGTGACCGGACCGTCGAGGAGCACGCGCAGGCGGTCGGCCTCGGGACCCTCGTCGCGCAGCGCGTACAGGACGGGCAGCGTGTGCACGCCCTCGCGCAGGTCGGTTCCGGGCGTCTTGCCGGACTGCGCGGAGACCGAGGAGATGTCGATGATGTCGTCGGAGATCTGGAAGGCGGTGCCCACGGCGTCACCGAGCCGTTCGAGCCGCTTCACGTGATCGGCGTCCGCACCGGAGAACGTGCCGCCGAAGCGCCCGCACGCCGCGATCAGCGAACCGGTCTTCTCCCAGACCACCTTGAGGTAGTGCTCGACCGGATCCTGCTCGCCGCGGAGCCCGATCGTCTCGCGCATCTGGCCGGTCACGAGTTCGGCGAACGTCTCGGCGATGATGCGGACCGCCTCGGGGCCGAGCGTCGACACGAGACGCGACGCGTGGGCGAACAGGTAGTCGCCGGCGAGGATGGCGACGCTGTTGCCCCACCGCGAGTTCGCGCTGGGCGCGCCGCGGCGCATCGACGCCTCGTCCATCACATCGTCGTGGTACAGCGTGGCGAGGTGGACCAGCTCGACGACGGTGGCCGCGGTGACCACCGACGGATCGGAGGCCTGGGGTCCGAGCTGGGCGGTGAGCACCGTGAAGAGGGGGCGGAAACGCTTGCCTCCCGCCTTCGCGAGATGCAACGCCGCCTCCGTCAGAAAATCCTCCCCGTCGGAGAGCTCACTGACCAGCAGTTCCTCGACTTGCTTCAGTCCTTCACGGACCGTGGCGGCGAGCTGCGGGTCGCCGAGATCGATCCCGGCGACCGTAGTGCCCACTACAGCGTCGGCAGCGGTGTGTGCTGCGCCCTCGGTGCTCACGTTCTCAGTACCCATTCCTGTCGTCAGTGACGGCGCGGCTCCGCGCCGTCGGTGGCGGCTCGGCTACCACGGTAGTGAACCTAGCGGTTCCGCCGCCCGTCGGCCTCGCCGCGGTCGTGTAGCGAAGCCTGACAGGATGTAGGCGTGGTCGCAGCAGAACAGTCGCCCGCGGGATCCCCGCTTCCCACCGCCACCGACGTCCTCGTCATCGGTGCTGGTCCGGCCGGGTCGTCCGCTGCCGCCTGGGCGGCGCGCGCGGGACGTGACGTGGTCCTCGCCGACGCGGCGGTGTTTCCCCGCGACAAGACGTGTGGCGACGGACTCACCCCCCGAGCCGTCGCCGAACTCGATCATCTCGGCCTCGGCGACTGGGTGCGATCGAAGGGCACCAATCGCGGGCTCAGGCTCAGCGGGTTCGGGCAGGAGCTCGAACTGGAGTGGCCGGGCAGGTCGTTCCCGGCCGTCGGCAGCGCCGTGGCCCGCACGGAGCTGGACGACCGGATCCGCGCGACTGCCGTCGACGCCGGAGCCGCCATGGTGCAGGGCGCCAAGGCGATCGGCGTCGAACGGAGCGGCGACCGGGTGACGGCGGTGACCCTGAAAACGGCCGACGGCACCCACACCGTCTGCTGCCGGACGCTGATCGTCGCCGACGGCGTCCGCTCCACGCTCGGCAAGCAACTCGGTCGCGAATGGCACCGCGACACTGCATACGGTGTGGCCGCCCGCGCCTACATCGCCACCGACCGCAGCGCCGACCCGTGGATCACGTCCCACCTCGAACTGCGGGACGCCGCAGGGACGCTGCAGTCGGGCTACGGCTGGGTGTTCCCCCTCGGCACCGGCGAGGTGAACATCGGCGTCGGCACCCTGGCCACCGCCAAACGTCCGGCCCCCGGCGCGCTGCGCCCCCTCCTGGACCTGTACACGGCGCAGCGCCGCGACGAGTGGAACTGGGACGGGGAACTGCGGGCCGTCGCGTCGGCGTTGCTGCCGATGGGCGGAGCGGTGTCGCACATCGCGGGCCGGAACTGGGCGATCATCGGCGACGCGGCGGCGTGCGTGAACCCGCTGAACGGCGAGGGCATCGACTACGGGCTCGAAGGCGGGCGCCTGGTCGCGGAGATCCTCGACGCCGGCGACCTGACGCAGCTGTGGCCGTCGATTCTGCGGGAGCGGTACGGCCGGGCGTTCTCCGTGGCGCGCCGGCTCGCCGGACTGCTGACCGTGCCCCGGGTGCTGCCCGCGTCCGGCCCGGTGGCGATGCGCTCCCGCGCGCTGATGACCGTCGCGGTGCGTGTCATGGGCAACCTCGTCACCGAGGAGGACAGCGACCTCACCGCCCGCGCGTGGCGGGCGTCCGGCCTGGTGTCGCAGAAGGTCGACTCGCGACCGCTGTTCGGCTGAAAATCAGCGCGTGGCGCGGTGCAGGGCGACCACACCGCCGGTGAGGTTGCGCCACTGCACGTTCCGCCACCCGGCCGCCTCGATACGCAGCGCGAGTTCCTGCTGGGTGGGCCAGGCGCGGATGGACTCGGCGAGGTACACGTAGGCGTCGGGGTTGCTGCTGACGGCGCGCGCGACCCGCGGCAGCGCCTTCATCAGGTACTCCATGTAGACCGTGCGGAACGGCCCGAACACCGGCGTCGAGAACTCGCTCACGACGAGGCGCCCACCGGGCTTGGTGACCCGTGCGATCTCGCGGAGACCGGCGTCGAAGTCGGAGACGTTGCGCAGCCCGAAGGAGATGGTGGCGGCGTCGAACACGGCGTCGGCGTAGGGCAGGTGCATCGCGTCGCCCGCGACCATCGGCACCCGGCGGCCGCTGCCTGCCTGCAGCATCCCCTTGGAGAAATCGGTGGCCACACACCAGGCGCCCGACCGTCCGAGTTCGACGGTCGACACGCCGGTCCCGGCGGCGAGGTCGAGGACCCGCTCCCCCGGCTTCAGGGCGAGAGCCGACCGCGTCGCCTTGCGCCAACTGCGATCCTGACCGAACGACAGGATCGTGTTGGTGAGGTCGTAGCGCTTCGCGACGCCGTCGAACATCGACGCGACCTCGTGCGGATCCTTTTCGAGCGACGCCCGCGAACCGTGTGTAGTTGCCACGCCCGAAACGCTACCAACCGTGCCCGGCGCCGGCGTCGGCACCGGGCACGGTGGCGAGGCGGTCACTTCTTCGAGACGCGGACCAGCTTCTTGTTGACGAACTCGTCCATCCCCCACGGACCGAGTTCACGGCCGACGCCGGAGCGTTTGACGCCGCCGAACGGCAACCCGGGGAGCGTCGTCCCGTGTTCGTTGACGTACGCCATCCCGACGTCGAGTCGGTCGGCCACGTCGCGGGCCCCGTCGAGGTCGGTGCTCCACACCGAGCCGCTGAGACCGTAGGCGGAGGAGTTGGCGAGTTCGACGGCCTCGTCGGCCGTCGCGACCTTGTACACGACGCCGACCGGCCCGAACAGTTCCTCGCTGTACGCGCGCATCTCGGGAGTCACGTCGACGAGCAGCGTCGGTTCGACGTAGGAGCCGGGGCCGTCGATCTTCTTGCCGCCCGCGAGGAGCGTCGCGCCCTTGGCGACGGCGTCCTCGATCTGCTCGATCAGGGAATCCGCGGCGGTCTGCGAGGACAGCGGCCCGAGAACGGTCTTGGCGTCGAGCGGATCGCCCGTCGGTGTGGCCTTGAACGACTCGGCGAGCTTCGCGACGAACTCGTCGTAGTTCGGTTCCGTCACGATGAACCGCTTCGGCGAGTTGCAGGCCTGGCCGGCGTTGGACAGGCGGGCCCGCGTCGCCGTCTTGACGGTGGCGTCCATGTCGTCGGTGTCGAGGACGACGAACACGTCGGAACCGCCGAGTTCGAGGACGACCTTCTTGAGGTTGCGGCCCGCCGTCTCGGCGACGCTGATCCCGGCCCGTTCACTGCCGGTGAGGGAGACGCCCTGGACGCGGGGATCCGCGATCATGTCGGCGATCTGCTCGTTGGTGGCGAACACGTTGACGTACGCGTCCTCCGGGAGGCCGGCCTGCCGGAAGATCTCCTCCATGAGCAGCGACGACTGCGGACAGTTCGGGGCGTGCTTGAGCAGCACGGTGTTGCCCAGCACGAGGTTCGGTGCCGCGAAGCGGGCGACCTGGTAGTACGGGTAGTTCCACGGCATCACGCCGACGAGCGCACCGATCGGCCTGCGGTAGACGACGGATTCGTCGGCGCCGGGCACGTCGAGTCGTTCCGCCTCCAGCAGTGCGGGGCCGTTGTCGGCGTAGTAGCGGTAGATCGCCGAGGACAGCTTGACCTCGCCTTTGGCCTCCCGCACTGGCTTGCCCATCTCGAGGGCGATCATCCGCGCGAGTTCGTCCTCGCGCTCGGCGTAGAGGTCGGCGGTGCGGCCCAGAATCCGGGCTCGTTCCTCGGCGGAGGTCGTCCGCCAGCTCAGGTATCCGCTGTGGGCGCGTGCGAGCGCCGACTCCACTCCTGCATCGTCCAAGGTCTCGAATTCCCGGACGGTTTCACCGGTCGCGGGATTGACAGTCTTGTACTTCGCCATACCCCGGGCAACGACGAGCCGGTCCCTCGAATTCCCCGCCGACGCCGATCCGCCGGTCAGGCGGCCCGGGTTTCGCGAAAGCCCTGACCGCCGGCGACCGCCGCGTAGTGGCCCAGCAACTCGTCGCAGATCGCGGGCCACGTGCGGTGCAGCACCGACTGCCGGGCGGCCTCCCCGAAGCGGGCCCGCATGCGACGGTCCCGCAGCGCGTCGACGGCGCTCGGCAGCAGTTCGCCGAACCGGTCGACCGGGAGCAGGTAGCCGTTGCGGCAGTGCGCGACCAGATCGCGGGGTCCGCCGGCGTCCGGTCCGATCACCGGCACCCCGCTGGACAGCGCCTCCTGCACCGCCTGGCAGAACGTCTCGTGCTCGCCGGGGTGGACGAAGACGTCCAGGCTCGCGTACGCCTCGGCGAGTTCCGCACCGCCGAGTTGGCCGGTGAAGACGGCGTCGGGCATCAACCGCTGCAGGCGGCTCCGTTCGGGACCGTCGCCGACGATCACCAGCCGCACCCGCTGATCGCCCGCCAGCGCGGCGAGCCGCTCGACGTGCTTCTCGGGTGCGAGCCGGCCCACGAAACCGACGACCAGCCGGTCGGAGCCGCCCAGCCAGGAGTCGCGCAGTCCGGTGCTGCGGCGGGACGGCGCGAATCGAGTGGTCTCCACCCCGCGCGCCCAGCGGTGGACCCTCGGAATCCGCTGCTCGGCGAGGGCCTCGACCGCCGACGTGGACGGGGCGAGGGTGCGCGTGCAGCCTCGGTGGATGCGACGCGTCCATGCCCACGCCGCCCGGCTGGTGATGCCGAGACCGTAGCTTTCCGCGAACCCCGCCACGTCCGTCTGGTACACCGCGACCGTCGGGACGTCGAGCCGGTGCGCCGCACCGAGCCCGCCCGCCCCGAGGAGGAACGGCGACGCCAGATGCACGACGTCGGGGTCGAACGCCCGCAGGGCGGCAGTGAGTCCGGGTTGCGGCAGACCCACAGGCAGCGAACTGACCTTCGGAACCATCACCGCGGGCACCCGGTGGACGGGCACACCGTCGTGTTCGGCCGGCGCGGGCGCCTGCGATCCGACCGTGTCCGGGGCGACGACCATCGCCTGGTGTCCGGTGCGCTGCAGATGGTCGAGAACCCGCAGCACCGAGTTGGTCACACCGTTCATGTTGGGAAGAAACGATTCCGCGACGATGGCTACTCTCACGCACTCAGCGTGGCAGTGCTCGTGGTCACAGCAGCGAGAACGACGTGACTGTCGCGCGAAGTTCCGGGAAATTCAGGATGACGCTGCCGGCGCGGATTCCGCCGAGATCTCCCGTCGCCGGAGATACCAGAGCACCGGTCCCGCGATCAGCCACGTCACGACGATCAGCGAACCGGCGGGGATCACGGCCACGCTGGCGTCGCGCCCGGACACCCGCACCAGATCGGGGTCGCTGCGCGCGTACTCGACGTCGATCCGCTGACCCACCGTGAGGTTGGTCGGGTACAGCACACCGAGTTCGGGGTTGTGCGTCACGCCGTCCGGGGTGACGAAGCTGATGGCCGACCGCAGCGACCCGGCCGACAGCACCTCCGCCGTGGCCACGCCGCGGTCGGATTTGATCGTGTGGTCGTTGCGCCAGGCTGCGAGGACGAGGAGGACTGCCAGGATCGAGATGCCGATCGCCGCCACCAGCACCCCTCGCCGGACCCGCCGTGTCACCCGCGCATTCACAGTTGTGCCCGCACCGCGGCGTGCAACTCGCGCAGCCCGGAACGTTCGGTGGTCACCTCGAGCACCCGGATTCCGCGATCGCCGGGCGCGTCGGGCGCGCTCAGCCGCGTCGAGAGTTCACCCAGACCCACCAGGTGATGCTCCACCCGGTAGGCGGCGCAGAGTGCGGCGAGATCCATCCCGTGCGGGGTGCCGAAGACCCGCTCGAACACCCCGGCGTACTGGGGATCGCCCTGTTCGAGCAATTCGAAGATGCCGCCACCGTCGTCGTTGGCGACGACGATCGTCAGGTCCCGGGGCCGCGGTTCGCCCGAGCCGATGAGCAACCCGGACGCGTCGTGCAGGAACGTGAGGTCGCCGAGCAGGGCCACCGTGCGCCCCTCCTCGTAGGCGAGGGCCGCCCCGACGGCCGCGGACACGGTGCCGTCGATGCCGGCGACGCCCCGGTTGGACAGCACCCGGACCTTCGGCGCCGGATAGCTGACGAGCGCGGCGTCCCGGACGGGGTTGGACGCCCCGAGCAGCAACTGGTCGCCGTCGGTCAGGGCGTCCATGACGGCGGCCGCCACGTGGAGGCCCGTCGCCTTCGGGTGTGCGGCGAGTTGCTCGCGCACCGCCTTGTCGGTGTGTTCGGACAGCGTGCGGCACCGGTTGATCCAGGCCCGGTCCGGTTCACCGGTCACCACGGCGCGGGTTCCGGTGGCCAGCACGTTCCCGGACACGTCGGGCCAGCGGGGGCCGGTGGTGAGCGCGTAGACGGCCACCGCCGGATCGGCGAGGACCTTCGACACCGACCGGTGGAGGGTGGGGCGTCCGGTGATGACGGCCTGCCGCGGCTTGAGCTGCGGCAGCGCCATCGGATGCACCGGGATGCCGTGCAGGGGCGCGGTCGGCTCGGCGACCGTCGGAAGTCCGGCGAGTTCCGGTCGCAGCGCCGATCCGTGCCCGGAGATCACGATGGTGTCAGCGGTGATGTCGAGGTCCATCGCCACGTCCAGCGTCGCGTGCTGGGTGGTGGTCCACGCCGCCCCAGCCGGACGTCCCTGCGGGACCGGGCCCTGCGCGTGGACGTCGGGGACGAGCGGTTCCCGGAGCGGGATGTCGAAGTGGACGGGTCCGGCGTTGCCCGACCTGGTGCCGCGCGCGGCGGCGAGGACCCGGCAGACCGCCGAACGCCACTGGCTGTTCTGCGCTGCGTCGTCCTCGGCCAGGCCGAGGCTGATGGTCGCGCGCACCTGGCTGCCGAACAGGCCGAGTTGCTCGATGGTCTGGTTGGCGCCGGTGCCGAGCATCTCGTACGGGCGGTTGGCGCTGAGCACCACCAGCGGCACGCGGGCGTAGTTCGCCTCGAGGACGGCGGGACCGAGATTGGCGACCGCGGTGCCGGACGTCATGACGATCGGGACGGGACGCTTGCCTGCCACGGCCAGGCCGAGTGCGAGGAATCCCGCGGTGCGCTCGTCGATGCGCATGTGCAGCCGCAGTCGGCCCTCGAGGTCGGCGGCCTGCAGGGCGAACGCCAGCGGCGCATTCCGCGAACCCGGGCAGAGCACGACCTCGCGTACTCCCCCGCGGACCAGTTCGTCGACGACCGCGGTGGCTTGAGCAGTGGACGGGTTCACGCCATCAAGAGTGTCAGATCCTCCGGCACCCCCGTCCGGCGACCTGGCCGGGTGAGTTCACGGCCACATCCCGGGCGCTGACACCATGTGGGCATGCGCACTGTCTTCGATCCCGCCGAGCTTCCTCCACGCCGCATCTACCAGGTGCTGACCGCCTCGGTGGTGCCGCGACCGATCGCGTGGGTGTCCACGGTCTCCGCGGACGGGGTGGCCAACCTGGCCCCGTACAGCTTCTTCTCGGTGTCGAGCACGCAGCCGCCGGTGGTGCAGTTCACGTCCGTCACCCGCAAGGACAGCCTCCGGAACATCGAGGCGACGGGTGAGTTCGTGATCAACCTGGCGACGGAGCCCCTGGTGGCGGCCGTCAACGCCAGCTCCGCCACCTACGACAGCGACGTCGACGAGTTCGCCGCGCTGGGCATCGAGACCGAGCCCAGCGAGCGGGTCCGGCCGGTCCGGGTCGCGGGTTCGCCGGTCGCCATCGAATGCACCCTGCACGGGGTGACCCCGGTCGGTGACTCGTTCGTGGTGATGGGCGACGTCGTCACGATCGCGGTGCGTTCCGAGGCGCTCGCCGACGACGGGCTGCCGGACTTCGCCGAACTCGCTCCGCTCAGCCGCCTCGGCCGTAACGAGTGGGGTCTGCCGCCGAAGGTCGTGATGCTGGACCGCCCGCACCGCCCCGAATAACACATCAATTGGTTAGGCTTACCTGATAACCGCACCGCAACCGGGGGAGCTACCACCGACATGGCCCAGCGCAGCAAGTTCGTCAAACCTCAGAGTCGCCGGATCGCGTCCGCACGAGTGGTCGCAGGCAAGCAGATCAGCCCGAACTTCGTCCGCGTCACCATCGCGGGTGAGGAACTCGACTCCGTCAGCCCCATGGGCTTCGACCAGTGGTTCCGGATGTTCATCCCCCAGCAGGGACAGAGCACGCTGCGGCTTCCGACCAGTGCGAGCAACCTCTGGTACGCCCAGTACAAGCTGATGTCCAAGGACACCCGGCCGGTGGTGCGCAACTACACGGTCCGCGAACTCCGCGTCGCAGGGTCGGGAACGTTCGGCGACACCACCGAGATCGACATCGACTTCGCCTCGCACGGCGACCTCGGTCCCGCGTCGGCGTGGGCGAACGCGGCCGCGGCCGGTGACGAGGTGGCGATCCTCGACGAGGGCCTGATCTACAACCCGACTCCGGACGCCGAGTGGCAACTGCTCGTCGGGGACGAGAGCGCGCTTCCCGCGATCGTCGGGATCCTGCGCTCGGCGCCGCAGGACCTGCGGGCCGAGGTGTTCGTCGAGATTCCCGATGCCGAAGACGCTCAGGACGTTTCGGTGGGTGACGGCGTGAACGTGCACTGGCTCGTCCGCGAGAACGCCGGCGCCCGCCCGGGAGTGCTCGCACTGGACACGGTGAAGCAGGCGGACTTGCCCGCCGGGCCCTCCTACACGTTCGTCGCAGGCGAGAGCGAGCTGACGACCGCGCTGCGGCGCCACCTCGTGAACGAGCGCCACATCCCGAAGTCGAACATCTCGTTCACCGGGTACTGGCGCTTCGGTCACGCGGCCAACTGACCACAGGTGAGTGGGAAAGAGTGCCGGGGCACGCTTTGCCACTCACCTGGGTTCTCAGTTGGCGTGCTTCTGGACGAGGGCGCCCAGACGCGGAAGTGCCTCGATCACATTCTTCTTCGCCGACGGGCGCAGCGTCGAGTACACCTTCTTGACAGCGCCGCGGTCGCTGCCCTCGATGCGCTCGTCGGTCACACCGAGCAGCGAGTCCGCGACCTCGTCGCCGCGCGCGACCAGGTACTCGGAGAATCCGGCTTCACCGCTGGCGGTGAACGCCTGCCAGTACGGCTCGAGCTTGGTGACGAACGCCGGCAGCAGACCCTCGATGGCGTCCGGCACGATCGACGGTCCCACCTTCTTGACGGCGCCGTATCCACCCTTGAGTGCCAGTCCCGAGGCCCCCGACTTGTCCGAAACCTCCGCGTCGATGAGAGCCTGGACGTCTGCGACGACCGCAGGAACGCGCGACTCGTCGAGCAGGGTTTCGTTCAGAGCTGCAACCACTTTCAATGCCTCCGTATTGACTGAGCGATCAGGTCCGGCCAGACACTATACGAAAAACCGACCGCCGCGTTGTTCGAGCAGGCCATGGCACCGGCGTGCCCGCTCGATCCACCAGCGCGAACGCTCCTCCGACGCCGCGAGAGCCGTGACACGGTCGGCGTCGGGTGCCACCGCTTCGACGGCGAGTTCGCCGTCGACCGGTTCGCGGGAATCGGCCACGTCCGCCTCGAACAGTCCCCCGGTCCCCAGTCCGCACGCGAACTCCAATTCGGGCAGGGCCGCGGCGGCGGCCACACCGGCAGCGATGCCGACGGCGGTGTCCAGGGCGCTCGACACGACCACCGGCACACCGTGCGAGGACAACTCGTCGGCGAGCGACAGTAGTCGCCGCATCCCGCCGAGCGGGGCGACCTTCACGACGGCCACGTCGGCGCCGCCTGCCCGCACGACCTTCAGCGGATCCTCGGCCCGCCGGATGCTCTCGTCGGCGGCCACCCGCACATCGGGCATGCGCCTGCGGACCTCCACCAGCTCGGGCACACTCGCGCACGGCTGCTCGGCGTATTCGAGCGGACCGTCGGCGGTCAGCGCCCGCAGCGCGGCCTCGGCCTCGTCGACCGACCAGCCGCCGTTGGCGTCGACGCGCACGTTCGGGACGAGCGCGCGGACCGCCCGCACCCGGGCGACGTCGTCGTCGAGCGTCTGACCGCCTTCGGCCACTTTCACTTTCGCGGTCCGTGCGCCGGGGTACCGTGCGAGCACGTCGGGCACCCGGTCGGCGTCGACGGCGGGGACCGTCGCGTTGATCGGCACCCGCGTTCGCACCGCGGGCGGCGGCCCGAGCCAGGCGTCCTCGATCGCCGACTGCAACCAGTGCGCCGCCTCGTCGTCCGCGTACTCGGGGAACGGTGCGAATTCGCCCCATCCCGCGGGACCGCGCAGCAGCAACGCCTCTCGCGTCGTGATGCCGCGGAACCGCACGCGCATGGGCAGACTCACCACGACCGCGTCGGCCAGGACCTCCCCGAGGGAGGGCAGGGACGTCACGGGTCAGGGCTGCCCGGGCAGGAGCACCAGCATGAGCGCCTCGCATTCCGCGAGGAGCGTCTCACCGTGCGTCAGCCGGGCGGTGATGTACGTCTTGCGCCCGTCGACGCGGTCCACCTTGCCTTCGATGGCGAGCGTGGTGTTCAGCGGCGTGATCGCGCGGTAGTCGACGTGCAGGTACGCGGTGCGGCTGATGGGCCGGCCGTACGCGTGGACGATCATGCCCATCAGGTCGTCGAACAGCAGCGGCAGCGTGCCGCCGTGCGCGGCGCCGTTCCCACCGAGGTGGTAGCGGCGGAACATGCCGGTACTCCGCACCCCGTCCGGCCCGAACTTCTCGATGTTCCACGGCGGCAGGAGGAGACTCCCCCGGCCGGGCAATTCGATCGTGCGGCCCGCAGGCGACCGCCCCTCGGGCGCGACGTGCGGCCCGAGCAGTTCGGCCAGCTTCTCCACCTGGTCCGCAGCCGCGGCGAGCACGTCGTCCGGGGCGTCCACGGACACCGCGAGGTCCTGCAACGTGCGCATTCCGTCGACGAACCGCGCCCAGTCCGGGCCGGGCGTCACCGGCTCGTACTTGGGGAACCCGCCGTGGTGCTCGTACTCGTCGTCGCCCTCGTGGTCGAGACGGGTGACATCCGCAGCCTGTTCGCTCATACCTGCACGGTAAACCCGGGCAAACTCCTGCGCGCGCGGACACCCGCCAACGGCACCCGATAACCTCGGAGCCGTGACTTTCAACCCGCAGCACTGGCGCCCGGTTCCCGGTTTCGAGAACCTGACCGACATCACCTATCACCGGCATGTCACCCAGGGAATCGTCCGGGTGGCGTTCGACCGGCCCGAAGTGCGCAACGCCTTCCGCCCGCACACCGTCGACGAGCTGTACCAGGCCCTCGACCACGCCCGGATGACGTCCGACGTGGGCGCCGTACTGCTCACCGGCAACGGACCCAGCCCCAAGGACGAAGGCTGGGCGTTCTGCTCCGGCGGCGACCAGCGCATCCGCGGACGCAGCGGATACCAGTACACCGAGCAGGACGCGACGACCGGCCGCGCCGGTGAAACCGCGGACACCGTCGACAAGGCCCGCGCCGGACGCCTCCACATCCTCGAGGTCCAGCGGCTGATCCGGTTCATGCCGAAGGTCGTCATCTGCCTCGTCAACGGCTGGGCCGCCGGCGGCGGTCACAGCCTGCACGTCGTGTGCGACCTGACGCTCGCCAGCCGCGAACACGCCCGGTTCAAGCAGACCGATGCCGACGTCGGCAGCTTCGACGGTGGATACGGCAGCGCGTACCTCGCCAAGATGGTCGGCCAGAAGTTCGCCCGCGAGATCTTCTTCCTCGGCGAGACGTACACCGCCGAGGAAATGCATCAGATGGGCGCCGTCAACAAGGTCGTCGACCACGCCGAACTCGAGGACGTCGCAATCGACTGGGCCACCAAGATCAACGGCAAGTCCCCGCAGGCGCAGCGCATGCTCAAATACGCGTTCAACCTGCAGGACGACGGCCTCGTCGGTCAGCAACTGTTCGCCGGCGAGGCAACCCGCATGGCGTACATGACCGACGAGGCGGTCGAGGGTCGCGACTCCTTCCTCGAAAAGCGCGAACCCGACTGGAAGCCCTACCCCTGGTACTTCTGAGAGCCCATCTCGCTACGTGTACTCGACCGACATGCGGTCGATCGTGCCGTTGAACGGGAACGGTTTCCTGTCGTAGTAGTCCAGCGACACCGGGGAACCGAGGCAGGTGCCGACGTCGAGGCAGTCGTTGGCTGTGAACAGCAACGGCGCACTCACCGGCACCTGCCCCTCCCCGACGACACTGCCGTCGACGAAGAGCTTCACGTTCAGCGGGCCACCGGGCCGCGCCTCCACGAACTCCGTGACCACCTCCACCTTCCGGGTGCCCGGCGGAAGCGGAACGGTCGAACGAATCTTCGTGCGCATCAGGATGAACAGGTTGTACTCGTAACACAGATGGCCGTCGTCGACGAAGCACGTGAGCCCGCCCGCGTTGCTCCCCAGCGCGTACAGCACCCCGCTCGGATTCTCCGGAGCGGAGAGGTCGAGGGTGACCCGGTTGTTCCTGTTGCCGAGCGCGGGCGCGCAGAACTCGGGCATGCGGACCGTGTCGCCGGAGAATTCCCAGCTCGTGTACGGCGTCGAGATCCGCTGCTCGGGATGTAGCGCGACCACCCACAGCGCGCCACCGATGGGGAGCACGTTGTTCTTCGCCGCCTCGATCACGAACAGTTCCCGCAGTTGCGCCAGCTTCTCCGGATGCTCCCCGGCGAGATCCCGGTTCTGGGTCCAGTCCTCGTCGAGGTTGTAGAGCTCCCACACGTCGTCGTCCGGGCTCCAGTCGCGGATGCCGCCCGGCATACCCACCGCCCACGGTGCGCGCGGCCCGAACGCGGACGCCATCCAGCCGTCGTGGTAGATCGCCCGGCTGCCCATGATCTCGAAGTATTGGGTGAGCTTCCCGCCCGTGGCGTCGCGGTCGACGAGCGTCTGCGCGAAACCGGCGCCGTCGATCGGGTCCTGCGGAACACCGTTCACCGTCCGCGGCGGAGTGATCCCGACGATGTCGAACAGCGTCGGCATCACGTCGTTGCAGTGGAGGAAATGCGTGCGGGGTACCGGGTCCGGTGTCACCTTCGCAGGCCACCGGGCGACCATCGGGTTGCGGGTGCCACCGAGATGGGAGGCCAGCAGCTTCATCCCCTTGTACGGTGCGCTGCCCGCCCACGCCCAGCCCGCGTGATACATGTTGTCGGTCTTCGGCGACCCCAGGACGTCGAGGCCACCGAGTTCCTCGAGCGCCGCGATGTGCTGCGCGGGCGTCGTCGGAATGCCGTTCTGCGCCAACAGTTCGCTGATCGTGCCGTTCTGGCCCTCACCGGACGACCCGTTGTCGCCCCAGATGTACAGGACCAGCGTGTCGTCCCGGTACCCCAGGCGGTCCAGTTCGTCGAACAGCCTGCCCACCTGGACGTCACAGTGCTCGGCGTACCCGGCGGCCACCTCCATCAGCCTGCGCTGGAACGGTTTCTCGTCCTCCGGAATGTCGTCCCACGCCGCCATGGTCGGGTCGCGGTCGGTCAGCTCCGCCTCCGGGGGAATCCAGCCCTTCTCCTTCGCCCGCGTGAAGACCCGCTCCCGGTAGGCGTCCCAGCCGTCGTCGAATTTCCCGGCGTACTTGTCGGCCCACGGCTTCATGATGTGGTGCGGTCCGTGCAGGCAGCCGCTGGCCCAGTACATGAAGAACGGCTTGTCCGCCTCGAACGCCTTGTGCCTGCGCAGCCAGCCGATCGCGTCGTCCGCGAGATCCTCGCTGAGGTGATAGCCCTCCTCCGGCGTCTTCGGGGGCAGCACCACCGTCGTGTTCCGCACCAGGTTCGGTTCGTACTGCGACGCCTCGCCGGCGAGGAAGCCGTAGAAGTACTCGAACCCGAGACCGGTCGGCCAGTTGTCGAACGGACCGGCGGCGGTGGTCTCCTCGGCGGGAGTGTTGTGCCATTTCCCGAATGCGGCGGTGCTGTACCCGTACTGACGCAGCACCTCGGCCCCCGTCGCGCTCGACCGCGGGATGTGACCGGAGTAACCGTCCCAGTCGTTGGCCAGCTCAGCGATCTGCCCGTTCCCGACGCGGTGATGGTTGCGCCCGGTCAGCAGCGACGCACGGGTCGGTGAACACATTGCGGTCGTATGGAATCGGTTGTAGCCGACGCCGTCCTGCAGCATCGCGTCGAGTGTCGGGGTGTTCACCTCACCTCCGAGGCCGCTGGGCAGACCCGGCCCGGCGTCGTCGATGAGGACGATCAGAATGTTCGGGGCGTCGTCGGGAAGCCGCCGCTCCTTCGGACTCGGGCTGTAGACCGACTCCTGCATGGTCCGGCCCGCGATGCTTCCCGACGGCGTCGGCGGGAACGGCAACGACTCACCACCCGGTATCGGCTTCCCTGTCACGCTCGAACTCATGGCCCAATCCCCTCGTCGTCCACAGTTGTCAATCCAGTCCAGCACCGGGAGAACACGCGGGAGTAGACCCTCGGAGGGTGAATTACGCGCCCGGATTCGCCGCCACGGCAGGAGAGGGCGCGCGGCGTGCCCGATTCGGGCACACTGACCCACATGAGCATCGACCGCGAGCTCCCCGCGCCGGAACATCGCCGTCCGCCCGGTGTGAGTGACGACACCGTCGCCGCGCTCGGGAAGTTGTCCGAGGCCCTCGAAACGGTCGAACGGGCCCGCGGCCACCTCTACTCGTTCCATCAACTGATCGGCCACGCCGACCTCCAGCTCGGTGAGGCCGTCGACGCACTGCGCGACGCGGGTCACCCCGACATCGCGGACCGGGTGCAGTCCGAACTCGTCGGCCGCAATGTCGTCGAGGGCCGGTGGACGTTCCAGATCGTCGAGGAGTTCGACGACCAGTACTGGTCGCCGCTGCGCGAGCACGAACGTGGCGCACGTCACGAACTCGCGGACGGACGGCGGCACCTGTTCGAGGCCGAGATGAAGGAAGATCGACGCACACACGGCCGGACGGGACACGAAGCCCGGCCCGGCGAAGGAGGGTGACGGGTGGAAATCCTCAGCAGCAGGACGATTCTGCGGCCGCGCGACTACACGACGACGCTGAGCTTCTACCGCGACATCCTCGGGCTGGCCATCGCCCGCGAATACCCCGGGGGCACCGTGTTCTTCGCCGGTCAGGGCCTCATCGAGGTCGCCGCGCACGGCGGAACGGGCGAGTCGACGTCCTTCGACGGCGCCCTGTGGCTGCAGGTTCGCGACCTCACCGCGGTCCAGACCGAGCTGGTCCTCGCCGGGGTGAAGATCGACCGCGAGGCCCGGCAGGAACCGTGGGGGCTGTACGAGCTGTGGATCGCGGACCCCGACGGCATCCCGATCGTGCTGGTGCAGATCCCGGAGGATCACCCCATCCGCCGCGACTCCCGTCCGAAGGGTGAGAACTGACGGAAGGCCATACGCAGGAGTGATCCTGTACACCTGACGTCAGCTGTACTTTTTCAGTTGAAATCCGCACAATCTGGGTGTGACCGCAGAGCTCGTAGTTCTCCTGGTGGTAGTAGTCACCGCCCTCGCTTTCGATTTCACGAACGGCTTTCACGACACCGGCAATGCAATGGCCACCTCGATCGCGACGGGAGCTCTGCGACCCAAGGTCGCTGTCGCGCTCTCCGCGTCGTTGAATCTCGTCGGCGCGTTCCTGTCCGTGGAGGTTGCGGCGACGGTCGCCAAGGGCGTGGTGAACCTGGGAGAAGTGGACGGCGAGGATCTGCTGCTCATCGTGTTCGCGGGCCTGGTCGGCGGCATCATCTGGAATCTGGCGACGTGGCTGCTCGGCCTGCCGTCCAGCTCTTCGCACGCACTGTTCGGTGGTTTGATCGGTGCGGCCATCGCGTCCATCGGCATGAGCGGCGTCGAATGGGGCGGGGTGCTCAGCAAGGTCGTCGTTCCCGCCGTCCTCGCCCCCGTGGTCGCGGCTCTGGTCGCCACCGCGGGCACCAAGCTGGTCTACCGGATCACCTCGGGCGTGCCGGAGGGCACCAAGGAACACGGGTTCCGGATCGGCCAGATCGGATCCGCTTCCCTGGTGTCGCTGGCCCACGGAACCAACGATGCCCAGAAGACGATGGGCGTGATCTTCCTCGCACTCGTCGCGCACGGATCCCTGTCCGCCGACGACGAAATGCCGTTCTGGGTGAAGCTCAGTTGCGCGATCGCCATCGCCCTCGGCACGTACCTCGGCGGCTGGCGCATCATCCGCACCCTCGGCAAGGGACTCGTGGAGATCTCCGCTCCCCAGGGCATGGCCGCGGAGTCTTCGTCCGCCGCCATCATCCTCACGTCCAGCCACCTCGGACTGCCGCTGTCCACCACCCATGTCGCGACCGGATCCATCCTCGGCACCGGGCTCGGACGCAAGGGCGCCGAGGTCCGCTGGGGCATCGCCGGACGCATGGCCGTCGCGTGGCTGGTCACGCTGCCGTCGGCGGCGATCGTCGGCGCGGTGTGCTGGGTCATCGCCCACCTGATCGGCGGCCTGCCAGGCGTTCTCGTCGTGTTCGCCGCCCTGATCCTGCTCGCCGGATTCATGTACCTGCGCTCCCGCCTGCAACCGGTGACGTCCGGCAACGTGAACGCCGAATGGGAGTCCGGCGATGCCGCCGCTCCCGCCGAACCCACCGACCGTCCCGAACCGGGCGTGGCCGAGACCGCGGACTCCACCGGTCCCGCCGCGAACCGCTGAAGGGGGCTCCCATGACACTGCTGACCACCACCGTTCAGTCGCTCTGGCAAGTCGTCCTCGTCGGTCTGCTGTTCGGCGCCGGCCTGCCCGCGATCTTCGCGCTCGGACTGCGGTCGCTCGGCGGCGCGGACACCGCCGAGGGCACCTCGCAGCCGACCGTCGCAGCCCGGATCGGCGCCTATGCCTGCTTCGCCGTGGTGCTGATCGCGATCATCACTGGGATACTTCTGTTGATGAAGGACTTCCTGGCCGGCAGCTTCGGTATCCACATCTTCTGAGCGGCGACCCCGAGTCCCCGTTCCATCGACGAAAGAGGCCGAACGCGTGCCCAAGAACTCACTAAGCTCCGTGCTCGACTGGCTACGCGCCGGGTACCCCGAGGGAGTCCCGGCGAAGGACCATTTCGCGTTGCTGGCCGTGCTGCGTCGCCGTCTCACCGACGAGGAGATCGAACAGGTCGTCGCGCTGTCGATCGAAACCGCTCACGAGACGCCGCAACGCCACGTCGACTACGACAACATCCGTCGCCTCATCAGCGAGATCACCCACGAGGAACCGTCCGAGGAGGACGTTGCGCGGGTGACGGAGAATCTCGAGGCCGGGGGCTGGCCGGTCGGTACCGATGCCGAGAACGGCGAAGGTTCCGACGACGCGGAAGAAACCCGCGACGCAGGCTAGCCATGAGCCTTCCACCGTTCCTCTCCTCCATCATCGGCTGGCTGCGCGCCGGCTACCCGAACGGCGTACCCGAGCAGGACTACATTCCGTTGTTCGCACTGCTCACCCGCCGCCTGTCGGAAGACGAGGTGGACGCCGTCGCCGACGCCCTCGTCGAGGAGGGCGACCTGCCCATCGAGAAGACCGACATCCAGGTGCTCATCACCAAGGTCACCGACGAGTTGCCACTGGAATCGGACGTCGACCGGGTGCGCAGCAACCTCGCCGCAGGCGGCTGGCCGCTTGCCGGGCCTGCCCAGTGATGCGATGGCCGCTCGCCGGGCCCGCCCAGTGAGCGAATTGCGGGTCCTGCCCGTCCCATCCGGTGCCGCGGTTCTCGGCATCCTGCCGCAACTGTCGGCGGTCCTCGACGGGACCGCGCCGGCCGCGCTCCCCGTGCCCGCCGCGGACGAGCGGGAGACCCGGCGGCTGATGGACGCACTGCGGCCCGGGGACCCGATCGACGACGGTGTCGCACTCGTGGTCGCGACGTCCGGGACGACGGGCGTGCCGAAGGGCGCGATACTCTCCGCGGCCGCCCTCCGCGCGAGCGGTGACGCGACGCATGCGCGACTCGGCGGCCCGGGCGCCTGGCTGCTGACCCTTCCCGCCCACCACATCGCAGGCATGCAGGTGTTGCTACGCAGCGTCCTCGCGGGCTCCGACCCGGTGGTGATCGACGTGTCCGACGGCTTCGACCCCGGCGCGCTGCCCGCCGCAGTCGAGTCGATGTCCGGACCCCGCCGCTACACCTCGCTCGTCCCGACCCAGCTGGTCAAGGCCCTCGACCACCCCGAAGCCGTGGCGTCGCTGGCCGCGCTCGACGCCGTCCTCCTCGGTGGGGCCGCCACCCCCGCCCCGGTCCTGCGGCGCGCCGTCGACGCCGGGATCGCCGTCGTCCGTACGTACGGAATGAGCGAGACGTGCGGCGGATGCGTGTACGACGGGGTGCCCCTCGACGGCGCGCGCGTGCGAATCGACGACGACAGCCGCGTCCTCCTCGGCGGCCCCATGCTGGCGTCCGGGTACCGCGGCCTCCCCGATCATCCGGCGTTCGCCGAACCCGGCTGGTTCCGCACCGACGACGCCGGCACCGTCACCGACGGCGTCCTCGCCATCTCCGGCAGACTCGACGAAGCCATCTCCACCGGCGGACTCACCGTCGTCCCGCAAGTGGTCGAGGCGGCCCTTATCGCCCACCCCGCGGTCCGGGAATGCGCGGTCATCGGCCTCCCCGACGAGCGGCTGGGCCGCCGCGTCGCCGCCGTCGTCGTCGCCGAACCCGGCACCGCACCGACACTCGCCGAACTCCGCACGTTCGTCGAACGCACCCTCGACACCACCGCCGCCCCCCGCGAACTCCACCTCGTCGACGCCCTCCCCCTCCGCGGTCCAGGCAAGGTCGACCGGCGCGCGCTGGAATCGCGGTTCGGCTAGCGGGTCGCGCCCGTTCGCGCGAAGTTGCACACCGATTCGTCCGATCCCCGCGCAATTGCATGTGCTTGCGGCAACTCGGTGGGAAACGACGGCTTACCGACGCCGGGAGCGGGCACACGCGCGCTCGAATCGCGCCTTCACGACGTCGAACCGGCCGAGGTCGGTCCACACCCACCTGATCACCTCGAGACCCGTGTCCCGTATCGCGTCCTCCCGCAGCTTCTCTCTCGCCACGATGTCGCCCGCCTGCCCGGAACCGATTCGGTACTTGCCCATGCCGTCGAACTCGCCGACAACTCCCCAGCGCTCCCAGAAGAAGTCGACGCGGCCGACGAACGCACCGCCGTCGGTACGTACTTCGTGCTGCAGATCGGGCGCGGGGATCCCGCATGCGCGCATCCTGATTCGGCTGAGCGACTCGCCGGGACTCTCGCTGCGGCCGTCGAACAGGGCCACCGCGCGCCGAGCCGCCCCGATGCCTTTCCGCCGGCCGTGACGCTCCAGCACCGCCCGGACGTCGGCGATCGACACGACGCCGCGATGCAGGGCGGAGTCGCCGATCACGACGGCCTCGTCCAGCGATTCCGAACGCGCGACGTCCGCCACAGTCCGGGCGAGCGCCATCACCGCCACGCCGTCGATCTCGGTGACGTCGTCAGGACCGAGCGGGGCGATGTGCATGTGCAGCGTCGCGGTCCGTCGCCCGCCCGACCGTCGCTCCCGGCTCAGATGCACCCGGTCGAGGTTCACCGCGCCGACGTCGAGTCCGTGGAGGACGGCGGCGGACGCGTGGCTGACCACGATCCCACCACCGTGCGCCACCACGGCAGCCGCGACCCGAGCGCGGTGCATCCCGACCGGGTCCAGTGCTGCCGAGTGGTCGCCGTCGAGGTAGGCGCCCGCAGCCACGGCGACCAGTTGTCCCTTCGCCCGCGCGCGGCGCAGTTCCGGGTCGGTCATTCCGTCGGCCAGTGCATGACGGCGAAAGATCAACTCCTGTGCTCTCATATCGAGCATCGTGCCCCTCGCTCGGTGGCGGCCGCGGCCGCCGACCAGGGCAAACAGCAGACCTGTGGATAACCGAAGGGCTGTGGAATTCCACACCCGCACACCGATTCGTCAGATGCCGACGCAATTGCCGCTGATTCCGGCGAATGCGTGTGAATCCGCAGCGTGGGGGTGTTCGTGAGCCCGTGCAAGAGGCGTGCAAGCCCGCTGCAAGTGGGTGGCTGCATCGTCTACCGCATGAACCTCACTGCAACTCCCCCAGCCATCGAGGCCGACGGGCTCGTGAAACTCTTCGGCCGTCAGCGCGCCGTCGACGGCGTGAGCCTGTCCGTGCCGACCGGGTCGGTATACGGAGTGCTCGGCCCGAATGGCGCAGGCAAGACCACCACGGTGCGGATGCTTGCGACGCTGTTGCGCCCGGACGGCGGCGAGGCCCGGATCTTCGGCCACGACGTGGTGCGCGAACCGAATGCGGTGCGCTCACTGGTCGGTGTCACGGGCCAGTACGCGTCGGTCGACGAGGACCTGTCGGCGGTCGAGAATCTGGTGATCTTCGCCCGGTTGCTCGGGCTGAGCCGGGGCGACGCCCGCCGCAAGTGCACGGAACTGCTCGAGGAGTTCGACCTCACCGAGGCGGCGACGAAGCCGCTGAAGAATTTCTCCGGCGGCATGCGACGGCGCCTCGACCTGGCGGCCAGCCTGATCGCCCATCCGCCGCTGTTGTTCCTCGACGAGCCGACGACGGGCCTGGACCCTCGGACGCGTGCCCAGATGTGGGACACCATCCGCCGGCTGGTCGCGGACGGGTCGACGGTGCTGCTCACCACGCAATACCTCGACGAGGCGGACCAGTTGGCGGATCGGATCGCCGTCATCGACCGCGGGAAGGTGATCGCGGACGGCACGGCCGACGAGTTGAAGGCGTCCGTCGGCGTCTCGTCGCTGCAGCTGACCCTCGCCGATCGCGGCCAGATCGACGACGCGCGTTCGGTGATCGCACACACCCTCTGCGTGGAGGTGGCGATCACGCCGGAGATCGGCCGCCTCACCGCACCGATGACCGACCCGTCGCTCACCGTGGAACTCCTGATCCGGTTGCGCGACCACGGGATCGCCGTCGACGAGATCACCGTCCAGAAGCCGAGTCTCGACGAAGTCTTCCTCACCATCACCGGCCACGGCGCAGAAGACACTGCCGCCGACGCCGATACCGAACGGAGCGTCGCATGACCACCACCCTCGAATCCCGCGCACATGCGGGCCCGCAACCGATTCCGGAGGCCCGGAACCGGATCAGCCTCGAGCAGTCCGTCGCCAACACACTCACGATGGCGTACCGGGGACTGCTCAAGATCAAGCACAACCCGGAGCAACTGTTCGACGTCGTCGTCCAGCCGATCATCTTCACGCTGATGTTCACGTACATCTTCGGTGGCGCCATCTCCGGCGACGTGTCGTCGTATCTGCCGATCATCATCCCGGGCATCCTGGTCCAGACGGTGATCACCACGTCGATCGTGACGGGCACCCAGTTGCGGGAAGACATGGACAAGGGCGTCTTCGATCGATTCAAGTCGTTGCCGATCGCCCGCATCGCGCCGCTGTCCGGCGCCCTCCTCGCGGACGTCGTGCGGTACGGCATCGCCACGACCATCACGTTCACCGTCGGTATCGCGATGGGGTACCGGCCGGGCGGCGGAGTCGTCGGGGTGGTGTCGGCCGGTGTGCTCGTCGTCGTCTGTGCCTTCTCGATCAGCTGGATCTTCGCGCTGATGGGCGTCCTGATGAGCAAAGCGTCCTCGGTGCAGGGCATTTCGATGCTGATCCTGTTCCCGTTGACGTTCATGTCCAACGCGTTCGTGCCTGCCGACACGATGCCGGGCTGGATGCAGGCGTTCGTGAACGTCAACCCCGTGTCGCACGTCGTGACCGCGGTGCGTGAACTCGTCAACGACGGCCACTTCGGTGTCCACGTCGTGTGGTCGCTGCTCGGCGCCGCCGTGATCGTCGCGATCATGGCGCCGCTGACGGTCCGGACCTACATGCGTAAGGCCTGACACCACTGGAACGAGCGAGCCGGTGGACGCGGGGTCCACCGGCTCGCTTCGCCTATTTCTCCAGTTCGGGAGCGTCCGCCTGCAACTCCCCCACCTCGGTCTTGAGGATCCGCATCGACCGTCCCAGGCCGCGGGCGGCGTCCGGGAGCTTCTTCGAGCCGAACAGCACCACGAGCACCACCGCGATGATCGCCCAGTGACTCGGGCTCAGCGCCCCCACTACTGCGGCTCCTCACCGTCGGGGTAGACGGCGTCCACCTCGACCTCGACGAGCCATCCCGCGGCGGGCAGGCTCGCGACCTCGAGCGCGAACCGGCTGGGCCGCGAGGAGTTCCGCTCCATCGGAGCGGCCGGTTCCGCCGTGCCGAGCGGGACCAGTTCGGTGTCGCCGGTGTCGAGGTTGGTGTTCGCGAAGAACTGCCGGTAGGCGCGGTTCCAGCCGGCGTAGTCGGCGCGGTCGGTGCCGGGGGCGTTGTCGAGGAACACGCGCATGGTCACGACGTCCTCGAGTGTCAGCCCCTGCGCCTCCAGGTTGTCGCGAATCCGCTTCAGCGCGTTGATGCCCTGCGCCTCGGTGATCGTGACGCCGGCCGGAAGTGCGCCACCGGCGAAGACGTCGGTGTCGATGTACGACTCGGGGGTGCCCTCGGGTGCAGCCTTGTTGGATGCGCCCGGGCCGATCCCACTCGACTTGTAGACGGCGGTGCCGCCGCCGATCGCGACCCCCTGCGCGATCATCGGATTCGCCTCTCCGGCTTCGAGAACGGACTTGGAGACGAACGTGCTGCCGGGCGCTTCCGCCGCCGCCTCGTCGGAGGAGCACGACGTCGCCCCGGCGATCAGAGCGGAAGCGGCGAGCGCAGCGGTCACGGCCTTGGTACGAAAAGACTTCACAGTGCACAACTCCTGGTTCGGGGGAATGGGTCAGGCTTCCTGGGCGACGCGCTCGTGGATGTGGGTGACGACGTCGCGGGCGGACGTCAGCGCGCCGTGCTGCCAGGCGATGGCGTTGGACAGGTGGTCGCCGGCGAAGTAGATCTTGTCGACGGGTTCGAGCAGCTTCTCGTACTCGGGGGTGGCCGCGCCGCCGTGCGAGCCGCCGCTGCCCGCCCAGTTCGCCCACGCGCTCTCGGAGTACTTGGTGCGCCGCCAGCTGCCCGAGAACGACGAGGAGATGTCGCGGGTGTACTTCTCGCCGTGGATCTCCGAGCCCTCCGCGATCGCCTTGGCGAGCCGCTGGCGGTGGGTGAGCGACTCGAACGCCTCCTGCCGCTTGCCGCTGCTGTAGTAGGCGACGACCACGCCCCGGTCGGAGTTGTAGTGGTCGTACGGGAACATGATCTGCGAGATGTCCTTGTCGGTGTTGGACGCGCCGCCGTAGATGCGGTCCTCCGTCTCCCACCACCGGCGCGAGTACTCGATACCGAGCTTCCCGGACGACGACGGCTTGGCCGCCTTCAGCGCGGTGAGCACGTCGGCGGGCAGATTGTTCTGCAGTCGGCCGACGAGGTGCGGCGGGATCGTGCAGATCGCGTAATCGGCGGTGATCGACTTCCGCGCGCCGCCTGTGGTGTAGTCGACGGTGACACCGCCGGACACGTTCTTCATCGACGTCACCTCGGCGCCGAAGACGATGTTGTCGGTGCCGATCCGGTCCTGGAATGCGTAGTAGATCCGGTCCATGCCGCCGACCGGGGTGAACATCATCATCGCCTGGTCGTAGCCGAAGTCGAAGCTGAAGTTGCGGCCGATGCCGCTGCGGATCACTTCCTGCATCGCGAACGGCTTCTTCTCGGTGCCGAAGTTCAGTCCGGCTCCGGGTTCCGAATCGTAACCGCGGCGGGAGGATCCGAGGTAGCGGCCGTCGTCGGACAGGTCGCCGAAGTCGCTGAGGAATTCCGACAGCGCGTCCTTGTCCTCCCGGGACAGCACCTGGTCCAGGGCGCCCTGATCGGTGGCCTTCTTCAGCAGTTCGGACATGTAGCCGAACGTGTCGGCCTTCGCCGCCCGGTAGGTGACGGACTGGCCCGACAGCGACGTGTCGCTCGCGTAGTTCACGAACGTGTTGGCGTTCTGGTTTCCGAAGCCCTGGATCTCGACGCCGAGTTCGCGGCAGTAGTCGAGCGTGATGTGGCTCTGCGGGATCCGGGTGGCGCCGACGTTGTAGAAGTGGCCGTCCGAGAACGTGCACTTCTGCGTCTCGCCGTTCAGGTCGGTCTCCTCGGTGCCGCCCCGGGCGGTCCAGACGCGGCCGCCGGGCCGGGTGCGGGCCTCCAGGACCGTCACCGTGTAGCCGGCCTTCTGCAGTTCGAACGCCGAACACAGTCCGGCGGGGCCGCCGCCGAGCACGACCACGGAGTGGCTGCCTTTCACCTTGCCGATGAGGTCGCCGGCCGCGAGCGGCTGGAACGTGCGGGCGGGCGCGGCGGTCGACGGTGCGAGCCCGAGCGTCGACATCGCGCCGTACGCGAGTCCTGCACCCCCGGTGGCCCCGAGGCCCTTCATGAAAGATCTACGTGTAAATGCCAATTCGCGCTCCCATTCTTGCGCCCGGCGACCCGGGTAGGTTGTCCGGATTCATCCTGGGAGGGGCGCGAGTCGGGAAGTTGTCGGCGGCGAAACAGTCTGAGGCCACCGAGCGGGAACGGCTGCGGTCCGTTCTCACTCCCGGGTCGGCATTCGACCCGAAACCGAAACTTTTCCGCAACACGACGCGGCTAGTTTCACGCGCATGTCAGCACTTTCCGACGCCGTCGCGCGTTCGTTCGCCACCGGCGAGCCCGCACGCGCGGCCCTGTCGCCGTTGCGTGCACTGGGCAGGCGGCAATTGTCGGGCGTCGAGGTTCTCGCCCAGTCGGTGGCGACGACGGCGCCTGCGGTGTCGATAGTCGTGCTGCCCGTCACCATGTTCACCCATAAGATGCTGCTCAGCGGTCTGATCACGATCGTCGTCGCGACGGTGGTGGTGTCCCTGATCGCGGTGTGCGTCTCGCAGTTCACGCGGCGCATGGCGGCCGCGGGGGGCCTCTACAGTTTCGTGTTCCAGGGCCTCGGCACCCGGGCCGCGCTGACGGCGGGCGTGGCGATGCTGACCAAGTACGTGGGCAGCGCGGTGATGACGCTGTACCACGGCGGCCAGGCCGTGATCGCGACGCTCGGTTTCTTCGGGGTGGAGTTGCGCGGGCCCGCCGAACGCCTCCTCGTGTATGCCGGGATCGCGCTCGTGATCCTCGGCTGCCTGGTCCGTGGGGTCCGGTTCGCGGCGCTCGCCATCCTCGCTGTCGAATCGTGCTCGCTGCTGTTCATCGCCGGTCTGATGATCGTGACCGGCGCCGGCGGCCAGCACGCCGCGGTGCCGCCGTCCGATTCCGCGTACGGGCCGCTGCTCATGACGCTGGCCGCGGTGTTCGCGCTGGCCGGATTCGAGAGCGCCACGTTCTTCGGCCCCGAGGCCAAGCGGCCGCTCGCCACCGTCACCCGCACCGTGATGCTCACGCCGATGATCTGCGGCGGCCTGTTCATCTTCTCGGCCTGGGCCGCCTGGTCCGGTCGCACCGACACCCTGGTGAACGCGTACCTCCACGGCACCGCTACCGGGGTCGACCCGGCCGTGGTGATCGCCCTGAACCTCGGGTTGGGCACGTCGTGGCTGGCGTCGGCGATGGCGTCGTCGAATGCCGCTTCGCGCCTGCTGTACTCGATGGGGATCGAAACCGTCGTCCCGCGCCTGTTCGCCCGGGTGCACCGCGGCTACCGCACCCCGTACGCGGCCCTGGCCGTCATCGTGTGCGTCGTGTGCGCGGGTGCCGCGACGTTCGGCATCGTCGGCAAATCGGCCGCGTTCGGTCACGTCCAGTTGATCGCCAGGACGGCGGTGGTCGCGGCGTACGTGCTGGTGGCGGTGGCGTCGGTGCGGTTCCTCAGCCGGATCGGGGAGCACACGCCCCTCGTCCTGGCGGCCGGAGTCGCGGGCAGCGCCGCAGGCGGAATCGTGCTGGCCTACATGCTGTTCGTGAACGTGGCCCACGGTTTCACGATAGTCCCCGCCGTGGTGCTGGCCCTGTTGCTGTCGGGTTCGGCGTGGCAGTTGTATCTGCGGTGGCGCCACCCGGCGAGTCTGCGGTCGGTGGGTGTGTTCGACACCGCGGAGACGGACGACGTGCTGCCGGGGGCCGGGGTGTTCGCGACGGATGCCGCCGGGAACCTCGCGTTGACGGCGGCTGGACGCACTCCCGGGTCCCGGTGATGGGCGCCCGAGCCGGGGAGATCGCGGGCCACGAACCACGCGCCGTGCAGAAAGCGCTCGCCCTGCTCGAGGCGGTCGCGCAACTCGGGTCCGGGGCGACGGCGAGAGACATCGCCGCGCACGCGGGGATCCCCCAGGCCACGGCGTACCGGCTGCTCAATCTCTTGACCGCCGACGGCTATCTGGTGCGGATCGCGGATCTGTCCGGGTTCGCGCTGGGCCGCCGGACCCGGCAGCTGGCGGGGGCCGACGCGGCACCGGACCCGGTCGACCACCACGCCGTCCTCGAGGAACTGCGGGAACAGGTGCGTTTCGGGATCCATCTGGCGTCGTTCGCGGGCAGCCGGGTGCGACTCGTCGACCGCGATCCCGACCACGAACTCAGCGGCGAGAACACGATCGCCGCGCACCTGCACGCGTCCGCCATCGGCAAGGTCCTCCTCGCGTCCCGTCCCGACCTGGTCCCGCCGAGCCTGCGCAGGGTGACGTCGTCGACCATCACCGACTTCGGCGCGCTGCGGACCGAACTCGACGCCGTCCGGCACACCGGTTCGGCCCGCGAGGTCGACGAGGTGCGCGTCGGCCGCAGCGCGGTCGCCGTCCCGGTGCACGACGCGCAGAACGCGGTGACCGGGTGCCTCGCGGCAATCGGGAAGACGGGACGGCTGGCGGTCGACGACCCGGAGCTGACCGACCTTTTACGCTCCTGCGCGGCGCGGGTCGGCGGCCGGGTGCCGGCCTGACGCCAGGTCGCGGCTGACGGCGGCGAGCGCATCCAGAATCTCGGTGTGCACCGCGCGACGTGACCACGTGCTGCACCTCGCCTGCGCCGACGTCCAGCGGTCCGCCTCGACGTTCTCGAGTGCGAACGCGACGTGCCGGTGGTGTTGCAGCGAGACGCTGTCCTGCCGGGCGCGCGCCGGGACGGACAGTGCCAGCAGCGCGAGACCGCGGTCGGCGTCACCGCGCGCGATCTCGAAACATCCGATGCCCGCCGCGACGGCGCCGGTGACCGGCAGATCCGGATATGCGCCCACACCCAGCCGGGAGCGTGCCCACTCCGCGAGCTGCGGAACGGTGTCCACCACCATCTCGGACCGGCCGTGCAGCACGTGGGCGGACACCACCGAGGCCGCCAGCACGAGTCCGTACGGATCGGCGTAGGGCGCGGCCGTGATCCGGGGGTACATCAGGTCCAGCGCCTCCCGGTACCGGGCGAGCCCCCGTTCGACGTCGCCGTCCTCCAGATCGGCTTCCGCGAGACTGCCGATGGCGGCTATCCGCCACTCGTCCTGCTGGTCGTCGGTCCCCGCGCCGGGACCGCGATGCTCGAGCAGCGTCTCGGCCAGCACCTTGCGGCCCGCCTCCACGTCACCGTCCGCGATCAGCGCGGAGGCCTGGAAACCCCACAGCTGATTCGCCTCCTCCTGCGCGCCCAGTTTCCGCAGCTGCTCGACCGCGACCTGATACAGCCCCACCGCGTCCCGGTAGCGTCCGGACTGGCTGTACAGCGAGCCGAGGAACTGTGCCGCCATCGCCGTGCCCCACACGTCACCGATCACGGCGCACAGTTCGGAGACGGCCCGCGCATCGCGCACGGCACCGCGGAAGTCGCCGAGGTTCTCCCGCATGCTGGCTCGCGCCGCCAGCGCCGCCGCATGGGTTTCCCGATCGTGCGAGCGCACCCCTTCCGCGACCGCCCTGGCGTGCCGCCGCCCCGAACCCAGGGACAGGATGACATTCACGGCGAACGCGGAGACCGGCGGCAGATCGGCGCGCTCGCGGAGGAGGTGCCGCAATCGCGTCCGGGTGCGGGCGAGGGTGCGGGCCTGACCGCCGAACACCAGATGCATCGCCGCGAGCAGGAATGTGTACGCCACCAATTCCGAGTCGACGTCGCTCAGATCCGCGTCTTCCGTTGCCGCGAGGATCCGCGGCGTCCAGTTCATCACCTCAGAGTGCGCGCCCCGGATGGCCCACAGGCCACCGAGCACCGGGAACACGATCGCGACGGTTGCGGCGTCGCCGCGCTCCACCGCCCACCGGAGCACGGCGAGGAAGTTGTCGTGGTCGGCGTCGATGTCGTCGGCGAGCGCGACCTGGTCGGCACGGCACCGCACCAGCGCCTCCGACGCGAACGCGTTGACCCACACTCGCTGGCGGGCAAACACTTCCGGCTCCTCGGCGGCCTCGGCGAGTCGCTCCTCGCCGTATTCCCGCACCGTCTCGAGCATGTAGTAGCGCAGCGTGTCCGACGTCTCCGACACGGACAGCAGCGATTGGTTGACGAGGCCCTCGACGGCCTCCACGACATCGTCGACGCCGTCCCATTCCGCGATCGTCCGGGCGGCGTCGAGGGTGAACCCCGCCGGGAACCGGCACAGTCTGCGCAGCGCGATCTGCTGTTGCTCGCCCAGAAGCTGCCAGCTCCAGTCGATGACGGCGTGCAGGGTGCGGTGCCGTTCGGGCGACGTCGGGTCGTGCGAGCGCAGCAGCGCGAACCGGTGCTCGAGCCTGCGGCCGATGTCCTCGACGCTCATGCTGCGTACCCGCGCGGCGGCCAGTTCGATCGCGAGCGGCAGCCCGTCGAGGGTGCGGCAGACACTGCGCACCGTCTCCGGGTCGAGCCGCGCCGTGGGCCGTACGGCGCGGGCCCGGGCCGTGAACAGTTGGACGGCGGGCGCGTCCTCGTCGTCGATCGCCAGCGGCGGCAGCGGGTACACCGCCTCGGACGCGAGCATGAGCGGTGATCGGCTGGTCGTGAGGACGGTCAGCTGATCGCCCGCGGCCACCAGGTCGGCCACGATCTCGGAGCAGGCCCCGACGACGTGCTCGCAGTTGTCGAGAATCAGGAGCATCGGCCCCGCCGACAGCGCTTCCCGGAGCTTTTCCCGTGCGGAGTGGATGCGGCTGAGGGTGAGCCGTCCCGGCGCGATATCGATCTCACTGAGACCGAGGGTGCTGCTGATCGCCGCCACGACGTCCTCACTGCTGCGCAGCGACGCGAGTTCCACCAGGGCCACGGACGTCCGCGCGGCGGCCCGCGCACCCAGTTCGTGCGCGAGCCGGGTCTTACCCGCACCGCCCGGTCCGAGGATGGTCACGACCCGCGAGGACGTGAGCAGTCCCTCGATCTCCACCACGTCGGTGTCACGCCCCAGCAGAGCGTTCGGTGCCGCCCGGAGGCCGATCGCCGTGCGGTCCGGCGCCGCGGGGCGCCGGCCGTCCGACTCGGGTGGGCCGTCGCCGCGCAGGATCTCGGTGTGCAGGGCGACGAGGGCAGGCGACGGGTCTGCCCCCAGCCGATCGACCAGGCGCCTGCGGAAGGTCGCGAACACGTCCAGCGCCTCGTTGTCGCGACCGAGCCCGGCGAGCACGCGCATGAGGTCGGCGTGCGCCCGCTCGTCGAGGGGTTCGGCGGCCACGTGGGCCTGCGCCTGCGGCAGGGCGGTCGCCCAGTCTCCGGCCTCCACGAGCGCCGCCCGGTCCGCGGCCTCGAGCCGGCCCCGGATCACCGCGGCGTCCGCTGCGAGTTCCGTTGCGGCGGCACCTTCGGGGAGGTCCGCGCCCGGGTCGCCCCGCCACAGCGCGAGTGCACCGCGGATCTCGTCCGGCCCGGCGCCGCCGCCGTGACCCCGGCCCTGCAGTCGGCGTGCCACGTCCTCCGCGCGGGTCAGGTCGACGGCGTCCCGGGACACCGCCAGCCGGTATCCGGCCGGGCCGATCTCCAGTGCCCCGTCCGGCAACGCGGCCCGCAGCCGGGAGACCTGTGTGTGCAGCGCGTTCATCGGGGACCGCGGCGGATCGTCGCCCCACACCTCGTCGATGAGGGCCTGCGCGGACCGGCTCCGGCCGGGATCGCGGGCGAGGGCAACGAGCAGGCTGCGCGCGCGGGTGCCGGGCAGCGGTGCGAGCGCACCCGATCGCCACGTCGATACCTCACCCAACAAGGCGACCTGGATCGGTGCGCTCGCCGGTGCCACCGTCTCGTCCACGCTCATCTGCTGGTCCACCGCGTTCGATGGTATTGCACCGAGCGGACGCGAACTTCTCGAAGTTCGGTGTGGGTGCGGGCGCCTTCTCGCTCGATGCAAAGATCGGTGCATGGCAACGGCTGCTCAATGGATCGAAGGCGCTCGTCCGCGCACCCTCCCGAACGCGATCGCCCCGGTGCTCGTGGGCACCGGCGCCGCGGCATCGCTCGGCGGCGCGGTGTGGTGGAAGGCGGTACTGGCACTGGTGGTCTCTCTCGCGTTGATCGTGGGCGTCAATTTCGCCAACGACTACTCGGACGGGATCCGCGGCACCGACGACGAGCGGGTCGGACCGCTGCGACTCGTCGGGTCCAAGCTGGTGAAACCGTCGGCGGTGAAGGCGGCGGCCATCGCCTGCTTCGCGGTCGCCGCAGTGGCCGGCCTGGTCCTCGCCGTCACCACCGCGTGGTGGCTCGTGCTGATCGGCGCCCTGTGCATCGTGGGCGCCTGGTTCTACACGGGCGGCAAGAAGCCGTACGGGTACAGCGGCTTCGGCGAGATCGCCGTGTTCGTGTTCTTCGGCCTCGTCGCCGTCCTCGGCACCCAGTACGTGCAGGCCGAGACGATCGATTGGGCCGGGGTCGTGTCCGCGGTCGCCGTCGGGTCGTTCTCGAGCGCGGTTCTCGTCGCCAACAATCTGCGGGACATCCCCACCGACACCGAATCCGGCAAACGCACGCTCGCCGTCCGGCTCGGCGACTCGCGTACCCGCATCCTGCACCTGGTCACGCTGACGGTCCCGTTCGTCGTGACCCTGGTCCTGGTGCTGCGCACCCCGTGGGCGCTCGTCGGACTGCTCGCGCTGCCCCTCGCCGTCCGGGCGAACGCCCCCGTCCGCTCGGGTGGCCTCGGCCTCGCACTGATTCCCGCGCTGCGGGATTCGGGGCTGGCGATGCTGGTCTGGGGCGCCGCCACCGCCGTGGCCCTTTCGGCTGCCTGAGCCCTCCCGGGTCAGTCGCCGTCCGGCAGCAGGATGCCGAGAACGAAGTTGACGATCGAGATGATCAGGCCGCCCCACACGGCCGTCCAGAAGCCGTCGACGGTCAGGCCGTACTCGGTCTGGGAGCTCAGCCACGCGGTGAGCAACAGCATCAGGGCGTTGATCACCAGGGTGAACAGGCCGAGCGTCAGGATCAGCAGCGGCAGCGACAGCAACTTCACCAGCGGCTTGACGAAGATGTTGACGACCGTGAACACCAGCGCGATGCCGAGCAGCACCACGATGTCCCAGCCGGTTCCGTTGCCCGAACTGGAGATGTCGATACCCGACACCCAGGCTGCCGCCAGCCAGATCGCGAACGCGTTGATGACGAGGCGTACCAAGAAGGTCATGCGTGCATGCTGGCACACCGATCGGACAAACGGGAACCGGGCGACCGGTCAGGCCGCGCGGTCGTCGAGAGCCGCGTGCATGCGCCGGCGGAGTTCGCCGACTCCGACCCGGACCTCGAGGATCTCCTTCGTCGTGCCCTCGGCGACGCGCAGCACCCCGAGGAAGATGTGCTCTGCGCCGATGTGATCGTCCTTGCGCGCCAGCGCCTCCCGCAGCGACAGTTCGATCGCCTTCTTCGCGTCGCGGGTGAACCCGATATGCCCCGACTTCCGGCCGAACCAGCCGCGCTTCTCCGAGGGCTGTTCCGGATCGAGCACGCCCTTGCCGAAGTTCTGCTCGAGACTCTGCCGCACGGCGTCGAGGTCGATCCCGATCGATTCGAGTGCTTCCGCGTCGGCGTCGCTCAGGGCGGTGCCGTGCGACGCGACGGTCGATCGCGCCGCGTCCTCCTCGATGCCGGCGTCGGCGAGGATGCCGTGGACGGGTTCGGTTTTCACGGACAGCAGCGCGAGTACGAGGTGTTCGGGCCCGATCTGCGGTGACTTCACGTCGCGCGCTTCCTGCTGCGCGCCGATCACCACGGCCCGGGCGTCCATCGAGAATCGTTCGAACATGCGCCGTTACCTCCCTCTCCGGTTGTGTTTCTGGTGAACGGCCTGCCTGCTCACCTCGAGGGAGTCGGCGATCGCCTGCCAGGACCAGCCCTGGGCGCGGGCGTTGGCGACCTGGATGGCCTCGAGCCGTTCGAGGAGTCGCCGCAGCGCACGCACGGCCCGCAACCCCTCGGCGGGGTCGGGGCTGCCCGCCGCTGCGGCGAGCGTGGTTGCTTCGGTCATGCATGTCAATTTAGGTTGACACCGACCGGATGTCAACCCTGCTTGACAGATTTGAGGTGGGCCGTCAGTACGCGGCGACCGCCCCGTCGACCGCGATCTGCAGGTCCTTCTGCACGACGTGCGCGATGTCCATCGGTTTCGCCGGGAGGTCGAACACCGGCTCCGACACGAACACGCTCGCCGACTTCACGTTCTCGGGGTCGGGCCCGTGAGCGTCCGGCCCGTAACTGATGCCGATGGACAGCAGCACGGGCGAGACTCCGCGATCCGCCGCACGTTTCGCGATGTGACCGATACCGCTGTTGATGTGCTGCAGCCGGGTCGGGTCGTCCTCGTTGCACGTGCCCTCGGGAAAGATCGCCAGGTTGTCGCCGCGACAGAGCCGTTCGGCGGAGATGTCCATCATGAGCCTGCCCGCGTCGGCGACCGCCCGGAGCCCGTAGTTCTTGCTGCGGAACACCGGGATCCCGCCCATCATGTCGACCTTCTTGTGCAGGTCGGGGTCGACGAACAATTCGTCTTTCGCGAGCACCCGGGTGCGTCCGATCGCGCGGCGCAACGGCGTGTTCCAGGCCGTCGCCGCCAGCGTGTACTGATCGCTGTGGGTCACGTGATTGGCCGCGATGATCAGCACCCTGCCCGACTTCACCAGCCCGGCGAGCTGCGCCTTCGCGTCGTCCGCGTACACGATCCGCGGCCGGTACTTCGCATACAGCGACGCGTACGCCAGCTTGGCGAGCACCCGATTCTGCCGGTGGTCGCGGTAGTACGCGTACACCGCTTCGTAGTTCTCGAGAGTCACCTCGGGCTTGTCCATGCGCGTCCCCACTCCGTCGTCCTGATGCCAGGCTATCAACCTACGGTTGCGTAGCCTACGGAGGAGTAGGTTTTGGGAAAGTGCAGGGAAACTGTGCGAACAGCACGATTTCGGGTACAAAAGACCTGTGATCCGCACGGCCATTTCCACCGACCTTCCCGCTCTGCAAGACATCGAAATCGCGGCGGGTGCGCCGTTTCGTGACATCGGAATGGACGCCGTCGCCGACGATCCTCCGTTCTCACTCGACGAGCTGACCGAATACCTCCAGCTGGAATGCATTTGGGTCGCGGTCGACGCAGACGACGCCCCGGTGGCCTACGCACTCGTCGCCGTCGTCGACGGCGGCGCCCACATCGAGCAGGTGTCGGTCCACCCATCCCACGCCCGTCAGGGCCTCGGCGCGCTGCTGCTCGACGAGATCTCGTCGTGGGCGGCCGTCCGAGGACTGCCCGCCCTCACCCTCACCACGTTCGTCGACGTCCCGTGGAACGCCCCCTATTACGAGCGGCTGGGTTTCCGTCCCCTGCCGGAGACCGACCTCACACCGGGCCTGTCACGCATCCGCGACGACGAGGCCCGGCACGGCCTCGCCGCGTGGCCGCGGGTGACGATGTCCCGCGCAGTGACCGCGGCGGTGCGCACCGCCGCACCCGCGCCTCAGCCGGGCTGACCGGGCCACGCCCCGGTCGCCGCGAACCGGTCGAGCACCGCGGTGGGACCCGAGAGGTCGATTCCCTCCCCGGCCACCCAGTCGTCGTCGAAGTAGGTGTCGGCGTACCGTTCGCCGCCGTCGCACAGGACGGTGACGACACTGCCCGACCGTCCGGCCGCGAGCATCTGCGCGACGACGGTGAACGCACCCCACAGGTTCGTGCCCGTCGACCCGCCGACCCGGCGACCCAGCACCGAACTGGCGTGCCGGGCCGTCGCGATGGACGCAGCGTCGGGCACCCGCATCATGCGGTCGATGACCTGCCCGACGAAGGACGGCTCGACCCGAGGCCGGCCGATGCCCTCGATCCGCGACGGCATTCCCGTCGCGAACTCGCAGGAGTTGTTCTCGTAGCCGCCGAAGAACGCGGAGTTCTCGGGGTCCACGACGAGGAGGCGGGTCGCGTGCCTGCGGTAGCGGATGTACCGGCCCAGCGTCGCACTGGTGCCGCCGGTCCCGGCACTCATGACGAGCCACTCCGGCACCGGGTGCTCTTCCTGAATCATCTGCTGGAAGATCGACTCGGCGATGTTGTTGTTGCCCCGCCAGTCGGTGGCCCGTTCCGCGTGCGTGAACTGGTCCATGAAGTGACCGTTCGTCTCCGCGGCGAGCCGACGGGCCTCGCTGTAGATCTCCGGCGGGTGGTCGATGAAGTGGCAGCGACCGCCCTGCGCCTCGATGAGGGCGATCTTCGCGCCGCTCGTGCTGCGCGGCATGACGGCCACGAAGTCGAGGCCGAGCATCTTCGCGAAGTACGCCTCACTGACGGCCGTCGATCCCGACGACGCCTCGATGACCGTGGTTCCCTCGGTGATCCAGCCGTTGCAGATCGCGTACAGGAACAGCGACCGGGCCAGCCGGTGCTTGAGGCTGCCCGTGATGTGGGTCGACTCGTCCTTCAGATAGAGCTGCACACCCCAGTCGACGGGCAGCGGGTACCGCAGCAGGTGCGTGTCGGCGCTGCGCTGCGCGTCGGCGTCGATGAGGCGGACGGCGTTGTCGACCCAGTCCCGCGGCAAGCTCCTGTCGATGACGACGCAGTCGTCGACCGTCACCGGGACGTGCCCTCACCGCGGAGCCGGGCACGCAGGTCGGCCTGGTCCGCGCGGCGCTGCGCGTCGAACGTGGCGATCCCCTCGTTGACCCTCTTGCGGAGTTTCGCGAACAGAAGGAGCGACAGCGGGAGTGCGATGAGGACCGCGAAGATCGCGGCGACGAGCAGCGGCACGGCGACTCCGACGAGCGAGGCCACCCCGAGGATGATGGCGCCGATGACGACGACCAGCAGCAGCCGGGCGATCGAATAGATCGCGACGTCGCGCGCCAGCTGCCCCTTGGTCACCCGCCCACCCTGCTTCGCTGTCGCGCTCGAATCTGCGGGCTCGACCTGGTCTTCTGGCTTCTCGGATGACTCGCTCACGCCCCCAGGTTACCCATCGCCGAGGGGGCTCCCCACACGTCCGACTTATCCGATTTGTCTATTACCTCCCCTTTACCAACATTAGATCGTTCGAGTACCCGGGGTCCCGGATGTCACGATGACCGAGATCAGTCGCAACAGCGGCCGGCTTCAGCACAGATCAGTCGAAAGCAGTGGAGGATCGTCGATGAGCGCACCCACCTACAACGGACCCGGATTCAGCGGATCCAACGAAGCCCTCATGACCCCGGGCCAGGTGGCTGCCCTGTTCCATGTCGACCCGAAGACCGTGACGCGTTGGGCGCACGCGGGCCGGCTCGGATCGCTGCGCACCCCCGGTGGGCACCGCCGCTTCCGCGAGGCCGAGGTCATGCAGTTGCTCCGCTCCCTGACCACGGAGGCCGGCCGACCCTGACGCTGGAGGCGGGCCGACCCTGAGGTTCCGCTGGTAACACCGCACTGCCCGGGCGCTCTGCGATCGGGTGGGTGCCCTCTGCCGCCGACGCGGCTACGCTCGAGGAGTACCGGCTACCCTCGTGCGGTGTAAGGAGGTGCGCGGTGATCTATCTGTTGGCACTCATCGGGCTCGTGACAGTGGCGGTCCTGATGTGGAAGGCGTTCGGCCCGAACACGCGGCCCGTGCTGAGCACGCGGGTGCAGGGACCGGACGACGATCCGGATTTCCTGTGGAAGGTGGACCGGGAGACGCGTCGGAAGAAGTCCGACGAACCCGATGCCGGTCCGGCGGACCCGGCCGGATGAGCAACAGCCGTGGTGCCGGTCGAGCCGGCACCATCGGTGTCACTGCCTCAGCGACGGTCCTGTAGCGCGAAACTCGACGCCGGGAAGTCGGAGGCCACCGCGGCGGCCAGTTCGAGGAGTGCGTTGCGCGTCTTCGGGCGCAGCCGCTCGAGTTCGATCTCGGCGCCCTCTTCGAGGTGCGGGTCGAACGGAATCAGCCGCACCAGGCGGCATCGCTGCTCGAAATGCTCGACGACCTTCGGCAGATCCACCTTGCCCGACCTCGGGCGCACCGCATTGACGACGGCCACCGACCGGGCCACCAGTTCGCGGTATCCGTGGGCGTCGAGCCAGTCCAGCGTCGCCGAAGCGCTTCGGGCGCCGTCGACGGATCCCGAACTGACCACCACGAGCGCGTCGGCCTCTTCGAGGATGGTCTGCATCGCGGAGTGCATCAGTCCGGTGCCGCAGTCGGTGAGGACGATGCTGTAGAACTTCTCGAGCATCGTGACGGTCCGGGCGTAGTCGTCGGCGCTGAACGCCTCCGAGACGGCCGGGTCGCTGTCGGACGCGAGCACCTCGAGCCGGTGCCTGCTCTGCGACGTGTAACTGCGGACGTCGCTGTATTTTTCGATGCTCTGCTCGTCGCGCAGCAGGTTCCGCACCGTCGCGGGCGTCTCGAGGGGAATCTTCTGACTCAACGTGCCGCGGTCGGGGTTGGCGTCGACGGCGATGACGCGGTCGCCGCGCAGTGACGCGAACGTGGAGCCTAGGGTCGCGGTGGTCGTGGTCTTGCCGACCCCGCCCTTGAGGCTCAGCAGCGCGATCTTGTAGCACCCCTGCAGCGGTTGGTTGACCTGCTTGGTCAGCTCGATCCGGCGCTGTTCCTTCGCGCTGTTCCCGACGTTGACGTAGCGGCCGGACAGTCGGTACAGCGCCTTGCGCCACCCCGTGGTCGGGGCCGGCTTGACCTGCTTGAGGAGTAGCGACGTCGACAGGTCGCGGGCCGAAACCGCGTACTGCTGATCGGCGTTCGTGTTGTTCGGACGATTCGCGGGTTGCTGGGCCGCGAACGCACCCGGCTGAGGTGTCTGCTGAACAGGGGGCTGGGGTGTCTGCCGGACCGGCGGCTGCTGCGGGGGCGTGAACGCCGCCGGCTGGGGTGCCGGAGCCTGCTGTGCGGCGGGCGCCTGTTGTGCGGCCGGTGCCTGCTGAGGGGCGGGGGCCTGCTGAGGGGCGGGGGCCTGGGTCTGTGGCCGCGCGGGTGCGGCGGCGGGGGCCTGCGCGAACGGATTGGGACCCTGCGGCTGCACGTACGGGGCCTGCCGCGCGGCGTTCCAGGCGACGGTCGATCCGGTGTCGTCCGCGGGCGGATTCGATGCAGGCCGTACCGGCTCCCACATGCCGGAGTTGTTTTCGGACATGGCTGAACGTCCCCCTCGTGAAGTCTCCATCGTCCCCACCGGTTCTCACCGGTCGGAGACGTCGCGGCGGAAGGATATCAGTCGGTGGCGACCGTCAGTTCAGGCCCGCGTACGAGTGCAATCCCGACACCACCATGTTGATGATGAACAGGTTGAACAGCATTGCGACGAAACCCGCGACGTTGATCCATGCGGCCTTGGTGTCGCGCCATCCGGACGTCGCGCGGGCGTGGAGGTAGGCGGCGTAGATCACCCAGGCGATGAACGACATCGTCTCCTTGGGATCCCAGCCCCAGAATCGGCCCCAGGCTGCCTCGGCCCAGATGGCGCCGAGGATGACACCGGCGCCGAACAGCGGGAACCCGATGATGGTGGTCTTGTACGCCAGGCGGTCCAGGGTCTGCGCGTCGGGCAACCGCTCCGCGATCCGCGCGAACACGCCCGTCCCCTCCTCGCCGCGCGGGTATCGCATGCGCAGCAGGAACAGCAGGCTCGAGATGCCCGACACGAGGAACACACCGGAACCGACGCTCACGATGGTGACGTGGATGGGCAGCCAGTACGACCGCAGTGCGGGCACGACGGGCGCCGCGTCCGCGTACAGCACTGTGGCGGCGAGGAACATCAGGATCAGGACGGGAACGAGCAGGAACACCCACATCGACCGGTACGCCGGCTTCGACAGCAGCGCGAGACCGACGACGAGCGCCGCCGCGCAGGCCATGGTCACGAACTCGTACATGTTGCCGAGCGGGAACCGCTCCGTCGCGAATCCGCGCAGCACGATCGACGCGAAGATCAGTACCGTGCCGACGACGAGCACGGCGGCGCCCATACCACCGAACCGATCGGACAGCGGCTTCTTCGGCTGCTCGACCACTCGGCCGGGGACGCCGGGCGCTTCGGACGGGCGCGCGCCCGATCCGGCCGACACGAGTTCCCGGTCCTGCACGGCCTGCGCCCGCGTGGACGCGTACTGCACGATGAGCAGCACGAGCGCCAGCACCAGCACGGTGAAGGCTGATCGGAAGGCCCAGTCGCTGTACTGCGCCAGTGTCTCGTTGGTCGTCATCGTTGGCTCTCCTGCGCGTCAGGCTTCGTGTCGTCCGTGAGCAGACGGGTGCAGAGTCGGCCGAACTCGTCGCCCCAGCCGGCCTGATCGGTCCGGGCGAGTCCACCAAGCTCTACTACAGTACGTCGTGGCCCCGGGTCGGCGGCGTCCGCGGGGTAGATCCGGGCCCAGATCCGGCGGCGCTTGACCAGCAGCGAGACGAGCAGTCCCGCCATCATCGTCAGGGCCGACACCAGCACCCACTGCTGTGCCGGGTCGTGCGACACCTGCAGGTTCACGAAGTCCACGGCGCCGTCGAACCGCACCTGGGTGCCGTCGGACAGGGTCGAACTCTCCCCCGGCTTCAGGTTCACCCGGTCCTGCTTCACGAGCCGGCCCTGGTTGATCAGTTCCGTGTTGAGCGAGAACAGCGACTGCGGATTGCCCGTGTCGAGGCCGGTGTCACCCTTGTAGATGTCGATGGCGACGGCCGGGTCGGTCATCGCCGGGTAACTCGACGCCAGCAAGTTGCCGTGGAGCAGCGCGGTCGGGGCGAACAGCCCCTCGATCGCGATCTGGTTCTTCCGGCGCTCGTCGGTGTCGGGGTACATGCCGCCGGGCGGGTCGAACCGCATCGCGCCGCTGCTCAGGAACGTCGTCGCGTCGTCGGGACGCCACTGCAGCGTCTCGGTGCGGGTTTCGCCGTTCGGGAACGTGACGGTGAACGTCGGCGCGTACCCGTGTCCCTGCAGGTAGACGCGGTCACCCTCGACGCGCAGCGGATGGTTGACCTGCAACTGCCCGTCCCGCCAGGTGTTCGTCTCGAGGTCGTCGCCCGCCTGGTAGGCGATGTTGGACGTGAACATCTCGGCCTGACCGCTGTCGAGGTAGTCGGCGGCGAAGTCCTTCACCTTGATGCACAGCGGCGTCATGCCGGTGCCGTCCTGGGTGTTGCCCGCCTTGAACGAGTCGAACACCGCCGGCGACGTGGTGCAGAACCCCGGACCGTTGTTGGCGACGACGATCACGTTGCCCTCGTAGCCGAACAGCTTGCCGACGGCGATCGCGACGAGCAGCGCGACGAGCGACAGGTGGAAGACGAGGTTGCCGAGTTCGCGGAAGTACCCCTTCTCCGCGGAGATGGTGATCTCGCCGTCGTGGGCGGCCCGTTCGCCGCCCGCGCGGGTCTCGACCCGCCACCCCTTCAGGTGGGTGCGGATGCGCGCGGCGAGTTCCTCCGGCGTCTCGTCGACCCGGTCCTCGTGGTGGTGCGGAAGTCGCGCGAGGTTCCGCGGGGCGGGCACCGGGCGGGTGCGCAGCGCCTTGGCGTGGTCGACACAGCGCGGCAGGATGCAGCCGACGAGGGAGATGAAGAGCAGGACGTAGATCGCGGTGAACCAGAAACTGCCGAACACGTCGAACAGTTCGAGCTTGTCCATCCACGGACCGAGGGTCGGCCGGTTCGCGATGTACTCGTCGACCTTCCCGGCGTTGAGGCTGCGCTGCGGCAGCAGCGCGCCCGGGATCGCGGCGAGGGCGAGCAGGAACAGCAGCACCAGCGCCGTGCGCATCGACGTGAGGCCGCGCCAGGTGTTACGGACCACCGCGAACGCGCGGCCCGGCAACGATTGACGGGGCACCGGTGCGGCTTCCGGGGCCTCGGGGGTCTGGATGTCGCTCATATTGGCAAGGTCACTTCCGAGATGAAGGCGTCGCGAACCCAGCCGACGAACTGGTCCCACGCGCCGGTGACGAGGGCGACGCCCACGGCCACCAGCATGATTCCGCCAAAGATTTGAATCGTGCGCGCGTTGCGGCGCAGCCAGCCGACGCCGCGCAGCGCGCGGGACGAGCCGAGCGCCAGGATCACGAACGGCAACCCGAGGCCGAGGCAGTACGCGACGATCAGGGCCACTCCGCGGGCCGCGGTGGCACCGTCGGTGCCTGCGGCGAGGGAGATGACGCCCGCGAGGGTCGGGCCGAGGCACGGGGTCCAGCCCAGCGCGAACACGGCACCGAGCAGAGGCGCCCCGGCCAGGCTGGAGATGCGCCGCGGCTCGAGCCGGGTGTCCCGCTGCAGGGCCGGGATCAGACCGATGAACACCAGGCCCATGGCGATGGTGACCACCCCGCCGACCCGCATCAGGATGTCGCGGTTGATCGCGAGGGCCGAGATGGCGCCGAACACCGACGCGGTGGCCAGCACGAACACCACGGTGAATCCGGCGACGAACAGGGCCGCGGCGCCCGCGACCCGCAACCGTCCGTCCGACACGGTCTTCGTCCGGGTGGCTGCTTCCTCCGCGGTGACGGCCGGGGCGTCCGCACCGACGACACCCGCGAGGTAGGAGAGGTAGCCGGGGACGAGCGGCACGACGCACGGCGACGCGAACGACACCAGGCCGGCGAGGACGCACGCGCCGAGCGCGAGCAGCAGCGGTCCGGTTGCCGCGGTGGACTGGAAGGCGTCGCCGACGCCGCCGGCGAGAAGGGCAGTGCTGGTGTTCACGATTCCTGCGCCACCCGTTCGACCACCGGCTTCAGGTCCTCGGTCAGTAGTTCCTTCAGGAACACCGCGGCCACGCGGTGTTCCCGGTCGAGCACGATCGTGGTGGGGATGACGCTCGTGGGGTAGTTCTGGCCCAGCGCGATCATCGTCCGCATGGCGGGGTCGTAGATCGACGGGTACGACACCTTGTTGTCGATCACGAAGTCCTGCGCCTTGTCCTGCTGGTTGTCCCGCACGTTGATCCCGAGGAACGACACGCCCTGGTCCTTGGTCTCCTCGTACACCTGCTCGAGGTCGTTCGCCTCACCGCGGCACGGCCCGCACCACTGGCCCCACACGTTGAGGACCACCACCTGACCCTCGAAATCGTCGAGCGAGGTGGTCTTGCCCTCGGTCATCAGGTCGGGTCCGGACACCGTGCCGATGGTGCCGCGGTCGGCAGGCGGGTCGTAGAAAATCTCCGTCTGACCGCCCGGCGATACGAAGTCGAACGTGCCGCCCTGGGCCACGGCGTCGTCGCCGGACGCACACGCCGACAGCGACACCGCGGCCGTACAGATCACCGCGAGAAGCCCGGCGAAGCGCCCCCGATTCATGCCCCGGTCACCCTCGGATCCGACGCGCCCGCGGGCTCCGAGTACACGATGTCGATGAGGGTGTCGCCCTCGTAGACGAGCGACGTCAGCGACGCGAGACCGCACTGCCGGTGGCGCGGATCGTGCCACAGCCGCTCCCCCTGCAGGAACCGGCGGAGGGTCCAGACGGGGAGTTGGTGGCTGACGACGACGGCCTCGTGACCGACCGCCGACACGCGGGCGGTGTTGACGGCGGCCAGCATGCGGTGCGCGATCTGCAGGTACGGCTCGCCCCAGGACGGTGTGAACGGGTCGCGCAGTTTCCACCAGTGCCGGGGACGCGACAGCGCGCCGTCGCCGACGGAGACCTTGAGTCCCTCGAATTCGTTGCCGGCCTCGATGAGGTTCTCGTCGGTCGCGATGTCGACGCCGTGCGCGTCGGCGATCGGGGCGGCCGTCTCCTGTGCCCGCTGCAGCGGCGACGACACCACGTGCGTGATGTCGTGCTTGGCCAGCACCGACGCCACCGCGCGGGCCTGCGCCTCACCCGTCACCGACAGCCGGAACCCGGGGAGCCTGCCGTAGAGGATCCCTCGCGGGTTGTGCACCTCGCCGTGCCGGAGCACGTGCACGATGGTGCGGGTCTGTGTGTGGTCGGGATGATCGGCTTCGGTCACGTTGCGGTTCCTCGGGTCGGGGCGGGAGGTCAGGTGGGTGTCGGCGGCGGGGCCGCCGGCCCCCGGAGGGGAAGACTCGTCAGGGCTGGACGGCCGCGGCGGCGGCCTTCGCGGCGTGCGGCAGGGCGTCGGCGATGATCGAGAATGCGGTGTCGTCCATGGCGGCGGAGACGAACCACGCCTCGAACGCGCTCGGCGGCGGGTACACCCCGCGCGAGAGCAGTCCGTGGAAGAAGGCCGGGAAGCGCCAGGTCTGCGCGGCCTTGGCCTCGGCGTAGTTGGTGACCGGGTCTTCGCTGAAGAACACGCTGAGCATGGTGCCCGCGGTCTGCACGCGGTGCGGCACGCTCGCCGCGGTCAGTGCGTCGGACAGGAGCGTCCGGAGGGTGGCGCTGTTGCGCTCGAGGGCGTCGTACACGCCCTGGTCCGCGGCGCGCAGGCTGGCGAGCCCGGCGGCGACGGCGACGGGGTTACCGGACAGGGTTCCTGCCTGATAGACGGGTCCGGCGGGGGCGAGGTGAGCCATGACGTCGGCGCGGCCACCGAACGCCGCGGCGGGCAGACCGCCGCTCATCACCTTGCCGAACGTGTAGAGGTCACCGGCGACGCCGTCGAGTCCGTACCAGCCGGCGGAGCTGACCCGGAATCCGGTCATCACCTCGTCCATGATGAGCAGCGCGCCGTTGTCGCGGGTCAGCGTGCGCAGGCTCTCGTTGAATCCGGGCTGCGGCGCCACCGCGCCCATGTTGCCGGCGGCGGCCTCGGTGATGACGCACGCGATCTGGCCGTCGTTCGCGGCGAACGCCTGAGCGACGGCGTCGAGATCGTTGTAGGGCACGACGATGGTGTCCTCGGCCTGCGCGCCGGTCACGCCGGGCGACGTGGGGAGGCCGAACGTGGCGAGTCCCGAACCGGCGTCGGCCAGCAGTGCGTCGACGTGTCCGTGGTAGCAGCCGGAGAACTTGAGGACCTTGGTCCGGCCGGTGAATCCGCGGGCGAGGCGGACGGCGCTCATGGTGGCTTCGGTGCCGGAGTTGACCAGCCGCACCTTCTCCACCGGCGCGACGCGGCGGACGATCTCCTCGGCCAGTTCGATCTCACCCTCGGTGGGCGCGCCGAACGAGAGGCCGGTGGTGGCCGCCTTCTGCACGGCCTCGACGACGGCGGGGTGCGCGTGCCCGAGGATCATCGGCCCCCAGGAGCAGATGAGGTCCACGTAGTCGTTGCCGTCGACGTCGGTGAGCGTGTAGCCGGACGCTTCCCTGATGAACCGCGGGGTGCCGCCGACCGAGTGGAAGGCCCGCACCGGGGAGTTGACGCCGCCGGGAATGACCAGATCAGCCCTCTCGAAGAGCTGGGCGGAGCGGGAAGCGTGCACGTCGGGGTCACCGGAGGAAACAGTCACGGCCTCCAGTGTCCCAGTTCTGTCGAATTTGCCAACGACAGGGTGTAGTGGGTGGCCAGGATCACTCTGCCACCGCGTGCCGTTCGGAGGTTCACAGATTGCCGCGGGCCGCCTGTTCGCGCTCGATGGATTCGAACAGGGCCCGGAAGTTGCCTGCCCCGAACCCCAGCGATCCGTGCCGTTCGATCACCTCGAAGAACACCGTCGGCCGGTCACCGAGCGGTTTGGTGAAGACCTGCAGGAGGTACCCGTCCTCGTCGCGGTCGACGAGGATTCCGCGTTTCTGCAGTTCCTCCACCGGCACCCGCACCGTGCCGATGCGGGCACGCAGTTGCGGATCCTCGTAATAGGCGTCGGGGGTGGCCAGGAACTCGACGCCCTCCGCGCGCAGCGCGTCGACGGTGGCGAGGATGTCACCGGTCGCAAGGGCCAGATGCTGGCAGCCCGGCTCACCGTAGAACTCGAGATATTCGTCGATCTGCGACTTCTTCTTTCCCACCGCCGGTTCGTTGAGCGGGAACTTCACCCGGTGGTTGCCGTTCGCCACGACCTTCGACATGAGCGCCGAGTACTCGGTGGCGATGTCGTCGCCGACGAATTCGGCCATGTTCGTGAATCCCATGACCCGGTTGTAGAACCGCACCCAGTGATCCATCCGGCCCATCTCGACGTTGCCGACGGCGTGGTCGAGCGCCTGGAACAGGCGTTTCGGCTTCCCCGGCCGCGCCGCGTAACCGCTGGAGCGCGAGACGAATCCGGGTAGGTAGGGGCCGTCGTACCTGCTGCGGTCGACGAGGGTGTGCCGGGTGCTGCCGTAGGTGGCGATCGCCGCGAGCCGCACGGTGCCGTGCCGATCCGTGACGTCGCGCGGCTCCTCCAGGATGGTGGCCCCCTGGGTGCGCGCGTGCGCGATGCAGCGGTCGACGTCGAGCACCTCCATGGCCAGGTCCACCACGCCGTCGCCGTGGGCCCGGTGATGGTCGGCGAGCGGGCTCTTCGGGTCCACGGCGCCGTGCAGCACGAACCGCGCCGTTCCGGATTCGAGGACGAACGACTTGTGCGACCGCTGACCGGTCTCCGGCCCGGCATAGGCGACGAGGGTCATCCCCCAGGTGGAGACGAAGTACTGCATGCTCTGCGTCGCGTTGCCGCACACGAATACGACGGCGTCCATCGCGACCACGGGAAACGGATCCGACGCGTCGTCGTGTTCGACGAGTCCGACCAGCTGCCGGAGCTCGTCGGACTCCAGTTGTGCGGCCACCTCACGGGGCGTCAGGCGAATGTCGGTGGTAGTCATACCCCACTGTGATCCAGCGCACACCGCTGCGCAACAGTGCTTCTTGACGCTGCTCATTCTGTACACAATGCTGGATGAAAATACGGATCGACCCTACATATTGACCAGGGACGCCATGAACATCGATCAACTCGACGCCGCACTGCTGGACCTGCTCCACGCCGAACCGAAGGTCGGGGTGCTCGAGGCCTCGCGACGCCTGGGAGTGGCCCGCGGCACCGTCCAGGCGCGACTCGACCGGCTCGAACGCACCGGCGTGATCACCAGTTCGGCACCGACCCTCGACCCGGAGGCGCTCGGGTTTCCGGTCGTCGCGTTCGCCACCCTCGAGATCGCCCAGGGCAACGGGCACGCCGCGGTCGTCGAGCACCTGAGCGCCATACCCGAAGTGCTCGAGGCGCACACGATCACCGGCGCCGGCGACGTCCTCGTCCGGGTGGTGGCCCGCACCCACGCCGACCTGCAGCGGGTGATCAACTCGATCGTCGACGGGCACAACGTCCTTCGTTCGTCGACGGTCATCGCGACGCAGACCCAGATCGCGCTGCGGCACGACCAGCTCGTCCGCGCAGCGGTCGCTCCGCCGCCTGCCTAGCGGTCCTCGGGACTCAGCTCGTCGAGCAGCGAACTGAGCAGGTGACAGGCGTCGTCGAAACGGTCGTGGCCGACGAGGCTGCCCCAGTGGTGCTCGATCTCGGCGACCCGGACGGCGGCGTCCTGCAGCGCCTGCCGCCCGCGCGCGGTCGGGACGACGAGTTTGGCCCGCCGGTCCCGCGTGTCCGGCACCCGCTCGACGTACCCGAGTTCCGCGAGATCATTGATCAGTTCGGACGTGGCGGACAGACTCAATTCGGCCAGGGCGGCGATTTCGGTCAGCCGCCGCCCGTCCCAGCCGATGTTGCCGAAGATCTGCAGATGCGGTGGCCGGATGTCGCCGTACCCCCGCTCGGCCATGGGCTCGCTCAGCTCCCGGCGGAACTCGTGCAGCAGACGGACGAGCAACTGCCCTACCGCCGGCCGATCGGTCGGCAGACCTCTTGACCGTTCCATGACACAGGAGAATACTACGGTTACCGAAGTTTCGGTTTCCGAAGCAATTCTCGAAGACACTCACCTGGGGCATCCCATGGACACACGAACGATCACCCGCACGATCCCGACGAGCGTCGGGAACCTCGCCGTCCACGTCACCGGCAGCGGACCGCCCACTGTCCTGTGGCACAGCCTGTTCGTCGACTCGACGACGTGGGCTCCCCTGCGCAGCCACCTGGTCGCGCACCGGCAGCTGATCTCGATCGACGGACCCGGCCACGGGGCGAGCACCGCCGTGCAGCGACGGTTCACGGTGGAGGAGTGCGCCGCGGCAGCCGTCGCCGTCCTCGACGTGCTCGACGTCACCGAACCAGTCGACTGGGTGGGCAATGCGTGGGGTGGGCACGTCGGACTCGTCGCGGCCGCCCACAGTCCCGACCGGTGCCGCACCGTCGTCACGATCGGGACGCCGACCCAAGCCCTCACCCGCCGGGAACGCGCCCGGATCGTGCCGATGGTGTGGGCCTACCGCCTCGCCGGGCCGGTTCCACCGCTCACGACCGCGGTGATGAACGTCCTTCTCGGCAAGGAGCTTTCACGGACGCACCCGCAACAGTTCCAAGCCGTCTCCCGGACATTCCGGCAGTCGCCGCGGCGTGGCATGCACGAGGCGATGCAGTCGGTCATGCTGCACCGAGAGGGGCTGGACCCCCTGCTCCCCCGGATCGCGGCACCGACGCTGATGATCGTCCCCCGCGCAGACACGATGATCTCCCTCGAGCAGGCACGGGCCGCCGCGGCGACGATGCCGCACGCCGCGGCCACCACGGTGGACGGCGCCGGCCACGTCACACCGCTGATCGCGGATCCGGGCACGCTCGCCGACGTGATCACCGCGTTCTGGCGTGACCCGGACCGCACCGTGATCACCGCGTCGGCGGATCTGCCGTGACGAGCGGCCGTCCGGTGCCGGACCCCGTCGGTCCGGGGCAGGAGTCGGTGTGGGACTACCCGCGTCCGCCCGCGGTCCGGCGGAGCGACGAGTTGGTGGAGGTGTGGTTCGGCGGCCAACTCGTCGCACGCACCCGCACCTCGTTGCAAGTGCTCGAGACGAGCCACCCGCCGACGTACTACCTGCCGCGGTCGTGCTTCGCCGACGGCGTCCTGCGTCCGGTCGCCGGCAGCACGGTGTGCGAGTGGAAGGGGCGGGCGGATTATTTCGACGTCGTCGCGGGCGAGCACGTCGCCGAGCGTGCGGCGTGGCACTATCCGCGGCCGGTTGCCCGCTACGACCTCCTCCTCGGCCACGTGGCGGTCACGCCGGTTTCGATGGACGGCTGTTTCGTCGACGGCGAGCGGGCGCGACCCCAGACAGGGGGCTTCTACGGCGGCTGGATCACCGATCGGGTGGCCGGCCCGTTCAAGGGCGGACCCGGCAGTCGTTTCTGGTGAACCCTTACCCCCACGGCGGCAGGTCGTCGACGACGAGGGCGACGAACCACGGCAGGGGAATCGACATCCCGATGACCCCCACCGCCAGCCATGGGTTGCCGGTGAGTCCGTAGACCACCGCCGACAGCACGAATGCGAGAAGCCTGCCTGCCGACACGATCACGTACCGGCGCACCCGCAGCCGATGCCGTTCGTCCAGTGACACCGACGCACTGGTGATGCTGATCGGATGGCGGTGAGCACTCACCAGGCAGGAGTACCCGGCACCGGCGAACCGAACCGCACAACCCCTCGCGGGGGCCGTCTAGTGTCGAGTCATGGCCACCACAGCTGACCACCTGAGAAGCACACTCGACGGACGCTGGCGGGAGGTACGCGAGCGCGTCAGGGCGGAATTGTCCGGCACCCCCGACTTCGCCCCGCACTACACCCCCGACCTCGACGAGGCCCGCGCGAAGACGCTGGCACAGTTGCGCCTGCTCGCAAGCAACGGCTACGCGGCCGCCGGATTCGCGAAGGACCACGGCGGCACCGGTGACGCCGGCGCCGCCGTCACGAGCATCGAGATGCTGGCGATGTCCGACCTGTCGCTGATGGTCAAGGCCGGCGTGCAGTGGGGACTGTTCGGCGGCGCGATCGAGAACCTCGGCACGGCGCGTCATCACGAGGCGTACGTGAAGCGTCTCGTCGACCTGGATCTGCTGGGGTGTTTCGCGATGACCGAGACGGGTCACGGCAGCGACGTGCAGGCGCTCGAGACCACCGCCACGTACGACCCCGACACGGCCGAATTCGTCGTCCATTCCCCCACACCGTCCTCCCGCAAGGACTACATCGGCGGCGCGGCACAGCACGCGACGACGGCCGCGGTGTTCGCGCAGTTGATCACGGGCGGCGAGTCCCGGGGCGTGCACTGCTTCGTGGTGCCGATCCGGGACGAGGACGGCAACGACCTCCCCGGCGTCCACACCTCGGACTGCGGATACAAGGGCGGCCTCCCCGGCGTCGACAACGGCCGAATCACGTTCGACCAGGTGCGAATTCCGCGGGAGAACCTGCTCAACAAGTACGCCGACGTCGAGCCGGACGGCACGTACACGTCGCCGATCGACAACGCGAACCGCCGCTTCTTCACGATGGTGGGCACTCTCGTGCGCGGACGCGTCACCGTCGGCGGGTCCGCGGGCGCCGCCGCCCGTGTCGCGCTGGCGATCGCCACGCGATATGCCTTGCAGCGCAGGCAGTTCAACGCACCGCAGGCCGAAGACGAAGTGCTGCTCATGGATTACCTCGTCCATCAGCGCAGGCTGTTCCCCCTGATCGCACGCTCCTACGCACTGCAATTCGCCCAGAACGAGCTCGTCGCGAAGATGCACGAGATCCAGAGCCGGGACGACGCCGACCCTCAGGAACAGCGCGAACTCGAGGGCCGCGCCGCCGGGCTCAAGGTGGCGAACACCTGGCACGCCACCCGCGCGATCCAGGAGGCGCGGGAAGCGTGCGGCGGCGCCGGGTACATGGCCGAGAACCGGCTCACGGCACTGAAGGCGGACACGGACGTGTTCACCACGTTCGAGGGCGACAACCACGTCCTGACCCAGCTGGTGGCCAAGGAACTGCTCACGTCGTACGCGGACGAGGTGCGCGGCATGAGCCCCGTCGAATGGATGCGGTTCGCGGCCACGACGGTCTCCGACGTCGTCAAGAAGCGCACCGCCGCACAGCAGATCATCCAGACGATCCTCGACACCCGTCAGGACAACGAGGAGGACGGCAGCCTCTTCAACCGCGGCACCCAGCTCACGATGTTCGAGGATCGGGAGCAGTACCTGCTCTCGACCGCCGCCCGCCGCCTGCAGGGTGCGCAGAAGCGTGAGGAGAACCCGTTCGACGCCTTCAATTTCGTGCAGGACCATGTGCTGCACGCCGCGCAGGCCCACATCGACCGGGTCGTGCTCGAGGCGTTCGTCGCGGGCATCGACGAGTGCGAGGACGACGAGGCCCGCGACCTGCTGAGCGATGTCTGCGACCTCTACGCGCTGAGCGTGATCGAAGAGGACAAGGCGTGGTTCATGGAACACCGGCAGCTGTCGGTGGAGCGGTCGAAGGCGGTGCAGCGGGGAATCAACGAGCGGTGCCGGTCGTTGCGGCCGCACGCGCAGACGCTGATCGAGGGGCTCGGGGTTCCCGAGGCGCTACTCGGCTCCGCGATGCTCGACGGTCCCGGGACCGACACCGTCCGCAAGACCCAGATCTTCCGGTGACGAGGCCGGCTCGGCGGGTTCGCCCGCCGGGCCGCGCCGCAGCCGGCGCACCGAATCGATCACCAGCAGTCCGGCGACCGCCACCAGCCCCGCGGCGACGGCGATCCACGACCCCGAATACGCGGTGCCCTCGAACGAGGGCGCTCCCGGCGCGACGGGACCGAATTCCGATGTGAACCGGGCGTGGTTCCAGCACCACACTGCGACGGCGAGGGCGGCCACCGCGCCGAACCACTCCGCTGCCGCCGTCACGGTCCGGCGGTTCATTCGGCGGATCCTCCCGCCGACTTCGCGAGCAGCGATTCGAGTTGCGCGCGCAGTGCCACATCGTCCTTCGCCCACGCCTGCACCAGGGCGCCTCCCCGCAGTCGCAGTCCGATGCCCTTCCGGCGCCGCGGAACCGCGGACAGTTCACCGAGACTCCGGGCGGTTTCCCACGGCTGCTGCTCGTACGACTCGGGGTCGGCGGGGGGCATGATCTTCAGAATCTCGGCGATCGGCAGGTCTTCGGTGCCCTGCCGCAACGACGACGTCGTGAGTTCGACGCTCGCATGCCTGCGGGCGGCCACCACCTGCACGTAGACGAACCCGCTGAGCAGCACCGCGAACAGCGACAGCGCGAACCAGTGCACCACAGGGCCGGTCAGGAGTTCGATGATCAAGGCGATCAGGCAGAACACCGGACCGAACGCCACCATCCGCCAGCGGGCGCCCGGCTCAGTGAACAGGACGGCTGGTTCGCTCACACGCTCATCCTGCGACATCGCGGTCCGCGAGGAAAACGTGGGGCTCGTCAGGAGAGGACGCCGGGGATCACGACGAGCAACAGAGTCAGCAGCACGAAGGCCACGATGATCGCGAACATCATTGCTTCTTTGCGAGACCCGTGTGCTCGATCGTCAGCGCGCATGGAGAAAAGTCCTTCGGTCGAAATGAAGTCTGCCGTTCTACCTCTTGTGACGTACTTCACGGTACATCTTTATATTTCACGAGCAAATCGAAGCTACTCGGCGGAGGGGGGCAACCTCAGGAAGTAGCTGTTGGATTCCTTCCGGTGCATCAGCACGACGGCGCCGACGGCCACCACGGCCTGCAGGATCTGCACGCCGCCGAGTGCGAGCGCGGAACCGCTTCCGTCCGATCCGATGCCGAAGAGCACCGGGATCGTCCACACCACCATCATCACGCACGCGATGGTGATCAGCATCCTGGCCCAGTTCCGGCCCTTCCGCATGAAGTGCACGAACAGGAGGAAGAGCCCGGTGAGGATCAGGATGAGGACGACCGTGAACCCGATACCCACGTAGAACAGCTTCTCCACGCTGTCGCGGGTCATGTCGACCTCGCCGGACGTGAAGCTGGGGTTCTTCATCAGTTCGTCGACGAACGTCGACTTCTCCCCCACCACCAGAACCATCGCGCCCAGCGCCTGGATCAGGCCGAGCACGGCCACCGCCCACAGCAACTGGGCCGCGGTGCCCACGTCGACCGGTGCCGGACGTTCGGGCTCCGGCTGCGGCACCGGCGGGGGGTACGGGAAATTGTGCTGCGACGGGCCCTGCTGATGCGGGGCCTGGTGCGGCGGTGTCGGTGGCCACTGCTGGGTCATGGCACCACCGTATCCGCCTGCGCGGCGATCACAACCAGCCCGCCGCTTCGGTCGCCCAGTACGTCAGCACGACGTCGGCGCCCGCGCGACGGATGCTGGTGAGCGATTCGAGGATCGCGGCGTCCCGGTCGATCCAGCCGTTCTGCGCGGCGGCCGTGATCATCGAGTACTCACCCGAGATCTGATACGCCGCAACGGGCACCGGAGAGCGGTCCGCCGTCTCGCGCAGGATGTCCAGGTAGGACATCGCCGGCTTCACCATCACCATGTCGGCACCCTCGTCGATGTCGAGTTCCACTTCACGCAACGATTCGCGACGGTTCGCCGAATCCTGTTGATACGTACGGCGGTCGCCCTGCAACGACGAGCCCACCGCTTCACGGAACGGCCCGTAGAACGCGGAGGCGTACTTCGCCGAGTACGCGAGCTGACCGACGTCGGTGTAGCCCGCGCCGTCGAGCGCCTTCCGGATGGCGCCGACCTGGCCGTCCATCATGCCGCTCGGCCCGAGCAGATGCGCACCGGCCTCGGCCTGCGCGACCGCCATGTCGACGTACCGCTGCAACGTGAGGTCGTTGTCCACCGCACCGTTCGCGTCGAGAACACCGCAGTGGCCGTGGTCGGTGAACTCGTCCAGGCAGGTGTCCGCCATGATCACCGTAGCGTCGCCGACTTCGTCAGCGAGCCAGCGCAATCCGCGGTTCAGGATGCCGTCCGGATCGGACGCGCCCGAACCCTCGGCGTCCTTGTCGTCGGGACGCGGCACCCCGAAGAGCATGAGCCCACCGAGCCCCGCCTCGGCCGCTTCCGTGGCCGCCCGCCGCAGCGAGTCGGGGGTGTGCTGGAACACGCCGGGCATCGACGAGATCTCACGAGGCTCGTCGATCCCGTCCGCGACGAACATCGGCAGCACGAGATGCCGTGGCTCGAGCGAAGTCTCGGCCACGAGCCGGCGCAGCGCCGGCGTCCTGCGGAGCCGTCGCGGCCGGTGGGTCGGGAACAAGGACATGCCCTCCTTCGTCGGGCCCGTGAGTGGTTGAGGAGTGCCTGGACTCCTCAACCACTCACAGGTGCGTAGCGCCTATCGCCGTGCGCGGGACTTCTTGCGCGGCGGGGGCAGTGCACCCTCGGCGCGCAGGCGCGCGGCGTGCTCTGCGAGAGCCTCCACCAGCGGGCCGACCTGAGCGGTCTCCGGCTGCACGTCCACGCGCAGGCCGAACTCGATGGCCGTCTCGGCAGTCTTCGGACCGATGCAGGCAACGAGGGTGCGCGCGTGCGGCTTTCCGGCGATGCCGACGAGGTTGCGGACCGTCGAGGACGAGGTGAAGCAGACGGCGTCGAACCCACCGGTCTTGATCATCTCGCGGGTCTCGGCCGGCGGCGGCGCGGCCCGGACCGTGCGGTACGCGGTGACATCGTCGATTTCCCAGCCGCGTTCGCGCAGGCCCTCGGCGAGGGTCTCGGTGGCGATGTCGGCGCGGGGCAGCAGAACCCGGTTGACCGGGTCGAAAACGTCGTCGTACGGGGCGAATTCGGCCAGCAGGCCCTCGCTCGACTGCTCACCGGACGGCACGAGTTCGGGGTTGATTCCGAACGAGCGCACCTTGGCGGCGGTGGCCTCACCGATGCAGGCGATCTTGACGCCGGAGAATGCGCGGGCGTCGAGCCCGAACTCCTCGAACTTCTCCCACACCGCACGCACCGCGTTGGTGGAGGTGAAGACCACCCACTGGTAGCGGCCGTCGACGAGGCCCTTCACGGACCGTTCCATCTGCGCCGGGCTGCGGGGCGGCTCGACGGCGATGGTGGGCACCTCGATCGGGATGGCGCCGTGGGTGACGAGGCGGTCGCTCATCTCGCCTGCCTGATCCTTGGTGCGCGGCACCAGGACCTTCCAGCCGTACAGCGCGCGCGACTCCCACCAGGACATCTTGTTGCGCTGGGCGACGACCTTGCCGACCGTCACTACCAGCGAACCGACCAGTTCGGAACCGGCCTCGTTCAACGTCGCGAGGGTGGCCTCCACGGTGCGCTGCTGCCGGGTGGTGCCGCGGACGGTGATGGCGGCCGGGGTCTGCGGGGCCAGACCGTGCTCGACGAGCGCGCTCGCCGTCTCGGCGAGGTGACCCGACGTGGCATGCAGGACCAGCGGTCCGGGTGCGGCGGCCAGGGCGGCCCAGTCGACCTCGCCGCGGACGTCGGCCTCGGTGTGTCCCGATCCCAGTGCCATACCGGCGTAGGACGGGACGGCGGACGCGGACGGCAGGCCCGGCAGGACCTCGAACTGCACCTGGGTGCGGGCGACGGCGGTGACCTCGGCGATCACGGAGTCGGTGGTCAGCGGGTCGCCGGACACCAAACGCACGACGTCGTGGCCGTTCCGCGCCTCGTGGACGAGGGTCTTCGCGACCTCCGCCGGCTCACCCAGCGCGGGACGGACCTCGGCGAGCGGCTCACCGGTCTCGGCGTCGACGCCGAGGTCGGTGCCCACGAGGACGGTGACGCCCTTGTCGACGTCGGGGTCGGTGAAGGCGAGGGTGGCTGCGGCAAGGACGTCCCGTGCGTGCACGGTGAGCAGTGCCGGATCGCCCGGTCCGGATCCCACGAACAGGATTCGTCCGGGGGTGTTCTTACGGACTCGGCTCATCGGTAATTCTCCAGTGCGATCATGTGTCGAGATGGGTACAGGAAGCGGATCGGCCGATCAGTCGGCCTTCGCACATCAAACATCGGCATCACCGGCCTCGGTGACATTCATCAGCTCCCGCGCACCGAGCTCGAGAAGCTCCCGCGCGACGGAGCGGCCGAGTTCTTCGGCGTTCTCCGGGGAGCCCACGGCCCCCGTGCGTATGACGTCGGAACCGTCGATGGCCGCGGCGCAGCCCCGGACGGACAATTCGTCGAAGATGCGGCCGTCGTCGTCGAGGGATTCGACGACCTCGGCGATGGCGCCGACAGGCGCGGTGCAGCCGGCCTCGAGTTCCGCGAGCAAGGCGCGTTCCGCCGTGACGGCGGCGCGGCTGTTCGGGTCGTCGAGCTCGGACAGGATCGCGACAAGTGCCGTGTTGACCGACAGGCATTCGACGGCGAGCGCGCCCTGCGCGGGCGCGGGCAGCATCTGGACCGGTTCGAGGGACTCGGTGATCAGGTCCAGTCGGCCGATCCGCGCCAGGCCGGCCCGGGCCAGGACGACGGCGTCGAGTTCGCCGGATTCGACCTTGCCGAGGCGACGCTGCAGGTTGCCGCGCAGCGGCTGGATGTCGAGGCCGAGGCCCAGAGCCCGCAACTGCGACGTGCGCCGGGGTGCGGACGTGCCGACCTTCGAACCGGCGGGCAGCTCACCGAGGACCAGTCCGTCGCGCGCCACGAGTGCGTCGCGGGGATCCTCGCGCGGCGGGATGGCCGCGATCGTGAACCGCTCGTCGCGGGCGGTCGGCAGGTCCTTGTAGGAGTGGACGGCCACGTCGACCCGGCCGTCGGCGAGCGCTTCCCGGAGTTCGGCGGTGAAGACGCCGACACCGATCTTCTCCACCGATTCCATGGACTGGTCGCCCTTGGTCTTGATGATGACGAGTTCGGCGTCGTGCCCGGCCGAGATCAGTGCGTCGCGCACGGTTCCGGCCTGGGTGGTCGCGAGCTCACTGCCACGGGTTCCGATCCGCAGCGTACGGGTGCCGACGGCGCTCATGCCTGCGATTCCTTCCCATGGTTGTCGTCTGTGACGAAGCGGCGCAGGAGCGGGTCCTGGCCTGCGAAGAAGCCGTCCGTGATGTCGATAGCGCTCAGGTCGGCGCCACCGAGTTCGGTGGGCTTCGCGACGGCCTCGACGGATCCGGGGCTGAGTTCGAACAGTTCGCGCAGGGCGGCGGCGTAGGAGTCGCCACCGGGCGCGGAGGCGAGCTGCTTCACCCGGACGGTGGGCGCGTGCAGGAGCTTGTCGACCACTCGCCGGACCGTGCGCGCGACCTCGTCGCGCTCGGGATCGTCGAGTCCGGGCAGACGCGAATCCAGTCGCAGCAGCTCCGCCTCGACCACGTCCGCCGCGCGCTGGCGCAGGGCCGTGACGGTCGGCGTGACCTCCGCCAGCCGCTGGCCCGCGAGGTAGTTGGCGAGTTCGGCGGCGACGATCGTCCGCGCGGCGTCCGCGTCGGATGCGGCCGCGCCCGCGGCGGGATCGCGCTGCAGCGATTCCATGTCGAGGACGGTGACCCCGGGCAGACCCGACACGGCGGGTTCCACGTCGCGGGGCAGTCCGAGGTCGCAGATGACGAGGGGGCGTTCGGAGTCGCGGCCGGGCTGTGCCAGCGCGCGGTGGGTGTCCGCGAGCGTGACGACGGCGCCGACCGCGCCGGTACAGGTCACGAGGACATCTGCCTGGGCCATCGCGTCCGGGAGTTCGGCCAGTTCGAGAGCCTCCGCCGCGACACCGTTGGACCGGGCCGTGTCGGCGAGGTGTTCGGCACGCTCCTTGGTGCGGTTCACGACGACGATGCGGCCGATCCCGGCGCGCGTGAGGTGTGCGACGGACAGGCCGCCCATCGATCCGGCGCCGACCACGACGGCGGTGCGTCCGGTCAGTCCGCCTGCGCCGACGATGCCGGCGGCGCGGTCGAGGGCCACGGACACGACGGACGCGCCCGCGGAGTCGATGCCGGTCTCCGAGTGCACCCGCTTGCCGACGCGCAGCGCCTGCTGCGCGAGTTCGTGCAGCGTGCGGCCCGCGGCCTGCTGGGCGTCGGAAGACGCGTACGCGGTCCGGATCTGCCCCAGGATCTGCTGCTCGCCGATCACCATCGAGTCGAGACCACTGGCCACGGCGAACAGGTGCTCCGCCGCAGCCTCGCTGTACCGGACGTACGCGTGCCGGTGCAGATCGGTCAGATCGAGCCCCGAATGGTCGGCGAGCAGTTCGCCGACCTCGGCGAGCGCACCGTGGAACGCATCGACGACGGCGTAGATCTCCACCCGGTTGCAGGTGGAGACGATCATCGCCTCCGAGATGTGCGACGACGCCAGAAGCTTGTCCGTCAACTTCGGGCGATCGGTGTCGGTGACAGCCACCCGCTCGAGAACCGGCACCGGGGCCGTCCTGTGCGAGACCCCGACAAGCAGAACACTCACGGCGCGATCACTGATCCGTTTCTTGGTGCGGTGGACGGGACAGCCGAATGTCCGATGCGCACGCGCGGAGCGGTGGGTACCGATTCCGTGTTGCGTGCGCTGTTGAACGACAGGACCTGCATTTCGACCGCGAGGTCGACGCGGCGCATCTCGACGTGGTCGGGGACGTCGAGGGAGGTGGGCGAGAAGCTGAGGATGCAGCGCAGTCCGGCGCGCACGAGGCGGTCGGCGACTTCCTGCGCCGCCTCGTCGGGGGTCGAGATGACGCCGATGGTGGCCTCGAGTTCGGCGCAGGCCTGCTCGAGTTCGTCGACGTGCCGCACGGTGAGGTCGCCCACCGGCGCACCGACCCGCGCCGGGTCGCTGTCGAACAGTCCGACCATGGAGAACCCGCGACGACCGAACCCGCCGTAGCCGGCGAGCGCCTGGCCGAGGTTGCCGACGCCGACGAGCACCACCTTGTGTCCGCGGTCCAGGCCGAGCGCCCGCTCGATGCGGGCCCGCAGGCGCGTCACGTCGTAGCCGACGCCGCGCACGCCGTTCGGCCCCAGGAAGGAAAGGTCCTTGCGAAGCTTCGCGGAGCCGACACCGGAGGCGGCGGCGAGTTCCTCGCTCGAGACGATGATCGTGCCGCGTTCGGTCAGCACTCCGAGGACCCGCAGGTACGTCGCGAGGCGCGTCACCGTAGCCTGGGGGATGTCCCGCGATTCGGGGAGCGGGGCCGCGCCGGTGACCGAGGGGGCCGGTGACCCGACCACAGACCGCCCGACCGCCCCCGTGACGCCAGGGGCCACAGACCCATGCGTCTGGTGCGTTTCGGTCACGTCGTTGGCTCCTCGTCCGACCGGCATTCGATGCCGTTCTTCACGATGCTCCGGGGAATTGTTCACACCACGGTAACTGCTTGTGAACCCATGCACAAAGTCGCTGCGACTGCGCGACATGCGGTCCTACCTGCACGGCATCGGAAGATCCCACTTTTAGGGTTCCCTTACTTGCGTAAATCCGAGCGAAGGCGCTCTTCGTCGACCTCCCAGTAACTGTGCTCACGTCCGTCGAGCAACACCACCGGCAATCGGTCGCCGAATTCGGCCCGGATTTCGGGGTCCGTGGCCGCCGCCTCGTCGACGTCTATGCACGTCAGTTCCAGCCCGAACTCCTCGCACAGAACCAGCAACCGCTCGCGGGCCGGCGCGCACGCACCGCACCCCGCCCTCGTGAGAAGCGTCACCTCGTGTCCGCCCGTGCTCATGCCCCGTCACTTCCTTTCGACGCCTCCGGTGGAGTCACTGTGCCGTTTCGGGGTCCGCGGACGCCAATCGGCTCGGAGATGAACGTCACACAGTTCCCCCTGCGGGGCCATCCGTCCGCCCCGTCCCCGATTCGGGGGATAGGCTGCTCCCAGAGGCTTCTGCGATACGGGAGGTGCGAGTGCCTGCGCGATCACTACCGAACGGCTCGGGTTTCGGTTCAGGTCTGGCGGGGATCATCCTCCCGGGCCGGCGCCAGTTCAGGAATCCGCTGGGACCCAGCGAAGCCGAGGTACGTGCCAACGTCGCAGGTGAGGCGAGCGCCGACGCAGCCCTCGCTCTGCACGTCGCGTCCGGCGAGGACACCGAGCTGGTCGAGCACGACGTTCCCCTCGACCTGACGGCTGCCGCGTTCTTCGACGTCGACAACACCATGGTCCAGGGCGCCTCGATCATCCACTTCGCGCGCGGACTCGCCGCCCGGAAGTATCTGAAGACCTCCGACCTCGTCGACTTCGCGTGGAAGCAGGTCAAGTTCCGCATCACCGGCAAGGAGAGCAGCGACGACGTCGCCTCCGGCCGCGAGAAGGCCCTGTCGTTCGTCTCCGGACGGTCGACGGCCGAACTCGCCCGGCTCGGTGAGGAGATCTACGACGAGGTCATCGCCGACAAGATCTGGCCCGGCACCCGGGCGCTGGCACAGATGCACCTCGACGCCGGACAGCAGGTGTGGCTGGTCACCGCGACCCCGGTGGAGCTGGCTCAGGTCATCGCGAAGCGTCTCGGTCTCACCGGCGCCCTCGGCACGGTCGCCGAGAGCGAGGACGGGATGTTCACCGGACGTCTGGTCGGCGACATTCTGCACGGCCTCGGCAAGGCGCACGCCGTGCGCGCCCTGGCGGTCCGCGAGGGCCTCAACCTCAAGCGCTGCACCGCCTACTCGGACAGCCACAACGACGTGCCGATGCTGTCGCTCGTCGGGACCGCGGTCGCGATCAACCCCGACACCGACCTGCGTGAGCTGGCCAAGAACCGGGGCTGGGAGATCCGCGACTTCCGGACCGGACGCAAGGCCGCCAAGATCGGCGTCCCCACCGCGCTGCTCCTCGGCGCGGCAGGCGGCGCACTCGCGGCCATCGTCGCGCGACGCCGCGAACAGGCGGCCTGAGCCGCCCGCCGCGGCTCAGCCCAGGAACACGTTCCGGCGCTTCGCCAGGAGCCGGTACAGCGTCTGCTGGATGGTCTCCCGGACATGGTCGGTGACCTCGAACAGTTCCATCGGGTCGTCGGCCGCCGACGCGTCGTACGTGTCGGTGACGATCGGCTTACCGAACTCGATGTACCACTTCGACGGCAGCGGCACGAGGCCGAGCGGGCCGAAGTGCGGGAAGAGCGGGGTGACCGGGAAGTACGGCATCCCCAGCAGCCGGGCGAGCGTCCCGAGTTCACCGATCTTCGGGTAGATCTCCTCGGACCCCACGATCGAGCACGGAATGATCGGCGCACCGGTCCGCATGGCGGCGGACACGAAGCCACCACGGCCGAACCGCTGCAACTTGTAGCGTTCGCTGAACGGTTTGCCGATGCCCTTGAAACCTTCGGGGAACACGGCCGCGACCTCCCCGTCCTGCAGCAGGCGCACGGCGTCCGGATGGCACGCGAGTGTGTGCCCGGCCTTGCGGGCGACACCACCGACCAGCGGCATCTCGAACGCCATATCGGCGGCCAGCATCCGCAGCGGGCGATGCGCGGGGTGATGGTCGTGAACGGCGACCGAGGTCATCAGGCCGTCGATGGGCAGCACACCGGCATGGTTCGCGACCACCAGCGCACCGCCGGTCGACGGGATGTTCTCGATACCGCTGACCTCGACGCGGAACCACTTGTCGAACAGCGGACGCAGGATGGGCAGCCACACGTTCTCGGCGAAGTGGGGGTCGTAGCCGAAGTCGTCGACGTGATAGTCGCCCGAGAGCCGGCGGCGCAGGAACTCGGCGGTGTTGACGATCTGCTCGGCCAGGGCGTGGCGCACGGCGTCGACGGCCGACGACTCGGTAATCGGCTCCGGTGGGGTGATCACGGCGGGCGGCGGCATCGCGGACGGATGTCTGCTCTCGCTCTGCTCACGCCTCGAACGTCCGATAGCGGTCCCGCGCGCGGCTGTCGCACCGTGCAACGGAATGACCTTCGCCACTTCGTTCACCTCTCCCCTTTCGCCGTGCCGGTAAGAGCGAGTAGTGCGTTCTCTGCTGCGTCGACCCATTCGTTCTTGATGATCGCCTTGACGCCGGCAGCACGAGCGAAGTCGTCGAGTGCCTGCATCGAGGTCCACCGTGGCTCGAAGGATAGTTCGGTTCGCATGCGCGTGGTGTCCAGTCCGCAACCGAAATGAAAGTATTCGAGTTGCTCGGTGGTGTACGACCGCATCACCGGACCCATCAGCGCACGCCCGAGGTTGCGGAACAACGCGAACGGCATCGGGACCTCGATCCGCCCGGCGCGGCGGATGGCCTGCGACATCATGACGACGCCGTCGCCCGCGACGTTGAACGTGCCCGCCGGACCCGACACCGTGGCCCGTTCCAGTGCGGCCAGCGCGTCCTCCTCGTGCAGGACCTGCAGGCGTGCGTCCCGTCCGAGAATGGTCGGCACGACCGGTGAGGTGAGGTACTGCGCGACCGTCGCGTTCAGTCGCGGCCCGACCAGCGGTGCTAGGCGGACGATCGACACGTCGATGTCGGGGCGCCTGCGACCCATTCCGCGCAGATACCCCTCGATCTCGATGCAGTCCCGCGCGTACGCGCCCGCGGGGCGGCGCCGGGCGCTCATCTCCTCGGTGAACTTGGCCGGGTCCTTGGCGCTGCAGCCGTAGACCACGGAGGCCGAACGCAACACGACCTTACGGACGCTCGGGGCCTTCTGGCAGACGGCGAACAACTGCATCGCGCCGATGACGTTCATGTCTTTCATGGCCGCGCGACTACCCGACTTCGGCGGGCGCGCCAACGTCGACGCGTGCACGACGGTGTCGACCTCGGCGTTGCGAATGACCTTGCCGATCAAGGGATTCCGAATGTCGGCGCGCACGAACTCGGCGCGGCCCATGCGGCGCAACATGTCCTTGCTCGGCGACACCGCGTCCACCGCGATCACCCGCTCGATGGCCGGATTCTGAGCGAGCCGGGTGACGAGGTATCCACCCAGAAATCTGCTTGCCCCAGTGACCAGCACGACGCGCGGCACCGCCGTCCGCGTAGTACTGTCTTCGTCACTCACAACCACTAAGGACCCCCGATCACGTAGCGAGTGACGTCAACGATACGTGCAGGAGGGGGATGGCGCTCCGCACAACGACAATTGGTCGGTCGCCCAATACGCGACGGGCCCGCCGTGAAACGAAGGATGCCCGCCACCGGAGGTGACGGGCATCCAGACGCAACTCTTTACTTACCGAGTTTCCTGCGCTGCACTCGGGTGCGGCGAAGCAGCTTACGGTGCTTCTTCTTCGACATGCGCTTGCGTCGCTTCTTGATCACTGAACCCATAGCGGGTGTCCCTCACGTTCTTCTCTAGCGTTCCTGCGCACGCCGATCACGTACGCTCGCGCCACTCTGGCGCCTGGGCCTCGTTTTAACTAGCTCAGCGCCTTACGACACCAGCTGGCTGGTACGACAGTCGCTAATCGTACCGGTGTAGGTCGTCTCCCCGGAAACCGAGGTCGATGACCCTCTTCGTGCCGATCGGTCAACCGGCGTCGAAGTACGAGGTTTCGAGGTAGTCGTGCACTGCTTTCGCATGCACTCTGAACGAACGGCCCACGCGGACGGCGGGCAGTTCGCCGCTGTGCACCAACCGGTACACAGTCATCTTGGACACTCTCATCAGCGTCGCTACCTCGGCGACGGTGAGAAATTGCGTTCCGGCCAGTGCCGGTTGTCCGTCCGGGGCCGAGCCCTTGGACGGCTTTTTTGCAGACGTCATCAACCACTTACCTCCGGCACGTCTCGCGCCGCCGGCTTCCCCTCCGGCGGAACAGACACGCACGTGCTACTTCGAGCTTAGCGGGACGGATGGGGTTACTGCGACGGGTGTGGGCAATCGAATATTCATTCGGTCGTCGTGCCGAGTTCGGCAGAACGAATTTTCGCGGCTTCGAGGGCGTCGAAAAATGCTGTTCGGAGTCCGTTTCCCTCCAGACGGCGGATTGCCGCCGCGGTGGTTCCGCCGGGCGAAGTCACGGCGGCACGAAGTTCGGTCGCGCTCTCCCCCGACCTGTCCAGCATGGCCGCGGAGCCGACCATGGTCTGCACGACCAGCTCGGTCGCGGTCGCCCGGGTCAGTCCGAGCCCCACGCCCGCGTCGATCATCGCCTCGGCGACAAGGAAGAAATAGGCCGGACCGGAGCCGGAGACTGCGGTGACGGCGTCTATCTGCGATTCGGGAACGACGACGACCTTGCCGACCGACGACAGGACGCCGCGGACCAGGTCGAGGTGTTCCTTCTTCACGTGCCTGCCGGGCGCGAGCACGCTGACGCCCTCACCGACCAGCATGGGCGTGTTGGGCATGACCCGGACCACGGGGAACCCGGCGGGCAGTCTCGTCTCGTAGAAGGCGGTGGGGATGCCGGCAGCGAGCGAGACGAGCAACTGCTCGCGCTCGCCGTCGAGTTCGACCTTGGACACCTCGGTGAGCGCGGACTCGACGTCTCCCGGCTTGACGGCCATCACGATGACGTCGGCGCCTTCGGCGGCGTCGGTGGGAGTGGTGACCCGCACCGAGTACGCCGCGGCCAGCTCGTCGGCGCGCGCCGGGTGCTGCTCGGCCACCACCAGATCCTTGACGGCGTGACCTGCCTGCAGAAGCCCCGAGATGAGGGCCTCGCCGATCTTGCCGCCTCCGATTACCGCAATTCTCGTCATGGCGAACAGCCTGCCACGACGCTCTGCGGCGCCCTCCTAGCGGGGGATCATCGCCAGTTGCCGGCTCTGCACGACGATCGCCCCGGTCGAGTCGAGGACGGTGTGGTCCTCCTCGAACCAGGCGCCGCCGAGCACCGTGCTGCTGGCCATCACGCGCAGCCAGCCCGGCGCGGGCTGCCTGCGCAGGTAGGTGGTCAGCTGGACCGTGGGCGCCCAGCCGAACATGCCGCGGTTCATCGTCACGGGGGCGCTGATGTCGCCGGTCATGATCGCGAACAGCGCCGCCGTGTCGGGATCGCTCTCGTCGCCTGCGCGCGGTCGCACCCACATGCGGACCTCGGGTTCGCCCTGGTTGCCGGTCAGGAAGTGCGCCGACGTCCCGTCCACCCGCATGTCGCAGCCCTGGGCCACGTGGACGATCTGCCCCATCGGGTGGTCGGCCGTGAGCACGACGGCGTCGGCGGGCGGTTCCACCGGGAGCTGCGCCAGGGCGTGGTCCCCGCTGTACTGCGGTTCCCCCACGTCGGGGACACCGAGCGTGACCGACGCGTGTACGGCGACGCGGTCGCCCTGCGTCAGCTCCACATCGACGAACGACACCTGCTTGCCCTGCTTGCGCACCGTCGTCGACAGCGTCACCTCACCCGGATCGGGGGCGGACAGGTAGTTGGCCCCGACCGCGAGGGGCTGCACCCGGGACGGCCCGGCGTCGCCGGTCTCGTCGAGCAGTCGCCTGCGGGCGGCAGCGGCGCAGAGCGACATCATCGAGCCGCCGTGCACCTTGGGGCCGATCGTCCAGATCGGGTCGATCGACGCCCGGTACATCCCGTCACCGGCAGCGGTGAGGACGTTGAGATCGTGGAAGGGAGTTGAGCTCACTGCTGGTCCTGTTCTTCGGGGTTCCGGAGACGCTTCTGCGCGACGTCCTGGTGTGCGAGCCGGCGCATCGCGGCGATCACCGGCTCGTAGACGGCCGTGCCGAGCACCGCGTACCGGATCGCGTCCTCGGCCGATGCGGTGGGCATGAGCCCGATGTCGATCTCGGCGATCCCGCGCACGTGGCGCCCGTAGGCGTCGAGTCGCTCCTCGGTCATCGGGATGCCGGCTTCCTCGAGTGCCGCGAGGGCACGTTCGAGCTGACCGACCGCCACGTACCGGGGGTCGTACACCTGCCCGAGCCTGTCGAGGACGGCGCGGGCTCGCGGGAACTCGTCGGCGTCGTCGGCGGGGGTGTCGAGGTAGGGCGGGAGTTGCGCGATGGCCTGGCCGAGCACGTCGAACAGCGAGCCGTCGGGGTGGTCGACGAGGCGGAGTATCTCCCGGATGCGGGGAATCGGCAGTCCGGCTCCGGCCAGCGCCTTGACCAGGCCCAGGCGCTGTACGTGCTCCTCGCCGTACCGGGCCTGGGTGGCGCTCGTCGCCTCGCCGGGCATCAGCAGACCCTCGCGCAGGTAGTACTTCACCGTCGCGAGCGGAACGCCGGTGCGGGCGACCAACTCGGAAACGCGCACGGCCCCTCCTTCGGCGGCTCGACTGGATACTGAAACTATCCAATGTTGCCACCAGCTTACCGGAGGAGAAACCCGGCAGACACCTCAGGTGTCGTCGTGATCGCCACCGGAGTGGCTGCGCGGCGATCCCGACGCGGCGCGGCCCGGTTCGAGGTGTTCACGGGCGAAGGCCAGTGCCTGCGCGAGCATCGACGACCGTTCCCGCTGCGTGCGGGCGTTCTGCGTGTTGATCTCGACCACCGCCTGCCCGTCGAACCCGGTGTCGACGAGGTGCCGGCACAGCTGCGCGCAGGGCTGGGCGCCGTGACCGGGAATGAGGTGCTCGTCCATCGACGCACCCCGGCCGTCGGCGAGGTGGAGATGCGCGAGGCCCTCCCCCATCCGCTCCGCCAGTTTCATCGCATCCATCCCGGCCGTGGCCGTGTGCGACAGGTCGAGCGTGTAGTGGGCGTGCCCCGAATCGGTGGGGTCGTAGGACGGGCTGAACGCCGACAGCGCCGCCCCGGGTCCGCCGCGCCGCCGCAACCTCTGGGCGGATCTCTCCTTGCTGCCGAAGAAGCCGTCCGCCCGCATGGGGAACATGTTCTCGACCGCGACGATCACGTCGCTGCGCTGTTCCAGGTCGGCCACCTGATCGGCGAAGCCGTCGGCGTACCGGCGCTGCCAGCGGAACGGGGGGTGCACCACGACGCTCGTCGCCCCGAGCGATTCTGCGGTGCGGACGGAACGCTCCAGCTTCGCGACCGGGTCGGCGCCCCACACCCGCTGCGAGATGAGCAGGCACGGCGCGTGGATCGCCTGGACCGGGATCGCGTACCTGCGCACCAGCGCGGCCACGGCGGCGGCGTCCTGGCTGACCGATTCGGCCCACACCATCAGTTCGACGCCGTCGTATCCCAGATCGGCCGCGTACCGGAAGGCCGCCTCGGTGTTCTCCGGGTACACCGAGGCCGTCGACAGGCCCACCAGTACCTTCCGCCCAGGCGGTGACCGTCGAACCTGCTCGTGCCCATTGTCCCCGACCATGAGCAACTCAGCCCGACGCAAGCATGAAGGCTAACGGCCCCAGAGTGACGATCATCCCGACGACGACGGCGATCACGAAGCTGGTGATGTCGTCGGTGCGGCGCAGGATGCGGACCATGGCGACCAGGCCCACGATGACGAGCAGCGCCAGAATCAGCGCGACCCACGGGAAGACGTCCCACAGCTTCTCGAAACCCTTGAAGAGCAGGGCCCCGGCGATCACGGCCACGACGCCCTGACCGATGAGAACGACCCACTCGCGGGTGGAGTTCTCGCCGGCCTCGTCCTTGCCTGCCTTCTCCGCTTTCGCGGCCTCGGCCTTCTCTGCCTTCGCCTCCTTGCGGGAACGGCGCGGGGTCTCGGACTTCTGCGTGTCGCCGTCACGCTTCTCGGTGTCCGCCTCGCCGGTGGCGGCCTCGATGAGATCCGTCTGCTCGGCCGCGTTCGCCGCATCCGAGTCCCGGGACTGGCGCATCAGGTCGCCGGCCAGCGTCGATCCGGACAGCAGCGCGGGTTCCGGCTTCGCCTTGGCGGGAGCCTCCGGCTTCGGTGTCTTCACGAACTTCGACGCGCCGTTCGACGCCGCTGCGGCACCCTTCGCCGCGCTTTGCGCCTTCGCGGGGGCTCCGGATTTCGCCGGAGCCTCGGGCTTCGCCGGTGCGTCGGACTTCGCGGCCGGTACGGCCTCGGCCGCTGTGTCGGGCTTGGCCGGGGTTTCGGGCTTGGCCGGGGTTTCGGTCTTCGGCGCCGGTGTCACACGCGGAGCCGCGACGGTCGGCGCCGGCTCCGGCTTCTTCACGGCCGGGGCGGCAACGGTCGGTGCCGGTGCAGAAGCCGCGGCCTCGGGCGCAGGCGGTTCCTTCCGGACTGCGCGGCTGACCCACGTTCCCTGGTGATCGCGCGACGTCCCGCCCGACACCACGGCGCGGCCGCGGCCGGCGGGGCGACTGGCGATGGGCTCGTCGTCGTCCTCGTCGCTGTCGTCGACCGGAGCCTTGAAGGCCGCCGTGCGCTCGTCGGCGCGCGCGGACGGCGTTGCCGGCGCGGGCGTGCGTGACGGCTCGGGCGCGGCGGGTTCCTGCTCCGGTTCGGGTTCGAGTGCCCGCGAATCGGACGGATCCCGGACCACCGGAATTTCACCGGTCAACTCGGCGACGGAGATTCCTCCCGCGACGCCGCGCCGACGCCGCCCGCCGCGGGACTCCACCTGTTGCCCGTTGCGTTTGAGCAGTTCTGACACAGAGATCTGCTGACTGTCCTCGGTCATCGAGCACCCACCATCAATTCACCGCCCATTTCCGTATCGAGCTTGCGGAGGATCAAACCCTCGCGCAGAGCCCAGGGGCAGATTTCGAGTTCCTCCACGCCCAGTGCTCTCATGCTGGCCTCCGCAACGAGTGCTCCAGCCACGATCTGCTGCGACCTGTCGGAGCTCACCCCTTCTAATTCTGCACGGTCCGAGGCCGTCATCCGCGAAATGAAAGCTATGAGTTGCCTGAGACCGCTGGCGGTGAGCGTGCGCTTGACCCGCGGGCCGGCACCGGACGGTGCGGCGCCCGTCAGCCGGGCCAGCGAGCGGAACGTCTTGGACGTGCCGACGGCCCGGTCCCACTGCCCCGCCGCGCGCAGTTCCTTCGACGGGACGGTCAGTTCTGCGTCCAGCCAGTCCCTCAGCACGGCCACGCGGCGCTTGCCCGGCGGGTCCTCCTCGAGCCAGTCCCGAGTGAGCCGTCCCGCGCCGAGTTGCAGCGACAGCGCGACGTCCGGGTCCTCGTCGCCGCCCGTCGTCAGTTCGAGGGATCCGCCGCCGATGTCGAGGTTCAGGATGCGGCCCGCACTCCAGCCGAACCAGCGGCGCACGGCGAGGAACGTCAGCCGCGCCTCGTCGACACCCGACAGGACCTCGAGCGTCACGCCGGTCTCGTCGTGGACGCGCGCCAGCACGTCGTCCGAGTTGTTGGCGTCGCGGACGGCGGACGTCGCGAACGCCATGAGTTCACCGCACCCGGATGTCCTCGCGATGCTGGAGAAGTCTGCCACCGTCGTGACCAGGCGATCTGCACCCTGAGTGGTGATGTCACCCCTGTCGTCGGTGTTCTCCGCCAGCCTCAGAGTCGACTTGGTCGAACTCATCGGTGTGGGGTGGCCGCCCCTGTGGGCGTCCACTACGAGAAGATGGACGGTGTTGCTTCCGACGTCGAGTACCCCTAGTCGCACATTGACACGGTACTGGGTCTACCGTCGGGCTTTGTGACAGCACGTAACGCAGGGCGTTCACACAAGATGACACCCAGCCCCGAAGTACCCCTCGACTTCGCTCGCGAATGGGTCGAATTTCCCGATCCCGACAACGCCGAGCACCTCATCGCCGCGGACATGACGTGGCTGCTATCCCACTGGACCTGCGTGTTCGGCACCCCGGCCTGCCAGGGCATCATCGGCGACCGACCGGACGACGGCTGCTGTTCGCACGGCGCGTTCCTCTCCGACGAGGAGGATCTGGAGAAGCTGAACAAGTCAGTGAAGCTGCTCACACCCGAGGACTGGCAGTTCATGGAGAAGGGGCTCGGCAAGAAGGGATACATCGAGGAGGACGACCTCGAGGACGAGCCCGCGCTGCGCACCCGCCGGTATCAGGGAGCCTGCATCTTCCTGAACCGCCCCGGCTTCGAGGGCGGCGTCGGTTGCGCGCTGCACTCGATGGCACTCAAGCGCGGGATCGAGCCGCTCGAGGTCAAGCCCGACGTGTGCTGGCAGCTCCCGATCCGCCGCACCCAGGAGTGGGTGGAACGTCCGGACGGCGAGCAGATCCTCAAGACCACCATCACCGAGTACGACCGGCGCGGCTGGGGTGAGGGCGGCTCGGACCTGGACTGGTACTGCTCGGGCTCACCCGACGCCCACGTGGGCGCCAAGGCCGTCTGGCAGTCGTACGCGCCGGAGTTGACGGAACTGCTCGGCAAGGCCGCGTACGCGGAATTGGCGAAGCTGTGCAAGCGCAGGGCAGGCCTCGGACTCGTCGCCGTCCACCCCGCCACCGTGGCCGCGCAGAAGAAGGCCGCCGGGTAACGGATCGGACCCACCGGTCGATTTAGCCGTCACGGCCCCATTCCGGGCACAGCCACGACGGGAGAGACCATGTTCGCTCGCATTCTGACCGGTGCCCTGCTGACCGCCGCTGCCACGCTCGCCCTCGCGCCGACGGCGTCCGCCGACCCGACCCCGGACTGGAACACCTTCTACGACAAGACGGCGAACTTCGTCGCACCGTTCGATCCCGGCGCGTTCGGCGACAAGGGCGACCGCGCGCTCGTGCTGAGCCCGTACGGAACCGGCCGGGTCATCGAGTGCAAGGGCGACGGACACTACGTCGCCGTCTACTGCAGGCAGTTCGACGACCAGGGCCGCGAGCACGCGATCACGCAGATCATCTCCGCGCCGTTCCGCGGTGTCTACGTGTACAACCCGTTCTGACCGACGCCCGTCCGACAAAGCCCACGAATTCGTCAGCCGCACCGGCAATTGCCTGTGCGGCTGACGAATTCGTGCGCAACTGTCGCGGATCGGCGTCCGCTCACGCCTCCAGTTTGTAGCCCAGCCCGCGGACTGTGACGAGGTGTTCAGGCTTGGCCGGGTCGGTCTCGATCTTCGAGCGCAGACGCTTGACGTGCACGTCGAGGGTCTTGGTGTCGCCGACGTAGTCCGCTCCCCACACCCGGTCGATCAACTGTCCGCGGGTGAGCACCCGGCCCGAGTTCCGCAGCAGGTACTCGAGGAGGTCGAACTCCTTGAGCGGTAGCGTGACGGCATCGCCGTTCACCTGGACCACGTGCCGTTCGACGTCCATCCGGACCGGTCCGGCCTCGAGGACGGCCGAGTCCTGCGCGACGTCGAGTTCGCTGTCTACGCCTCGGCGCAGCACCGCGCGGATGCGGGCGATCAGTTCCCGCGCGGAGTACGGCTTGGTGACGTAGTCGTCGGCGCCGAGTTCGAGGCCCACCACCTTGTCGATCTCGCTGTCCCGTGCCGTCACCATGATGACGGGGACACCGGATCGGCTGCGAAGTTGCTTGCAGACGTCCGTGCCGCTCATGCCGGGCAGCATGAGGTCGAGGAGGACGATGTCGGCACCGGCCCGGTCGAATTCGGCGAGCGCGGACGGTCCGTCGCCGACGATCGTCGTCTCGAATCCTTCCTTGCGGAGCAGGAAGGCCAATGGGTCGGCCAGTGACTCCTCGTCTTCCACGATCAGCACACTTGTCATCGCTTGGCCTCCATACCGGTTTCTCTCCTCCCGACAGTTCCGCCGTCGGCGTCCCCGCCGTTCGTCTCTACTGTCTCGATGTGTGCAGGAATCTGCAGGGTAAACGTCGAACCTGTTCCGGGCTTGCTCCACAGGTCGATCGATCCGTTGTGGTTGGCGGCCACGTGCTTGACGATCGCGAGGCCGAGTCCCGTTCCGCCGGTCGCCCGGGCCCGTGCCTTGTCGACGCGGAAGAAACGTTCGAAGACGCGTTCCTGGTCGGCCTTGGCGATGCCTTCGCCGCGGTCGGTCACCGAGATCGCCACATTGTCGCCGCGGATGGACCGGCTCACCGAGACCGGCGATCCCTTCGGCGAATAGGCGATGGCGTTCTGCACCAGGTTGGACAGCGCGGTGACGAGCAGCGCGCGGTCGCCGAGCACTTCGTAGCCGCTGTGGTGGTCCGTGGTGACGGCGATGCCTGCGGCTTCCGCGGAGATCTTGCACCGCTGCAGGGCCTCGTCGACCACTTCATCGACGGAAACGGCCTCGAGGTCGGGCAGTTTCTCGGCGCCCTGCAGCCGGGACAGCGCGATCAGTTCGGTGACCATCTTGCCGAGCCGGACGGATTCACCGAGCACGCGTTCGCCGAAGTGCCGGACCGACTCGGGGTCGTCCGCCGATTCGAGGAGCGCCTCCGCCAGCAGTCCCATCGCGCCGACGGGGGTCTTGAGTTCGTGGCTGACGTTGGCGACGAAGTCGCGGCGGGTCGCTTCCATCCGCACCTGCTCGGAGTCGTCGTCGGCGAACAGGACCACGAAGTTGTGGTCTTCCTTGCTGAGCAGGCGTGCGGTGCCGCGCACCGCGATCCGGTCGCGTCCCCGCTGCGGGGTCTTGGTGCTCAGGTCGACCTCGACGGGTTCGCCGGTTTCGAGGACGCGGAGCGCCGCCACCCACGCACGGTCGTCGACGAGCCGGTTCCGCACCAGGCCCAGCTCTTCGGCGCGGGGGTTGAACAGGACGACGTCGTGGAACTGGTCGACCACGGCGATGCCGCTCTCGGATGCCAGCACGATCAGGTCGAGGACCTGCGACATCGTGAGCCCCGACGTCTCTTCCATTCGCTGCGCCTGCCGGGTGGACAGCATGGGGATCAGCACGCCACCGACGAGGTAACCGACGAAGCCGCCCACGATGGCAAGCAAGACGGCTTGAACAACACTCACGCCTGAATCGTACGTTCGCGCGGCGGGCCGGTTACGCAGGGTCCAGGCATTTCCGCGCACGTCACACGCGGGAACCGGAGTCTTCGTCCGCAGTTAACCTGCTGTTGGCCGGACGTCCCGCGAACGGGACGTCCGGCCGGTTGCACGGGTTACTTTCCGCCCTGGTTCGCGACCGCGGCGGCGCCTGCGGCGGCGGCCTCGGGGTCCAGGTAGGTGCCGCCGGGGTTGAGCGGCTTCAGGTTCTCGTCCAGGTCGTAGCGCAGCGGGATGCCCGTGGGGATGTTCAGCCCGGCGATGTCCTCGTCGGAGATTCCGTCGAGGTGCTTGACGAGGGCGCGCAGCGAGTTGCCGTGCGCGGTGATCAGGACGGTCTTGCCGGCCAACAGGTCGGCCGAGATGGTCTCTTCCCAGTACGGGATCAGGCGGACGACGACGTCCTTCAGGCACTCCGTGAGCGGGACCTCGTCGAGGTTCGCGTAGCGGGGATCGGTGTCCTGGCTGTACTCGCTGCCCGGCTCGATCGTGGGCGGCGGGGTGTCGTAGCTGCGGCGCCACAGCATGAACTGCTCGTCGCCGTACTTGTCCTTGACCTGCGCCTTGTTGCGTCCCTGCAGGGCGCCGTAGTGGCGCTCGTTGAGACGCCAGTCGCGGATGACGGGAATCCAGTGCCGGTCTGCCGTGTCGAGTGCGATGTTGGCGGTGCTGATGGCGCGGCGCAGCAGCGACGTGTACAGCACGTCGGGGAGCAGATCGTGCTCGAGCAGCAATTCGCCGGCGCGCTTGCCCTCGGCGATGCCCTTATCGGTCAGGTGGACGTCCACCCAGCCGGTGAACAAGTTGAGCGCATTCCATTCGCTCTCGCCGTGGCGGAGCAGCACAAGGGTTCCGGTACTCATGCCGTTCATCCTGGCATGCCTGCCGGAACCCTCGCGCCGTGAACCCCCGCCGTCAGCTCCGGCGGGCCTCGCCGGCCCGGAGGTCCTTGCGGAGGATTTTGCCTGCGGCGGACTTGGGAACGAGGTCGATGAACTCGACCTTGCGGACCTTCTTGTGCGGGGACACCCGTTCCGCGACGAACGCAATCACCGCGGCCTCGTCCAGCCCTTCGGCGCCGGGCTGGGCGACGACGAACGCCTTCGGCACCTCCTCACCCTCGTCGTCGAGGACACCGATGACGGCGGCGTCGGCGATCTGCGGGTGCGTGAGCAGCAGCGCCTCCAGTTCGGCGGGCGGCACCTGATAGCCCTTGTACTTGATGAGTTCCTTCATCCGATCCACGATCGTGACGACCCCGTCGGCGTCGACGGTCGCGATGTCCCCGGTGTGCAGGAACCCGTCCGCGTCCAGGGTTTCCGCGGTGGCCTGCTCGTTGCCGAGGTATCCGGCCATGATGTTCGGACCCGCACACCACAACTCACCCGGTGCGCTGACCCCCTCGGTGGGGTAGTCGACCTCCTCACCGGTGGCGGGGTCGACGAGTTTGCATTCCATGTTCGCGATGGTCGGGCCAACCGAGTCGAGGGCGATGTCGTCGCGGTCGAACGGGATCGCGTGCGAGACCGGGCTCATCTCCGACATCCCGTAGCCCTGCCGGACCCGGCAGCCGAGCCGGTTCGCGACGGCCTTCCCCAGTTCCTGATCCAGCGGGGCGGCACCGGAGAAGATCGAATGCACACTCGACAGGTCGTAGTCGTCGACCAGCGGGTGCTTGGCCAATGCGACCGCGACCGGCGGGGCGATGAACACGTACGTGCATTTCTGTCCGGAGACGATGCGCAGGAATTCGACGAGGTCGAACTTCGGCATCGTCACCAGCGCGGCCCGGTTGTAGAGGGCGGCGTTGAGCAGCACCGTCATCCCGTAGATGTGGAAGAACGGCAACACGGCGAGGAGTTTGTCGTCGGCGCCGATGCCCATCCGCGGGTTGATCTGACAGACGTTGGCGACCAGGTTGCGGTGGGTGAGCATCACCCCCTTGGGGCGGCCGGTGGTCCCCGACGAATACGGCAGCACCGCGAGGTGGGTGGCCGGGTCGAACGACACCTCCGGGGCCGGGTGGGCCTCGGTGAGCAGATCCCGCAGCGACGGGTGCCCGTCGGCGCCGTCGAGGACGATCACGTTCTCGTCCGGGATCCCGACCGTGGCGGCGGCGGCCCGGGCCTGGGGCAGCAGGGGGGAGACGGTGAACAGGAACTTCGCGTGCGAGTCGGTGAGCTGTTTGGCGATGTCCTCGGCGGTGTAGAGGGCGTTGATCGTGGTGGCGACACCGCCGGCGCGCAGGATGCCGTGGAACACCGCGGCGAACGCGGGCACGTTCGGTGAGTGCAGGGCCACCACCTCACCGACCGCGAGACCGCGGGCCGCCAACACCCCGGCGACCCCGCCGATCTGCGTCACCAGGGTTTGGTAGGTGGTGACCGTACCGGAGGCGCCGTCGATCAGAGCGGGCCGCTCCCGATCCGCCGGGTCGACCTGACCGAACAGGAAATCGTAGACACTGAGGTTCGGGATCTCGACGTCCGGAAACGGGCTCTTGAAGCTCACGTGGGTCACTCCCTCGAAGTGTTGCAGCAGCAGTTGTGATACCAGTCACAGGTTCGCCGCAACTCTACCCGCGCGCAATTCCTTTCCGCGGGAGGTCAACCCACACTCAGGGCTGCGAGTCCTCGATGAGATGTTCGAACGGTTTCAGGTTCGCCAGCGACTCGCCGCGCGAGACACGCCATTCCCACTCCCGCTTGATGGAACCGGCGAATCCGAGTTCGAGAAGGGTGTTGAAGTCGCCGTCGGCCGCCTCGAGCACCTGTCCGAGAATGCGGTCCAGTTCGTCCGCGGTCACCGCATGCTCGGCGATCTGACCGACCAGGTAGATGTCGCCGATCTTGTCGATCGTGTACGCCACCGAATACAGCCGGCGGTTGCGCCGCAGCAGGTACTTGTAGACGCCTTCGAAGTTCTCGTCGGGCTTGCGGCAGACGAACGCCTCGACGCGCAGGCCGTGCTTGCCGACGGTCAGCAGCGTGGTGGTCTTGAGCTTGCGCTCGCCGGGCAACTCGACGACGAAGTGCGTCGAGTCCTTCTTCGTGAAGTCCAACTCCCGGTCGGTCAGGGCGGACTCGATCACGTCGGTCAGGTCGGTCATGCGCGCACTCCCCCGACCCGGCGCAACTTCCACAGTCCGCGTCCGCGACGCGGGGAGAACTCGCTCGGGCCGTGTCCGTAGTTGTAGTTGACGGTCGCCATCCGATAACTCTCGAGGAGTCCGTCGGCGGTGTGTTCCCAGGAGAAATTCTCGGCGTGCCGCGGAGCCTCGGCGGCCAGCGCGGCGAGGCGGGCCGGTTCGGAGACCAGCGACTGCAACGCCGTCGCCCAGTCCTCGGTGCGGTGCCCGTCCACGAGGAGCCCGGTCTCGCCGTTGCGGACCGCCACGCCGAGTCCGCCGACGTTCGCGGCGATCACCGGTGTGCCGCAGGCCTGCGCCTCGATGGCGACCAGACCGAACGATTCCGAATAGCTCGGCACCGCAACGAGATCCGATGCCCGGTACACGTCGGCGAGCCGATCGGGCGCCTGCGGCGGGAGGAACGTGACCCGCGCGGCGATGCCGAGCGAGGACGCGAGTTCGATCAGCGCGTCCGGCCGGGCCAGTCCGGATCCGGACGGACCCCCGACCACGAGCACCCGCAGCGTCGACTCGGGGTCCCGGGCGATCAGTTCGGCGGCGGCGCGGAGCAGGACGTCGGGAGCCTTGAGCGGCTGGATGCGTCCGACGAACGTCACGACGGTCTCGCGGGGGTCGAGTCCCAGCTTCGCGCGGGCGGCGTCCCGGTCGCCCGGGCGGTACCGCGTCAGGTCGGCGCCCGGCGCCACCACGTCGATCCGGTTCGGGTCGGCGCCGTAGTGGCGGACCAGCTGATCGGATTCGTCGGTGGTGTTGGCCACGAGCCGGTCGGATTCGGCCACCACCTGCTGTTCACCGATCTGACGGGCGGCGGGTTCGGGGGTGTCCCCCTCGGCCAGCGACAGATTCTTGACCGCGGCGAGCGTGTGCGCGGTGTGCACGAGCGGCACACCCCACCGGTCGCGGGCGAGCCAGCCGACCTGCCCCGACAGCCAGTAGTGCGAGTGCACCAGGTTGTAGTAGCCCGGTTCGTGGCGGGCCTCCTCGCGGAGCACCCCGGCCACGAACGCGCAGAGTTGCGTCGGCAGATCCTGCTTGTCGAGCCCCTCGAACGGGCCGGCCACGACGTTGCGGACGAGGACGCCCGGCGCTGCTTCCTGGACCGGGGCGTCGGCGGACGACGTGGCCCGGGTGAAGATCTCCACCTCCACGCCACGGCGGGCCATCTGGATGGCGGACTGCAGCACGTAGACGTTCATGCCGCCCGCGTCTCCGGTACCGGGCTGCGCCAGGGGTGAGGTGTGGACCGAGAGGACGGCCACCCTGCGGGGGCGCGAGTTGTGCAAGGGCGTCACCACTCCATAGTGCTCCCCCACCGATCGGCGCCTTTAACCGAGGTTGTCGACGAACGCGCCGACCTCTTTCACGAACCGGCCGGGATCCTCGACGAACGGCCCGTGGTCGCAGCCTTCCCAGAACGACGCCCGCGCCTGCGGGATCAGGTCTGCGGCGTGCCTACCAGCCGAGACGTCGACGACGGAGTCCTCGGTGCCGTGCAGGACGAGCACCGGCACGTCGAGCGACCGGAGCAGGTCGTCGTGGCTCGCGGAGCGGTTGAACAGTGCGGCCCGCACGTGTGGCGGGGTGGCGAGGCTGGCGCCGAACAGCGCCTGCGACTGCGCGCCCTTGCCTTCCGGCGGTCCGGTGAGCGCGTTGCCGAACGCGCCCAGCGCGCGGATCGCCTCGCGCGGTTCCTCGGACATCGCGCCGGGGATCGCGGCGCGCATCGCCGCACCGACCTTGCCGCCGGCCTCCCCGCGGCCGATGCTGGTGATGGCTCCGACGAGGACGACGCCGTCGACGGCGGACGTGCCGTGGGACGCCAGGTAGTCGCAGATCACGAGGCCGCCGTAGGACCAGCCGAGGAGCACCGCACCGGACGTGACGCCTTCGGCCGTGAGCACGGCTTCGACGTCCCCGGCCCAGATCGCGGAGTCGTCGTAGCCTGCGGCCGGCGCACCCGAGTAGCCGTGTCCGCGAAGGTCGACGGCGATGACGCGGTAGCGGGCGGCGAGTTCGTCGAGCACCGTGGGACCCCAGCACTTCGACGACTGCGCCCAGCCGTGCAGGAGAACCAGGGCCCGCGCGTCGGGGTCACCGGTCACCGAGTAGACGAGGGGCGTTCCGTCGACGCCGACTGCTTCACGAATAGCCATGGGGTCACCATAGAGGCCAGCAGTGCGGCGACCGCCGCCACCGCGTACCCGGCGGTGGTGCCGAATTCGTCGATCATCCGGCCTGCGAGCGCCGACCCGACGGCGACGCCGACACCGAGTCCGGTGACGATCCAGGTGATGCCTTCGGTGAGCGCGGCCGCGGGCACGATCTGCTCGACCAGACCGGTGGTGACGATCATGATCGGAGCCACCGTCATCCCCGCCACCGCGTAGGCGACGGCGAGCGCCGGGATGCTCCCCGCCAGCAGCAGCGGCACCATCAGCACCACTACCGCGAGGACCGCGACCATCAGTTGTTTCCGGAGCGACGCCGACACCCTGACCGCGCCGAACACGAGGCCCGCCGCGGCGGACCCGGCCGCGAACAGGGCCAGCACCACCGTGGCGGAGGCGGGCGCGTCGTGGCTCCGGGTGAAGGCGATGGCACCGACGTCGATGACGCCGAATATCGTGCCCATCGACACCATCACCGCCACCAGGATCCACAGCGCGGGCGTCCGGACGACGGACGGGCGGCCGTCGTCCGGCGACGAGTGCACGGGCGGCTCCGTGCCGCGCTGCGCGACGAGCGCGAGGGTGCCGACCACCAGCAGCACGAGTCCCGCGAGTGGTCCCGCCTCGGGGAACACCGTGACGGAGAGCCCGACGGAGACCACCGGTCCGGCGATGAAGCACAGTTCGTCCACCACCGCCTCGAACGCGAACGCCGTCCGCAGCAGTGGCGTCCCGCGGTACAGCTCGGTCCAGCGGGCGCGCACCATCGCACCGATCGTGGGCATGCAGCCGGCCGGGACGGCCCACACGAACAGCACCCAGTCGGGGGTCCCGAACCGGACGCACAGCAGCATCGCGGCGAGGGACGTCGCGCTGATCCCCGACGCGACGGGCAGGACGCGTGACTGCCCGTAGCGGTCGACCGCCCGGGACACGACCGGCGTGATGAACGCGTAGGTCAGTGCGAACACCGCGGCCAGGGCGCCGGCGAGCGCGTAGTCGCCGCGCAGTTCGGACAGCATGGTGACGATGCCGATGCCGACCATGGCGATCGGTACGCGCGCGACGAATCCTGCTGCCGAGAACGCTGCGGAGCCGGGGGCGGCGAAGATCTGACGATAGGTACCGAGCACGCGTCGAGCCTCACAGATCGTGGCCGCGACTTCCAGCACGTGCAAGTATTGCGCTCATGAGTGTCCTGGTGTGTTTCCACGCCCATCCCGACGACGAAGTGTTCACCACCGGCGGCGTGATGCGGCAGGCCGCCGACGCCGGTCACCGCGTCGTCGTGGTGACCGCGACGGACGGGGCGCTCGGCGAGGCGCCCGAGGGGATCCTGATCGACGGCGAGACGCTCGCCGAGCGCCGGCGCCGCGAACTCGAGGAGTCGACGTCGCTGCTCGGCGCCCAGCGTGTGGTGTTGCTGCACTACGCGGATTCCGGGATGGCGGGTACGCCGGAGAACGAGAACCCGGCGGCGTTCTGCAACGTCGACGTCGAGGAGGCAGCCGCCCGGCTGGCCGCGATCCTCGTCGAGGAATCCGCCGACGTAATCACGATCTACGACCCCAACGGGGGTTACGGGCACCCCGATCACGTCCAGGTGCATCACGTGGGTCTCCGCGCCGCCGAACTGGCCGGTGTGCCGCACGTCTACGAGGCGGCCGTCAGCCGCGACCACATCCGGCGACTGATGGCCGCGAATCCGGAATGGTCCGAGAACGCCCAGCCACCGGACCTCGACACGTTCGGTCTGCCGGACTCCGAGATCACCACGGTCGTCGACGTCTCCTCGGCGATGGGCGCCAAACGCGCCGCGATGCACGCGCACGCCACCCAGATCGGGGACTTCGGCCCGTTCCTGCAGATGCCCGAGGAGCAGTTGCAGGCGGCGTTCGGTCAGGAATGGTTCCGCCGTCGCGGGGCGCCTGCGGGGCTCGCGGAGTCCTCGCTTCCGCTCTGACCGGAACTGCCTGCGCGGGTTCGGGTCCGCGCCTAGCATCCACGGGTATGGATCCCGCTGATCTCGTCGCGACCATGCCGTTCGCCGTGCATACCGGGGTTCGCCTCACCAAGGCCGCGCCCGAGGAGGTCGTCGGGCACCTCGAGTGGGACCAGCACCGCACCACGGCGGGAAACAGCATGCACGGCGGGGCGCTGATGACACTCGCCGACAGTGTCGGCGCCGTCTGCGCGTTTCTGAATCTTCCGGCGGGGGCATCCACGTCGACCACGAGTTCGAGCACCGTGTTCACCCGCGGCGTCCGCAAGGGCACCGTCACCGCGACGGCGCGTCCGCTGCACGCCGGGCGCACCACGGTCGCCGTCGTCACCGAACTGCGGGACGACGAGGACCGGCTGGTGGCGCAGGTGACGCAGTCGCAGGCGGTGCTCTACCCCCAGCCGGGAAGCTGAGACCTCGTGTCGAGACTGCTGCGGGCGTACCGGTCCACGGGTGCGGATCTGCCGTTCGGCAACGTCCTCGCCGCGCACGACGTCGCGATGGAGGGCTATTTCTGGCGGTTCACCCAGCCCGCGACAGGACAGGTCGTCATCGCGCTGGCCGGAATCAACAGGGCCGCGGACGGCCACTGGGCGACACTCGGTCTGGCCGGTCACCCCACCCGGTTCCTGCGGACCGCCGCGCATCCAGAGGGCTACGCCAACCCGGCCGGACTCGGCGCGTTCGCCGGCGACGCGTTCCGCGGGTCCGTCGACCGCGTGCGGGTGGATCTCGGACCGGACGCCCGCCTCGACGTCCGGATCCGCGGCCAGGTCCCGTGGCCGCGGCGCAGGCTCGGCGGGTCGAGCGTGTTCCAGACCGTGCCCGCACTGAACCAGTACTGGCATCCGTGGTTGCTCGGCGGACGGGCCGAGGGAACCGCGGTGCTGGGCGGCACCGACATCGACCTCGACGGCGCCCAGGTCTACGCCGAGAAGAACTGGGGCAGGGGCGGATTCCCCGACTCGTGGTGGTGGGGCCAGGCCCAGGGATTCGCCGACCGGCGGGCGTGCGTCGCGTTCGCCGGCGGCGAGATCACCGCGCGCGGGCTGCGCACCGAGGTCACGGCCGTCGTCGTCGCGCTGCCCGACGGCACAGTATTCCGCCTCGGCAACCCGGTCACCTCCCCCGTCCGGGCGCACGTGACGGACGAGCGGTGGTCGCTGCGCGGCCGCGGCCGCACGTGGAGCGTCGAGATCGAGGGCGCCTCCCCGCTGGGCTCGGCCCACGTGCTGCCGGTTCCGCTCCCCGCCGAGCGTCGCAACATTCCCGGCGCCCTCGAGCATCTGGCGGGTTCGATGAGTGTCACGGTCCGCCGCCGTGGCGCGCTCGTCTGGGCGGACGAATCGCCGCTCGCCGCGTTGGAGCACGGCGGGATCGAGCGGGCGCGGGCGGAACTGCGCAAGCGAGGCGCGCCGCCGGACGCGACGTCGGCGCCGCCCCTCAGCTGATCACCTCGAGTTCGGGTGGCTGCAACGCCTCGACGATCTCGTCGGTCTCCGCGTGCAGAACCCCGATTCGTCCGGCCTCCTCCAGGTGACGCGCGTCGACGCCGGAGATCGCATCGGCGGCGACGAGCACCTTGTAGTCCCGTTCGCCGGCATCGACGATCGTGGCGCGCGGACAGTTGGGGTAGTTGCACCCCGCGATCACGACGGTGTCGACCCGCCACCGGCGCAGGTGGTCGTCGAGGCAGGTGCGGTAGAACGCACTCCACCGCGGCTTGAACAGGATGTGCTCGGTGGGCGAGACGGCCTGGAGGTCACCGGCCAGGAGCGATCCGGGGTCGAGGACCGGCACACCCAACTCGGGGGCCACCTGGGATCCGGCGGTGCCCGGCCTGACCAGATCGAGCCCGGCGGCGATCACGCGGCGCCGGCACAGGTCCACGTCGTCGCCCTCGTACAACCGGACGACGTGCACGATCGGGGCCATGGACTCCCGGTAGGCGTCCACGAGACGGGCGATCGCGGGCAGCACCGCCGACGTGCCCGGGATCGGGGCCGTCCCGCCGTTCGCGAAGTCCACCTGCATGTCGACGACGAGCAGCGCGGACCGGCCGAGATCGGGAGCGAGGAACGGATCCGAGTTCTGCCGCCAGTGCGTCACGCAGCAAATCTAACGCTCACGCGGTCCCTGTAGCGGGAATCACAGGGACCGGACCATGGGCATGAAACGCGAGTTTGGGACGATGGAACGGGTGGGGTAGTTCGAGAAGGGTCCCGACCGATGACTGTGAGCGATGAGAACTGGCCGATGATCGGCGCGACAGGGGCGCGCTTCGGATCGGCCGGCCGCCGCCGGAGCGGCAGGAAAGAGCAGTCGCCGACGGCCGAACCGAGCCCGTCGCAGTCGGTCGAGTGGGTGGAGCCCGGGCGCGCCGAGGCCGTTCCCGAGCAGGCAGAGGCCGTGTCCGAACCTACCGGTCGGGCGCCCGAGATTGCAGAGCCTTCAGAGTGGGCGGAACCCGAGGAGACGGTCTCCATCGTCCGGCCGTTCATTCTCACGGGTGGGCGGACGGAGTCCGGGGTCGATCTGCCGTTGGAGGCGGTCATCGTCGCCCGCGCCGACGGGGACGCCGTCGTGGACGCGATGCCGGCGCCGGACGAACCGCGCCGCGTGTTCGCGCTGTGCTCGGAACCGCGGTCGGTGGCCGAGATCGCGTCGCTCGCGTCGATCCCGCTCGGGGTCGCGCGGGTACTCGTCGGCGACCTCGCGGCGGCCGGGGCGGTCACCGTGAACGAGACGGCCGGATCCACCGGCCCGGACCGGAAGCTGATGGAACGCGTCCTCGACGGGCTGCGCAAACTCTGAAAGCGCGGTCGCCGGGCAGATGCACACGAATTCGTCAGCCGCACAGGAAATTGCTTGCGCGGCTGACGAATTGCTGTGAAACTACGGCGACGTCCGGCGCATCGCCCCGACCGGGTCGGAGTAGATGGTGCTCAGCGACACCACCGTCGACGCGTACTCCTGCACCCGGTTGCCGAAACCGGAAATGCGAATGTCCCTGCGCTCCAAAGACGATGCCTGCGCGAAGGCCTCCGCGACGTGCGGGATACCGGCCGGGTACTCGGTGAACGCCTGGCCACCGAGGATCACGCGGTCCGGGTTGAACAGGTCCCGCAGCATCGCGACGGTCTTGCCGAGCACCTGCGCGCGTTCCACCAGAATCTCGTGCGCGGGAGCGGAACCCGAGGACGCCGCCTTGTAGAGCGCACTCATCGTCGGACGCTGATTCGACTCGGGGAGGATGCCGGCGTCGAGCGCGGCGGAGATGACCGCGCGATCGCTGATCGTCGCCTCGAGGCATCCGCGTGAACCGCACGAGCACTGCGCCGACGAGCCGGTCGGCAGGTGCGCGATGGAACCGGGTCCGCTCGACGGCGTGTGGACGCGGCCGTCGATGGTGATCGCGATTCCGGCAGTCTCACGGGCGTAGAAGTAGAGGCCCGTTTCGCCTTGCGCGACACCGTCTTCGCTGTCCGGGCTCAGCAGCAGCTCGGAGGCGGCCATCGCCTCGACGTGCGCCGCGACGGAGACGGGCAACCCGAGTCCGGTCGCGATGATGGCGCCGACCTGAGCGGACTTCCACCCCAGCCGGGGGTGGTCGACGACACCGGTCTGCGCATCGACGCGCCCGCCGAGCGCGACACCCGCCCACAGCGGGCGACGCCGGTGCCAGCGGGACGCGAAAGCCCTTGCGCTGCGGGCGATGCCGGTCAGCGCGTCGGCGGATGCGCCCTGCGGGGTGGGCACCTCGACCACCCCGAGGACCTTCCCGCGGAGGTCGCTGGCGATGATGCTGGTCACGACGGCGCCGATGTGGATACCCACGGTCAGGTACGGCTCGTGGTTGACCTCGAACGGAACACGCGGACGGCCGATCGCGCCGGAGGGCGTGAGATCGCCACGCTCGCGCAGCAACCCGAGGTCGAGGAGTGCCGATACCTGACGGTTGACGGTGGCGATGCTCAGTCCGGTCGCCTTCGCCGCGACGTCCCGGGACAGCGGCCCGCGTGACCGGGCCACCCGCAGAACGCCGGCGGCGGGGCCGTCGCTGATCCGCAGTTCGGGGGGAACGATGTGGAGACGGGGTCGGGACACGGGCCGCTGGAATCGAGACGCGGATCCGGTGCGGATGGGGCTGGAAAGGGTGGGGGTAGACACGTGGCAGTCCTTGCATGCGGAGGCGGTGCGCACCTTCGTCCGAACGCTGCATCGGCCCCGGGTGGAGATGGGGGCGACCGAGGACGATCGATCAGGAGAAGATTGCGCGAATTAGCTGCAGATGCTGAGACAGCGACAACACAGTTCCCGCGCCAAGGGCAGCCGCGAACCCAGCGCGGAAGTCACGTAGGTGACCCGCGGAGCGGTCGACTGGCCTGAGGACATGCCACGAAAGTAGCAGCTTCGGTCGGTTTCACCAATCCGAAGGCGCGACGGCGTGCACCGGCGTGACACCCCGCTTCCCCAGTTCCCGCTGCTGCGGGGCGGGGGCACCGGCAGCACCGGGAGACCGACACCACTCTTGACGGGGGACCGTGTTTCACGACACAATACGCCGAGATACCAACCGAACGTACGGTTATAGGAGCGAGATGTATCGATGGGATCCTCACAGGTCGGCACACCGGGCCCGGAGTTGTCGATGAAGACGACGAGGGCGGCGCTCGCCCTCGGAGTGGGACTCACCGTGCTGCTGACGGCCTGCACGACCACCGGAACGCAGAACTCCACCGCAGCCGGAATCACCGTCAAGCGGGACGGCTACGGAATCCCCCACGTGTACGCCGACACCACGCGCGCGCTCTACTCCGGCTACGGCTACTCCGTCGCCGAGGATCGGCTGTTCCAGATGGAGATGGCCAAGCGGTCGTCGATCGGCACGGCCGCCGAGGTGCTCGGACCCGATTACGTCGAGATCGACAAGACGGCCCGCAACAGCATCGATCCGCAGTCGATCGAGGATCAACTCGCCCGACTGCCGCAGGACGAACGCGACATCTTCGACGGCTACGCCGAGGGGTTCAACAAGCGGATCGACGAGGTCGCCGCAGACCCGGAACACCTGATGCCGAAGCAGTTCCTGGACGGCGATTTCCGGCCGGAGCACTGGACCGGGTACGACGTGGCGATGGTCTGGGTGCAGACCATGGCCAACAGGTTCTCGCAGTCGAGCAGTGAACTCGCGAACCTCCAGGTCCTGAAGAGCCTGCAGGCGAAGAACGGCGACGAGAAGGGCCGGCAACTCTTCGACCAGCTGATCTGGGCCGAGGAAGACCCCGCCGCCCCGACCACGGTCCCCCGCGACCAGTCGACTTCATCCGACGACGAACCGCACGCGATGTCCCGGGAAGCCGGGCTCTCCGACGTGACGCAGGCGCTCCCCGACGCGAATCTGACCCGCATGAAGACCGCGGGCGGGGGCGAGTGGCCGCACATGAAGCCCGAGGCCAGCAACCTGTGGATGGTCGGCGCCGACAAGACCACCGACGGCACATCCGTCCTCATGAACGGACCGCAGTTCGGCTGGTTCAACCCCTCCTATGTGTACGGCGTGGGTTTGCACGGAGCCGGCTTGGACGTCGCGGGCAACACGCCCTATGCCGTCCCGACCGTTCTGTTCGGCACCAACAAGACGATCTCGTGGGGAGCGACCGCCGGCCCGCTCGACGTCAACGACGTCTATCAGGAAGTCCTCGACCCCTCGAACGAGCACGCCTACCGATTCGACGGCGAGTACCGCCCGATGGGGGTCCGGAACGAGACGATCAAGGTCCGGGGCGGGGCCGACGTCGCATATCCGGTCTATTCGACTGTGCACGGCCGCGTCACCAGCTTCGACACCCCGAACGCAAGCGCGTACTCGCTGAAGGAGAGCTGGGCGGGGTACGAGATCCAGTCGCTGGTCGCCTGGATCGACATCATGAAGGCCACGACCTGGGACGAGTTCCTCGAGCAGGCGAAGAAGGTCGCCATCACCATCAACTGGTACTACGCCGACAACGAGGGAAATATCGGCTACGTCTCCCCCGGTCGACTGCCCGTCCGCCCGGCCGGCCAGGACCTTCGGCTTCCCGCGATCGGTGACGGCAGCATGGAGTGGGAGGGCATCCGGCCCTTCGAGGACAACCCGCAGTCGTACAACCCCGAGCAGGGCTACCTGGCGAATTGGAACAACCAGTCCGCGGCGGGCGCACTCGCAGACGGCTACAACTGGTCCCCCGTCGACCGCGTGCGGGCCATCACCACTCGTCTCGAGGCCAAGGACAAGCTCACGCCCGGAGAGATCTGGGACATCAACCGGCAGACGTCGTTCGCGGACCTCAACGTCGACTATCTGCTGCCGTACCTGGAGCAGGCCACCGGGCAACTGCCGGGCAGCGACCCGGTCGCCGCGGTCGTGAACCTGCTCCGCGGCTGGGACGGGCAGGCCACCGACGACAACGCGGACGGCGTGTACGACGGACCGGAACCGGTGATCATGCGCACGTGGCTGCCGATCCTGTTCGATGCGGTGATCCGGGACGACCTTCCGGAAGACGTGTACGCGTCGTACGCGGCCAAGGTGTACCCCGCCGCGGGCACCGCACGTCCCGCCGAGGCGACGAAACTCGTCTACAACGCCCTGCGCGGTGACGAGTCCGGCGTTCCGCAGACCACCGACTTCTTCAACGGAGCGGACCGCATGTCCGTCCTGCGTACGACGTTCGGCCAGGCGATGGACCGGCTGCGCGCCGAGCAGGGCCCCGACCCCGCCGGCTGGAAGTTGCCGGTCGCCGCGAACCGGTTCGACTACAAGAACTACCTGGGCGTTCCCCAGGCCGGTGCCGACGAGGTGCTGTCGCTGTCGCCGTACATGAACCGCGGAACCCAGAACGACCGCATCGTGCTCGGCGACGGCATCGCCGACCTCTGCACCGTCGGGCCGCCCGGCCAGAGCGGTTTCATCGCACCGGACGGCACGCGGTCACCGCACTACAGCGACCAGATGGACATGTACCGGAACTTCCAGTGCAAGACCGACCCGCTGACCGAACAGTCGGTTGATGCGAACACGACCGGCGAGGTGACGTTGAACTAGCGGGTTCGGCAGTTCGGTAGGCATTCCTCATCCCCCTGCCGGGGCGGCACCTCCGCCGCCCCGGCACCCTCGAAGGACATCGACATGACCTCCACGCAGATCTCCGTGACACCGCAGGCGCCCGTCCGGCCGCTGAAGGTGGCCGGCGCCAGCCTCATCGGGACCGCCATCGAGTGGTACGACTACTTCATCTACGGCATGGCCGCCGCGATCGTGTTCGGCCCGCTGTTCTTCCCGTCCTTCTCCTCGATCGCGGGCACGCTGGCCGCGTTCGCGACGTTCTCCGTCGGCTTCGTCGCGCGGCCGATCGGCGGCGTCGTGATGGGCCACTTCGGTGACCGCATCGGACGCAAGTCCATGCTCGTACTGTCGCTGATGCTGATGGGCGGCGCGACCGTCGGCATCGGGCTGCTGCCCACCTACGCCACCATCGGCGTCTGGGCGCCGATTCTGCTGGTCACCCTGCGTTTCGTTCAGGGAATCGGCGTCGGCGGGGAGTGGGGCGGCGCCGTGCTGATGGCGGTGGAACACGCACCCGCCAACCGGAAGGGCTTCTACGGGAGCTTCCCGCAGATGGGTGTGCCCGGCGGTCTGATCCTGGCGAATCTCGTGTTCCTCGGGGTGTCGACGAGCCTCAGCGAGGAAGCGTTCCTGGCGTGGGGCTGGCGGATCCCGTTCCTGGCCAGCGCGGTGATGGTGCTGATGGGTCTCGTCATCCGGTTCACCATCACCGAGAGCCCCGACTTCGAGAAGGTCAAGGACACGCACCGCGATCAGCGACTGCCGATCGTCACCGTCCTGCGGGAGAACCTGCGCGAAGTGCTGCTGTCCGCGGGCGCGTTCATCGGCATCAACACCGTCGGATACATCTTCATGGCGTACCTGCTGTCCTATTCGACGAAGGTCCTGGGCATGAGCAAGACGCTGGTGCTCGTCTTCACGCTGGTCGCCTCGTTCGTGTGGCTGATCGTCATCCCCGTCGCGTCGATGCTGTCGGACCGGTACGGCCGCCGGCGACTGCTCGTCACCGGCTCGGTCGGGCTGACGTTTTGGGCGGCGGCGCTGTTTCCGCTGATCGATCTCGGGAACCCCGCGGTGATGATGGTCGCGCTTCTCGGCACGGCCGTGTTCATGGGCATCGTGTACGGGCCGATCGCCGCACTGTTCACCGAATTGTTCAGCGCCGAGGTCCGGTACAGCGGTGCGTCGCTCGGCTACCAGATCGGTTCGGTTCTCGGTGGCGGGCTCGCCCCGACGGTGGCCGCCGCGCTGTACGCGAGCTGGGGTTCGTCGGCACCGATCTCCGTGTACCTCACCGCGGTCACGCTGCTCAGCCTGCTGTGCGTCGTCGCGATCACCCGGAAGGTCCGCGCCGCCGCGTAGCACCGACACGATGGATCCACCCGTCTCCGCCGCACCGCCCGCCGGTGCGGCGGAGACGTCGTCGTGCGCCCGCCCGTTGCGATCAGGGTGACGCAAATCCTTCCGGCGACACAGCCCCGATGGTTCGGTTACAGGACTCCACACCGTCTCCGGTATCCGAAAGGCCCACCATGTCCATCGATTTCGCGCCCGAGCCCGTGACCGACGCCGAGGGTTCCCAGAACGCGGCGAGCGTCGTCAAGCTGGGCGCCCACATCGGCGCCCGGATCGACGGCGTCCAGCTCGGCGGCCAGCTCGACCCCGCCACCGTCTCCCTCATCCGTCAGGCCCTGCTCGAGCACAAGGTGATCTTCTTCCGCGGCCAGGAACATCTCACCGACGACTCGCAATACGAGTTCGCGGAACTTCTCGGCTCCCCCACCACGGCGCACCCGACCGTCACCTCGCGCGGCGCCAAGGTGCTGCCCATCGACTCCGACTACGGCAAGGCCAACAGCTGGCACACCGACGTCACGTTCGTCGACCGCATCCCGAAGGCGTCGATCCTGCGCGCCGTGGAACTCCCCACGTACGGCGGAACCACCACCTGGGCGTCGGGTGTCGCCGCCTACAACGCGCTGCCCGAGCCGCTGAAGGTCCTCGCCGACAACCTGTGGGCGACGCACACCAACGTCTACGACTACGCGGCGACGAGCGCCGAACGCGCGCAGGACGAGAAGTCGCAGGAGTACCGCGCCGAGTTCCAGTCCACGTACTTCGAGACGGAGCACCCGGTGGTGCGGGTCCACCCCGAGACCGGCGAGCGCACACTGCTGCTCGGCCACTTCGTCAAGAAGCTGGTCGGACTGAGCAGCACGCAGTCGCAGGCGCTGTTCAAGGTCCTGCAGGATCACGCCATCTCGCTCGAGTTCACCACCCGGTGGAACTGGCAGTCGGGCGACGTCGCAATCTGGGACAACCGTGCCACTCAGCACTACGCCGTCGCCGACTACGACGACCAGTACCGGCGACTCCACCGCATCACCCTGGCCGGCGACGTCCCCGTCGACGTCCGGGGCGAACGCAGCCGCAGCGTCGCAGGCGACGCGAGTGACTACTCCGTCATCGACGAGCCCTAACATGTCGGCATGACCTTTTCACCTGACACCCGCATCGCCGTCGTCACCGGAGCGAGCTCCGGAATCGGCGAAGCCACCGCCCGCACCCTGGCCGAGCAGGGATTTCATGTGGTGATCGGGGCTCGGCGACTGGATCGTCTGGAGAAGATCGCCGAAGACATCGGCGGTACCGCGCTCGAACTCGACGTCACGGACCAGGATTCCGTGGACGCGTTCGCCGCGGTACTGCCGAGGGTCGACGTGCTCGTGAACAACGCGGGCGGCGCCAAAGGACTGGCCACCGTCGCCGAGGCCGACCTCGACGACTGGCGGTGGATGTGGGAGACCAATGTCCTGGGCACCCTTCGGATCACCAAGGCGCTGCTGCCCAAGTTGATCGAGTCGGGCGACGGCCTCGTCGTCACCGTCACGTCCCTGGCCGCGATCGAGGCGTACGACAACGGTGCCGGGTACACGACGGCCAAGCACGCGGAGGGTGTCCTGCACCGCACGCTGCGCGGGGAACTGCTCGGCAAGCCGGTCCGTCTCACCGAGATCGCTCCGGGCGCAGTGGAAACCGAGTTCTCGCTCGTGCGGTTCGAGGGCGATCAGGACCGGGCCGACAAGGTCTACGAGGGCATCACGCCGCTGGTGGCCGCAGACGTCGCGGACGTCATCGGGTTCGTCGCCTCCCGGCCGTCCCACGTGAACATCGACCAGATCGTCGTCAAGCCACGAGATCAGGCTTCGTCCGGGCGTTTTCACCGTACGACGTAGGCAACTTCGCGGCGATCCTCCTGTCCTGGTGTTCGAGGAACAGGACCACCGCCCACAGTCCCGCGACGATCGACGCCACACCCAGCAACATCCATCCCATCCCACAGCCCCCTGCCGATCAACGACTTTCGACCGAAACGGACTGTCGGGGTCGTCCGTCGACCCCTCGACAGCGGACGACTCCCCACAGTTGTGTCACCCGAGAACGCGGCGCCGTTGACGCGTCCTCATTCAGGTAGACGCACCGGATCCGCTTTCGGTTCCACCGAATGTGGAGAAAGTTCGCCGACCCGTAGGTGAGCGGCAAAGTGTGCCCGAGCACGCTTTGCCGCTCACCTATGCGAGGGCCGAGAGGGACTGCCAATCGGGCCAGCTGACAGCCCAGTCGTAGATGTCGCCGTCGGCGGCCGACAGGTCGATGGACGTCCCGGTCACCTCGACGGGGTCGCCGTACAGCGCGGTGCCGAAGTACTCCTGAGCGTCGCCGAGGGACAGGTTGATGCAGCCGTTGGTGACGTTCGACGAACCCTGGACGCCGATGGTCTCCGGGTTGGCGTGGATGAACTCGCCGTTGTTGGAGATGCGGACCGCCCACCGTTCGCGGACGTTCTCGTAGAACGGCGGGTTGGACATGAGGAAGTCCTCGTGCTTCTCGGTCACCATGTGGATGCCGCTGCGGGTGACGTTGCGCGCCTCGTTGCCCTCGCCGTAGCTGACGGGGATGTCCATGATGGTTTCGCCGCCGCGCACCACCTGCATGCGGTGGCTGGGGGCGTTCGCGATCACGATCTGACTGCGCCCGACAGTGAAGTTCAGCGACAGGTCCTGCTCGCCGTAAGCTCCCCCGCCGAAGTCCACTCCGTACAGCTTCGCGTCCAGGGCGACGGTGGTGCCGGGCGCCCAGTAGTTCTGGGGACGCCAGTGCGCCCGCGATCCGTTGTCGTCGGGCAGCCACGCCCAGGAGCCGGGGGTGGGCGGGTTGGTCGTGACGGTCATCGCCTTCTCGACCGCCGCCTTGTCCTCGACGGACTCGTGGAACTGCACGATGATCGGGGCGGCGATCCCGACCTCCTGGCCGTCGCCGATGTTGAGGGTCGCGCCGATCGTCTCGTCGGGTTCGAGCGTGGTGAAGCTGCCGTCGACGGTGACGGACTTGCCGTCCGTGCCGAGCGCCGTGCCCTTCCACGTGTAGGTCGCGCCGTAGCCCAGCGCCTCCCCGACGGTGAACGTGGTCCGGTCGGGTGACAGCACACCCTGCACGGCACGCCCGTCGGCGTTGACGAGGGAGATGTCGGTGAACGTGCCCTGCGACGCGGTCGCGGAGATCGGCGCCACCGGGCTGACGTCCTCGGTGCCGGACGCCGGATTCTGGGTGACCTCGACCGCCGGTTCGGGGGGCGCGGTGGCGGTTCCCGGCTCGGAGACCGTGCATCCGGTCAGCAAAAGGAGAAACGCGATCAGCGCCGTCGCGATCAGCGCGACGCGCGACCGACTTGTCCGGGAACCCAGTTCATGCACAGCTAACAGGTTACCTGCGCTACCGACCTGCCTCAGATCGCGCAGCCGACCGTCACGGGTTCGGGTTCGAGCCGGACACCGAATGCCGACTGGACGCCGTCCCGCACGTCGCGAGCCAGTGCCAGCAGGTCTTCGGTCTTCGCGGCGCCCCGGTTGGTCAACGCGAGGGTGTGCTTGGTCGACAGCCGCGCGACGGCGCTCTCGCCGGGATACCCCTTCGAAAAGCCGGACCGCTCGATCAGCCAACCGGCAGACAACTTCGTTCCGCCGTCGGCCGGGTACTGCGGAACGGTGACGTCGCCGAGGCGGGTCTCGATCGCGGCGAGGACGCCCGCCAGCTCGCCGTCGGAGACGACGGGGTTGGTGAAGAACGAGCCCGCGCTCCAGGTGTCGTGGTCGTCGGGGTCCAGCACCATGCCCTTGCCCCGGCGGAGATCCAGCACGGCGCCCCGGACCTGCGCCGACGGCAACCGGTCGCCCTCGGAACCGTCGAGCGCCGAGACGAGTTCGCGGTAGCGCAGCGGCTCGGACAGTCCGTCGGGATGCACGGTCAGTTCGACGGCCAGTACGAGTGCCGCGTCGGAGTGCTTGAGGACGCTCGTGCGGTACCCGAGGCCCAGCGCGGCGGGTTCGACCCAGCGCGCCTCACCGGTCCGCCGATCGAGGAGGTGCACCCGCCGCAGCATCGACCCGATCTCGACGCCGTACGCACCGACGTTCTGCACCGGGGTGGCCCCGGTCGACCCGGGGATCCCCGACAGGCATTCGAGCCCGCCCAGTTCGGCGGCGACGGTCTGCGCGACCACCTGATCCCACTCGGCGCCAGCCTCCGCAGTGACGAATCCCTCCTCCAGACCGACAGTGGTGTTGCACACACGCACCACCACACCGTCGAATCCGTCGTCCCCGACGACGAGATTGGAGCCGCCCGCGAGGATCAGCGTCGGGATGTGCGCGGCGTCGAGAAGACGCACCACGTCGACGAGGACCTGCGTGGTCGGGCACTCCGCCACGATCCGCGCCGGCCCGCCGACCCGCAGCGTGGTCATCCCCGACAGTTCGAGGTTTTCCGACACGAACGCGCCCGAATCGACGAGTTGACTGACAATGCTCACATCCCACACAACCGCAAACGGTAGCGTGGCCGATCGTGAGCCGCCGCATCGAGCATTCGTCGTCCTATGCGTTTCCCGTCGCCCAGGTCCATGCGGGCCTGATCACCGAGCAGTACTGGCGCGACCGTCTGGACGAGGTCGGCGGACCGGGGGCCGCCCTGGACCAGGTCACGACCGGGCCGGGCACCATCTCGGTGGCCATGTCGCAGTCGATCCCCGCCGAGCACCTGCCCAGTATCGTCTCGAAGGTCCGTCCGGGCGACCTCGTGATCAAGCGCACGGAGACGTGGGGCACGCTCGACGGCGATCACGCCGAGGGCACGTTCACGGCCGAGGTGGTGGGTGCGCCTGCGACGATCTCCGGAACTCAGACGCTGAAAGCCGACGGTTCCCGGGCGAACGTGCAGGTCGAAGGCAAGGCCGAGGTCAGGATCCCGCTGATCGGCGGCAAGATCGAGAACGCGATCGCGGACGAGGTCCTCCGCCTGATCGCGAAGGAGCAGGAGTTCACCGAGCAGTGGCTCGGGGGCTGACCTGGGGCGGGTGTCCGTTGTGTCAGGTCCCAGCCGGTAACCTAGGCGATCATGGCTCGCCGCATCGACTACTCAGCCCGTTACAAGCACACCCCCAAAGAGGTGTACAACGCGTTCACCAACCGTGACTACTGGGATGCGCGCATCGAGGAGATGCGGAAGTACTCCGAGAATCACATCGAGCACTTCGACGTGAACGACGACGGGATCGACATCGTCCTGCACCACATCCTGCCGCGGTCGGAACTCCCCGAGGTCGCGCAGACCGTGATGAAGAAGGACATGGTCATCACGCGCAAGGAGTCGTACACGCCCTTCGGTGAGCCGACCACGGGCACGTACGAGGCGTCGATCCCGGCGGGTCCCGGCAGTCTCACGGGCACCATGAAGCTGTTCGCCACCGAGACGGGGTGCACGTTCCGCACCTCGTCCGAGGCGAAGGTGTACCTGCCGTTCATCGGCGGGAAGCTCGAGCAGCTGATGCTCGTGAATCTGATCGACCTCTTCCGCGCCGAGGCCGAGATCACCGAAACGTGGTTGTCGCAGCACTAGCACCCACTGCACGGATTTCCCATGACTTCAGCGACGCTGAGGCGGCCTCACGGTGTCATCACCCGGGGTACGACAGGCATCAACCGGCTGCGCCGCAGCGACCGCTGGCTCGTCCACGACGCGCTGGTGCGCCGGACGCTGCACGCGTCCGCTGACCCGCTCGTCGTCGACCTCGGGTACGGCGCCCGGCCGCACACCACGTTCGAGCTCGCCGACCGGTTGACCGCGGTGCGCGGCGACCGCCGGGTGGTCGGGCTCGAGATCGACCCCGAGCGTGTGGTCGAGAGCAGGAACGGAGTGAGTTTCGCCCGCGGCGGGTTCGAGCTCTCCGGACTGCGTCCCGTCCTGGTCCGTGCGTTCAACGTGCTGCGGCAGTACCCCGAGGATGCGGTCGGGCCGGCGTGGGCGCGGATGCAGTCCGGGCTCGCACCGGGCGGGTTGATCCTCGACGGCACGTGTGACGAACTGGGCCGCCGCTGCGCGTGGGTGCTGCTCGACGCCACCCGCCCGCTGTCGCTGACGCTGGCGTGGGATCCGTTCGCCGTGGAGAAGCCGTCGGACATCGCCGAACGACTGCCCAAGGCGCTGATCCATCGCAACGTCCCGGGTGAGCCGGTCCACGCTCTCCTCGCTGCGGCGGATCGCGCATGGGCCACCGCGGCGCCGCACGGCTCGTTCGGACCGCGGGTGCGGTGGCGCGCCGCCCTCGAACTGCTGCGCGCGCAGGGACTTCCCGTGCAGCCGCAGCGCCGGCGGATCCGCGACAACATCCTCACCGTTCCGTGGGATCTGGTCGCGCCCGGTTCCGGCACGAATTAATTCACGCGACATCCCCCGACGCGGCCCGTAGAGTCGGTTCACGAAACATGTTGTGCCGGTGCGCAGGCGAGGGCTACTTCGACTGTGGATCGCGTGGTCGCCGGTTCGAATCCGGTCAGGGACGCAGGTCCCTGTAGCTCAGTGGTAGAGCGCGTCCGTGCCTCCGCCGACTCCGAACTCGGCACGACATGCGTGCGCGCCACCCGGTGCGCAGACGACGGATACTTCTCAGGTGAAGTGCGCAAGCACGCGGTTCGACTCCGCACCCCGTCGTCGCCTCGACCTCGGGTGGCGCGCACCCACGAGCACCGACACCTCCCGGAAGGAGGAACAACCATGAGCAAGTTCAACCCGAAGACGCTGCGCCGCACCAAGGTACGGAGCCCCATCGCGTCGGAGACGCAACCGTCGGGCCGCACCTTCGAGGGCGGCAGCGGCTACGCCCGCGACGCGAAGAGCGAGTTGTTCCTCCTCGCGGTCACGAACATGGTCGGTGAACACACGTTCTACGAGTCGGCGTCGGACCGCGACGGACGGTTCGTCGCGCTGATCCACGAGGTCGCACTGTCGGATCCGGAGTGGACCGCCCGCCTGATCGGGTGGCTGCGCCGCGATGCGCATCTGCGTTCCGCGTCGGTGGTGGCCGCGGCCGAGTTCGTCCGGGCCCGGCTGGGTGCCGGACTGCACGGCGGCAACCGTGCCGTCATCTCTTCCGCACTGGAGCGGGCCGACGAGCCGGGCGAGATCCTCGCGTACTGGATGTCCCGGCACGGTCGTTCGATTCCGAAGCCGGTCAAGCGCGGTGTCGCCGACGCCGCCGCCCGGCTGTATTCGGAACGCTCACTGCTGAAGTGGGATTCCGAGGCCAGGGACGTCCGCTTCGGCGACGTTCTCGAGCTCACCCACGCGTCGCCGTCGGCGGCGTGGCAGGGCGAGCTGTTCCGGCACGCGATCGACCGGCGGCAGGGGCGTGAGAACGCCGTGCCTGCCGGTCTGCGCGTGCTCACGGAGCGGGCGGCGCTGGCGGCACTCCCGCCGGAGGACCGGCGTGCCGTCCTCCGGACCCCGGAGCGGCTGTCGGCGGCCGGCATGACGTGGGAGTCGCTCGCCGGCTGGCTGCAGGGACCGATGGATGCCGCGGCCTGGCAGGCGGTGATCCCGTCCATGGGGTTCATGGCGCTTCTCCGTAACCTGCGGAACTTCGACGAGGCCGGGATCCCCGACCACGTTGCGGAGCAGGTGGCGGCCAGGATCGCCGATCCGGGCGAGGTCGCGCAGTCGCGGCAGCTGCCGATGCGATTTCTCGCGGCGTACCGGAACGCGCCGAGCCTGCGGTGGGGACATGCGCTCGAGCGTGCGCTCGGGGCGTCGCTGTCCGCGGTCCCGTCGCTGCCCGGCCGCACCCTGGTTCTCGTCGACCGGTCCGGATCGATGTTCTACAGCCGCGTCTCGGCGCGGTCGGAGCTGACGAGGGCGGACGCGGCCGCCGTGTTCGGCACCGTGCTGGCGGCACGCGCCGCGCGCGCGGACCTCGTCGAGTTCGGCACGAACAGCCGGGCCGTGCCGTTCGCGAATCAGGCGGTGCTGCGCGTGGTCGACAGCTTCGGCGACCTCGGCGGCACGGACACTGCGGCGGCGGTGCGGAAGCACTACCGCGGCCACGATCGCGTCGTCATCGTCACCGACGAGCAGGCGGCGTGGGGTGATCCGACCCGGCACGTCCCGGCCGACGTCCCCGTCTACACCTGGAACGTGGCGGGCTACCGGCACGGACACGGACCGGCGGGGTCCGCGAACCGTCACACGTTCGGCGGACTGTCGGACGCGGGGTTCTCGATGATCCCGCTCCTGGAGGGCACCCGGGACGGCGAGTGGCCGTTCTGACTCGAACGGCGACCCGTCAGGTGCAGGTGGCCAGTGCGTGTTCGACGCGCTGCGCCACCTGCGCCGGCAGGGATCCGCATTCGCTGTGCAGTGCGCGCGCGTCGAGTCGCCCGATCGCGACGCCGTCGGCGACCACCTCGTCCAGCAGTTCCTGCGAGATTCCGCTGGCGGCGAGGTCGAGTGCCGTGCACAACGGCGTTGTGATGCGCAGCGGGCCGACCTGCTCGCAGTCCTCCGGGCGGAGTGACCGCCGGTGCAGCGCCAACTGCTGAGTCGGCGAGGGCGGCGACAGCACCGTCGAGAGGTGGATGAAGCGCGGGTACAGGTGCCCGAGACCGTGAAGTTCGGCGGCACTCTGGTGGGAGACCGCGGCGGCGGCACCGAACCAGGTACACCACTTCGCGAACTCCTCGAGATCGGAGTGCGGACAATCCTTCAAGCGGAACAGGTCTCGCTCTATCTTGATCCACGAGCCGTCGGCGAGTCGCTCGCCGATCTCGTCGGCAGCGAAACCGAGGCGCAGCACCTGCGCAGTGGTGAAGAAACCCGCCTGAGCCGTCGCGACGCGTGTCAGCTCTTCACCGACACCTTCGCGCTCCGGGTCACCGGGACGTGGAGCCAACCATCCGGACATTCCCCTACATTACTGGGCAATTGTGGCACGTATCACAATTTCTGCGGATCTCGGCGACGCGCCGCCGACGCATTCACAGAATTTGTTCAGAGTTGTCGGGAAGAATCCGTGTAATGGCAGCCCGAACGAACTCCGCACCCCGAAGTAACCGTGTGCTCGTCATCTCTCTGGTCGTCATCGCCGCGCTCGTGGCGGTACTCGTCGGCGGCGAACTCTTCGTCCGCCACAGAGTGAAGACCTGCATGGCCGACCAGTTCGAGAGCCAACTCGGCTCGCAGGTCGACGTGGGACTGAGCTGGAAGCCGGTCCTGCTCCAGTCCGTCGACAAGAACGTCCCCTACATCACCATCGACAGCGACGACACCAAGTTCGGCCCCGCGCAGGGAATGCAGGTGCACGCCCAGGTCAACGACATCCGGATCGAGAACACCGCGGACAGCAGCGGCACCATCGGCAGTTCCGACGCGGACATCACCTGGTCGACCGCCGGCATCCTCGCGACGCTGCAGCAGCAGGCGTTCGGCTCGCTGATCAGCGGTGTCACCGCCGATTCGAGCGCGGGAACCCTGAGATTCTCCGTCGGCCCGGCCGGACTCGCGGATCTGACCGTCAAACCGGAGGTCGTGAACGGGACCGTGAAAGTGAACACGGTGGGTGCCGAGATCCTCGGTTTCGGGCTCCCCACCGACCTCGTCGACGGCGTGGTCCAGATCCTGACCTCGAGCCTGCAGACCTACCCGCTGGGCATGCAGCCGACGACGCTGAAGGTCACCGACGACGCCATCGAGATCACCCTCGAAGGCGGCGCCTACACGATGCCTGCCGCCCCCACCCAGCAACAGCAGCAGGAACAGCAGAGCAGCTGCGGTCTTCTCGTCTGATCGGCCGGGTCAGTCGGGCAGCCCGTCCAGGACGGCACGGGTGCCCGACAGGCCGAGCCGCGTCGCACCGGCCGCGATCATGTCGAGCGCGGCCGCTGCGGTGCGGATCCCGCCGCTCGCCTTGACCCCGATCCGCCCGCCGACGGTCTGCGCCATCAACCGCACCGCTTCCACGGTGGCTCCCCCGGCCGGGTGGAACCCGGTCGACGTCTTCACGAAGTTCGCGCCTGCCCGCTCGGCGGCCCGGCACGCTTCCACGATCGCCTCGTCGCTCAGCGCGGCGGTCTCGAGGATCACCTTGAGAACGGTGCGGTCGCCGACGGCCTCGCGGACGGTGAGGACGTCGGCGAGCACCGCGTTGAAGTCGCCCGCCACGGCGGCACCGATGTCGATCACCATGTCGATCTCCTGGGCGCCCTGATCCACGGCGAGCCTGGCCTCGGCCCCCTTGACCAGCGAGTGGTGCTTCCCCGACGGGAACCCGACCACCGCGGCGGTCACCAGTCCGGGCGCCTTGACCGGCAGCATCGACGGCGACACGCAGACTGCGAGCACACCGAGCGAGCGCGCTTCGGTGATCAGCGCCTTCACGTCGTCGGTGGTGGCCTCGGGCTTGAGGAGCGTGTGGTCGACGAGGTCGGCCACCTGGGAGCGGGTCAGTGCAACGTCGGACATACCTGTGAGCTTCGCACAACGCCTTCCCCGGCCCGCTGCACGGCCTAGCATCGCCGTATGAGTGATCCGGGATCGGTCTTCGACGAGGCACGGCTCGAATTCGACCGGCTGACGACGGCCGTGTGGGGACCGGCCGGGCAGTCCCTCACCTTCCAGCTCGGGTTGCGCCCCGGGGACGCCGTCCTCGACGTGTGCTGCGGCGCAGGGTCTTCGGCGCTTCCCGCGGCCACCGCGGTGGGTCCGTCGGGTCTCGTCCACGGTGTCGACCTGTCCGACGAACTCCTGGAGGTGGGGCGGCTGAAGGCGTCGGACCGCGGGCTGCAGAACATCGAGTTCGTCCGCGCGGACGCCACCACCTGGGAGCCGCCGAGCACCGTCCCTGCGGCAGGCTACGACGCGCTCGCCTGTTCGTACGGCGTGTTCTTCCTGCCCCACATGGACGCCTCGTTCACCCGGCTCACGGGCCTCGTCCGGCCGGGCGGGAAGGTCGGGATCACGGTGTGGCGGCGGGGCGCGTTACGGGATTTCGCGGAGGCGCTCCACGACGCCGTCGCGCGGCACCGGGAGCCGGAGGCGGACTCCGGCGGGTCGCCGTTCGACGCGCTCGAACACATCGACACCCCGGACGGGCTGCATCAGTGGCTGGGCGAGCTGGGCGCGCACTCGACCGAGGTCCGGGAGCTGTCCAACATCATTCCCGCGACGCCCGAGTTCGCGTGGGACCTGGTCATGGGCGGGAACCTGCGCCGCGCGCTGTCCCCGTTCGACGACCGGACGGTCGAGCAGATCCGACTCGATTTCCTGCAGGTGCTCACCGAACGCGCGATCCACGACGTCGACGCCGGCACCCTCGTCGGCACCGCCGTGGTGAACGGCCGGAGCACGACCTGAAAGACTGTTGCCCATGAGCGCTGCTTCGACCGAGGACCACCGGTACGTTCTGTCTCTCGGCTGCCCCGACCGCACCGGCATCGTGGCCCGGATCTCGACGTTCCTCGCCGAGGTCGGCGGCTGGATCGTCGAGGCGGCGTACCACGCCGACGCCGACACCGGCTGGTTCTTCACCCGTCAGGCGGTGCGGGCGTCGTCGGTCGACATGTCGATCGGGGAACTCCGGGAGCGGTTCGCCGCCGTCGCCGCCGAACTCGGCCCCGAGACCGAGTGGACCGTGTCCGGCACGGGCGAGCGCAAGCGGGTGGTGCTGCTGGTGAGCAAGGAGGCGCACTGCCTCCACGACCTGCTGGGCCGCGCCGCAGGCGGCGAGTTGCCCGCCGACATCTGCGCGGTGATCGGCAACCACCGCGACCTCGAGGCCGTCACGCGCCAGCACGGCATCGACTTCCATCACGTGCCGTTCCCGAAGGATCCCGCCGAGCGCGGGCCTGCGTTCGAGCAGGTGCGTGAACTCGTCGACGCCCACGACCCCCATGCCGTGGTGCTGGCGCGGTTCATGCAGGTGCTGCCGTCGGAACTGTGCGAGCACTGGGCCGGCCGGGCGATCAACATCCACCACAGCTTCCTGCCGTCGTTCGTCGGCGCCCGGCCGTACCACCAGGCATTCGCCCGCGGTGTGAAGCTGATCGGCGCGACCTGCCACTACGTGACGGCCGAACTCGACGCGGGCCCCATCATCGAGCAGGACGTGATCCGCGTCGACCACGCCGACGAGGTCGCCGACATGGTCCGGCAGGGTCGCGACATCGAGAAGCTGGTGCTGTCCCGCGGGCTGCGCTGGCACCTCGAGGACCGCGTGCTCGTACACGGCCGTAAGACGGTGGTATTCAGCTAGTTTCGTCGCCGAGGCGGGCAAGCCGTCCGGACCCGTCACCGCGGAAAGGTACCGACATGATCGACGTCGCCATCGCACAGTTCGCATCGGGTTCGGACAAGCGCGACAACCTCGGGCAGATCGCGACGTTCGCCGGGGCGGCGGCCGCGGGCGGCGCCCGGGTACTCGCGACGACCGAATACGCGATGTTCGCGCTCCCGGTGATCGACGAGCGATTCGTGGACACTGCCGAATCCCTCGGCGGTGAATTCGTCACCGGCCTGCGCGAGATCGCCGTCCGGCACGGGCTGACCCTCGTCACCGGGATCAACGAGGCGATCCCGGGCGAGCGCAGGATCTTCAACACCCTCGTCGCGGTCGCCCCCGACGGCGGCATCGCCGCCACGTACCGGAAGCTGCACCTGTTCGACGCATTCGGCTACCAGGAGTCGGAGTTCGTGCAGGCGGGGACGATCGACGATCCCGAGACGTTCACGGTCGACGGCATCACGTTCGGCATGCAGACGTGTTACGACCTGCGGTTCCCGGAGGTGACCCGGCGCATCGTCGACGCGGGCGCCGACGTCCTGGTCCTGCCGGCCGCGTGGATGCCGGGCCCGCTCAAGGAGGACCACTGGACCACGCTCGTCCGCGCCCGGGCCATCGAGAACACCCTCTACGTCCTCGCGGCCGATCAGTGCGCTCCGGTGGGTTCGGGTGCCTCCATGATCGTGGATCCGATGGGCGTGGTGATCGCGTCCCTCGGCGAACGGACCGGAACCGCGATCGGGACCGTCTCCGCCGAGCGCATCGCCGAGGTCCGCGCCAAGAACCCGGCGCTGTCGCTGCGCCGCTTCGGCGTGGTCGCCAAGCCGTAGATTCCGGCGCATTGGTCAGGCTCACACGCAATAGCGTGTGAACCTGACCAATTCCCGGGCAACGGTGTTCAGCGGAAGAGGTCAGGCAGGCCGTCGGACACCGACTGGGGGAAGTCGGGCTGCCGCTTGTCGAGGAACGCCGCGACCCCTTCGCGGACGTCCGCCGACGTTCCGCGGACGTGGATGGCGATCGACTCGGCCCGGTGCGCGACCTCCGGGCTGTCGGCGCCGAGCATCCTCCACATCAACTGCCGGGTCAGCGCGACGGAGACCGGTGAGGTGCCCGTCGCCAGTTCGCGCGCCACCTCGATCGCCCGCGGCAGCACTTCGTCGGCGGGGACGACCTCGCGGACGAGGCCGCGTTCGAGCGCCTCCGCCGCCGACACCATCTTCCCGCCCACGGCCCACTCGACGGCGGTCGAGATCCCGACGATCCGGGGCAGGAACCAGGTGGAACAGGCCTCGGGCACGAGCCCGCGACGGGTGAATACGAATCCGAACTTGGCTGTGTCGGAGGCGATCCGGATGTCGGCGGGCAGTGTCATCGTCACGCCGACTCCCGCTGCCGGACCGTTGATCGCGGCGATCACCGGCTTCGTCGACCGGTAGATCCGCAGCGACGCCTGACCGCCCGAATCGGGTGGCGCCTCGCCGCTGTCCGGGTCGTCCTCCGTGACGAACGTGTCGCCGCCCTTCGCGAGGTCGGCCCCGGCGCAGAAGGCGCGGCCGGTTCCCGTGAGGACGATCGCACGGATGGTGTCGTCGGCATCGCATTCGTCGAAGACCTCGATGATGCGGTCCCGCACCTCGAGAGTGAAGGCGTTGAGTCGATCCGGGCGATTCAGCCGCACGATCGCGATCTCACCGTCCCGCTCGAGTTGGACGACGCTCTCGGTGGCGATACTCGTCATGAACTGTTCTCTTTTCGTCGTGGTTCCGTGTCGCGGTGTGTCAGCGCACCTTCGAGAACCGTTCGGATACGTCCCGATACTCGGATCTGATGGCGGTCTTCGACAGCTTTCCGCTGGGAAGACGCGGCAGGGGTTCGTTGCGGATCACGACGTACCGGGGCACCTTGTAGTCGGCGACGAGGCGGTCGCAGTGCTCGACGATGGCGACCTCGTCGACGTCGCCGGTCACCGTCACGATCGCGGCGGGCGTCTCACCGAACCGTGGGTCCTTCGCGGCGATCACCGCCACTTCCTCCACTCCCTCGATCTCACCGATCACGCGTTCGAGTTCCACCGGAGAGATGTTGATTCCTCCGGTGATGATGAGGTCCTTGAGCCGGTCGACGAACTGCAGGCGCCCTTCGGCGTCCCGGGTTCCCAGGTCACCGCTGTGCAGCCAGCCGTCCCGCAGTGCGGCCGCGGTGGACTCCTCGTCGTTCCAATAGCCGGGCGTGACGCCGGGCCCGCTGAGGAGGATTTCGCCTTCCTCTCCGGGGTCGGCCTCGGTCCCGTCCGGGCGGACGACTTTCATCTCGGTGAAGATGGAGCCGTTTCCGCACGTCCCAGGGTGGTCGAATGCCTCGCTCACCAGCGTGGCGGTCGCGACTCCCCCGGCCTCGGTCATTCCGTAGATCTGCCGGAGCGCCACTCCCTTGTCCGCCCACCGCTGCAGCAGGGCGGGTGCGACGGCAGCGCCGCCGACAATCGCCGTGCGCAGGGAATCGAGATCCGCGTTGTCGAATTCCGGGGCACGGGAGATGGCCTCGAAGATCAACGGGACACCGAAGAGGGCCTGGACCTTGTGTTCACTCAGCAGTGCCGCCGCGCGTCCCGGCTTCAACTCGCGTTCGATGATGATGGTGCCGCCGAGCACGGTGGTCATGAGCAGACCCCACACGAGGCCCGGGGTGAAGACGAGCGGGAGGACCAGCAGGGTCGTCGCCCCGGGCCGCAGCCCCTCTTCCGTCAGCGACGCCTCGAAGACGATGTTGAGCAGGGTGCGATTGGTGCAGATCACGCCCTTGGAGAGTCCGGTCGACCCGCTGGTGAACAGCAGCGCCGTCGGGTCTTCGGGACCGACGTCGATCCGGAAGTCGTCCGCACCGCCACTGCGCAGCGCCGCGAATTCGTCGAAGGGCAGCGAATCGAACGTCGTTCCCAGGGCGCGGGTCTTCTCGACCGCGTCGCCGAATTCGGCGGGCGCCAGCACCAGCCGGGCTCCCGCGTCGTCGACGACCTTGCGGAGTTCCGCGGGCTTGAGCCGGGGGTTCAGCGGCACGAGGACCGCGCCCGCCTTGAGGACTCCGAGCGCGACGGCAGGCCACTCGAGCGAGTTCGGGCCGAGGACGCCGACTCGGTCACCCGGCTCGATCCCGGCCTCGACGACCCGGCGAGCAACGCGGCTCGACCAGTCCTGCAGTTCCCGGTACGTGAGCGCGTCGTCGTCGACGACGATCGCCCGCTGGTCGCCCTTCGTCGCCGCCCACCAGTGCAATGCCGACCCGATTGTCGCAGCCATCTCCACTCAACCTTCCGCCGTCGCCGCCGGGCGACATCGATGTCACGGCAGACGCCTCGCGCCACCGCTACAAACCTACGATCTATAGATTAACTGATGTTGCACCGAATCGGACACCCCGATCGGCACGTTTTCTCGAAACGTGTTCCGCTCGAGCGATTGCCAGCCCGGCCCCTCCCGCCGCCGCGCTGCCCACCCAGAACGCGATCACGAACGCCCGCTCGGACGCCAGATCAGTGCCGGCGACCGTCACGGACGCGAGCAGTGTCGCGACCAGCGCGCTGGCGAGCGAACTACCGAAGGTCCGCGCAATCGCGTTGATGCCGTTGGTGACCCCGGTGAATTCGGCAGGCACGGCGTCGACGAGCAACGCGGGCAGCACCGCGTACGACCCGCTCACGAAAACGTTGATCACGACGAGTGCCACGACCACCTGCCACAACCGGGAGTGGGCCAGCGCCAGCATCGCGAATCCGGCCACCCCGATCCCGCAGGCCGCGACGAGCACGCGGTCGGCGCGGAAGCGGTGAACGAATCGGCCGCTCGCCGACGCCGCCACCACCCCCGCGACCGAACCGGGAAGCAGCACGAGGAGGCTGGTGCGCAGCACCGAGGCGTCGAAGCCGTATCCGACGGCGGCGCGCGAGGCCTGCACGAACTGCGCCGAACCGAGAAACTGGATGTACATGGCCATCCCGACGAGAAACGCCGCGAGGTGCGTGCCCGCAACCCGCCGCCCGGACAGCAGCATCGGCGGGACGAGGGGCGCCCGGGTCCGCCGCTCGTGCAGGTACCACCCCGCGGTGACGGCGATCCCCAGTGCCGCCACGCCGATCGTCGGCGGTGAGGCCCAGCCCCACCGGCCGCCTTCGGCGAGGGCGATCAGGATCGCGGACAGGCCCACGGCCATGAGACCGACGCCGACCGGGTCCATGCCGTCGCGGGTCCGCGCCGCGCCGCCGCGAGGAACGGTCACCCAGGCGACGACGAGCGCGGCGAGATTCAGCCCGGCGAGCAGGGCGAACACTCGCCGGAAGTCCGCACCCTCGGTGTGCAGGACGCCGGCGGCGACCATGCCGAGTCCCCCGCCCACGGCCAGGATCCCCGACATCAGCCCGATGGCGCCCAGTAGCCGGCGCGGTTCGAGGCGTCCTCTCAACACGGCGACGCCGATCGGGAACAGCGCGAACGACACCCCCTGAAGAATTCGGCCGAGCACGAGGAACGGGAGGTACTCGGTGACGGTGCACAGCACCGAACCGAGGAGCACCAGGACGAGCGTCCCCAGCAGCACCGGGCGCGGACCACGCCGATCGGCCAGTCTGCCGAGAACCGGAGTGCACACTGCCGCGGCGAGCAGGTTCGCGGTGACCACCCAGCCCACGGCGGCCGAATCGACCCCGAGTTGCGACGCCATCGCGGGGAGCAGCGGCACGACCGCCGTCTGTATGACGGCCGTGGTCATGACGACGAAGCACAGCGCCGGGACCAGCAGCCGATCGCGCGTTCCGGACCGCCGGGCCGGGACCGTGACCGTGACCGACCCGGCGCCCGTCGTCACCATCCGTCAGAGATCCAGGATCAGCTTGGGTGTGCAACTCCGGGACACGCAGATCATCATGGCGTCGTTCTCCGCCTGCTCGTCCTCACTGAGAACGGAGTCCCGGTGGTCGGGGGTGCCGCCGAGCACGGCGACCTCGCACGTTCCGCAGGTACCCTCCCGGCAGGAGAAGTCGGCATCGACGCCTACCCGGAGGACGGCGTCGAGAAGCGTTTCGTCCGCGGCGACCTGCACCGTCCGCCCGGATCGGCCGAGTTCGACCTCGAACGCGCCGTCGTCGCCTTCGGGCAGCGCCTTGGGCGCGAAACGCTCGACGTGCAGCGTGACGTGCGGACGTTCCCGGCACGCCGATTCGATGGCCTGCAGCAACGGTTCCGGCCCACAGCAGTACACGACGGTTCCGGGCTCGACCTCGTCGAGGGCCGTGGCGAGATCGAGGTGTCCGTGCTCGTCCTGCGGGCGGAGGAGCACCCGATCCGGGTGTGCCGCCGCGAGTTCGTCGGCGAACGCCATGCTCGCGCGGGTCCGTCCGCCGTAGAGCAGGCGCCACGGCGTGCCCTTCGAATCCACTTCCCGCGCCATGGGGAGGAGGGGCGTGATGCCGATCCCGCCCGCCACGAACAGGTACGAGTCGGCGTCGACGAGTGCGAAATGGTTCCGGGGACCGGCCACGGTGACGAGGTCGCCGGATTCGAGCTTGTCGTGGACGCGGATCGAGCCGCCTCGACCGTCGGCCTCACGGAGCACGGCCACGGTCAGCGACGTCGTGTCGCCGGGATCCCCGCACAGCGAGTACTGGCGGGTGGTCGCGTCGTCGAGGACCAGATCGATGTGCGAACCCGGCGTCCAGGCCGGGGCCGCGGCTCCCGACTCGTCGACCAGCGTGAGTCGCACGACGCCGTCGGCAAGCGTTTCCTTACCGGCGACCTGCATCTGCAGCCGTTCCTGGTTCGCGGTGCTGGTCATGTACCCGTCTCGTTCCACTCGACTCCACTTGCTCGTAAATCTTATGTCATTAGGTTAATGTCACGCAAGACGCACGCCGGAGATGTTGCCCCGCGGCAGCACCTGCGATAAACCTATGTGCATTAGAATTTTTGATGGGAGACCTCGCTCATGAACCCGCAGGCAACCGAATCGGTGCTCGACCTGTTCCGCCTGACCGACTCCGTGGCCGTCGTCACCGGCGCGGGCAGCGGCCTCGGCGCCGGTTTCGCGTGCGCGCTCGCCGAGGCAGGCGCGGATGTCGTGATCGCCGCACGACGGCGCGACCGACTCGACGCGGTCGCCCGATCGGTGACCGAACGCGGGCGCAACTGCCTGGTGGTCCCCACCGACGTGACCGATCCAGAGCAGTGCGACGCGCTCGCACAGGCGGCGATCGACCGGTTCGGCAGACTCGACATCCTGGTGAACAATGCCGGGGTCACCCACGCCGCACCCGCCACCCGCGAGCGGCCCGAGGACTATCGGGCGGTGCTCGACGTGAACCTCTTCGGCGCCTACTGGGCCGCGCAGGCCTGCGCCCGTGTGATGGGCCCCGGTTCCAGCATCGTCAACATCACCAGCATGCTCGGCCTGGTGAAGTCCGTGCTCCCGCAGGCCGCGTACTCGTCGAGCAAGGCCGGACTCATCGGCTTGACCAGGGATCTGTCGAACCAGTGGTCGGGGCGCAAGGGCATCCGGGTCAATGCGATCGCACCGGGATTCGTCGACACCGACATGATCGGCGAGATGTCGGCGGAGACACTCGCGGCCTTCCTCCACGACTGCTCACTCGGACGGACCGCCACCCAGCGCGAACTCGACGCGGCGGTGGTCTTCCTCGCCAGCCGGGCCTCGGGCTACATCACCGGTTCGACGCTCGCCGTCGACGGCGGAACCTCCGGTCACTGACCGACGAAAGGCGACAACGACCATGCCGATCACCACGATTCGCACCGAACTGCGAGGCGACGGAGTCACACTCGTCGCGGACCGGTGGGAGCCGGCGTCCGCGCGGAAGGGAATCGTCCTGCTGTTGCACGGCGGTGGGCAGACCCGCCATTCGTGGCAGCGCACCGGAATTCGACTCGCCGACAACGGCTGGTGCGCCCTGGCCATCGATGCCCGCGGTCACGGCGACAGCGAGTGGGCCGAGGACGGCGACTACGGCAGCAATGCCCACGCACGCGACCTCGCGGCCGTCGCCGCCGGACTCGACGAGCCACCGGTGCTGGTCGGCGCGTCCATGGGTGGGATGGCGTCGTTGCTCGCGCAGGGCGACCACGGCATCGGCCGCGCGCTGGTCCTGGTGGACATCACACCCCGCGCCGAACCCGGCGGCCTCGCCAAGATCACGTCGTTCATGGAGAGCGGCCTCGCCGGTTTCGACACCCTCGAGGACGCGCTCGACGCCGTCGTCGCCTACAACCCGCACCGCCGTCGTCCACCGCGCGTCGAGGGACTCCGCAAGAACCTCCGCCTCCGCGACGGGCGCTGGTACTGGCACTGGGATCCGCGGATGATCACGTATCGGGAGAACACCGACGACCACGCCGAGGTCCGGGAAGCGCGGGCCCGCGCCGCGGCACGGGCGGTGCGCGTCCCGACCCTCCTCATCCGGGGCGCCCAGTCCGACGTCGTCAGCGCGGACGGTGCCCGTGACCTGCTGGAACTGATCCCGTCGGCCCGTCACATCGATGTCGGAGGTGCCGGCCACATGGTCAGCGGCGACGACAACGACCTGCTCAGCGGCGGCCTGCTCGACTTCCTCGACAGCGACGTCGCCTACACCCATGAGGTGACCACGACCGACTACGATTCACCTCACCATGACTGACAACCACCCGAGCGAACACCCTGACCGGAAAGCCTGACATGCCCCGACCATCGAAGCCCCTGATCAGCCGCGCGGCTGCGGTGCAGGCGTCCATCGAGATCATCGATTCCCAAGGACTCGAGGCTTTCAGTCTGCCGCGACTGGCCAAGCACCTCGGAGTGCAGGCGCCGTCGCTGTACCACCACTTCGCGGACAAGAGCGAGATCCTGTCCGCGGTGGCACGGCACATCGCCGGCGCGTCCGTCGTCCGTCCCCGCCGCAAGCCCGGTCCCGACTGGCCCGAGTTCTTCGTGGCGTTGAGCATGAATTTCCGCCAGGCCATCCTGCGGCACCGGAACGCGGCGCCGATCCTCCTGCAGTATCTGCCGCGGGACCTCCTGATCGGCACGTACGAGGACACGGCCCGGTTCCTGCTGGACTCCGGTGTGCCGACGCATCTCCACGTCCAGATCCTGGACGGGATGGAGACGTTGTCCATCGGCGCCGTCCTGACGGAGGCGATGCGCAAGCCGAGCACCCGCGCCACGATCTTCCCGAACGTCGATCCGGAGTCTCAGCCGCTCCTCGCCGAAGCACTTGCCGCCAATGAACTCTCGTCGAAGCGGTTGTTCGAGGAAATGATCCGCAGCTTCCTGTACGGGGTGATGCGAAACGACGCGGCCGCCGGGAACGCAGCGGAGGAACGCTCCGCCTGACACGCCGGCACCGAGATGACGAAGGGCCCCTGGAACATTGTGTTCCAGGGGCCTTCGACATCTCGGTGCGGCGACCCGCTACCCGATGGCGGGCAGGTGCACCGTCTTGGTCTCGAAGAACTCCTCGAGGCCCTCGACGCCGCCTTCGCGCCCCACACCGGACTGCTTGTAGCCGCCGAAGGGCACGGTGAAGTCGATGATGGCGGCGTTCACGCTGACCGTTCCGGTCCGGATGCGCTGCGCCACCTCGAAACCGTGCTCGAGGTCGGCGGTGTACACCGCGCCGGACAGCCCGTAGATCGAGTCGTTGGCGATGGCGATCGCCTCGTCCTCGTCCTCGTAGGTGATCACGGAGACGACGGGACCGAAGATCTCCTCCTGCGCGACGCGCATGTCGTTGCGCACGCCGTCGATCAGGGTCGGTTCGACGAAGAAGCCGTGGTCGACGCCGGCGGGACGGCCACCTCCGAGCACGATGGTCGCGCCCTCCTCCTTGGCCGAGGCGATGTAGCTCTCGACCCGGTCACGCTGCCGCTCCATGGCGAGCGGGCCGAGGAAGGTCGTCTGCTCCCACGGGTTTCCCATGGTGAGGAAGCCCAGCGCACCCTTCAGCGCCTCGACCACCTCGTCGTGGCGCTTACGTGACACGAGCACCCGCGTCAGCGCGATACATGCCTGGCCGCTCTGCATGCAGCCACCCATCGGGAGCGACTGCATGACGTGCCCCAGGTCGGCGTCGTCGAGGATGATCGCCGCCGACTTGCCACCGAGTTCGAGCGACACCCGGGCGATGCGCTCACCGGCGAGCGACATGATGCGCCGCCCGGCGAGAGTGCTTCCGGTGAACGTGATGTGGTCGACGTCGGGGTTGGTGACGAGGGTTTCGGACACCTCCCGGTCGGCGCAGAGAACGCTCACGACGCCGTCCGGAATCTTGCCTTCGGCCGTCAGTTCCCCGATGACGTCGGCGAACACGGACGGCGACAGCGGGGCTTCCGGTGCCGTCTTGAGGATCACCGAGCACCCTGCGGCGAGAGCGGGGGCCACCTTGAAGGCGATCGTCCCGATGGGCCCGTTCCAGGGGATGATGGCGGCGACGACCCCGGTCGGCTCCTTCAGGATTCGCGAGACCCCGCCGTCGGCCCGGGTCCGGTCGTCGCGGGTGGAGTAGTCGCGGGCCACGGCCGCCACGGCGCGGAACAACCCGGCCGTCATCTGCTGCGTCGGGCCGCTGACCGCGACGGGGATGCCGACCTCGATCACGCCGAGCGGGGTCAACTCCTCCACGCGGCTCTCGAGTCGCGAGGCGATCTCGTCGAGGACGTCGGCGCGCTCGGCCATCGTGCGCGACGCCCACTCACCGGAATCGAACGACGCGCGGGCCGCCTGCACGGCGCGTGCGACGTCTTCGGTTGTGGCGCTGCGGATTCGCGCCGCCTTCTTCTCGGTGAACGGGTCGACGAGGTCGATCCACTCGTCTCCCGTCGACTCCACCCACCGGCCGCCCACGAACACCTGCTCGCGATCGGCGATCTTCGGAGGCGCTGCGGCCGCCGACTCTGTTGTCGTCATGGTCGAAAATTCCCTTCGCTCAGCGGTTGTTGTAGCCGGCATCGACCGGCAGGGTCACGCCCGTGACGTACCGCGCCTCGTCGGAGGCGAGGAACACGATGGCGTTGCTGATGTCGACGGCCTCGATCAGCTCGACCGGCATCGGATTCTTGTACGATTCGTCGTTCGCGACCTCGGGGTGCGAGTTCACGAACTCGCCGTATTCGGCGTTGGCCACCATCGGGGTGTTCACCCCGGTCGGATGCACGGTGTTGACCCGAATGCTGTGCTTGGCAAGCTGCTTCGAGTACAGGCGCATGAGACCGACGACGCCGTGCTTGGCCGCGGAGTAGCCGGCCTGGCCGGGGAACGTGTTGAGTCCGATGCTGGTGAGGCCCGCGGCGGAACTGGTGATGACGATCGACCCGCCCTCGCCCCGCTCGATCAGCCCGGGCACCGTCACCTCGAGTACGTGCCACACGCCGGTGAGCATCACGTCGATGGCGTCGTGCCACGCCTGCGGCTGATCACCGGGTCCGATGACGGGCATGATGCCGGCGTTGGGCAGGACGATGTCGACGTGCCCGAACTGTTCGATCCCGGCGTCGTACGCGCGCTGGACGTCGGCGCGGTTCCGGACGTCGCCCACCGACGTGACGATGGAACCGCCGGCCTCCTTGACCAGGCGTTCGGTCTCGGCGAGGTCATCCGTGGTCGCCATCGGATAGAACACGGTGTCGATCTGCTCGCAGATGTCCATCGCGATGATGGAGGCGCCCTCCTCCGCCAGTCGCACCGCGTGCGAACGTCCCTGTCCGCGAGCCGCACCGGTGACGAACGCGACCTTCCCCTCGAGTCGTGCCATGACGTGTCCTCTCGTTCAACCGAGTCTGAGATGTCGGTGATGTGCGCCGGAATGTCGCGCGGCGTGCGCGCGAGGTGAGCACTGGATGTGAGTCTTGGGTTCGGGGGCCGTCGGCCGGACGCCCTCGAAACGGACACTTCTTGTGAGCCGTGTCACAGGACAGTAGCGCGGCATTCGCCGCTCGTCAACAGTGGAACAAATATCGTTCTACGTCTCATGCCTCAGAGGTAGCCGGGAGCCTCGTGCCACTCACCGACCTGATAGCACGTATGCGCATCCTCCTGCTCGAACGACAGCAACCGGCAGAGCCGGACCGCACCGTCGTCGTCGGGATCGATTCTCATCAAGGCGATCTGAGCCCCCGCGTCGCGCAGCACCTCGAGCGCCCGCACGAGCAGGGCCGCACCCAGGCCGCCGCCCCGCGCCTCCTTCTCGAGCACCAGCGCACGGATCCACGCCGCCCGCAGTTCGAGGTGCGTGTGCAGCGACGGGTCCAGCCAGACGAATCCCTGGGGACGTTCGGCGTCGCCGGACGCGAGTACGACGGACCCGGTTCCGTGGGCGCGGCTCTCCGACAGTTTCACGAGCTGAGCGGCCGGAATTCCCGAACGGCCCAGCACGTCGTCGAGTACCTCCACCGACTCCGGGGCGTCCAGCGCGCGCGGCCCCTCCAGCGCGGACCCGGCCGGGAGGTGCACCGGATCGAGCGGAACCGCGAACGGCCCGGTCAGGCTGCGAAACAGGGTCCACAGCCGGCTCACCGACGAGATCCGGAATCGTCGGGTCAGGCGCTCGGCCGCGGGATGCGTGCCGAAGGCCCAGACGCGCAGCGCGCGCGCACCGGTACCCATCCAACCGTCGGGCCGGTCCACGTCGAGGCCCAGTTCCTCGACGAGCAGGGTCGCGATTCCCCGCGATCGATAGTCGGGGTGCACGACGAACTGGACGGTCCCGAGACCGTCGTCGTCCACGGCGATGTTGAGGTACGCCACCACGACGAGCGGAACGTCGTCGAGAGCGCTCAGACCGCGGCGCGCCTTGACGGCAAGATGCGATACCCGCGCCCCCGGCCGCGAACGTGCCGTGACATCACGCGGTTCGATGCGCGAGAACCCCGCTTCGTCGTCGTATTCCGCGGCCGCGCCCACCAGGGCGAGAACTTCGTCGCGGTCGTCGTCTGCGAGTTCCTCGCACCACTGACAGGAAATCATCCGTATCACTCCTCATCGGACGGTGTCACCTAAACCTAATGCTCATTGATAACACCCGCAACGGCCGGACCTGCGAGGGTTTACACATAAATCTATGTGAGTTAGATTTAATGCGTCGATCCACACCGCATTCGGAGCCGGTGACGGGTAGCGGCGACAACGCTGGCCCATCGACTCCGCACGACACTGGAGGAAACGCAATGACCGAGGTCGGAGCCCCCCGCGAGGAACGCATTCGCCGCGCCCTGGATCACCTGCGCAACGACACGACGGACGAATTCGAGCACATCACCTGGTTCCAGCCGGAGGAGTTCACCGATCCGGCCGTGGCCAAGCGGGAACGGGACCTCATCTTCGGACGTGTCCCCTCCATCGTCGCGCACGGCTCCGAGATCCCCCGCGCCGGCGACTTCTTCACCCTTCAGATGCCGCGGAACAACATCATCGTGGTCCGTCAGCGCGACGGCGGCGTCAAGACGTTCGTCAACCTCTGCCGGCACCGCGGCGCCCTCCTCGAAAAGGAGGAGAAGGGCCGGTGCCGGCTCTTCTCCTGCCCGTACCACCGGTGGTCGTACGACACGGACGGCAGCCTCCGGACGATTACCCGCGACAACACGTTCGGCGAGACCGACACCACGAACATGGGGCTCGTGGAATTGCCGACCGAGGAACGTCACGGTTTCATCTGGGTCGTCGACGACGCGAACGCCGAGATCGACGTGGCGGGCTGGCTCGGCGAAGAGATGGATACGATCGTCGCCGGCTACGACCTCGGTTCCAAGATCGCCTTCCAGTCCGAGGGATTCGACGAGCCGGTGAACTGGAAGATCATGCAGGACGCCTTCCTCGACGGATACCACATCCAGTACGCCCACCCGAACACCGCGGCCAAGCACATCCACACCAACGTGATGGCGTTCGAGGACTTCGGCAGGCACTGCCGATTCATCGCGCCGCGCAAGTCGATCGACCGGTGGATCGAAGAGGATCCCGGCGACCGGAGCCTGGCCAAGGACATCACGGAAACCCATTTCCTGCTCCCCAACAGCACCCTGCTGCGGCAGCCGGATCACTTCCAGCTCCTCACCTTCCGGCCGCACCCCACAGATCCGCAGCGCTGCCGCATGGAGATGCGCCTGATCGTGCCGCCGGTCGCGGAGACCGAGATGACCGAGGAGCGGTGGAACCGCCTGTGGACCAAGAACTGGGAGATCCTCCTCGCCGTTCTCCACGCGGAGGACTTCCCCCTCCTGCGGGACTCGCAGCACGGCATGACCAGCGCCAACGCCGGCCGGATGGTATTGGGCCAGAACGAGGTCGCCAACCAGGTGTTCCGGCGTGAGACGCAGAAACTACTGGCAACGAACTGACAACATGATGTGCGGGGCGCCCACGGGCGTCCCGCATCAGGAGGAAGACATGCAGAGCGATCTGTTCGACCGGGACCACGAGTTGTTCCGCGAATCCGTGCGGGGATTCGTCGACAAGCACGTGGTGCCCCAACTCGAGAAATGGGATGCGGATCGCCTGATCGATCGCGAGACCTGGCTGGCAGCCGGTCGCCAGGGTCTGCTCGGACTGTCCGTCCCCGAGGAGTACGGCGGGCCCGGCGAACTGGACTACCGCTTCCGCTTCGTGATCCAGCAGGAGATCGCCCGGGTCGGCGCGTCGGCCCTGCAGTCCGGGTTCTCCACGAACGACGACATCGTGCTGAACTACCTGCTCCGTCACGCCGACGCCGAGCAGCGCCGGCGCTGGCTGCCCGGGTTCGTCACCGGCGAGACCATCGGCGCGATCGCGATGAGCGAGCCTGCCGCGGGCAGCGACCTGCGCGCCATCCAGACCACGGCGGTCCTGGACGGCGACAGCTGGGTGATCAACGGGTCGAAGACGTTCATCACCAGCGGAATCCTCGCCGACCTCGTGATCGTGTTCGCGAAGACCGATCCCTCGGCCGGCTCGCGCGGCTTCAGCCTCTTCGTCGTCGAGGACGGGACGCCGGGATTCGCCCGGGGCCGCAAACTGGACAAGCTCGGTCTGCACGCCCAGGACACCGCCGAATTGTTCTTCGAGGACGTCCGCGTCCCCAAGGAGAATCTGCTCGGCGAGATCGGTTCGGGATTCGCATATCTGATGCAGAGCCTCCCCCTCGAACGACTCGGCATCGGTATCGCCGCGCAGGTGTCCGCCGAGGCGGTCCTCGGCTGGACTCTCGACTACGTCAAGGAGCGGACGGCCTTCGGCAAGCGGGTCGGAGAATTTCAGGGCCTCGGGTTCACCCTCGCCGAACTGCAGACGGCCGTCGAGGTGTCCCGCGCGTACATCGACCGGTGCGTGCGTGAGCACAACGCGGGCACCCTCACCGCCGTGGATGCGGCGAAGGCGAAGCTCTGGGCCACCGAACTGCAGGGCCGCGTCATCGATGCCGGAGTGCAGTTCCACGGTGGCTACGGCTACATGATGGAGTATCCCGTCGCCAAGGCGTACATCGACGCCCGGATCCAGCGGATCTACGGCGGCACCAACGAGATCATGAAGGAAATCATCCATCGAGACCTGATGAAGGCCTGAACGATTCCGGTAAGAAGGGGTGCGGCGAAAATGTATTCGCCGCACCCCTTCTTTGCGCCGTTCCCACCCACTCACACCCGGGCAGAAACTACACTATTTAGGTAAAACGGTCGCTCTGCGGGAGGAGTCGGACGCGATGGGTGCACGCGCACGCACGGTGGCAGTTCTCGGAGCCCTGGCAATCCTGGGCACTCCGGCGGTGGCCGACGCCGCCCCCGACGAGGCCTCCGTCGGGCCGCCGCAAACGGGGTGGCCTGCCGCGTGGGCCTATTCCATCGAGCACCCCGACGCGATCCCGCAGGGCATGAACGATTTTTCGTGCAGGCCGGACGCCGCGCATCCGCGGCCCGTCGTCCTCGTCAACGGAACGTTCGAGAACAGCTACGCCAACTGGGCGATGTACTCACCCCAGCTGAAAGCCGACGGCTACTGCGTCTTCGGCCTCGACTACGGCGGCCCGGACACCGGGCCGTTCCATCAGACCGGCGACATGCGCGTGTCCGCCCGGCAGGTCGGCGATTTCGTCGAGACGGTCCTCGCCGCCACCGGTGCCGACCGGGTCGATCTCGTCGGGCACTCGCAGGGCGGACTGGTGCCGCTGTACTACATAAACCACCTCGGTGGGGAGTCGAAGATCGGCACGATGATCGGGGTCGCTCCCGCCACGAACGGCATCAGCGCCTACGGGATGCTGAATCTTCTCGCCGCGTATTCCCAGGCGAAAGATGCCGTCGGGAGCGTGATTCCGGCGGTCGACGACGGGACGGCGGGTTCCGCGTTCGTCACGGAGACCGGCGAGGGCGGCATGACCCGCCCGGGAGTCGAGTATGCGACCGTCAGTTCGCGGCACGACCTCGTCGTGCAACTGAGCGAGTCGCAACTGCCGCCCGGACCGAACGTGTCCAACGTCGTGGTTCAGGACTTCTGCCCCGAGGATCTGACCAATCACGGAACCATGGTCTACGACGACATCACGCTCCGGATCGTGCGCAACCTCCTCGATCCGGCGACGGCCGTTGCTCCCGCCTGCCATCCCGTGGCGCCCCTGCCCTGAACCACGACCTCAGCTAGACCGCGACCTCGGACGACGACGCGACCCGCTCCGCACCGTCCCGCGCGCGCTGGGTTCGCGACACCGAGACCCACGCGGCGGCGACGCCCGCCACCGAAATCGCCACCAGCAGGATGCTCAGTGCCGCGGTGCTGCCGCCGTCGTTGAACGCGAGTTGCACTGCGAGGACCGGCACGAGCGCGGCGCCGAGAGCGTTCCCGAGTTCACGGCCCAACCCGAGACCGCTGAAGGCGTGCCGGGTCTCGAACAACTCGGTGACGTACGCCCCCATCGGCCCGAAGATCGCAGCGACACCGACCCCGTTCCCCAGGACAAGGACCAACCAGAACGCGGCGGTACCGCCGCCGTGCCCGACGAGCCAGAACGCAGGGAAGGCGAGCAGCGCGGAGAACACGAAGCCGGAGATGATGACCGGTCGTCGACCCACCCGGTCCGACAGCATCCCGAACAGGGGAATGAATGCCGCACAACTCAATTGCGCGAGCACCAGGCCGATCAGGATGTCGGTCTGCCCCATGCCCAGTTGGTTGCGGCCGAACGTCAGCATGAAGACGAGATAGAAGTAGCCGAGACCGGCCTGCCCGAACACCATCACGAGTACGGACAGGATCGCGCGTGGTTGCCGGCGGATGACGTCGAGAACCGGGGACGTGGTCTTGTCGTTCGATTCCTCGATGTGGCGGAACGCCGGAGTCTCGGGCAACCGGGCCCGCAGCGACAGGCCGTACAGGAGAATCAGTCCGCTGAGCAGGAACGGCAGGCGCCACCCCCAGGACATGAAGGCTTCCTCGGGAAGCGCGGCCGAGACGATCAGCAGGGCGCTGGTGCCGAGAACGCCGCCGATGGACGCTCCCGCCCCGGGCAGCGATCCGAGAAGTCCCCGTCGGCGCTGCGGCGCGAACTCCACCGCGACCAGGGTGGCGCCGCCGTATTCGGCGCTGGCGCCGATTCCCTGGAGGATCCGGAGGAGGACGAGGAGGGCCGGGGCCAGCCAGCCGATCTGCGAGTAGCCGGGCAGCAGACCCACGAGCATCGTCGCGGCCCCCATCATCACGAGGGTGAAGACGAGGATCTTCTTCCGTCCGATCCGGTCGCCGAGGCTGCCGAGGACGACACCGCCGATCGGCCGCACGAGGAAGCCGACTGCGAACGTCCCGACCGCTTGCAGCGTGGCCAGGAAGGGGCTCGCACCGGAGAAGAAGACGCTCCCGAATACCACCGACGCGGCGGAGGCGTAGAGGCTGAAATCGTAGTATTCGAGCAGAGTTCCGACGAAGGCGGCGCGGCTGGCGCGTTTCGAGTCGCCGGCGGACCTGGAACCGGACGCCGTCGTGGCGCCGTCTGCGGCGGTTGATGAGCTGGTTGTCATGCACACACTCCGTGTCGTGCGGTCTCGAAGAGTTCGAGAATGATTGTGACGGGTGCCACGTTAACCAACAGCCATTAGTTTTGTCCACGCTTTACCTTCGGGTCTTCCGACCTCGCCGGAACACCCTTGACATGGACGCGATTCGACAGCGGCCCAGGGTAACCCGGGCCGCTGTCGAATCAACTCGTGCGTTACCTCGCGGCGGAGGCGGCCACCCCGATCGGCGACGAATCCGTGGCGGGCGGTTGCAGGATCCCCTCGGCCACGAGGCGATCCACTTCCGCGGTCGTCATGTTCAGCAGGTCCGCGCAGATCTCCCGGCTGTGCTGCCCGGCAATCGGGGCCTGCCGCAGCGGCGGATCGGCTATGGCGGAGAAACGCGCGACGCGGGCTGCCGTGGGCAACGCCTTCGGGAGCAACGCGTGATGGGTTTCCGTGTAGGCGTCGCGGGCCGCCAGGTGCGGATCGGTGAGCAGTTCGGGAAGTCGCAGCATCATCCCGGCGGGCACACCCGCCGCCTGCAACTGCGCGACCGCCGCTGCGGGAGAACGCGTCTGCAGCCACTCACCCAGCACGGCATCGACGTCCACCCGGTTGCGGATCCGCTCGGCCCGGGTGCGGAACGCTGGGACGTCCGCCAGTTCGGGCGTGCCGATCGCGGAACACAGTCGCACCCAGTCGTCGTCGTCCCGGACCGACACGACGCACCACTCGTCGTCACCGGCGCAGGCGAACACCCCGGCAGGCGCGGCGAACGGATCGGAGTTGCCGGGCGCGGAGACGGTGCCCGGTCGCAGCGATTCGGTGACGAGTTGAGCACCGAGTTGGACGAGCGCGGTGTCAGCCTGCGCCACCTCCAGTGCCGCGCCCCTACCGGTGCGGGTCCGCTGGATCAGGGCGGCGAGTACCGCGATCGCCGTGACGTGCGCGGCGATGTGATCGGGATAGACGGTCGAGCCGTCACAGAGCAGGTCTTCGTTCCCGGGGTACCGCCACAGGGCGGACACACCGCACGCGGCACGCACCAGCGGGCCGTAGCCGAGTCGGTTGTTCCACGGCCCGGTACTGCCGAACGCGCTGCTCTCGGACACGATGATGCCCGGGTTGAGGGCGGCGAGTTCGTCGTACGACAGGCCCATCGACGCGAGTGTGCCGGGCTTGAAATTGGCCAGGACCACGTCGGCCTCGGCGACGAGGCGGCGGAACAACTCCCCGCCCTCCGGGCTGCGCAGGTCCAGACCGAGGCTGCGCTTGTTGCGGTGCCCCCAGGCGACGGACGCGGCCAGCGCCGCACCCCGCTTCGACTGCCGGAGACCGTCGGGGAACTTGGCATTCTCGACCTTGATGACATCGGCGCCGTAGTCGGCGAACTGGCGGCTGAGTTCGGCGCCGAAGACGATCACGCCCAGGTCGAGGACGCGGAGGCCGTCGAGGGGACGAGTGCCCGACTGCCGCGTCCCGGACGCCTCGGCGGCCGGCCCCTCCCGCTTCGCCTGGGGGTGGGCGTCGTGCTTCCCGACCTCGGGCGCCGGGGTCCTGATTCCGACGCGGGCGCCGTCGATCGACACGTATCCCGTCGGAACGCGGGCGTGCACCCCGGTGGCGATCTCCATGTCCGCGAGGGCACCGGCCACGTCGAAGTGCTCGGTGGTCAGTACTTCCCCGAGCGAGAGGACACCGCCGACCGGCACTCCCCTGGTCGCGCCCTCGGCGACGAGTTGGTCGCGGGTGCGAGTCGCGAACAGCGCCTCGATCAGGGGGTGCAGGGTGTCGGCGGCGGCGAACCGGGCCGGAATGGTGTCGTACTTCGGGTCGGCGAATTCTTCCGGCTCGCCGAGCCATTCGAACATTCCCCGCCACTGTCGCTTGGCGAGCAGGCAGATCCGCACGTAGCCGTCGGCGCAGGGGAACACCGGGTAGAAGTTCGACGCGTCCGGCCGGTTCCGGGGGAAGTCGTCGGAGCGCCCCGCGGCCGCGGAACCCTGCGTCCCGAATCCGGGATCGAAGCCGTGCACGAGCGCCTCGAAGGCGGACAGATCCACGACCTGCCCGCGCCCGGTGTGGATGCGGTCGTAGTAGGCGAGCAGCGCCGACCAGGCGGCGTGCATTCCCACCGTCTCCTCCACCAGGCCGGCGGGAGGAAGGAGGGGTTCGGCTCCGGGAGCGCCCGAGCGGGACAGCACGCCGCTCAGTGCGTACAGGACCTGTTCCGTGGCCGCCCAGTCCCGGTAGGGCCCGGTCTGCCCGAACGGTGTGACCGACACACACACCAGTGACGGTGCGAGAGCTGAGAGTTCGGTCGCGCCCACTCCGCGCTCGCTCAGCAGGCCCGGCGCGTGCGATTCCACCAGGATGTCGGATTCCGCGGCGAGTTCCCGGAGCCGGTCCCGGCCCGCGGGATCGTCGAGGTCCACGACGATCCCCCGCTTGTTCGCGTTGCGCAGCGCGAACGGGATGCTGACCCCGTCCACCACGGGCTCGGCGCGGCGTGAGCGGGCACCTCCCGGACCTTCCACCTTCGTCACCTGCGCGCCGAGGTCGGCGAGGTACCGGCCACACGACTCACCGAGGCCGTCGGTGAGGTCCAGTACGCGGACACCGGTCAGCGGTAGCGTCATCGCCTGCTCCGTTCGATCAGATCTGATGGTGAATGAAAAGCGTGTCGAATCAGCGTGTTCCGAAGTACACGGACTTCGTCGCGAAATACGGGTTCAGGCCTTCCGGACCGAGTTCGCGTCCGAGACCGGAGGACTTGACTCCCCCGAACGGCGCGTCGAGATCGAGGGCGTAGTGGTTGACGCCGACGGTCCCGCTGTGGATCCGCGCGGCCAGCGCGAGTCCGTGCTCCTCGTCGGCCGTCCAGACCGTGCCGCCCAGCCCGTATTCGGAGTCGTTGGCGATCGCCACGGCCTCGTCCTCGTCCGTGTAGGGGGTGATCGTCAGAACGGGTCCGAAGATCTCCTCCTGGGCGATGCGGGCGGAGTTGTCCACGTCCACGAACACCGTCGGCTCGACGAACCAGCCGAGCGGCTGCGAATCCGGTACGCCCCCGCCGGTCGTCGTGCGGTAGCCGGCGCTGCGCCCGTTCTCGATGTAGCCGAGCACGCGCTCGCGCTGGGCGGCGCTGACCAGCGGCCCGATCGCGGTGGCCTTGTCGAGGGGATCCCCGACGACGAGACCCCGGACCGTCTCGGTGACCGCCTCGACGACCTCGCCGTATCGGGCACGGGGCGCGAGGATCCGGGTACTCGCATGGCACGTCTGGCCGTTGTTCACCAGCGACACCTCGGCGAGGTTCGCGGCGAAGACGGACAGGTCGGCGTCGGCCGCCACGATCGCAGCCGATTTGCCGCCGAGTTCGAGCGTGACGGGGCGCAGCAGCCTGCCGCACACCTCGCCGATCGCTCGTCCCGCCGCGGTCGAACCGGTGAACGCCACCTTGTCGACTCCCGGGTGCTGCACCAGGTATGCGCTCGCCTCGCGGCCCGCGGGCACGATGTTCAGGACGCCGGGCGGCAGTCCCGCCTCCTCGGCGGCGTCCGCGAACGCGAACGCGTCGAGCGCGGTTTCGGGGGCGGCCTTGAGCACCACGGTGCACCCGGCCGCGAGCGCGGGCGCGATCTTCATCGCGGCGAGGGGTTGCGGGTAGTTCCAGGGCGTGATCGCGGCGACGACACCCACCGGCTCACGCCGGACCACCGTGCGGCCGCCGAACGCGCTGGGACGGACGTCCTCGGATGCCGCCTCGCGGACGAGCGCCGCGTAGTAGCGGATCATGGCGGCGGGCCCGAAACCGTTGACCCCGGCGGAGAGTGAGATCGGCATCCCGTTCTCGCGGCTCACCAACGTCGCGGTGTCGCGACCACGCTTCTTCAGCGCGGACGCGAACACGTCGAGAAGGTCTGCGCGAGCGCGGTTGTCGAGCTGCCCCCACGGTCCGCGGAGTGCGTCGCGTGCGGCCGCGACGGCGGCATCGATGTCGGCTGCCGAAGCGAGCGCCGAACGCCCGAGCACCTTCTCCGTGGCAGCTTCGACGACGTCGGCCGCGGCACCCTCCTGCGGGGCGGCCCACCGGCCACCGATGAACAGAGCGTCGCGGTCCACGGTCATGTTGTCCATGTCGATCCTTCTCACAGAGTCGGGGTGCTACAGCACGTCTTCGTGGGCGAAGAGCGTCGAACTGACGAGCGGTGCCATCGGGCCGCCGATGAACAGCGACGTCTTGGCGTGCGCCACGGGATTGGTCGACGTGCCCCGGATCTGACGCACCGCTTCGACCGCGAGCCCCATTCCGTTGACGAACGAGTCGGCGATGTTGCCGCCACTGGTGTTCACGGGGAGCTTGCCCACGCCCGCGGTGAGGTTGTCGACCGTGAGGACCTCGCCTGCGGCGGGGCCGGACGGCGCCAGGCCGTGGTCGATGAGCGCGGCGACGGCGGGCCCGCTGAAGTTCTCGTACACCTGGACGACGTCCACGTCGTCGGGGCCCAGACCTGCTGCGGCCCAGAGGCGGTCCGCGACCCCGGGCCGTCCGGCAGCGCCCGCGAAACCCGCTGTGGCGTACTGGTCGTCGTTGTCGATGATCGAGGAGTAGCCGCCCGGTGCTCCCTGGGCTCCCGCGAGAACGTACGCGGGATCGGGTCGCAGCGACTTCGCGCGGTCGGCGGAGACCAGCACCAGCGCGACGGCGCCGTCGCTCTCCCTCGAGCAGTCGTACAGGTGGAACGGTTCGGTGATCAGGCGGGACGACTCGTACGTCGCCTCGTCGAGCGGCTTGCCGTAGCCCTGCGCGGTCGGATTGTTCTGGGCGTGCCGGTACGCGGCGAGCACCAGCGCACGCATGGTCTCGCGCGGCACCCCGTCGTGCTCGAGCAGTCGCTGGGTCCGCAGTGCGCACACCTGGGCGGGCGATCCGACGCCGTGCGCGAGGAAGTGCGGGCCGTAGTGGTACTTCGCGTATCCGAGCCGCCCGGTATCCGCCTGCGCCATCGAGCGGTAGACGACGACGCACTCGGCCTGCCCGGCTGCGATCGCGACGGCGGCATTGTTGATCGCGGCTGCGACCGTCCCGCCGCCGCCGCCCCACATCATGTTCGACCACCGGACGTCGTCGACGCCCAGTGCGCCGCCGATGACCGCACCGTCGTGCCCGCCGCCCGCATACGACACGAATCCGTCGAGTTCGCGCGGCGAGATGCCGGCGTCCGAGCAGGCGGCGAGGATCGCCTCGAGCGTCATCCTCAGTTCACCCGCCGGGGCCTCGCCGCGGCGGTAGTGCAGTTCGGACACGCCGACGACGGCGGCCGCCCCGCGCATGGTGAGTGCACTCATGCCTGCGCTCCTTCGGTGGATCGACGCCAGCGCAGCAGTGGCCAGGTCGCGCCTTCGTCGTGTTCGATGTGACCGACGACCGGGTCGCCGATGCGGATGGCGTCGGTGTCGTCGCCGGTCAGGATTCCGAGTACCCGGCGGTTTCCGGCCTCGGGAAGTTCCACGAGGACCGTCACGTACGGGACCCGGTCGGCCAGTTCGGTGATGAACGGGTACCAGCTGCGCGACCAGCTGTACACGGTCCCGGTGGGTGTCACGGACTCCCAGTTCGGGTCGAGGGTGTGGCAGGATCCGCAGACCCATTGCGGTCCCCAGATCCAGGTCTCGCAGTTGCCACAGCGCTGGAGTCGCAACTCACCTCGGGTGAGCCCGTCCCAGTACGGCTGGTCGAGGCCGTCGGCGGACGGTCCCCACGGTTCTCCCGTCATGCCGGACGCCCTCCTTCGGCGGGGAAGTTCTCGAGCGCCGCGGCCTGCCAGCGGCCGTCGTGACGCTCCCAGATCGATCGCAGGCCGATCGTGCCGCCCGGGGTGGTGTACACCGTCTCGCCGATTCGGCGGTCGCCGACGGCCCGGACGTCCTTGATCTCGAACCCGTCGACGTCGCCGCGGGGAACGGTGACACCGTCGAACACGGCGGGCAGGTTCGCCTGAACCATGTCGGCGAGTGCGGACTTCATGTCTCCGGACACCACGTATCCGACGTGCCGCTCGTACAGTTCGCGGAAGTCTTCGACAGACATTCGAAACTCCTTTTCTCCGTGAGAACCTCACGCCTCACGGCGGATGTCCTCGATTCCTATACCTTATGCCGTTAGGTAAACCGGAGTCAATCGTCCGCGAACCGGAACGTGCCGTCGGCGGCGACGACCGCTGTCTCCCGTGCGACGTCCACGCCGACCAGACGGGCCAGCGCGCCCGCTTCCGTCGTGGTGGCCAGCGTGCGTTCGCCGGTGCCGGTCCGCACGGCCACGAAGCCGCGCTCCGGGGCGCCGTCGCGACCGTGCACCACCGTCCAGGACTCGATCGAGCCGGACCCCTCATAGCTCGTGAGCGCTCGCGTGGTCGGTTGCGCATCGACGTCGGACTGAACGTCCTCGCGGCGGAAACCGCTGCGCGGCGGCTCCGTCCGGTATACGCCGAACGCGTGCTTGGTGAGGTAACCGCCGTTCGCCGTGATCAGCCCGTACGTTCCCGGCGCCTCGCGCAGCCGGGTCGCCAGGGTGGCGATCGCGTGGGTGCTGTAGTTGTTCCACGGACCGCCCGCGAACGTGAGGCCGCCGGTGAGCGTCAGCGGTCGGCCCGGATCGTCGAGGGGCAGACCCAACTCGGCCGCGGCGACCTGGACGGCCGACGGGAAGCACGAATACACGTCCACGTGCGCCAGGTCGTCCCGCCCGATTCCCGACAGTTCCAGGACGCGCGCCCCCGCCAGCCGGATGGCGGGTGACCGATCGAGCGCCTCCCGTTCGGCGATGTCGTAGGTGTCGTGGGCCTCGGTGCCCGCGTGCGGAAAGACCCAGTTGTCGCGGGGGATCCTGAGGCGGGTGGCGACGCCGACGGAGCAGAGCAGCAGCGCCGCGCCCTGCTCCACCATGTTGTTCGAATTCATCAGCTTGGTGTACGGCCGGCTGATCCACCGATTGTCCTCGGACGGCGTGACGATCTCGTCGGCCGTGTACTCGCGGCCGGTCCACGCGTGCGGGTTCGTCGCCGCCACCTTGCTGAATCCCGACCAGAGTGCGCCGATCGCGCCGCGGTGCTCGTCCTCCGACCGTCCCGACGAGATCCGCAGGGCCTGCTCGAACAGGGGGTACACGTACGCGGGCCGGTCGAGGCCGATCCTGGACTGACCATCGAAGACCATCGGCACCTCGGGGACGAGGACCTCTGCGGGTGCAACAGAGTCGTCCTGCACGGTCCACTCGGGGCGGACACCCTGGGACCGCAGCTTCATCCGGGTCCGCCAGGACTCGGCACCGCCCACCAGGACCACGTCGGCCCGGCCGGCCGCGATGTCCTCAGCCGCCTGGTTGACGAGGACCTGCGGGCCGCTGCCCCCGCTGCCGGTGTACCCGGTGTGCCGGACGGCGGCGCCGATGCGTTCACCGACCAGCGCCCCGGGGTCGCGGTACCGCCACGACAGCATCCCGATCAACCGGACCGAGTCGACGAGTTCGAGCAGACGCGGCGATCCCGCCTCGGACGCGGCGGCGCGGGCCGCTGCGACGATCAGATCGACGGGTTCCACTCCCCCGGTCCGCTCGTTGACCTGTCCGCCGCCGACGAGGATCGGGGTACGCGGATCGAGCGTCACGACATCACCGCCTCGAGGATGCGTTCCCGGTTCTCCGGCCTCGGCCAGCCGCCGAGGATCAGCGTCGTCAAGCAGGTGGGTTTCCAGCGGTTCACGATGTCCTCACAGATCTTGTCGGCAGGCCCGATCAGCGCGACGTCCTCGACCATCTCGGTCGGAACGGCCTGCGCGGCGAGATCGGGCCGCCCACGCAGGTACAACTCCTGGATCTCGGCGCAGGCGTCGGCCCAGCCCATGCGGGCGAAGACGTCGTTGTGGAAATTCGCGCCCTTCGCGCCCATGCCACCGGCGTACAGCGCGACGACGGGTTTGATCTTGGCCGCCGCCTTTTCCACGTCGTCGTTTTCGACCAGCCAGCACACGTTGGCGATCTCGAACCCCGACGGCGACCGGCGGGCGCCGTCCCGGCCGAACCCCTCGGCCAGCGCGGCGCGGTAGAACTCGTCGCTCTTGGGCGAGAACCACAGCGGCGTCCAGCCGTCCGCGATCTCCGCGGCGAGCGCGACGTTCTTCGGCCCCTCCGCCCCGAGGTAGACCGGAATCTCCTCGCGCAGTGGGTGAACGATCGACTTCAACGGCTTTCCGAGGCCGCTGCCACCGTCCAGCGGGAGCTGATAGTGCCTGCCTTCGTAGGTCACCGGCTTCTCCCGGGCCCACACCGCACGCATGATCTCGACGTACTCACGGGTCCGCTCGAGCGGCCGGGGATACGGTTGCCCGTACCAGCCCTCGACCACCTGCGGTCCCGACGCGCCGATGCCGACGATCACCCGGCCCCCGCTGAGGTGGTCGACCGTCTGCGCCGCCATCGCGAGCGCGGTCGGCGTCCGGGCCGACATCTGGCAGACCGCGGTTCCCAGTTTGATCGTGGACGTGCGCGATCCCCACCAGGCGAGGGGGGTCAGCGCGTCCGATCCGTAGGTCTCCGCCGTCCAGAAGCTGTCCACGCCGAGCGCTTCGGCTTCGGCGAGCATCCGGTCGACGTTGCGCGGCGGCCCGGAACCCCAATATCCGGCGGCGATACCGACTTTCACTGATCTTCCTCGCTTACTGCCCCGGAGGGCCGGTGGTGCTGCTGCAGTGCGGTGGTCACGGCCCGGCCGTGGCGTCGGTCCGGCCCTGCATCAGTGATTCAGATACTCGGGCGGGCGCTTCTCGAGGAAGGACTTCACGGCCTCGCGGTGGTCCTTGGTCATGGCCGCCAGGATCTGGGTGCGGTTCTCGAGGTCGATCGCCGCCCGGAGGCTCGGTGCCTCCAGGTTCGACCACATCACCTCTTTGGTCATCCACACCCCGAACGGGGTGTTCTGCGCGATCTCCTCGGCGGTGCCCAGCGCCGCGCCGAGCAGGGCGTCGCCGGATTCGACGGACGAGGCGATGCCGATTCGTTCCGCCTCCCTGGCGTCGATCGTCCGGCCGGTGAGCAGGATCTGCGCCGCACGCGAGAACCCGATCATGCGGGGAAGCAGCCAACTGACTCCGATGTCGCAGTTGGAGAGGCCGCGTTTGATGAACGACGCGTGCAGCGCGGCCGAGTCGGCGATGATGCGGATGTCGGCCATCAGCGCCAGCGCCATCCCGCCGCCTGCCGCGGCGCCGTTGATCGCGGCGATGATCGGCGGGCGCGCGCCACGGAACGCCTCGACCAGGTCGGCGATGTGCTTCTGCACCCGCAACCCGGCCTGGGGGCGGCCCTCGCCGTCGGCGGCACCGTCCGGGGTGCCGTACCCGCGCAGGTCCAGGCCGGCGCAGAACGCCTTGCCCGCGCCGGTGAGGACGATCGCCCGGATCGTCGAGTCGTCCCGCACCCGGGCCAGAACCCGGTGCAGTTCGCCGATCATCTCCGCATTCATCGCGTTGAGGGCCTCGGGTCGGTTCAGTCGCACGAGCAAGATGCCCGGTCGCGGCTGCTCGGTCAGGACCAGGTCGGGCATGGAGTCTCTCCATTCGCAATCGGCGTGCTCGGGGAGCCGCCACGATCGGCAGGCGCGGGATCGAATCCGGCGCGTTCCGGGGCTCTATCCGGCGAACCCTCGACATCCGCAGACTAATGCTTTTAGATTAAAACCTCAAGCCTTTAGGTAGGCTCACGACAGAAAGTAGGCACCCTCATGGGCGTACTCGACGGAAAGACTGCCCTCGTCACCGGCGGTGCGAGCGGCATCGGCGCAGCCACCTGCGCGCTGCTCGCCGAGCGCGGGGCACGGGTCCTCGTCACCGACATCGACGACACCCGCGGAACGGCGGTCGCCGCGGCTCTCGGCGACCGCGCCGCCTATCTGCACACCGACGTCACGAAGGAGCCGGACGTCGCGGACGCCGTCGCCGAGGCCGTCACCCGGTTCGGACGCCTCGACTGCATCGTCAACAACGCAGGCCGGGTCGGGGCGTGGACCTACCTCGAGGACACGTCGGTCGAAGAATGGGACGCCTCGTTCGCGGTCCTGGCGCGCAGCGCGTTCCTCGGCACGAAGTACGCCGCCCGCGTGATGCGCGAGCAGGGATTCGGCAGCATCGTCAACGTGTCCTCCGTCGCCGGGATTCGTACCGGCTTCGGCCCGCATCCGTACGGCGCGGCCAAAGCAGCAGTCCTGCAACTGACGCGGAGCGCCGCCAGGGAACTCGCCGAATTCACCGTCCGCGTCAACGCGGTCACACCCGGCGGCGTCGCCACCAGGATCGTCGGTCACGGCGCGGGGCTCGAGGACGCGGAACTCGACGCCAGCGTCGACGCGGTGCGGCAGGGCCTGCGCTCGTTCCAACCCATCCCGCGGGCCGGGGAACCCGACGACATCGCGCAGGCCATCGCCCACCTCGCGTCGGACGACTCCGCATTCGTGACCGGTCAGAACATCGTCGTCGACGGCGGACTCACCCTCGGAAAGTCGTGGCCGTCGAATTACGCCCGCGAGGCCCGGGCGGCATCGAACCGGACGGCCTCCGCGTAACGGACCGGGCCGGCTTCGCTGGACATTCCCGCAGCGAAGCCGGCCCGGAGGTGTCAGACGCCGACGGGACCGCCGAGCCAGACGCCCACCTCTTCACCCGACACGTGCCGGGCGTCGTCACTGACGAGGAACGACACGGTCGCCGCCACGGACTCCGCGGGGATCCGCGGCCAATGGGCGGCCAGGGCGTCGACGGCGGCGTCGCCCCCGGAACTGATGATGTCGGTCTCGACGAAACCGGGGACGACGGTGTTGACGGTGATGCCGCGCCGCGCGACCTCGAGCGCCAACGTCCGGGTCATCCCGGTCAGGCCGGCTTTCGCCGCCGAGTAGGCGCTCATCCCCGGCGACGGCCGCCGCCCGCCGGACGGGCTTCCGAAGAAGACGACCCGCCCCCAGCCGTTCTCGTACATCGCAGGCAGCGCGGCGTGCGTGCAGTAGAACGCCCCGCTGAGGTTGACCGCGATCACGCGATCCCAGTCCTCCGGTTCCTGCTTGCGGACCGAGCCCGCGAGGTTCATGCCCGCGTTGTTGACCAGCACCGTCGGCTCCCCGAGCGTGTCGGCGGTCCGCGAGATCAGCTCCTCGGCGGAGGCCGCGTTCCCGATGTCCGCCTTGATCGCCACCGCGCGGCCACCTCCCGCGACGATCTTCGCGACCACTTCGGCCGCATGCGTCTCGCTGCGCGAATAGTTCACCGCCACGGCGAAACCGTCCGACGCGAGGCGCTGCGCGATAGCCGCGCCGATGCCCCGGCCGCCCCCGGTCACGACGGCGACCTTCTGTTCACCTGCGTTCGTCATTCAGCGCACCTTCCGGTGGGTGTCCGGCACGTCCGCGTACGTGTCGCGCAGTTCCCGTTTGGCGATCTTGCCGCTGGCCATCCGCGGCAACGGCTCGTCCAGCAGGACGACGTAGCGCGGGACCTTGAAGTCGGCGAGGCGCTGATTGCAGAACTCGACGACATCCGCCTCGGCCAGGCCCGGCGCCGCCTTCACGAGGGCGGCCGGCGTCTCCCCGAACTTCGCGTCGGGAACGCTGATCACCGCGACTTCCTCGACCTCGGGGATCTGATTGATCACCGATTCGATTTCGGCGGGCGAGATGTTGAGCCCACCGGAGATGATCATGTCCTTGAGCCGGTCCACGTAGGTCAGATAGCCGTTCTCGTCGAGCTTTCCGAGATCTCCCGTGTGCAACCAGCCGTCGATCAGCGTGGCCTTCGTCGCGTCCTCGTTGCGCCAGTAGCCCGGCATCATTCCCGGCCCGCGGAGGAGGATCTGCCCGGTTTCGCCGGGCGCGCAGTCGTTTCCGGACGCATCGACGACTCGGATCTTGGTGAAGATGCCACCCCACCCGCACTTGTCCGGATGCTCGGCCGCCTCGTCGCGGGGCATCACGGTCGCGGAACCGCCGATCTCGGTCTGCCCGTATATCTGCCGCAACTGCACACCCCGGTCCTGCCAGATCCCCAGCAGGTGTGCAGGCACCCGGGCACCGCCCACGTGTGCGGTGGTGAGATGGCGGAGGTCGGCGTCGGCGAACCCCGGGGCCTTCGCGATCTGCTCGAACAGGATGGGTGGACCGGTGAGCGTCGTCGCCTTGTCCTCGACCAGAACACGCAGGGCGGCCTGCGGGTCGAACCCCGGTTGCAGGAAGAGCGTGCCGCCGTGGATGACGGTGCGGGAGATGCCCCAGATGATCCCCGCCGCGGTGAACAACGGCAGCACGAGCAGAGGCCGCAGACCGTTGGGCAGGATCGGTTCCATCAGCGACCACTCGTGCATCTCGCCCGCGATGGTGGCGTGCGTGAACACCACGCCCTTGGGCCTGCCCGTGGTGCCGCTGGTGAAGACGATCGCGGTCGGGGTCGAGACGTCGACCACGGGCGTCGGGAACGTCGCGTGCTCCCCGCCGCGCAGGGGCCGCACGTCGTGTTCGAGGACGGCGATCGAGAACGTGTCGTGCGCCTTCAGCACCTCTTCGAGCCTCGGAAGGTACGCCTGATCGCAATACACGATCTTCGGCTCGCAATCCTCGACCAGCGCCGTCAGTTCGCCGGCGAGCATCCGCTGATTGAACGGCGCGGCGATGGCGCCCACCTTCATCGCCCCCAGCGCCGCCGCGCACCACTCGAGGGTGTTGGTGCCCACGAAGCTGACCCGGTCGCCCGGCACGACGCCGCGCGCCGCGAGGTCGTGGGCGACGCCGTCAGCCCACCGCGACAGTTCCGCATACGTGACGACGTCGCCGTCGAAATCGATGGCCGGTTGGCCGGGGACGATCCGCGCCCAGAAATTCAGCGCGTCGATCACGGTTCCGCTCATTCATTGCCTCCTGTGTGCCCGGCCGCGACCGGCGGGATCGAAACCGAAGTTCTCCGTGACTGTGCCGCCCGTCACAGCTGCTAAATCTAAAGGTTGTTGTTAAATCCGGCAAGGTCTGCGCTTCGCGCCCGTGAGTACTTATTAACCGCCGGACGTTAATAAGTACTCACGGGTGCCGGAGGCGCACCACCTCGACGTTGATGCCGGTGAGCTGCGACTGATTGCTCAGCGGGTCGTAGCCGTCCGTCCCGGTGGGCGCGAGACGGTTGACGTTCACACCCGGGTTGCGCCTCGCGACGTCCAGCCCCCGGGCGGTGCGCTGCCCCCAGCCGTGGGTCATCGCCACGACGCCCGGCCGGAGGGTGTCGTCGTAGACCAGCATCGCGTCGACCTCCCCGTGGCGGTTGCGCACGGTGACGTCGTCGCCCTCGACGAGGTCCCGGCACCGCGCGTCGTCCGGGTGCATCCACAGCGGATTGCTCTGGTGGACGCCCTGTTTGAGCACCGGAAGGTTGTGCAGCCAGCTGTTGACCATGTAGTGGGTGCGCCGGGTGATCAGTTTGAGTTGGTCGGCGGGCTCCGCGGCCAGCTCCTCGAAGATGCGTTCGGCGGTCCGGTAGGAGCGCTGGAACAGCGCGGGACAGCAGTCGATCAGGCCGTCGTCGTGCTGGACCGCGATACTGAACACGTGCGACGGTTCGGCCTCCGGCAGCACCGCGGTCTGGCAGGGCATGGTCGCGAGGAGTTCGATGCTCAGACCGGAGTCCCGCATCATCGCGTCGACCGCGGCGAACGGATTCGGGTCCGGGTCGTCGAGCAGGGTGGGGACGCCCATCGCCTGCTGGATGCGGGACAGGATCCACCAGTCGTCGCGGCGCTCCCCCTTCGCGGGGACGACGGCGGGCGTGTACTGCACGTACGGCTCCATCGCCACGCCCATCGTGTTGAGGAAGTTGACGTCCTCCCGTTCCAGCCAGTCCGTGGCGGGCAGAACATAGTCCGCCATCTCACCGGTGACCGTGCGGTACAGATCGACGGTCACGATCAGGTCCAACTGCTCGAATGCCCGGCGCAGCCGGTCGTCGCCGCCGACCGACAGCAGCGGGTTGCCCGACACCACGATCAGCGCGCGGATCGGGTCCTCCGGGTTCTCGATGAAGTCCGGCAGGAGCGCGGCGGGCAGATCGCCGCCGACGGTGCGCATCTCACCGAAGGGACCGTCGTAGAACGGGTCCTCCCGTTTACGCTTCGAGCCCTGCACCACGTCGGCGACGCCGCGCGAGTAGATGTTGCCGCCGCGCCTGCCGAGGTTGCCGGAGAACAGGCTGACCATCGTGAGCATCCAGTAGGCCAGGGTGCCTTGACGGCCCTGGTTCACCCCGGTCGCCATGTAGATGCTCGCGCTCGGTGCCGCGCAGAAGTCGTCGGCGACCTGCCGGATCGTGTCGGCCTCGATGCCGGTGACCGCGGCGATCCGGTCGACGGGATACCGGCGGACGAAGTCGAGCAACTCGTCGACGCGGCGCGCGTGCCGTTCCACCTCGGCCCGGTCGTACCCGATCCGGAAGACGATCTCGTGCAGGATTCCGGCGAGGAAGTAGAAGTCGGTGTCCGGCTTGATCAGCAGCACGTCCCCGGTCTCCGGCGACGACGATTCGATGCGGCGCGGGTTGACGAACAGCACGGTCCCGCCGCGGCTCTTCACCGCGCGGATCTTGGCCATCGGATCCGAGATGTGGATCAGCGTCATGTGCGAGACCTGCGGGTTGCTGCCGACGCACAGGAAGTAGTCGGTGTGCAGCAGGTCGGGAATCGGATGGGCCATCGACGCCCCGTAGATCGCCTCACTCGCAGCATATTTGGCCGAGGTGTCCTGCGTTCCCGCACTGAAGCGCATCCTTGTGTCGAAACCGCGCGCGATCGTGGCGGCGTTCGCGTAGTAGGCGCCGTTGAACGCCGACGGGTTGCCCTGATAGACGGCGAGGGCGCCCCGGCCGTACCGGCGCCGCACCTCCGCGAGCCGGTCGGCGATCTCGCGCGCGGCGACGTCCCATTCGACGGGTTCGAAGACGCCGCGCTCCTCGCTCCGCGGATTTTTCCGCTTCAGCGGCCGGTCGAGTCGATCCGGATCCTGGTGCACCTGGAGGTAGTGCACACCCTTGTGGCAGGAGAACCCCTTGTGCACGGGATGATCCCGGTCCGGTTGCAGCCGGACCACTTCGCCGTCCCGGACCTCGGCGAGCAGGCCGCACCCCGGTTCGCAGATGCGGCAGAACGTGTGCACCCGGGTCGTGTCCGCCGGACTCACCGGGCGGCCGCACCCGCGACGACGGCCGCCTCCCGGGCGTCGACGATCTTGATGCGGGGCCTGCCCTCCTCGCGGCCGCGCTCGCGCTCGAAGCGGTCGATCGCGCGCCAGTCCGCACCGCCGAGCGCGTCGGGCCTGCGTTCGCGCACCAGCGCCGCCAGGTCGGCGGCGGCCGCGGTGGGGGCGGCGAGCAGCCCTGCGCGATGGTCGGCGAGAAGTGCCTCGACGGTCTCCGCCGCGCAGTAGCGATTCGTACCGATCACACCGGTGGCACCGCGTTTGATCCAGCCCGCCACGTAGTGGCCGCGGACGGTCTCCCCGGTGCCCTGCAACGCAACGCGGCCCGCGGCATTGGCGACGGTTCCGGTGGCGTCGTCGAACGGAAGACCGGCGATCGGCAGTCCGCGGTACCCGACCGCCCGGAGGATCAGACCGCATTCGATCCGGTCTGCTGTGTCGCCGTGAGCAACCAGGAGCGACTCGGCACGGCCCGCACCGAGAACCTCTCGTGGGGAGGTGCCGAAGCGCAGCACGATGCGTTTGTTCCCCGGAGTTGCCTTCCGCCGGGAGTAGTCGGCGAGGATCCGCAGCTTGGCCGGTGCGTCCGGACCCGCCGTGACCGGACCGTCGACGAGGACGTCGATGCCCGGCAGCGAGCCGAGCGCGAGCAGTTCCGGCGTGGTGCAGGCCGCGTGCTCGGGTCCCCGCCTGCCGAGCACCACCACCTCCTCGATCCGGCTGCCGGCCAGCGCGGCGAGGGCGTGGTCGGCGATGTCGGTGCGGCGCAGGGTGTCCACATCGGAGACGAGGATGCGGGCGACGTCCAGGGCGACGTTGCCGTTGCCGACCACGACGGCGCGGCGCGCGGACAGGTCGAACGTGCGCTCGGCGTGATCGGGGTGACCGTTGTACCAGGCGACGAACTCCCGGGCGGCGTAGCTGCCCGGCAGGTCCTCGCCGGGGATGCCGAGGCGCCGGTCCCCCGACGCCCCGGACGCGTGGATCACCGCGTGATGGTGGGCCAGCACCTCGTCGAGCGTCACGTCCCGCCCCACCTCGACGCCGAGGTGGAAGGTGAAGCCGTCACGTCGCGCGGTGCGGTCGAACACCCGGTCCACCGTCTTCGTGTGCCAGTGGTCCGGCGCGACGCCGAACCGCACGAGTCCGCCCGCGACGGGCAGCCGTTCGAACATGGTGACCTCGGCGGCGATGTCGCGGCGGGCCAGCAGTTCCTCGGCGGCGTAGAACGCGGACGGTCCGGATCCGACAATCGCCACCCGCAGCGCAGGCGGATCGGTAACGCCGGTGGTCGCGAGGGCGAGCGGGAGCGGCTGCACGTGCGCACCCGGCGGGGCGCTGCGTGGATTCCGCTGGAAGTACTCGGCGTTGATCTCCCGGTACCGGTCGATGTCGGGTGCGGGGGCGTCGCCGGGGACGATCGCGTCCACCGGGCACACGTCGGCGCAGGCGCCGCAGTCGATGCAGGTGCCCGGGTCGATGTACAGCATCTCGGTGCGCGTGTACTCCCGCTCGGCGGGAGTCGGGTGGATGCAGTCGACGGGGCAGACCGCGACACACGTCGCATCGTTGCAGCAGTTCTGGGTGACCACGTACGCCATCAGGGAAGCTCCTCGCTCATGCGCGTCACGGTGACCGGGACGCCGTTGAAGATCGGGGACGCCGTCAGCGCCTCGAGGTCGGTGGTGTCGTCCACCAGCGCGTTGTAGTTGCTGCCGGGCACCGACGCCGACCGGGACGTCCGCAGGCCCGGCCCGTGGTGGCCCCACCCGTGCGGCATGCTCACCACACCGGGACGCAATGCGTCGTCGATCCGCAGTTCGGCCGTCACGGTGGTGACCTTGGACGTCACCGCCACCCGGTCGCCGCCGACCAGGCCGCGCTCGGCCGCATCGCGCGGGCTGATCAGCAGGGCGCACTGGCCGCCGTCCGGTTGGGGCAGGGCATTGTGCAGCCACGAATTCATGCCGCGCCGCTGACGCCGGTTGATCAGCAGCAGATCCGGGGCGGACCGGGTCATGCTCGCCCGCACCCGTGGCAGATCCGCGACGATCATCTCCGGCATCAGGTCGATCCGCCCGTCCGGGGTGCGCAGCACCTCCGGGACGCGCGGTGTCAGCGACCCGTAGTCGATGCCGTCCGGGTTGGCCTCCAGCAGTGCGAGAGTCAGCCCGTCCGGGTCGAGCCCGAAACGGTCTCCGTAGGGTCCGCTGCGCAGACGCAGGTCCAGCAATCGCTGAGGGCCGCGCCGGTCGGTGACGGCGTGCAGAACCTGTTCCACCTCGCGGCCGGCGAGTTTCGCGGCGCGCCGCGCTGCGACGGCGGCCACCTCGTCGTCCATCTCCTCGACCGGACGCTGCGGGGTTCCCTTGGCGATCGCGGCGATCCGCAGCAGGATCTGCCATTCCGCCAGCTCATTGTCGGCGAGGTCGAGCAGGGGTGGGGTGTACCGCGCGACGTTCCGGATCTGGAAGTGCGCCAGTGTCACGTCGTGGTGGCCGCGGGTCGCCAGCGGTGGCGGCGGCAGGATCACGTCGGCATGGCGGGTGGTCTCGTTGAGGTAGCAGTCCACCGACACCATGAAGTCGAGAGCGCCGAGGGCCTGCTCGATCGCCCCGCTGTTGGGCAGGGAGCGGGCCGGGTTCCCGGCGAAGGTGATCAGCGCCCGGGTACGGCCCGGTCCGGGCGTGAGGATCTCCTCGGCGAAGCACACCGCGGGCAACTCCCCCATCGCCTCCGGCAGCCCCCGCACTCGCGAACGCCACCGGTCGAACATCAGCTTCGGCGGTCTCGTCACCGGCCAGGTGTTCTGCCCGCCGGCCGGCGGCAGCGCGAACATCGCCCCTCCGGGCCGGTCCAGGTTGCCGGTGACGATGGTGAGCACCTCGACGAGCCAGTTCGCGAGGGTGCCGAACTCCTGCATGCACGTCCCGATCCGTGAATGCGCCACCGCTGCAGACGCGCCCGCGAACCCCCGGGCCACCGCGCGGATCAGGTCGGCGTCGATTCCGCACGCGGCGGCGACGGCGTCGGGGTCGAAGTCCGCCGCAATCGCGAGAGCGGCGCCCAGGCCGTCCACCACCGCAGGCACCCGGTCGGGCCGGGACAGTCCCTCGGACGCGATGACGGACAGCACGCCGAGCAGGAACAGGGCGTCGGTCCCGGGCCGGATCGGCACGTGCAGATCCGCGACCTCGGCGGTTCGGGTGCGCACCGGATCCACCACGACGAGGGTGCCGCCCCGCTCGCGCAACGCCTGCAGGCGGTGGTGCATGCCGGGCGCGGTGACGGTGCTGCCGTTGGAGACCATCGGGTTCGAGCCGAGGATCAGCAGGTAGTCGGTGCGGTCGAGGTCCGGCAGGCTCATCCCGAGCCCGGTGCCGTACAGCAGCATGTGCGCGAGGTTCTTCGGCCAGGTGTCGACGCTGGCCGGCGAGTAGATGTTCCGGGTGCCGACCGCACCGATCAGTTCACCCAGGTAGAACGTGGAATCCAGGTGGTGGGCGGCCGGATTCCCGTGGTAGACGGCGCAGCTGCCCGGGTCGCCGGTGACGAACTCCGGTAGCCGGCGCTCGATCTCGGCGAACGCCTCGTCCCAGCCGGCCTCGCGGAACCCACCGTCCGCGGTGCGCAGGAGCGGGGTCCGGATCCGGTCCGGGTCGCCCTCGATGCGGCCGAGACCGAGCCCCTTCGCGCAACTGTGCCCGGCGCTCATCACGTCGTCGGGGTTCGGCGCGACCCGCGTGATGGCGCGACCGTCGAGTTCGACCAGCAGCCCGCACGTCGATTCGCACAGCGGGCAGATCCGGTGCCCGGCAATCGGTTCTGCCGTCGTCATCACATGTCCTGTTCGATGGTGGTGGGCTCGACCGCGACGGGAACCGCAGTCATGGTGGGCATCGCGTTGATCGACTGGACGCCGTCGCCGGTTCCGGTCAGCGCGTTCACGTTCACTCCGACGTCGTCGCGCGGGTCGACGCTGCCGAAGCAGTGCGTCATCGACACGGTGCCGCGGGCCAGGGTGGCGTCCGCCCGCGCGGTCGCACGCAAGTGCCCGGACGCCGAGCGCACGGTCACCGCCTGCCCATCGGCGATGCCCACGGCGGCGAGGTCGTCCGGGTGCAGGCTCGCGGGGTTGGCGCCACCCGGAACAAGTCCCGGCACGCGGGTGCCGGTGGAGTTGACGGCCTCGCGGATCCGCCGCACCGTCAGCAGGAGCGGGAACTGTGCTGCGACAGTCCTGTCCGTCAGCGCTGCGCGCAGCTCGGCGCGCACGTCGTCGGGCATCAGCGTCAGGCGGTGCCCGGCGCTCTCCTCGGCCGCCGGACCCACGACGGCGCCGCTGCGTCCGGCGAGGTGTCCGTGCGGGGCGGCGACCAGGTCGGCGAACGGGACGCGTCCCCGTTCGGCCGTCATCGCCAGCAACTGTTCGGACGTCGGTGGCGCGGCAGAGTCGAGGATGCGACCGGCGAACTTGACGGGCTGCCCGGAGGCGGCGGCGAGGTCGAGAAAGAATTGCCAGTCGTCGACGACGCCGGGCGGCGCGGTCACGACTGCGGGGGTGTACTGCGCGAACGGCTGCGGAAAGAACGGCTCCATGATCGCGGTGTGATCGGCGCGCTCGTACATCGTGGTCGGCGCGATCACGTAGTCGGCGAGCCGCGCGGTGTCCGACATGCGCGGGTCGACGCACACCAGCAGGTCGAGTGATCGCATCGCGCGCAACGCCTTCCCGCGATCGGGCAGCGCCGCCGCCGGGTTGCCGCCGGAGACGATCAGTGCCCGCACCCGGTCGGGGCCCGGTTCGAGGATCTCGTCGGCGAGGATGCCGGACGGCAGTTCACCACGGATCGCGCGGACCGCACCGATCCGGCTGCGGAATCCGCGCTCGAATGCCCGGGTGGCCGGCGCGACCTCCGCGCGAGCCGGTTGGTGCCGGGTCAGGACGGCGCGATCGTCGGCCCGCTCCCCCTCGCGCAGGTACCGGCCGCACACCACGTTCAGGGCCGCGACGAGGTGTTCCGCGAGGTTCGAGTGCGGGCCCATGCACAACCCGGTGCCGCTGGTCGCCATGCCCCGCGCCGCGCCTGCGAACACTCGTGCCGCGTCGCGGATCCGCTCTGCCGGAACACCGCAGATCCGCTGCACGACGTCGGGGGTCACGCCGGCGACGGCGTCGGCGAGCACGGCCAGGTCGGCCGTGTACCGGTGGCAGAAGCCGGCGTCGTGGAGGCGCTCGGTGAGGACGACGTGCAGGAGACCGGCGAACAGCACCGCGTCGGTCCCCGGCCGGGGCGCCAGATGGATGTCGGCGAGAGCCGCGGTCTCGGTGCGTCGCGGGTCGACGACGATGAGCCGCAGGCCCCGCTCCCGCGCCGCCCTCAGCGTGACGGACGGGTTCTGCACCACCGCGCCGTCCCCGTCGCCGCCGTTGCCGGAGACGACGGGGTTGGTTCCCGCGAGCAACCACACGTCGGCGTCCTCGAATCGCTGCCGACCGCCGAGGTACGTTCCCATCCTTTCGGCGACAACCCATTTCGCGGACTGGTCGATGGTCATCGTGGAGAACAACTTGTGCGAGCCGGTGCCCCGAAACCAGGCCCGGGCCATCGGCGGGGTGAGTGCAGCGAAGTTCTGCTGCGTCCCCATGAACAGCGCGACCGCGTCCGGTCCGTGCCGGTCCACGATGGCGCGCAGCCGGTCCGCGATGTCGGTGACCGCCCGCGCCACCGGCACCGGCTCGTGGGTGCCTGCGGCGGTTCGCCGCATCGACGTGGTGAGCCGGTCCGGTCCGTGGACGAGGTCGCCGCCGCGGCGCCCCTTCGGGCAGGTGTACCCGCCGGAGATCGGATGGTGGGCGTCGCCGAGCACCCGTGCGATCCGCCCGTCCTCGATGTCGAGCAGGACCCCGCACGAGGAGGCACACAGCCTGCAATACGACGTGGCCCTCGACGTGACGGATCGCATGGCTCAGTGCGCCTCGGCAGCGACGGCGGCCGACTCCGCGGCCCCGACGACGGTGCGCCCGCGCAGCCGTTCCCGCACGAACAGCGCACCGAGCGTGAGGACGGCGACGGCGGTCGGCACGATCATCAGCAGGAAGATCGTGCGGGCATCCATCCCGGCCGCGATCAGGGCGGCGCCGAGGGTGGGCCCGGCGATGGACCCGACCCGTCCGATTCCCATGGCCCATCCGATGCCGGTCGAGCGTGCCGCCACCGGGTAGATCGACGCCGCGATCGCGATGATGCCCGCCGAACTGCCGGACATCCCGAATCCGACGATGCAGATCGTGATCAGCAGCAGGGTGGAGTTCGCCAGGAACATCGCGACGACGCCGATGAACAGGGCGCCGAGTGTGTAGCCCGCCATCACCACCGCGTACGCGGCGTCCGAACCCCGGGACCGGCGCCACGCGGTGCCGACGCGGTCGGTGATCCACCCGATGGACAGCGCGCCCGCCATGCCGCCGAGGTTGAACAGCGCTGCGGCAAGGATCGCGTTGGACGGACTCTGCCCGGCCTGGCTGAACAGCGACGGCATCCACCCGAACAGGAAGTAGATGACCAGGAAGTTGATGACGAACACGACCCACAGCAGGACCGTGTCCAGCGCCCGGCCACCGGCGAAGAGTTCCCGGATGGGCGATTTGGTGGCCACGGTTGCGTCCACGGTGAACGTCACCGATCCGGTGATGCCCGCCTGCGGGGCGATCGCCGAGAGGATCTTCGCGGCGCCGGCGTGATCGCCCCGGGCCGCGAGGAACTTGCCCGATTCCGGTAGCCCCGCCCACGCGAACGCGGCCACGATCAGCGGGAGGACGCCACCGGCCACGAAGATCGACTGCCAGCCGTACGCCGGAATCAGCTGGGCAGCAGCGAGTCCGCCGAGGAAGCCGCCCAGCGACATTCCCGCGACGACGATGGTGACGAAGGTGGAGCGGCTGCGCGCGGGGCTGTACTCACTGGTCAGCGCGATCAGGTTCGGGGTGACGCCGCCGAGCCCGATCCCGGCGAGGATGCGCAGCACGATCAGCACTCCCATCGACGGCGCGAACGCGGACGCGAGGGTGAACACCGCGAACAGCACGGTGCACAGCAGGATCACCCGTCGCCGGCCCCAGCGGTCGGCCACGGGACCGAACAGCAGGCTGCCGACGACCATCGCGCCGCTGCTGAGCGCGAGCAGCAGCCCGAACGAGGCCTTGGACAGCCCCCAGTCCTCGGACAGCGCGGGAATCGCGAATCCGATCAGCTGGGCGTCCATGCCGTCGAGGATTGCGAGCGCCAGGCACAACGCGATGGCACGCTTCTGGAGGGCCGACACCGGTGCGGCGTCGATGAGTTGGGAGATGTCGACTTCACGAGTTGGGGCCACGACGTGCATTCCTCTCGAAAGGGGGAACCGCGGGGATGAAGCCTCGAATTGGAGATATTGCTAGACGGGGGTGACGGTGCCGTCGACTGCGAGTGCGTCGGCGGGCACCTCGGGGAAGCGCTGGCGCAGGGACGGTTTCGCGAGCTTGCCGGAGAACGTGCGCGGCAGGGGCTCGCCCAGCGCGACGGCATGCTTGGGACGCTTGAACTTCGCCAGGTTCTCGCCGGCGACCTCGGCGATGTCGGCGACGATCTCGGCGGCGGGGCGCTCGCTGTGGAACACCACCATCGGCACCTCGCCCCAGCGGTCGTCCTTGACTCCGATGACCGCGAGGTCGACCAGGCCCTCGATGCCGTGCAGCGCCTTCTCGATCTCGGCGGGGTAGACGTTGAGGCCCCCGGAGATCAGCATGTCCTTGCTGCGGTCGACGATCTTCAGGAATCCGCCCTCGTCCTGCATGCCGAGGTCGCCGGTGCGCAGCCACCCGTCGCCGAGGGTCGCCGCGGTGGCCTCGGGCTTGTTCCAGTACTCCCGCAGCACGTGCTCGCCGCGGACCAGGATCTCGCCGACCTCCCCGGCAGGGGTGTCGATTCCCGGATCCCCGATCCGGATGTGGGTGCCGACCAGCGGCAGCCCGGCGAAGCCGGGACGGGACAGGGCGTCCTCGTAGGCGAGCGTCGAGACCATGCCGGACGCCTCGGTGAGGCCGTAGCACTGGGTGAGCGGGATGCCGTGCGAGCGGTAGAAGTCGAGCAGGTCCAGGCTGACGGGGGCGCCACCGGTGCCGGCGAACGTGAACTTCGCGAGCGTGCGGGTGCCGAAGTCGGGCAGCATCGTCATCCGTTCCCAGATCACGGGGACGGTCGTGGTGGCCGTGATCTGCTCACGCTCGAACGTGTCGAGGGCGATCTCCGGGTCGTATTCGCGCAGCAGGACCATGGTCGCGCCAGGCACGACGACGAGTTGCATGAAGATCGACAGGATCGAACCGGTGTACACCAGCGGGGCGGAGCACAGAACCCGGTCGCGGGACGAGAAGCCGAACGTGATCGACTGCGAAATGCCGGGGGTCATTGCGTTGCGATGGGTGATCAGGGCGCCCTTCTGCACGCCGGTGGTGCCCGAGGTGTAGCAGATGAAGCCGGGGTCGTCGGCGTCGATGGCGACGACGGGCGCGGTTCCGGGGTCGATCAGCCGCTCGTACGGCGGATGGTCACTGCCCCCGATCGCGTAGGTCTCGAACTCCGCCTGCTCGGCGGCGACCTCGAGCAGCGACGCGAAACCGTCCTCGACGATCACCACGCGCGGCGCCGAGTCGAGCACCATCGGCGCCAGTTCCTTGGCGGTGAGCCGGAAGTTCAGCGGCACGCTGATCGCGCCGAGCTTGAGGGTCGCAAGGATGATGTGGGCGAGTTCGGGGCGATTGAGCATCATCACCGCCACCCGGTCCCCCTTGCGGACGCCCCGGGCCGCGAGGCCGCGGGCGAGTGCGTCGGTGATCGCGTCGACCTCGGCCCAGGTCTGCGACGTGTCCCCGAACACGATGGCCTGCTGTTGCGAACGCGTTTTACCCCAGAACCGGGTCAGGTCCGCGAGATTCATCTGTGCTCCTCGTGCTCGTCAGCCGGGTGTGACCACCCTCACTTCGTGTGCCGTAAACCTAACAGCCATAGGCGAACGACGCAATGCTCGATTGGGAAATTTCGGACACCCGGCAGAACCGTTCCGTTGCACGAAAACAACACCCACACAACCTGTTTCGTGTGGGTGTTGTTTCTGCGGAGTGCGCGCGGTCAGCCGGCGGACGGGGCCTCGCGCCGAGGGCTCGCCGAGTCGGTTGCCGCGGCGATCCGCGTGGCGTCGTACTTCGCCACCGTCCGCAGCACCTCCGAGGTGTCCGCGCCCACGACCGGCGGCAGCGCGGGCGCGAACTTCTCCCCGGCGACGCGCACGGGGCTGACCACGAACTCGAGCTCGCCGACACCGGGGTAGTCGACCCGGTAGGTGTTGTCCCGCGCCCGGAAGTGCGGGTCGTCGAGCATGTCGGCCACGCTGTTGACCGGGCCTCCTGCGATGCCGTGTTCGAGGAACACCTGCACCCACTCGGCGCGGGTGCGTCGCGCGAAGATCTCCGTCAGTGCCCGCCACACCAGGTCCGCGCGGGCGGGGGCACCGTCGTCGGTGCCCGTGAGGTCGACGCCGATCAGGTCGTCACGCCCGACCGCGGCCAGGAAGTTGTGCCAGAACTTCTCCACGTGCGACCCGAACAGGATCGCCTCGCCGTCGCTGGTGCGGTAGGCCTCGAGCCGTGGCCAGTCGGGCAGCCGCCCGTCCGGCAGCCAGGTCGGCCGGGGAATCGAGCGGTCCCTGTTCAACTCCGCGTCCACGAGGTCCGGCATCCACGCGGCGGCGACGTCGATGCCCGCCACCTCGACGTGGCAGCCGGTGCCGGTGGCGCCGGCCTTGTGCAGCGCGGCGAGCAGGCCCATCGCCCCGTAGGCGCCGAGCGCGTACATCGCGATCGGCGGCGTCGTGGATCCCGCCATCCCCTCGGTCGGCGGCTCCGCGGGAGTGCCGACCTCACGGAGCCCGGCGTACGCATCGAACACCGGACCACCGGTGCCGAGAACGCGGTACGGGCCGTCGGTGCCCATGCCCGACACCGTGCACAGCACGATCTTCGGATTCACCTGTCGTAGTTGCTCGTAGCCGACGCCGAGCCAGTCGAGGTACCCGCCCCGCATGCCCTCGATGACCGCGTCGCACGACCGCGCGAGGTCGAGGAACGCCTGCTTGCCCTCGGGGGTGCGCAGATCGAGTGCGACGCTGCGCTTTCCGCGATTCCATCGCAGGTGCATGAACGCAGGACCGTCCTCGTCTCCGACGGCACGGCTGCCGCCGATGCGCACCGGATCCCCGAGCGGACCGGATTCGATCTTGATCACGTCCGCACCCAGATCGGCGAGATGCCCGCCGAGCGACGACGGCGCCAGCTGCGCGACCTCGAGGATCCGAACGCCGTCCAGCAGCGAGTACCCACTCATGAACCCTCCTCCGCTCCCCGGCCGACGGCCAGCGAGACGTTCTGTGTCTGTTCCGGTTTCAATTCGATCCAGAGTCCGTCGACGTCGGCGACGAGGACGTCGCCGTGATACATCGCACCGCGCAGGAATCGTTTGCGGCCCTCCTGCCCGGCCAGCTCCGCCTCCACGCGCAGTTCGACGCCGAGCGGCGCGGGGGCGCGGTAGTTGACGTGCAGGTACGCCGTGCGCGCCCAGTGCCTGCCGGAGCTGTTGGCGAGGCGCGCGAGAATCTCGTCGAAGATCAGCGGCGTCACGCCGCCGTTCATCGCGTAGCGCCCGGAATGGAATCTGCCGACCGTGACGCGCCCCCGCGCCCGGGTCGCGGTCACCTCGTCGACGTGAAGGGCCGGCGTCAGCGCCTGCGCTCGACCGGGAAGGTCCCAGCGCCGGCCGGCGATCTGTTCGTCCTCGCCGACCTCGAACTCCGCCAGTCGTGCTGCGAGGTCGCGGAGCGTACGCGCCGCGCAACTCGCCGCGTCGGGCGTCGGACGGCTGCGGGTGACGGCCTCCTGCACCGAACGCAGGGCGTCGGCCAGTTCCGCGAACTCGTCGTCGACGTCCGCGGTCGGTTCGAACGGGTCGTCCCAGCTGGGACTCCAGATGTCGTCGGGAGTCGAGACGCGGGTCACCGGGCGCGCCGTCCGAAGTAGGAGCCGAACATCTCCTCGACCGGACGCGGCCGGAGTGTCGTGCGCGACACGACGTTCTCCCGGTCGTACCGGGACCGCAGGTCGCGTCCCGGTCCGTCGAGCAGCAGAGTCTTGATCTCGCGCATCGACTCGGGCGGCTGCGCGGCGATCTCCCCGGCCGCCTCCAGCGCGGCGCCGAGCACGTCGCCGTCGGCCGCGTACCGGGAGACGAGCCCCATCCGGTGGGCCTCCTCACCGGTGACTGCCCGCGACGTCATCAGCAGATCGCGGGCGAGCCCGGCGCCGATCAGGTGGTCGAGCACCCACGTGAGGTTGGCGCCGCCGTACTTCGCCGCGGTGACGGTGATGCGGGTGCCGGGACCTCCCACGCGCAGATCGGAACACACCGCCAGCAGGGTGCCCGCGCCGTAGGCCATGCCCTGGACCGCAGCGACGGTGGGTTTGGGGAACGTGAAGTATCTCCACAGCAGTTCGTCCCGTTCGAGCAGGCTGAGGACACAGGCGTCCGCCGTCATCGCCCGGAGTTCCTTCAGGTCGTATCCCGCGGAGAACGCGGCGGTGCCCTCCCCCGTCAGCAGCACCACCCGGACGTCCGCGTCGTCCGCCGCCTCGGCGAGCGCGGCATCGAGTTCACGCTGCAGGCCGAGGGTGATCGCGTTGTGCACATCGGGCCGCGCGAGGTCGAGTTGCAGCACTCCGGGTGCGGGCGACGATCGGCGCAGGTCGCCCGTCGTCACCGCACACCGCCGGCCGCGGCCTCCTGCCGAGCGACTTCCTCGGCATCGCGGGTGATCATCTTGTGGAACACCTGACCGGGGAGTTCGTTGCGTCCGTAGATCAGCTCGTCGACCTGCCCGTGCGCCGCGTTGGCCGTGATCGTCTTCGTGACGAACCAGTCCTCGGCGTGCAGGGTCTCCATGAGGAGTTCCCAGTTCTTGTCCAGAATCCGCTTCTCGCGCGGAGTCTCGGGCTCCTTCGGGGACAGAAGGCGAATGGTGCAGTACGACACGTTGGGATCTTCGGTGTCGGGCACGATCGTCCAGATCTCGAAGTGGTTGGGTTCGGTCACGAGCATCGTGCCCGGGTAGATCGTGTAGTTCGCGAGGGAGTAGTCGCGGACGTCGAACGAGTCGGGGTCTGCGCCGCGAACCTCGGTGATCGACTTGCGGGCCACGACGATTCGCCACGAACGGTCGACCAGGTCGTAGGCCGTGATGTTGCCCTCGAGGTAGTTGCACACAGTCTTGGTGTGCAACTGGCACAGGTGGTACGAGTCCTGGACGCCGTCGACGGCGATCTTCCAGTTCATGTCGAGTTTCCAGGTCTCCTTGCGCACCTGGAACGACTCGGCCATGCCGGTGTCCGTCACCTCCGCGTCGTGCTTGTCCCCGAGAATCGCGGCGATGTCGAGTTCGGCGCCGACCGTCGGAACCACCCAGACCAGGCCGTGCCGCACCTCGCAGGGAAATTCGACGAGCCCGTACTGCGAACGGTCCATGCCGTCGAAGCCTTCCGCGTGCGGCATTCCCCGCAGATCTCCCCCGCGGCCGTACGCCCAGTTGTGATAAGGGCAGCTGAAGACGCGCTTGCAGCCGGCTTCCTCGAACTCCACCTTCGAGCCCCGGTGCCTGCAGACGTTGGAGAAGGCCTTGACGCTGCCGTCCGTCTGCTTGACCACCAGTAGCGGCGTGCCGATCAGTTCGGTCGTGACGAAGTCGCCCGCCTTCTTCAGCTCGTCGACGTGGGCGACGATGTGCGGCAGCCGCCGGACCACCGTGCGCTCGCGTTCGGCGAGTTCGGGGTCGTTGAACACCGAGAACGGCACTCGAAGCAGGTCGTCCGCATAGTCGGTGCTGTTGTTGTCGACGTGTGCGATCAGTCGCTCGGTGAGGGTGATCTTGTCTTCGCGCTCCATACACCGAGAGTGGCACATGAGACATTCGTTGTCTAGCGTCTCACGGCAGATCGTGGTTGTACTGTTTCCTGGTGGCTGCAAGGACTGGAAACGACCCCGCGACCGACGTCCGCTCGACGATCCTCAGCGCAGCGGAGTCGTGCTTCGAACGCTTCGGGATCACCAAGACGACGATGGAGGACGTCGCCCGCGCCGCGGACATGTCCCGCGCGACGGTCTACCGGTATTTCTCGGACCGGGAGAGTCTGATCATCGAATCGGTCGCGCGGCGGGCGCGCAAGAACATGACGCCCGCCCGGGCCTTCATAGCGAAGTGGCCCACGATCGAGGAGCGACTCGTCGAGGGCATCTGCCAGAACGTCGAGAGCGGTCTGCGGGATCCCATGGTCCATCTGCTCGTCTCCCCCTCGGAGATGACCCTGGCGAACTCCCTGCTGACTACATCGGGCAAGGCCGTCGAACTGACGAGTGAGCTGTGGGAGCCGATTCTGAGCGAGGCGCAGGAGGCCGGCGACCTCCGCGCCGACCTGGATCTGACACTGCTGTGCGAATGGATCTCGGAACTCGAGATCATGTGTATCAGCCAACTGAACGGCGGCACCGGTTCGCTGGAACGGTTCCGGGAGAAGATCCGCACGTTCCTGGTCCCATCGGTTGTTCCCGCCGCGCTGCCTGCCGGCGACTGAGTACGCGAGGTACGACACCGCCGGCAGACTGCTCCGAACTCCGGCTACCGCGGCGCCTTGTCCCCGTCGAGTGCCGAGTCGATTCCGCTGATCTCGGTGATCTTCCAGTCGTTTCCGCTGTCGACCGTCATCTTGTAGGTCGCGGTCGACTGAAGTCCGTCCGGTGCCTGGCTGTTCTTCGTCAGGACGCTGACGAAGCAGTCGACCGAATAGGTTCCGTCCGGTCCCGGTTCGGCTTTCGCCGAGATCGGCTGTGCGCTCGACGTCCACTGGAGCGGGGCGATGATCTGCTCCATCGACGTCGCGGCCTGGGTGAGTCGGTTGGACAGTTCCGGGGCGGTGCCCGCCGTCAGCCGTGTTCGCCACGCGGACAGGTCGCGAAAGTCCATTTCTGCGGCGCCGGTCGCGTAGTCGAGGGCGATCCGTTCGGCCTGCTGCCTGCTCGCCGCCGCGTCGTGGAGTTGGTCGAGTTCGTCGGTCGTGCTCCGGAGTTGCCACCCGAGCACCGCCAGTGCGACGACGAGAACGGCGACCAGGCCCCCGACCATCACCGACCGCAGCGGCACGTTCCTGCCGCCTCGACGCTCACGATCGCCCGCACCAGCGGAGGGATCGGCCTCGGGGGCGGTTCCGGAGTTCACGAGTTCCATGGATTTCTGCATCGTTCGCCTTTCACTGGGCTGTCCGATCTCCGGGGGTGGACGATCGAGGACTTTTCGGGGTGCGGTTGGCTCTACCGTCCCGACGGGCTGAGATGGACCGTCAGTGCATCTCCGGATGCGGTGGACGCCATGACGTTGTCGAGCAGGCGGCCCACGTCGACGGTCCGCATCGACGCCGCCCCCGCCTGCACCGAGGGCAGGAGATTCACGCCGATCACCTGCAGGTCCGGGGCGGTGTGGTCGAGGAACGTCTGCAGCTCCCCGATGAAAGGGCTTGCTCCGTTGGCGATTCCGTCGCGCAACGGACCCTTCTCGGTGGCGAACCGGATTCCGCCGAGCACGTCGCGGAACCCGCTGCCGAACTCGGCGACGATCGGTGTCGTGTCCCGGAATCCCTCCGGAAGGGTCGCGCTGTCCATCAGCAGGGGCTGCAGGGTGTCGAACAGCGTGGTGAGGTTGTCGGACTGCTGGGTGAGCGTCGCGGCGAGTAGTTCACCGGCCCGCGTGAGGTTGTTCAGGACCGCGAAGTCGTCGGGAAGCGCGACGTCGATCGTGTCGAAGATCGCTTGTACCCGAACGGGATCCACCTGTTCGAGGAGCCTGGTCAGGCGCTCGGAGAGCTCCTTGAACGTCGTGGGCACCATGACCTGGTTCGCCGGGACGGTGGCCCCGTCCTCGAGATACGGCCCCGCGGCGGACGAGGGCAGCACCGCGAGGAACGGTTCGCCCAGCGCTGACAGATTGTCGACGCGGAATTCGCTGTCGGCGGGGATCGACCGGTCACTCTCGTAGTTCCACGCGACCTCGATGTGGTCGGCCGACGCCGTCACGTCACTGATGTGTCCGATCGCCACCCCCCGGAGCAGCACGCGGGAGCCGACCACGAGTCCGTTCGTGTCCGGCACGTCCAGTGTGGCGGTGCGTACGTCGTCGAACCGGGCGACGTGCAGGCCGGCCCGGCCCATGTAGAGGAAGGACAGCACGGCGATCACCACCATGCCGAGAATCGACAACGAAGTCTTGACAGTCATTTCACTGCTCCCAGCATGCGGAGCAGGTTCTCCGCGTCGGCCACGATCTGGTCTCCTCCGGCGGATTCGATGCCCTCGATCTCGACGGAAGGCTTCTGCGCGAACGGCACGATCCTGCTGCGCAGGAAACGCGACAGCACCACGGTCGTGTCCGGGCCCTCGTCCCAGACGTCGCGCGCCACGTCCCCCGTGTCGGCGAGCGTGTTCAGCATGGGCACCATCCACAGTCCGCCTTCGTAGACGCTGCCGACGGAGGGCAGGATCTGGCCGATGTGCGACACCACCGAGATCGCGAGTCGCCGCCAGTAGTGAACGCTGGAACTGTCGAACATGGCCGACAGGGCGTCGGTGCGATCGTCGAACGACAGTGCGGTCTCGTTCAACCCCGTCAGCGTCCGGTCGATCTCCTGCGTCCGGGCAGCGAGATCCTGCATGTCCAGCGCCGCCACGGACGCCACGTCGCGCACGGCAGGGAGCGGCGGCACGACGGCATTGACCCGGGCCATCACATCCTCGATCCGCTGGATGCTGCCGCCGTTGACGAAGTTCGCGAGGACCGCGATGGTGTCCTCCAACTGCGGTGGCGAGATGGTGCGGGCGACGGGGATCGTGCCACCGGCGGGCAGGTAGCCGTCGGCGGAGCGTTCGCCGTCCGCGGTGACGGCGATGTAGGTGTCGCCCAGCAGAGTGTCCTGGCGGACGATCGCCCGCGCTTCGGCGGGAATCCTTGTGCCGCTTCCAATTCCGGCCGACACCGTCACCGTCGATCCGGACACCTGCAGGGACCGGACCTCGCCGACCCGCAACCCGTCCATCATCACGTCGGCACCGGCGGGCAGATTCATCACGCTGGCGAACTCGAGCGACAGATCGTAGGTGTCGCCGACGCCGCCGCGGACCGAGGGCAGGTCGTCCGGCCCCAGGGAACAGGCCGGCACCGTCAGCACCACCGCGCTCACGGACGCAGCGCACAGAAACTGCCGCGTTCTTCTCGACAGATTCATCTCAGTTCCTTCCCGTCCGCACGAGGTCGAGCAGCCGGTCCATCGGCACCTCGGTTCCGGCGGTCGCCAGAGCCACGGTCGGCTGCTGGTAGGCAATGGTGAGCGCACCGTCGCGCGTCGTCTGCTGCGCGAGGAAGGGTGCAACCGACGGAATCGTCGAGATCAGGCTTGCGATGTCGTTCGACCGCGTCGCCGCCAGCTTCAGGGCGTCGGTCGCCGGTCCGTGCACGAATGGCCAGATGTCGGCGCCGTAGTTCTGCTGGATGTCGTGCAAAGTCGCTACCAGCCAGCCGATTCCCTCGCATACCTCGATGACTCCGGGCCACAGATCGATGCCCGCGGCCACGACGGCAGGCATCTGCTCCACGATCGACCGGATCGAACTCCACCGGCGGAGCGCTTCGTCCGTCAGCGGGGCCATGTTCGCGATCGACGAGCCGATGTCGGCGACGAGTTTGTCCGGATCGGCTGCGGCCTCGGCGGCATGCCTCATCATGTCCGCGGCGTTCTCTCCCTGGCCGCGGAGCGCCTCGTCGAGACCGAGCACCGTCTTCCGGACGTTCTCCTCACCGTCGTCCGGAGCGATGGCATCGATGAAATCGGCTGCCGAACCGGCGATCTCGGAGATGCTTTTCGGAGTATGGCTGTGCTCGAGCGGAATGCACTGCTGCGGAGCGAGTTCCGGACCGGTCGTGTAGTTGCCGACGAGTTCGAGGCTCCGATCGGCGAGCAGGGACTTCGAGCGGGTGACCGCGCGGACGTCGAACGGATAGGACCGGCCACTCGCGAGCGAGAAGGTGACCTGCACGTGGTCGCCCTGCGGCTCGATGCCTTCGACACGGCCCACCTCGTAACCCATCTGGGTGACCGGGTTGCCGGTGTAGAGGCCGATGGCGTCGGGCATGAGCGCGCAGAACGCCGACCGGTCTGCCGGCTCCCCCGTCGTCGCGACCGCCACACCGGCGCCGCAGACGGCGGCGGCCGCGCACACGACGGCCAGCACCTTGACGATCAGGCCTGATTTCCCGGTCATCTCAGCACGTCCGTCCGGGAACGGGGACACAGAAGTCCGAGGCCATGAGTGTGCCGCCTTTGATCGCGGCCATTCCTTCGGGGGTCAGCCATTCGGCGAGCTGAGTGCGCAGGGACTGAAGATTGTCGATGGCCGGGCCCATCGACGTCCGGAACTCGTCGATCACACCCTTCGTGTGGTTCACAGCGTCGAGTACCTCCGTCTTGTGGTCGAGATAGAACCCCTCGAACGGCTGAATCGTCATCAGCACGTTGCCGAGCAGGGAATAGGCCTCGTTGAAACCGGCGTGGGTGGTGTTGTACGTCGACAGGACCACGTCGATCTGGCGGATCAGGTCGAACACCATGCCCTGGTCGGCCTCGAAGCTCTGGAGATACTCCGCGGCGAGGTCGGCGATCGTGCGGACCTGCGCACGCTGCTGATCCATCACGCGGGCGATGCTCGTCAGGCCCGAGATCATCGACGCGATCGACGTCGGGTTCTCCTCGAGCGCCCGGGCCATCTCGTCGAGGTTCGCGTCGACGGTGCCGCCCTCGACGTTGTCGGTCGTGTGCGGTGCGGCCTGGAGCACATCGCCGATCGAATACGGAACGCTGACCTGCTCGACGGGCAGCGGGGTGTCCCCGAGCGGCAGAACACCGAGAGGGACGAGGGTGATCGCGTACCCGCCGACCGGGGTGAGCATGCGCACCTCCACCCGGGAGTCCGAGCCGACCGGTATCGCGTCGTCGATCTCCGCCGTCACCAGTACCGCGTCCGGCTCGATCGACACGTCCGTGACGGTTCCCACGCCGATGCCCGCCACCCGGACGTCCTGGCCGATGTCGATCGAGGAGGCGTCGTCGGTACGGAACGAGAACGACATGCGCCCCGGTGGGTTCGCGTAGAAGACGGCGGTGGTCACGAGTGCGAAAACCACCAGGAGAACGATGCCCGCGCCGAACGCGACCTCCGTGCCGACCAGCGCCCGCGCCCTGCTCGACACCCGGCCCAGACGCCGGGCGCTGCTTCTCGTCACGGGTTGCATACGACGACCTCGCTCCCTCTCAGCAGAACCTCGACGTCGGTGGGTAGCTGCGCCACACCGTTCGTGCACTGGAGGCCATTCGGGCCTGCGGCGGCGGTCTGCGGAACCTGCAGTCCGGCGAAGGCGACCGGCAGCAGTCGCAACGCTTCCGCGGTGTCCGGCACCGACGCGAAGGCGTCGGACAGCATCTGCTCGACGTTCATTCCCGGTTGCAGCCCGAGAGCATCGATCAACCGCTTGATCGGTGTGAGGAATTCGGGGCCGAACGCAGCCGTCTTCGGGAACTCGTCGATGACCGTCATCGCCTTCGCGATGGGGAAACTCACCGAGCGCAGGAACTCGACGACCTCGGGCGACCGGCCTCCCATGCTGTCGGAGATCCGTGCGAGATTGCCGGTGAGGGTCGAGATGACCTGTTCGCGATCGTGGGCGAGGCCCGCGAGTTTCTGTGCGTCTTCGAGCATCGGTGACAGTCCGTTTCCGTCTCCTTGCAGAAGCGAGATCGCGTTCTCGGTGAAGGTGTTGATGTCGTCGGTGCTCATGGTGGCGAGTACCGGTTGCAGTCCGTTGAACAACTCGGTGATGTCGAACGACGCCCGCGTCTTGTCGGCAGGCAGTCGATCGACTGCTTCGCCCGCGTTTTCGGGGAATTCGGCGTCGATGTAGCGAACGCCGGTGAGGTTCTGGTACTTCACGGCGAGGATCGTGTCGGAGGTCAGCTGGTACGGCTTCTCCATCGTGAAGTGCACTTCCGCGAGACTCCGCCCGCCGTCCCGGATCAGTTCGACCGATTCGACTTTGCCGATCCGGACGCCCTTCGTCCGGATGTCGCCGTGTGCACCGAGTCCGGAGACATCGGTGAATTCTGCTGTGTAGCTGTTCGTCTCATTGGTCACCGGGCTCTTCATCGCGCTGATCACGATGATGAAGAGGACCACGGAGACCGCGGCGGCGACGGCGAGCTTGACGAGAGTGACGATGTATCTGGTTCGGTTGCTCATCGGCCGGCCCCGTCCTCGGACGGCGGGGCACCGGTCAACGCCAGGGGTGCCGCCAGTGCGGGCAGATCGTCCAGGACGATCCGGAGATTGAGCCGCTGCCCGTCGCCGCTGTCCTCGAACGCCGAGTCCAGCCGCTCGACGGCGGTGCGCAGTCGCTCGGGGCGCGCCCCACCGTCGTAGAGGTGCGGCACCACGCCCGCGAGTTCCGAGACCACGTCGGTGACCGGTACCAGTTCGTCACCGTGAGATTTCAGCAACTGCCCGGCCTGTCCGAACAATTGTCCGGCCGCCAGGGTCAGACCGGCGTCCGTCTCGTCCATGAACGGATCGTCCACCCCCACCGAACCGTCGGGTCGCTGGTTGTAGGTGCTGTTGTAGATGTGGGTCAGCGAATCGATCGCCTGGCGATTGAACGCCGGGAACACGTCGAGGACGTCGTTGACTCGCCCGAGCAGGTCGACCGGAAGTGCCTGCTGCGTCTGGGCGACCCGGTCGCCGAGCACGAGTGCCGCATCGAACATCGGTGTCAGGCCGTCGGTGTACCGGACGACCTTGTCCAAGCTGGTGATCATCGAGTCCGTCAGGGTGCCGTCTACGGCCAGCGAACCCTTCTCGATCATGGTCGACATCGTGAAATCTCCTGTGGGCGTGCGGTCCAGCGTGCGGTGTGCCTCCAGCCCGGAACCGCCGGGCCTGCCGACCAGATTGACGGCGGTGGATCCGAAGTAGTTCTGCGGCCGGAAGTCGACGTCGAAAGCATCGGTCAGGCCGCCGATCTGATCCGGATCCAGCTGAAGGTCCATGCGGACGGAGTCCGCGCCGGTCCGTTCCAGTCCGGTGACGACACCGACCTCACCGCCCCGCAGGATCACCTTCGTGCCGGAGTCGACACCCGGGCCCACGGAGGGGACGTCGATGCTGATCGGCAGAACTTCCGTGTCCGCGCTGCTCGGGTATACCCAGACTGCAGCGATCACTGCGCAGGTCGTCACGACGACCGCCAGCCCCGCCCCGTGCAGCACTCGGCTCTGACGGCCGGGGACCCCTCTCAGGAAGTCCTGACTCCTCGCTCTGCTCATTGACTCATCCTTTGAACACCAGTTCGGGACTGAGGCCCCAGATCGCCACAGTCATACAGAAATTCAGGACGACGATCGCGACGAGGCTCGCCCGGATCGCTCGCCCTGACGCCGCGCCCACCCCTGCGGGCCCGCCACCCGCGAAGTATCCGTAGTAGCAGTGGATCATCGTGACGACGGCACAGAAGACGACTGCTTTGACCAGCGACGCCACGAGGTCGGGAACACTGAGAAATTGGCTGAAGTAGTGATCGTAGGTACCCGAAGGCTGATGGTGAAACGTCTTGATGATCAACCCTCCGGTGAAGAAGCTGACCACGAGCGCCATCAGATACCCGGGGATCACGATCAGCATGCTGCCGATCAGCCGCGTCCCGACCACGAACGGTATGGCCTGCAATCCCATCGATTCGGTGGCGTCGATCTCCTCGGAGATGCGCATCGAGCCGATCTCGGCGGTCATCCGGCAGCCGGCCTGCGCGGCGAATCCGATTCCGGTGATGATCGGGGCGATGACCCGGACGTTGCCGAACGATCCGATGATCCCGGTCAGCGCGCCGAAGCCCAGCAGGTCGAAGGCCATGAACGCCTGGATCGCGACCACGGCGCCGACGGCCAGTCCCAGGAAGAACATCAGGCTGACGACACCGCCGTCGACGACGAGGGATCCGTTCCCCCACGCCATGTTGTTCATGGTGGTCATGGTCTGCTTGCGGTAGTGCCGCAGCGTCTTGGGCAGCAATGCGATCGTCTTGACGGTGAAGACCGTCACCTGTCCGATTTCCTCGATCACCGACGTCGCAGCGCGACCGACCGAGCGAATCGGTTGCAGCAGAACTCCGCCGACGGGGCCTCTGCGGTGTGTGGAGTGTGTGTTCACGTCACGCCAACCGGGCCGGAAAGAACATCATCTGAATCTGGCTGACCAGGAGATTGGTCATGAAGATACAGAAGACGCTGAGTACCACCGAGGCATTGACCGCGTTGGCTACGCCTTTCGGACCGCCCTTCGCTTCGAGTCCTCGCAGGCTTGCGATCAACACGACGAGCGCCGCGAAGATCACCGACTTGAGCACGGAGAAGACCAGATCGGTCGGTGTGGCGAACGAGCCGAACGACTGCCAGAAACTGCCGGGCACCACGTCGTTGACGTTGGCCGAAATCACCAGCCCCGCCGCCACACCCGCCGCGACGATGACGATGCACAGCATCGGTGCGATAGCGACCATCGCGATGAACCGAGGAACGACCAGTCGCTGGACGGGGTCGATCCCCATGACCCGGATCGCTTCGATCTCCTCGCGGATCGCGCGGGCACCGAGATCGGAGGCGATCGCCGATGCGGCCGCACCGCTCATCAGCAGTCCCGCCGCCATCGGTGCCCCCTGCCCCACCACGCCCAGCCCACTCGCCGCTCCTGCCAGCGAGTTCGCGCCGACCTGGTTCATGATTCCACCGACCTGCACCGAGACCTCGGCACCGATCGGCACCGCCATCAGCAGCGCGGGAAGTGCGGTGACCTTGAGAAGTTTCCACATCTGCGTGGCCACTTCCTCGAGGGGCAACCGCAGGGCGATCGTGTCGGATACCGTGTATTTCAGGATGTTCACCGCCAGCTCACCGGATCGACCCAACGTCGCGAGGCTGCGAATGGGCGTGTCCTTCAAATATTTCCCCACCGCGGCGATCGACAGACGCGGCCTCCGTCGCTTCTCTGTTGCGGCAGGCTCGATCGGCGGGGCGTCCACGACGATCGGGACCTTCACACTCGTCACTTCGCAACTCCCGCGTCGAATGCCGCTGTTTCGAAGTACATTCGGTCCGTGTCTGCGCCGCCCGGACCCCACTCGTCGCCGAGGCCGTCCGCCCGGAGGCTTTCCTGGATCGCGATCTGGGCGTTCTCCGGCAACGTGTGCACGATGTGCCGCACCCGCTCCTGACGACGGGCCACGGCCTGCCGGAACGGCATCCCCGGCGTCGCCTTCATCTGCGCAACGATGCCCTCCACGTCATCGACACCACCGGCATGATGCCCCGCATCGACCATCGCCTGCTCCTGCGCCATCTGCGCCTCGTCCTTCTCCTCCGACATCCCGATCGGACCGATCATCGTGCCGTTCAGGAACTGCTTGACCACCGGCTCCTCACTGGTCAGCAACACCTCCCGCGGACCGAACATCACCAGATGCCGACGGAACAACATCCCGATATTGTCCGGCACCGTCCGCGCCAGATTGATGTTGTGCGACACGATCAGAATCGTCGCATCGATCTCCGCGTTGATATCGATCAACGTCTGCGAAATATAGGTCGTGCGCACCGGATCCAGACCCGAGTCCGGCTCGTCCACGAGAATGATCTGCGGATCCAGCACCAGTGCCCGCGCCAGCCCGGCACGCTTGCGCATACCACCGGAGATCTCGCCGGGCAGCTTGTCCTCGGCCCCGAGCAGGCCGACCAGTTCCATCTTCTCCATCACGATCTTGCGGATCTCGGACTCGGACTTCTTCGTGTGCTCGCGCAACGGGAACGCCACGTTGTCGAACAGGTTCATCGACCCGAACAACGCACCGTCCTGGAACAGCACCCCGAACAACTTCCGGATCTCGTACAACTCCTTCGAGGAGCACTCCAGAATGTTGGTGCCGTCGATCACGATCGACCCCTGCTCCGGGCGGAGCAGACCGATCAGCGACTTCAAGAACACCGACTTACCCGTACCCGACGGCCCGAGCAACGCACTGACCTCACCGGCCGGAAGGGTCAACGTGACGTCCTGCCAGATCCTCTGCGAGCCGAAGGACTTGGTCAGTCCCTCGACGGATACCTCCACTCCCACCATTACCTCCGTGTCTTCAGGCGTCGAACGCCGCCTCGGATGTTGCAGGGCACTTGCGACCTCGGACCGGAACCCACAGCCATCCCGCCGCGCACGTCGAATACAGCTTGTTTGCAGCACTTTTCATCGAATCGCGGACGATGGACGGCGAGTTCACAACCTTTAGCTGTGATACAAATTACGTCGCACGTAATACGTTATACGGCTTTTGACCGCCGAGGCAAGAGCGGGAAGCGAAATAGCTTTCCTGCGAAATACGCGCAGGCATAAGCATTCCCGACCGATCCGGCCGTGACCAGGCACGGGAACCATCGAACAGCATACTTAAGAACATTAGATTTACCGGGTGAAAGCACAAAAGAAGCCGTGCCCCTCGGGGGCACGGCTTCTGGGGGACGCGGGCGAACTAGGGCAGGAAGGCCGGCAGAACGAATTGCTTCATCATCTGCCGGTGCGAGGGATCGGCCGGATCCGAATTGTCCAGTCGCGGTGCGAGCATCAATTGCACGAGGGTGATCCAGGAGCACGCCTCGCCGGTGTCGATATCCGCCCTCATCTCGCCGCCGGCCTTGGCGTCGTCGAAGATCGGCCCCCACAGTTCAGTGGTCAGACTCGTTGCGAGGGGGATCGTCTCGAGCCACGAATCCCCGCCGACGTGTTCGGGGCTGACGAGGATGCGCACGATCGGATCGTTGATCCCGTCGTAGACCAGGTAGATGAGGCCTTCGATCAGCCTGTCCTCGAACGTCGCACATTCCATCAGGAACTTGCGGCCACGTTCGAGCGTCTGACGCGATCGCCACCTGATCAGCTCGGTGGTGAGCGTCTCGCGGTCCTGGAAGTACCGGTAGACGGTCGGGCGCGAGACTCCCGCCTCCTTGGCAATGTCCTCCATGGTGGTCTTCGCGATCCCGAAACGAAGAATCATCGTCTGGGCGGCCACGAGTATCTGAGACCGTGCGACATCGGCGTCCTGGCTCAGCACACCGGCGGTCTTCCTTCTTGCCATCCTCGCTCCAGACACCGTCACTTCCGACCGGCCACCCGACCAGTCGCGATACAAATGACAATACACGTAAGTTGTTGCATATCGGGCGGCCACGTCCCTTCATTACACCAAAAGAGCGAGGCAGCTGCCCGAAGTCCCACAGGACCACGGACAACTGCCTCGGACGTCTGCCCGGCCTCAGGCCGAGGGGGTGAAGGTGATCGGGAGCCGGATGCAGCCGCGTACCTGGGTGGCATGCAGGATCGGCGGATCCTCCGGAACGAGTCGGTAATCCGGCAGCCGCTTGTGAATCTCCTCCATGGCCAGCTTGAGCTCGATGCGTGCCAGGTGAGACCCGATGCACCGATGAGGACCGGCCCCGAAAGAGAGGTGACGGTTGGGCGAGCGATCGATCTTCAGCTCGTCCGGGTCCTCGAACTCGCCGCCGTCGCGATTCGCCGAGCAGAGCAGCACGATGAGCTGCTCCCCCTCCGCGATGGTCACGCCGCCGATCTCGACGTCGCGGGTCGCTCGCCGGCCCGCGATCACGGCGGCCTCGATCCGCAGAATCTCCTCGACAGCCGCCGGGATGGTGTCGGGATCGTCCACGATCTCCTGCCGCTGCCCGGGATTGTTCGCCAGGTGGATGATCCCCCACGCCAGTGAACCCTGGACGGTGTGGAGGCCCGCGATGAGCAGGAGGAAGAACATGCGGTACAGCTCTTCGTCGGTGAGCAGCCGTACCCCGTCCTCCATCTCGATCGGGGTGTTGATGATCTGCGCCGTCAGACTGTCCGAGGTGTTCTCACCGGAACGCACTCCGGCGACGATGGCACCGAAGTAGCCGAAGATCTGGTTGGCCGCATCCTCGCGCGCCTTGGCGGACTCTTCTTCCGTTCCACCGGGAATGCCCTGCAGTGCAACGTCCGTCGTCTTGGTGAACATCTCGGCGTCTTCGAGCGGCCAGCCCATCAGCGCCAGGAACACCCGCGTCGGCAGCTCGTGGGCGAACTCCGAGATGAACTCGGCTTCGCCGCGTGACACGAAGTCGTCGATGAGCTCGTTGATGACGTCCCGGATCTGGGGCTCGAGTTCCTTCATCCGCTTGGGACTGAACAGCGGTTGCAGCGCCTGCCGGTAGAACGTGTGCTCCGGCGGGTCCAGCTCGATCGGGATGAACTTCCCCTGGCCCGCGTTCACGAGGTTGTTCGGGTAGCTGGAGAAGGTCTCCGGATCACGCAGGACCTGGTGGATCTCCTCGTAGCGCGTCACGATCCAATGGCCGCCGTGCGCCTTCGAGTACACGACGGGGCCGATGGCCCGCAGCGCCGCCGCGCGTTCCTGGAACACGTCCTCCGGCATCGCCAAGGTCTGGTCGTAGACGTCGAAGTCCACGATGAGGTTCTCGGGTAGTTGGGTTGTCGTCACTGCTTCTCAGCCTTCCGAATTCGGGAGTTCGACGCTCAGCGCGCGTTCGGGGCACATCTCGACGAGGGCACCCAGTTGGTCTCGTAGTTCCTCGGGAACCGGTTCGGCAACGACGACGGGGTAGCCCTGGTCGTCACTGTCGACTATCTCGGGTTCCGCGCCGTAGCAGAGGCCGTGGCCCGCACAGGCGGATCGGTCGACCTTCAACGACGGCGCACGGTTCTGCGCATGAATGGTCATCGGCGGACGCTCCACTCAGTCGACGGGAAGCGTCGGAGTCGGCGTGTCCTCTTCGAACATCATCGCGACACGTGACAGCGTGCCGCCGTCCGTCGCGGGCAGCGTCAGACCGGAAATGTATGCGGAGTCGTCCGACACGAGGAAGAGTGCGACCTTCGCGTTGTCCACGAGCGACGGCGGACGCTGGAGCTTGAGCGGAATCGGCGAGACGCCCGGATCCCACGGGCCCGCGGTCTCCTCGTAGGACTGGCCGATCACCGGGGTGCCCGGGCCCATCAGGAAGTTCGGCGACATCCCGTGCGTGGGGGCGAGGGCATTGACGCGGATGCCGTAGCGTCCGAGATCCAGACTGAGGCCGCGAACCAGGCCGTTGACACCGGCTTTCGTCGCCGAGTACATCGCGATGCTGTGATAGGCGGCGAACGAAGCCGCGGACGACGTCGCCAGGATGGTGCCGCCGCCGTTGGCCCGCATCGCAGGCACCGCAGCCTTACAGGAGTACACGACACCGCTGAGGTTGACCCCGAGAACGTGCTGCCAGTCGGCATCCGTGAGGTCCTGGAACTCCACCTGTTCGCCGCCGGCCACGGACGGGACACCGCCGCGGGAGACGACACCGGCGTTGGCCCACATGATGTCGAGCTTGCCGAACTGCTCGACGGTGGTCTCGACGCTGCGGTAGACGGCCGCCTCGTCACTCACGTCGGCGGTGATGGCGATCGCCGTTCCACCTTGCTGCTCAACAAGTTTCGCAGTCTGCTCGGCCCGGTCGCCGTCGATGTCGACGACCGCCACCTTCGCACCTTCCGATGCGAACAACTGCGCACCCTGGCGTCCGAGCCCGGATCCACCTCCGGTGATGACAGCGACTTTGTCCTGAAGTTTCATGTGAACTCCTCTGTGATGATTCGTCAGATGCCGGAGACTCGCGGTGCGTGGGACATCGTCCGGCGAAGTCGGGCGGCGAGACTGTTCCGATCCTCGACGGCGGGGGCTGTCGCCGGCCGAGAGGATCGGGTGCGGGCCGCATCTCCGATCCGAATAAACCTTATACCGTTAGGCGATGAGACGTCAATCACTTTCTTCGGCGCACGTCGAGCCGGGCGCGCATCAGGGTAGATTCAGCCGGAAATAGCTGCACTCGAAGCAATTTCGATCATCGAGGCGATGTCTACCAGCTTCACGCGCGGCCGGCCGGATTCCCTGCCGAGTCGCCGCTCGTGCGCGTCGATCGCTTTCCATCCGTCGTAACCGATGCTCTCGGGTCGCCGCTCCGCGACCAGTTGGCGTAGGTCCTGCCTGCCACCCCCTGGAGCCGCCAATCGACCGGAGTGGAAGTCGTCGACGAGTTTGTCGACAGTTTCGGCGGCGCACGCCTTGTTGGTTCCGATGACGCCGGAGGGACCTCGCTTGATCCACCCGACGGTGTACACACCGGACATCGGCCTGCCCGAGTCCGGTTCCAGCACACGACCTCCGTCGTTCGGCATCGTGGATCGTGCACCCGAGACGGGGATTCCCGCGACCGGGATCCCCCGGTACCCCACCGACCGCAGGACCAGACCACAGTCGACGTCCTCGACGACACTCGTCGGAGCAGCCCGGGAACGGCCGTCCGCATCCGGAACCAGCTCGTTGCGGACGAGGCGGATCCCCTCCACTCTGCCGTCTCCCACCACCTCCACCGGAGAAAGCAGGTAGCGCAATGCAATACGCTTGGATCCCGGCGCGTTCGGGGCGGCGGCGAACTCTGCGACGATCCTGGCTTTCATCGCCTCGATCGGGTCGGTCCGACCACTCGGCGACGCCTCCCCCGCCACCTCGTCGGGCCGCACCGCGACAGTCACGCCGGGGAGATGGCCGAGCGCGAGCAACTCCGGATTCGTGTACGCCGCCTGCGCCGGACCTCTCCGCCCGACGACGAGCACTTCCCTGATCCTGCTCTCCGACAACGCTTCCAATGCGTGCGGGGCGATGTCGGTCTTCGTCAACTCGGCGGTGCCCGCGACGAGCACTCGGGCCACGTCCAACGCCACATTGCCGTTGCCGATGATGACGGCCCGTTCGCCCGACAGGTCGAACGCGCGGTGCGCATGATCGGGGTGGCCGTTGTACCACGCCACGAACTCCGTTGCCGAGTGGCTTCCGGGCAGATCCTCGCCGGGAATCCCCAGCGCACAGTCGGCGGGGGCGCCGACCGCGTAGATCACCGCATCGTGGTGCGCGAGCAGGTCGTCGTGAGTCAGGTGCGTACCGACCTCGACATTGAGGTAGAAGTCCACGTTCTTCCGCGACGCCGTCTTCTGGAACAGCGCGGCGACCGCCTTGGTGCCCTGATGGTCCGGTGCGACTCCGAATCGGATCAGCCCGAACGGTGTCGCGAGCTTTTCGAAGAAGGAAATTTCCACGGCGGGACCGATCCGGGACAGCAGACTCTCGGCCGCATAGCAGCCGGACGGCCCGGATCCGACGATCGCCACCCGCAGCAGTGCGCGGTCCGATACCTGGACCGCCTCGGAAACGGGACGCTCGGGGACGGCGGCCGGCTGTTCCCGGTTCGCATAGAACGCCGCATTGATCTCCTCGTAGCGCGCGGTTTCCGGAGTCAGGTCGTAGTCGGGAACGATCGCGTCGACGGGGCACGCGTCGATGCAGGCGCCGCAGTCGATGCAGCCGACCGGATCGATGTACAGCATCTCCGCGCTGCCGTAGCCGGGCTCGTTCGGAGTGGGATGGATGCAATCGACGGGGCACACCGCGACGCAACTCGCGTCGTTGCAGCAGGATTGCGTAACTACATGAGCCAACGTGAGCTCCTATCGCCTGATGACCGGATCGGTGGAACGCTGGATCGCGTCACGTTTTACAGTGATACAAATTACGTTAGATGTAATGCTGTCGATGTGTCAAGCCTCACACCGGCGCAAAAAAAATCGGGCCCACACGCCACCGGCGTGTGGGCTCGACCGACTGCAGGGCAGCCGAAAGGTCAGAGGTTGCGCAACCGCACGATCTCCTTGTCGAACTCGTCGATGCTCTCGACGGAACTCATGTGGCCGACGCCGGGCAGCACGATCAGCCGCTCGAGGTGACCGGCCTCGTCCAGGACGCGAGCGAGCTTGCGGGCATGGACGGGCGGGGTCAACCGATCCATGGAACCGACGAGCACCGTGGTCGGGACGTCGAGGTGGTCGAGTGCTTCGTGGATGTCGAGGCCGCTGAGCGCGGCACCCCAGCCGCCGCGGATGCGCGGCTTGCAGTCCCGGACGATGTTCTCGCAGAACTGGACCTCGGCACGAGTGGCGTTCGGCGACATCGACACGTACTGCAGCGCGCGCGTCATCACGGGCGAAGACACCAACGGAACCGGTGTGCTCAGGACGGCGCGACCGACCGGAACCGGCACGCGCGGAAAACGATTCGGCAACGGGATGACGGTGGTCTCGGCGACGAGCCGGTCGCAGGCGGTGCTGGCGAGCAGGACTGCCGACGCGTATTTCTTCACCTCGTCGGCGTGCCGGCCTGCCCACGCCATGATGCTCATGCCACCCATGCTGTGACCCACGAGGACGGCCTTCTTGTCGTCACGCACCGTCGCCTTCAGCACCTCCGACAGGTCGTCGGCGAGGACGTCGGGACCGAGCGGAAGCGAGCCGACCGAGCTGCGGCCGTGCCCACGCTGGTCGTAGGTGATCACCCGGTACTCGCCCGCGAGCGCATTCACCTGCGGGTACCAGTATTCGGTCGAACAGGTCCAACCATGGCTGAGCACAATGGGATCGCCGTCCACCGGACCGTAGGCGCGAACGTACAGCGTCGCGCCGTCGTCGGTGAGGATCTCCGTCACGTCCGGGCGCAGATCCGGGGTGCGCAGCAACTCGTTCGGGGCCACCTCGGTCGACAACGTCAACCCACGGGTGGCGCGCTTGTGACGGATCGCCGCTGCCGCGGCGACGACGGCGCCGGCCCCTGCTGCGCCTGCGAGCGCCCGGAAGGCGATGGTGCGCGAACTGCTGGTCATTCTTACCCCTGTCCTGTCTAACTTGCCCTGTTGGTGTCTGTGCCCGACACCGGACCCGGTGTCTCGCCGAGTTGCCGGGCCGCCCGCTCGAGGGCCCGGGAGATCTGCTCCTCCATCGCCTGTTCGAACAGCGACTGGACGGCGTCGTGCGCGAGGGGACGCATCTGGTCGACGAGCCGCGCGATGTCCGAGACCTTCGCCTCGTCGAGTTCGAGCGACTCACCCTCGGCGGCGAGATAACGGTCCGCGACGACGGCGACGAACCGTGCGGCGACGTCCGAGAGGTCGCGTCGCACCGCCGCGGTCTGCTCGAGGACGTCCTCGAGCGGGATGCCTGCGTCGACGAGGACCTGCGCCGCCTCGACCAGTCGCGGATCGTCGACCGAATAGTCGTCCCCGGCGGGAACGAGCACACCCAGTTCGGTGCCGCGGGCGATGTTGGCCTCGGTGGTCTGCGCCCCGAACATGCGTTTCAGCTCGGCGATCGTGAGGCGTGCCGCGCGCCTGCGCTTCTTCCAGCGGCTGCCCGGGTCGTCGGTCTCCAGAACGTCCTTGACCTGCAGTCCGTAGTGCGCGGCGGTGAGCAGTTCGCTGATGGTCGCGAACGTGTAGCCGCGATCGAGCATCCGCCCGATCAGGTGCAGCCGCGCGAGGTGCGACTCGTTGTACCACCCCGTGCGCCCCTGCTTCCGCGGCGGCGGGAGCAGTCCGCGGTCCTGGTAGACGCGCACGTTGCGCACGCTCACCCGCGCCTCGCGTGCGAGGTCGTCGATCCGGTATTCCCTCGCGGACATGTCAGCTCCCTCGGTCGCCGTATAACCACAATAGCATTGTCACAATGCCCATTGTCATCGTTAGGGCGCGAAAGAACCCCCCACTCCACAGGACCATGAGGGGCGAGCGGTGCCTAACGGGCAGGAATGCCTACCAGCGGGGTCCGCGCTGCACGTCGTCGACGCGGGGCCGTACGTCCACGAGATAGACGCACACCGCGACGACCGCGACGATGCCGAACAACTGCACGGCCGGGAACAGCAGGAGGACGAGAAACGCGACCGCGAGAATGCTCAGCCAGATCGGTTTGCTCAATTTGTCCACGGCGGTGAACGCGTCCTTGCGCTGGCGAGCCGCGTGGAACAGCGCGTACGCAGCACCACCCAGAGCGACGATGCGAATCACCAACAAGATCACCGAGACGACGCCGTCAACTTGAATCACAGCCCCATCCTACGAGGTGGGCACGCAAACGGCCCCCGCACCGAACGTGCGGGGGCCGAAAAGCGTGAAGGATCAAGCCTTCTTGACCGGAGCAGCCTTCTTGGCCGGAGCGGCGGCCTTCTTGGCCGGAGCCGGCGTTGCCGCAGCCTTGGCCGGTGCGGGAGCAGCCTTCTTCGCGGGAGCGGCAGCATGCTTGGCCGGGGCCGCCTGGTCGGCGCGAGCCTGAACGTCGGCCGCGGTGGCGGTGACGCGATCGGCAGCGCCCTTCGACGCTTCCTCGGCCTGGTCGCCCAGGTCGAGCACCTTCAGGGCAGCCTCGTCGCCGGCGTCGGCGATGGCCTCGCCGAGTCCCTCGGCGGTGTCGGAGATGCGGCCCGAAGCGCGGCCCGCGAGCTTCGCGGCCTGCTCGCCCACGGCGCGCGTCTGGCGGGCCACGGTGCCGAGAGCTTCCTCGGTCAGCTCGACGGCGTCACCGAAGGCGGTCTCGGCGCGGCCGATGCCCTCCTCGACGACCGGCTGCTTGCGGATGCGCTCGACGGTGTCCTCGCCGCGCTCGGCGAGCGACGTGTACAGGTCGGATGCGACCTTCAGGTAGGCCTCGGCGACCTTGCGCAGCTCGTCGGCGGTGAACTTCTCCCGCAGCTCGGCGAGCTCCTCGGGCAGCTCGGACGGCAGTCCGGCGAGGCGGTCGCGAAGGTTCTCGACACCCTCGGTGACCTCTTCCTGCAGTCCGGCGAAGCGCTCCTTGGCGCCGCCGACTCGCTCTTCGACGTCACCCTGGGTGGACTCGGCGCGCGAGCGGACCTGGGCGACGACGTCGGCCACGGCCTGCACCACGACGTCTCCGGCACCTACGGCCGCGTACAGCGAGGTCTTGACGCTGTCGATGGTCTTCTGGTCAGTCATCGGCTTTCTCCTCTTCAACGGTGGGGGGTTCTGGTTCCGGCGTCTGGGAATCAGAACGCTGGTGTTCTTCTGTCCGAAGCTCGGACGTCCGGGATTCGGCCGCTTCCGCCGATTCGTTCTCACGACAGAACGATTCGTAGATCTCGAGCAGCACCTGCTTCTGCCGCTCGGTGATGGCCGTGTCCGCGAGCAGAGCATCACGGAGGGGACCGTGTGGCCGCTGCTCGAGGTAACCCGCCTGGACGTACAGGACCTCCGACGAAACCCGGAGCCCCTTGGCTATCTGCCCAAGCACCTCGGCCGAGGGCTTGCGCAACCCACGTTCGATCTGACTCAGATACGGATTACTGACACCGGCCAGCTGCGCCAGCTGCCGCATCGACACCTGGGCTGCTTCGCGCTGCGCACGAATGAAACCTCCGATGTCGTGAGCGGCGTTGCTGACTACGCGAGCTGCCAGATCTCCTGCACCGGCCGCATCGCGGTCATCGCTGGCCATCAGTCCTCCGTGTTGCTGGGCAGCACCAAGCCTAAAGCAGGGTGCTAGCAATTGCAAGCACTCTGCTAGCACCCAGCTAGCGGCACCGTTCCACGCAGGACGTCAGCCGAACAACAACGTCGAAAACGTGTAGATCAGCAGTCCCGCGATCGCACCGACCACGGTGCCGTTGATGCGGATGAACTGGAGATCGCGTCCCACCTGGAGTTCGATCTTCTTCGACGCCTCCTCGGCGTCCCAGCGCTCGACGGTGTCGGAGATGATCGCGGTGATCTCGTCGGTGTAGTGGACGACGACGTAGCGCGTGCCCGCGAGCACCCACCCGTCGACCTTGGTCCTCAGTTCGTCGTCGTCACGCAGCCGCTCGCCGAATCGCACGACGTTCTCCGCGACCTTCGTGCGCAGCGTGCTGTCCGGGTCGTCGACGGACTCCATGATCAGGCGCTTGGCGACCTTCCACGTCGCCGCGGCGAGGCCGGTCACCTCCTCGCGTCCCATGATCTCGGCCTTGATCTTCTCGGCCTTCTCCATGGTCGCGGGATCGTTCTGCAGGTCGTCGGCGAAGTCGACGAGGAAGCGGTTGGCCGCCTGCCGCACCTCGTGCTCCGGGTTGGACCGCACCTTCCAGGTGAATTCGACGAGTTCCCGGTGGATCTTCTCGCCGAGCATGGCGTCCACGAACTTGGGCGACCAGGCGGGCGAATCGCGGCTGACGATCCGGTCGATGGTCTCCTGACTCCCGAGCGCCCATTGATGCGCCCGCTCGGCGAGCAGATCCAGGATCGGCAGCTGCCGGTTCTCACGGAGCAGTTCGCCGAGCACCCGCCCGATCGGCGGCCCCCACTGGGGCTCGGCCAGCCGGCGCACCAGAGTGCTGTCGATGATCTGCTGCACGTCCTCGTCGCGCAGGATCTCGACGAAGCCGCGCAGGATGGTGGCAGTCTCGGCGGCGACCCGCGCGGCGTGCTTCGGCTGCGCCATCCACGTGCCCAGCCGGAGCGGGATCTCCGCGGCCTCCACCTTGGCGGACACCACCTCGGGGGCCAGGAAGTTCTGGCCGACGAAGCTGCTGAGGCTCGCCCCCAGCTGATCCTTCTTGCGTTTGATGATCGCGGTGTGCGGGATCGGCAACCCCAGCGGATGCCGGAACAGGGCCGTGACCGCGAACCAGTCGGCCAGCGCGCCGACCATGCCCGCCTCCGACGCCGCCCGCACGTAGCCGACCCACGCCCCCGCGCCCTGCGATTCCTGCCACCGGCACACGAGGTAGACCGCGGTGGCGAAGACGAGGAAGCCCGTCGCGACAGCCTTCATCTTGCGAAGATCGCGACGCTTCGCATCGTCGTCGAAAGCGGAAAAGCTCAATTGATCCACAGACGCCATTGTGCCCAAGGTCGACGCGGGGGCGGTCGCCCAGCCGCTGGACGCGCGCCCGCACAGACGGCGTTGTGCCGTGCGACAAGACCCGCGCACTAAGCTGACAGGAGATCGCGACACGAAACGGATGTGAAGAGAGTCAGTGGCGAACGACGGCGTGAAGGATCCCGAGCAGGTGACCGAGTCGATGACGAAGCTGGACAAGGCGGCAAAGCCCGATGGGCGCAAGCGCCGCTGGCGTGAGCACAAGATCGCGCGCCGAGAAGAACTCGTCGACGGAACGATCGCCGCCATCCGCCTGCGTGGACGGGACATCGGCATGGACGAGATCGCGTCCGAGATCGGCGTCTCCAAGACCGTGCTGTACCGCTATTTCGCGGACAAGAGCGATCTGACGAACGCGACCATGGCGCGGTACGTCGAGACCACGCTCGCTCCGCGGATCTACGAGGCCATCGGCGGAGACCTCGACGACTTCGAGTTGACCCGCGCCACCATCACCGCGTACGTCGAGACGGTGGCGTCGGATCCCGACGTCTACCTGTACATCATGGCCAACGGTTCCGGCCCCGGCCGCGAGACGGTCGCGGACTCGGAGCGGATGATCGCCGAGGTGCTGTCCACCGTGCTCGGCGAGCGGTTGCGGCAGATGGAGATGGACTCCGGCGGCGCAGTCCCGTGGGCGTACGGAATCGTCGGCGGTGTGCAACTGGCCACCCACTGGTGGATCTCCAACAGGTCGATGTCGGTCGAGGACCTGATCAACTACCTCACGATGATGACCTGGGGTGGAGTCACGGGCATCGCCGCGGTCAACGGCTCGCCCGCCCGCTTCAATGCGATCCCGCACCCGCTGCTGCCGCCTGCCGACGCGACCGAATAGGCGCAGATCCATTCTTGTGTAACTAGCAGTTACAGGTAAACTTCCCTGTGTGAACGAACACGAGGAAGAAGAAGAGGGCTACCGCGGCCCCGCCGACGTCGTCGTCGGCGACCGTCCCGCCGTCACCGTAAGGGTCCAGTTGGCGGGGAACTTCGAACCCATCAGCGGTCGGTACGTCTGGCACGGCCGGGTCCGCGCCCTGACGGACGCACTCGGCGCGGACACAGACCTGTCCGCAGGCACGGAACTTCGGATCACCGGCCCGGAAGGCACGGCCACCGCCCGGATCACCGGAGTGGACCTCTGGGGAAGCCATCTCGTCGACGGAGTGACGCCCCCGCCCTTCAGCCGGGTGTGAACTCGAAGTCCGCCGGATCGACCTCCCGCGTCTGCCGCCAGTAGCGCACGGTCGAGCCCGGCCAGATCGCGCGGTTGACGCCGTGCGAGTCCAGATACCAGCTCACGCATCCGCCGCGGGACCACACTCCCTTCGACAGCTTCCGCTGGATGGCGGCGTTGAAACTGCTCTGCACCGCAGGCCGGACGACCGCGGCGTCGGCGCCGCGGCGGTCGACGAGATCCATCAGCCGGAGGACGTAACGAATCTGCGACTCGATCATGAACACCACCGAATTGTGACCGAGCCCGGTGTTGGGGCCGAACAGGAAGAACGCGTTGGGGTAACCCGCGACGGTGATACCGAGGTGGGTGCGGATCCCGTGCTCCTCCCATTCGTCGGCGAGGCGCCTGCCGTCGACCCCGGTGAGGTCGAACCTGTCGAAGCCGTCGGTGACGTGGAATCCGGTGGCGTAGATGATCGCGTCCACGTCCCGCTCCGTCCCGTCCCCCGCGACGATGCTGTGCGGACGGATCTCCGCGATGCCCTCGGTGATCACGACCGACCTCGGCGAGATCAGCGCCGGGTAGTACACGTTCGACCCGAGGATCCGCTTACAGCCGATGACGTAGGACGGGGTGAGCTTGCGGCGGAGTTCGGGATCGGTGACGGTCCTGTTCAGATTCCCCCGCGCCGCGCTCTCGATCGGCCGCATCAGGCGGAAGTGCCCGTTGAACCCGAGCGCGAGCGATTCGTATGTCCAATAGACCGCGGCACGCGCCATCCGTCGCGCCAACGGGACCCGGCCGAACAGTCGCCGCGCCTTCGGCGGAATGCGGAAGTTCAAGTCCGGAATCACCCACGGCGGCGTCCGCTGATACAACTGCAGTTCGGCGACGTCGCCCACGATTTCGGGAACGAACTGAATGGCGCTGGCGCCCGTGCCGATCACCGCGACCTTCTTGCCCCGCAGGTCGTAGTCGTGGTTCCAGCGCGCCGAATGGAACGCGGTGCCCTCGAACGTGCCGGCTCCGGGCAGATCGGGGACGTTCGGGATGTGGAGGGCGCCGATCCCGGACACGACGAACTGGGCGACGTACTCGTCGCCCGACTCGGTGTGGATGTGCCATCGACGGTGTTCGGCGTCCCAGTGGCCGCCCGTCATCGTGCGGCCGAAATGGATGTTGCGCCGCAGGTCGTACTTGTCGGCCAGTCCGCGCAGATAGTCGAAGATCTCGGCCTGCCCCGACCACATCCGCGTCCAGTCCGCGTTCGGCTCGAACGAGAACGAATACAGGTGCGAGGGCACGTCGCACGCACAGCCCGGGTACGTGTTCTCCCGCCACGTGCCGCCGACCTCCCGCGCCTTCTCCAGCAGGATGAAGTCGTCGCGCCCACGCTTGCGTAGCTGGATGGCTGTGCCCAGACCGGAGAACCCGGTCCCGATCACCAGGACACGGCAACGATGCACCTCGCCGACCACACCTCCATGTAACGCTCCTGTGGCACTGTCTGTACATGGCAGAGAACGCACGCGGATTCTGGACGACGCCGGCAACCGAGGCTCTGCGGCCACACCCGGGCCGGCGGATCGCCGAACTCGACTGCGGGAGCACACCCGGATTCGTCGGCGACAAGTCGGACGGCCTCCAGCTGTTCGAGGAGCGCGGCGCGGTGCTGTCCGCCCTGCAGGAGAAGCTCTACGCCAACGGCCGATCCGGCGACCGGCGGTCGGTGCTCCTCGTGCTCCAGGGCATGGACACCGCGGGGAAGGGCGGGATGGTCCGCCACGTCATCGGGCACGTGGACCCGCAGGGTGTCGATCACGCCTCGTTCGGTGTTCCCACTCCCGAGGAGAAGCGCCACCACTTCCTGTGGCGGATCGGCAAGGCCGTCCCCCGCGGCGGCCAACTCGGCGTGTTCGACCGGTCGCATTACGAGGACGTGCTGGTGGTGCGGGTTCACGATCTCGTGCCCGAGGCAATCTGGAGGGGCCGCTACGACGAGATCAACCAGTTCGAGAAGGAACTGGTCGCAGGCGGCACGACCCTGGTCAAGGTCGCGATGTTCGTGTCACTCGACGAGCAGAAGTCGCGGTTGCGCGAGCGGTTGGAGCGCCGCGACAAGTACTGGAAATACAATCCCTCGGACGTCGACGAGCGCTTGCTGTGGCCGGCATATCAAGACGCGTATCAGGCCGTGCTCGACCTGACGTCGACCGACTACGCGCCGTGGCACGTGGTTCCGTGCGACCGCAAGTGGTACAGCCGGCTGGCGGTCACCGAACTGCTGATCGACGCCCTGGAGAAACTCGACCTCGATTGGCCGCCCGCCACTTTCGACATCGACGCGGAGAAGCGGCGGCTCGCGGAATCCTGACGCCGACCGGAAGTGCCGCAGTCAGAAGAGGTGCGGCGTTTCGTGATGCAACCTGTGGTCGTGGCGCACGGTTCCGCCGTACAGCGCCATCGCTCCGGCCAGTGCGACGACGCACAGAGATCCGGCGATCACCGCCCAGCCGCCCTGCCCGGATCCCGCGGCGACGAGGAATCCGCCGAGACAGACCACCGAGAGCAGAACCAGTGCGAAGCTGACCCAAGCTGCGAAGAGATTGAGTTTCATTGCACTCACCTCACCTTCGAGAACGTGGTCCCGACGCTACGCCCGACCTGCACCGACGACAAGGCGGACCGGTTTTCTTCGGGCCACCCTGGGTAACCGGAAGGCATGAACCTCGAGAGCGTGTTCCGGAAAGCGGAGGCCGCCCGGTTCCTCGACGGCGGCAGCCGGTTTCTGCAGCAGCGGATCCAGGGGGCACTCGGTTCCTCCGACGCGGGCCCGTTGTTGCGCGGGTCCTGGCTCGGGCACCCCGTGCATCCCGTTCTCGTCAGCCTCCCCATCGGCGCGTGGGTCGGCGCGAGCGTCTTCGATCTGGCATTCCGCGATCACGTCGGCGCACGCAGGCTGATCGGCCTGGGACTGCTCGCCACTCCCCCGACGCTGATGACCGGCTGGGCGGACTGGGCCGACCGCGACACCGTTCAGCGCCGCGTCGGCCTGATCCACGCCGAGGCCAACGCCATCGGTGTCGTGGCCATGCTCGCGTCCTATCTTCGCCGCAGGCACGGGACGGACGGACGCGCTGTCGCCACCAGCACCGCGGGACTCCTCGCGATCGGCATCGGCGGCGCGCTCGGCGGGCATCTGACCTACGCAATGGGCGCAGGAGTCGACGAGGTGCGGGAGGGTCCGCGATCGGACTCGCCCCTCACCTCGGTGGGATGAAGAATCGAGGAACGTCATGATCGTGCTCGGACTGATCTTGCTCCTGATCGGATGGCTGGCCGGCATCAACTGGCTCTGGACCATCGGCATCATCCTCGTGGTGATCGGCGTGGTCCTGTGGATTCTCGGCGCGACCGGGCGCGCGGTCGGCGGCAGGCGTCGCTGGTATTAGAACGCAACACCGGCCGGCTCGTGTCACCCGTCCCGTGACAGAATGCGAGTCGGTCGGTTTACAAACCCGAACTTCGGGAATCCCCGTGGCATGACGGCCATTCATCGCGAACCCAGACCTCCCGTGTGCGGCGGGCAGCCGATGAGAACGGCCGCAGTCGGCACCTCGAGACGATTACGGATTTCGATGGTCTCCGCCAACGCCAGTCCCCTCGACGTGTCGGACGGCGCCGACGTCGGAGGGCAGAGCATTCATCTCGCCGAATTGTCGGCGGCCCTCACGAGAGAGGGCCACGACGTCACGGTCTACACGCGGGCGGAGAGCGAAGACGCCCCGGAGCGCGTCACGACCGCGAGCGGGTACACCGTCGTGCACGTCCGGGTCGGCCCCGCACGGCCGATGCCGGAGGCCGAGATCCTGCCGCTGATGGGGGCATTCGGCAGCTTCCTGAAGTCCGAATGGGAGGCCGAGCGGCCCGACATCGTCCACGCCCACTACTGGATGTCCGGGATCGCGACGCAACTCGCGGCCCGCACACTCGGCATTCCCGTGGTCCAGACGTTCCACGCCCTCGGAGTGGTCGAGCAGCGGTTCGAGCACGCGGACACGTCGAGCACGCACAACCGAATTCACCTGGAGCAGTTGATCGCCCGCGGCGCCACCCGAGTGGTGGCGACGTGCACGGACGAGGTCTTCGAACTGTCCCACCTCGGACTGCCCCGCTCACGCACGTCCGTCGTTCCGTCCGGCGTCGACGTCAAGGAGTTCACGCCCGACGGCCACGCCGACGAGAAGGGCAAACGCCACCGCCTCGTCATGGTCGGCAGGCTGGCGCCGAGCAAGGGCTTCGACACCGCCATCGAAGCGCTCACCCACTTCCCCGACACCGAACTCGTCATCGCGGGCGGACCGGCTGCCGACGACGTCGCCGACGACCCCGAAGCGTCCAGACTGCTGACGCTGGCCCGTGAGACGAAGGTGCGCAACCGGGTACGGATCGTCGGCCGGGTGCCGCGAAACGCCATGCCCGCGCTGCTGCGGTCGGCGGACGCCGTCGTGTGCACCCCGTGGTACGAGCCGTTCGGCATGGTGCCGCTCGAGGCGATGGCCTGCGGCACCCCGGTGGTGGCGTCCGCCGTGGGCGGCATGCGCGACACGGTGGTCGACGGCATCACCGGACGCCTGATCTCCCCGCGCAACCCGGTCCGCCTGGCCGAGGCCCTGCGGCAGATCTTCGACGACGACGCCCTGCGCACGGGATACGGCATGGCGGGCTGCGATCGCGCCCGCGCCCGCTACTCGTGGGACCGGGTCGCCACCGACACCCTTCGTGCCTACGGCCGCTGCGTGTCGGCCCCTCCGCGCACAAGTCGAACCGGCGCCCACTGAACTCGGGCGCCGGTTCGGCCGGTTCGGCGGCTTACGCCGTTCGGCCGTGCCAGGCCCCGAGGGCGCTGTCCACGGACGCGAAGCAGGGGAAACTCGACTCCTGGCCCGCCGCCCTGAGCAACCGGTAGACCGGCCGGCCGCAGATCATCGCCCACGTCCGCCCGTCCCGGACGTTCGTCGCGTGGACGGTGTCGAGCACCGACAGTCCCGCAGTTCCGATGAAGTCCACCTTCGACATGTCGAGGATGAACTGCCCCTCGGGCGAGATCCGCGTGCACACGTAATCACGGAACCCAGGTGCACTGAACAGGTCGATCTCGCCCCGCACCCCTACCAACATCACCCCGGAACCGAGCCGCTCGGAAGTGAATTCCGCGCTCGCACAGCGTGTCGGAGCGGAACCGACGGCCGCGAGCGTTACTCTCGGCTTGTACGTGGTACCGAACTCCGTGCCCGAACACGCCATTTCAGGTTCTGGGACCCCTTGACCAACAGACATGGCTCACCCCATCTCGAACATTGAGAGGGGAAGCGGAGCACCTGCAGACAGACCCGACCTCGGACACATGACACTGTCTGCTACGGCAGCGCTTCCCGACATCGGCTGTGTGTTCAACCTCGGTTCGAGACTACTCCCGCCTGTGATGTGTCACAAGGAAATAACAGATACTGGGGCCCTCATTTGCCCTGGTGAGCGATTACAAACCGTTATGCACGGTTGTGCGGGCAGAAACAGCCGCCACGACACGTTCTGCGACCACCCGAAGTTTGACGTTCTCGCGCTGCGAACGAGTCACGAGGACGTCGAATGCGGTCTCGGCGTCGAGACCCCGCAACGCCATCACGATTCCCTTCGCCTGATCGATGACGGAACGGGAACGGAGTGCGATACGCAATTGCTCGATCAGATTTCTCGCCTCGCCGTACCGCCGCGCGTTGCGCACCGCGACCGATGCGGCCTCGACGTACAACTCGAGCACCGATTCGTCCATCCGGTGGAAGGCGTGCGGCAACAGTCCGTACAGATTCAGTGCGGCCGGCTGCTCCGGGCAGGGCAGCGGCACGGACAGATAGCTGTGGACGCCTACCGGTTCGGAACTCGCGGCGTACGCCGGCCACCTGTCGTACGCGGCGGCACGGTCGGCACGCACTGGTTCGCGGGAGCGCATGGCGTCGAGCGCGGGGCCCTCACCGAAGCGGTACTGCAACTCCTCGAGTGCCGCGACGTCGTCCGAGGTCGCCGCCGCCGTCACCGGACCGGTCGCCCGGAGAACGGTGACCCCGGCCATCGCCGCACCCGGGAACGTCGACACGATCCGACGGCACACCGTGTTCAGCACGATCTCGAACTCGTCCTCGGGCTCGAGCAATTCGAGCACGGAGTCGAGCGAGACGGTGACCGCGTCGGCGTCGACGTCACTTGTCAACGTGTGCAGGTGAATCTCGTCAGGCATCCCACTCACTCGTCTCCCGTGACCGCCATGACCCTGCCGAGGGCCTCAGGAACGCTGATCGTGCCGCCCACACTACCCGCGCAAACGTACTGATCGGACTGGTTTGATCGGTCCTGTTCTGCGGTATTCCACCTGCGGTGTCGCCGGATCGCTACCCTGACTTCTCAGCAGCGCGAGCCGACCCACCGCTCGCCGACAGCACGGTACGCCCTACCCGGAGGTCTCATGGCCATCGCCAAGACAATCGAACCCGACCAGGATCACACACATCCCGTCGTCGAACTGCGCGTGCGGGCAACGCCCGATCAGCTCTCCGTACTGCGCGCCCTGGCAGCCACCGTTGCCATCCACGAAGACTTCGACCTCGACTCCATCGCCGACATCAAACTGGCCATGGACGAGATCTGTACCCAGCTGATCGTCCGCGCGACACCGGATGCACTTCTGGTGTGCCGGCTTCAATTTCTCGACGGCACCTTGCGAGTCGACGTTTCGAGCACCACCAGCTCGGTCGACTCCCTCGGCGAGCGTTCGTTCGCCTGGCACGTCCTCAACGCCCTCACCGATTCGCTCGACCTGAGACAGGAGCCCGACCCCTCCACCGCGGGTTTCGTCACCACCATGGAATTCACCAAGGTGAAGAACGGCCTGAGTCTGTGACGTCCCATACTCACAGTGGGGGGCACACGGCCCGTTGGCCGGACGAGTATCAGGACGTCACAGCAATGTTTCAACAAATGGCAGCCCTCGACGAGGACGATCCCCGGCGCAGCAGACTGCGCGACGCCGTCGTGACTCGCTGCCTGCCACTCGCCGAACACATCGCACGCCGCTTCGACGGCCGCGGCGAGGCGCACGACGACCTGGTGCAGGTCGCGCGCCTCGGCCTGGTCAACTCGGTGGACCGGTTCGACGTGGAGCGGGGATCGGACTTCGTGTCGTTCGCCGTCCCCACCATCATGGGCGAGGTCCGGCGGCACTTCCGCGACACCGGGTGGGCCGTCCGGGTACCCCGCCGGATGAAGGAACTGCACCTCGCTCTCAGCCAGGCCGTCGCCGAACTGTCGCAGAGCCTCGGCCACGCCCCCACGGTCAGCGAACTCGCCGAGCATCTGGACCTCGAACAGGAGGAGGTGGCGCAGGGACTCCTCGCAGGCAACGCCTATCAGACCGTCTCCGTCGACAACACCTCCTCGGACCGGACTGGCGAGCTGTCCATGGTGGAGACGCTCGGCGACTACGACGCCGCGATGGACGACGTCGAGAACCACGAGACTCTGCGCCCCCTGCTCCAGTCACTGCCCGAACGGGAGCGGACCGTCCTCATGCTGCGGTTCTTCGGCAACATGACCCAAACCCAGATCGCCGACCGCGTCGGCATCTCGCAGATGCACGTGTCCCGCCTGCTCGCGAAGACCCTGGCGTCGCTGCGAGATCAACTCGGTGACGCGTAGGTCAGATCGTTGCCGTGTCGATCACGAATCGGTACCGCACGTCGCTGCCGACCACGCGGTCGTAGGCGCCGTCGATCTGCTCCGCCGAGATCACCTCGATCTCGGCGCCGATTCCGTGTTCGGCGCAGAAGTTCAGCATCTCCTGCGTCTGAGCGATGCCGCCCACCATCGAACCGGCCAGACTGCGACGGTTCGCCGCGAGGCTGAACGCGCGCACCTCGATCGGCTTCTCCGGCAACCCCAGTTCGACGAGGGTGCCGTTGATCGCGAGCAGCGACATGTACGCGTCGATGTCGAGATTCACCGACACGGTGTTGACGATGAGGTCGAACTGTCCGCGCAACTGCGTGAACGTGCCCGGATCCGAGGTGGCGTAGTAGTGGTCGGCGCCGAATTTCAGGCCGTCGCCCTTCTTGCCGAGCGACTGGCTGAGCACGGTGACCTCGGCGCCCATCGCATGCGCGATCTTCACGCCGACGTGTCCGAGACCGCCCATCCCGATGACGGCGACCTTCTTGCCCGGGCCGGCGCCCCAGTGGGCGAGCGGTGAGTACAACGTGATGCCCGCGCAGAGCAGCGGCGCCGCGACACCCAGTTCGAGGCCGTCCGGGATGGACAGGACGAAGTGTTCCGTCACCACGATGTGCGTCGAGTAGCCGCCGTGCGTCCGCTCGCCGTCGCGCCCCGTGGCGTTGTACGTCCCGGTCACCCGGTTGAAGCAGTACTGTTCCTCGTCGGCCCGGCAGGCGTCGCATTCGCCGCAGGAGTCGACGAAGCAGCCGACACCGACGCGGTCGCCGACCCGATGCTTCGTGACGTCGGAGCCGACCGCGCTCACCACGCCCGCGATCTCGTGACCGGGCACGACCGGGTAGTGGGTGCTGCCCCATTCGTTGCGGGCGGTATGAATGTCGGAATGGCAGATGCCGGCGAACTTGATCTCGATCAGAACGTCGAGCGGTCCGAGTTCGCGGCGCTGCACGGTGGTCTTCTCGAATCGGCTGTCGGCGGACGTGACTGCATATGCGGCTGCGGTAACCATGCTTACATGCCTACATGTTTGCGCGACCGAACGCACGTTCGGGGCCACCGCTTCCGCGGTGACCCCGAACACGCCTGAGGAATCAGTCCTCGGATTCTTCCTTCTCGGACCGCCTGCGCAGACGCCTCGCGGCCGCCACCAGGTTGCGCAGCGAAGGCTCGAGCTGCCAGTAGTGGCGGGTCTTCAGGCCACCGTCAGGGTTGGCCCACAACCGTTCGAGTGACACCGACTCGCTCGCCTCCGTGAGCAGTTCGTCCAACTCGTCGATGTCCGGAATCCGGGCCGACCGGCTCTCGTACACACCCGGACCGACCCCGTGGGTCAGCGCCCGCTCCTTGATGGCATCGAGCACCCACGTGATCGAACGCGTCGCCACGATCGCCGTCACGTCCGCATCGAGCCGTTCGATGGCGTCGACCACCGACGCCCGGCTCGTGTACGTGAGGTGCGTGTGGATCTGCGTCTCCGGTTTCGCCGCACCCGTCGCGAGACGGAACGCGTCGACCGCCCACTCGAGATACGCCTCGCGGCCGTTCTCGCGCAACGGCAGCAGTTCCCGGATGGCCGGCTCGTCGACCTGGATGATCGCGATACCCGCCGCCTCCAGGTCGGCGATCTCGTCACGGATCACCAGCGCCAACTGGTCGGCCGTCTCGTACAGCGGCTGATCCTGGCGGACGAACGACCGCGCGATCATCGTCACCGGACCCGTCAGCATGCCCTTCACCGGCTTGTCCGTCAGCGACTGCGCGTACGCGATCCATTCGACGGTCATCGGCTTCGGCCGCGACACGTCCCCGTAGAGGATCGGGGGACGTGTACACCGCGAACCGTAAGCCTGCACCCAGCCGTTGTGGGTGAAGGCATACCCCTCGAGAAGCTCCGCGAAGTACTGCACCATGTCGTTGCGCTCGTGCTCACCGTGCACGAGGACGTCGAGACCGATGTCCTCCTGCAACCGGATCGTGCTTTCGATCTCCGCCTGGATCCGCGTGTAGTACTCGTCCCACTCCAGGCGCCCCTGCCCCAGCTCGTACCGGGCCTTCCGGATCTCGGTCGTCTGCGGGAACGAACCCAGCGTCGTCGCCGGAACCAGCGGCAGGTTCAGCCGCTCCTGCTGCGCGACCCGCCGCTCCTCGTACGGGGCCCGGATGCGGTCGTCCGGCTTGATCGCGTTGACCCGCGCGCGCACCGCATGCTTGAGCTTGAAGTGCACCGACGTGGGACGCTTGCGCCACTTGTCCGACGGGCCCTCGGTCAGCGCCTTGGCCAGCGAGACCACCTCACCGACCTTCTGCTTCGCGAACGCGAGCCGGTCCGCGACATCACCCGGGATGTCGTACTCGGACAGCACGTCGTACGGCACGTGCAGCAACGACGTCGACGTCGAGACCACGAGATCCGGCACGACGTCCTTCAGCGTGTTCAGGTACGTCAGCGTGTTGTACCGGTCGACGCGCCACACGTTCCGGCCGTCGACCACACCGGCGTAGATGCGCTTGCGCTTCATCCCCGGGATCTTCGCCAGCTCGTCGGCACTGAGCCGATGACTGACGAGATCGAGTCCGAGCGCCTCGACCTTGGTCGACGCGAGGATCGCGAGAGCCTCCCCGAGATGCCCGTACGGGCCGGTGACGAGGATGCGGGGGCGCAGCGGCGCGTGCGACAACTTCTCGTACACCCGGGCCAGCGCCGCCAGCTCTTCCGGCGTGCGGTCCTCGGTGAACGACGGCTCGTCCAGCTGGACGCACGTGGCGCCGGCCTTCGCCAACTGCTCGAACAGCAGCTCGTATTCCGGCAGCAGCTCGTCCAGCAGATCGAGGGTCGAGAAGCCGTGCCGCTTCGACGTCGGACCGACCTTCGACAGCAGGAGCAGCGACACGGGCCCCAGCACGACGGGACGCAGTTCGATCCCGCGTGCCTTCGCCCGCTCGAACTCGTCCAGCAGGGTCTCGGACCGCAGCGAGAACTCGGTATTCTCGTCCAATTCGGGCTGGCGGTAGTGGTAGTTGGTGCCGAAGAACCGCACCAGCTCGAGCGGCGGGAAGTCCGGCCTGCCCCGTGCCAGCGTGAAGTAGAAGTCCAGCGGATCGAGCTGCTTCTCGAGCGACGCGAACCGCTCGGGGACCGCACCGAACAGCAGCGCGTTGTCGAGTACGTGGTCGTAGTAGGAGAACGTGTTGCCCGGGACCTGGGTCAGACCGGTCGCGGCGAGCTCACTCCACGTCTCCTCCTGGAGATCCCGGGCGACGGCGACGAGTTCTTCCCTCGTTCCCCCGCCGTGCCAGTAGGACTCGAGGGCACGCTTGAGTTCGCGGCGAGGTCCGATACGGGGATACCCCAGGATGCTGGATCCGTATGCTGCGGTGCTGGACATGCGGTCGACCTTTCTGGGCTCAGTCCGGTGGCTGAGAATGCCTCTGGGCTCGATGCACCTGTGCGCCTCTCACAACCGCCGGAGGTCGTGAAAGGCGCACAGGCGTAGTCGCCTACCTACCTGCTAGCTGGCCTTCTTGCTCGCACGGCCGTTGTCGCCGTACTCGTAGAAGCCCGCGCCGGACTTCTTGCCGACCAACCCGGCCTCGACCATGCGGAGCAGCAGCGGCGGAGCCGAGTACAGGGGCTCCTTGAACTCTTCGTACATGGAGTCGGCGATGGACTTCACCGTGTCGAGGCCCACCAGGTCGGTCAGCGCCAGCGGACCCATCGGGTGCGCAAGGCCGAGAACCGTTGCCTTGTCGATGTCTTCCTTGGTGGCGAACCCGGACTCCACCATCCGGATCGCGGACAGCAGGTACGGCACCAGGAGGGCGTTGACGACGAATCCGGAACGGTCCGCGGACCGGACGACCTGCTTGCCCAGCACGTCGCTCGCGAAGGCCTCGGCCCGCTCGGCCACCGACTTGCTCGTCTTGAGCGTGGTCACCAGCTCGACGAGGGGAAGCACGGGAACGGGGTTGAAGAAGTGCATCCCGATGACCCGTTCCGGGGCCGTCGTGGCGATGCCCAGCTTCATGATCGGGATCGACGACGTGTTCGACGCCAGCACGGCGTTCGGATCTGTCACGACCTGATCCAGTTCGGCGAAGATCTCGCTCTTCACCTTCTCGTCCTCGACGACGGCCTCCACGACGAGCTGCCGATCCGCGAAATCACCGAGATCGGAGGTGAACCGCAGCCGCCAGGCGGCCTGCTCACGTTCCCGCTCGGTGATCTTGCCGCTGCTCACACCGCGATCGAGCGAACGCAGGATGCGCGAACGCCCCGCCGCCGCAAGCTCACGGGTCTGCTCGAACACCAGAACGTCGACGTGCGCGCGAGCGCACACCTCTGCGATTCCGGCACCCATGATTCCGGCGCCGATCACGCCGACGCGCTGAATCTTTTCGCTGGTCACGTCAGCTCCTTTTCGTCTAGTGGAGTCGTCACCCGGGGAGGGGCCGTGTTACAGGCCCCTCCCCGGGTTCGGGTTGATCAGGTGAAACCATGATCGGTCGAAGCCTCGGAGAACGAGGCTCAGTGGAACTGACCCTCTTCGGTGGAGCCCTTCAGCGCAGCCGTCGACGTGTTGGGGTCGACCGTGGTGGCGATGCTGTCGAAGTAGCCGGCGCCGACCTCACGCTGGTGCTTGATGGCGGTGAAGCCACGCTCCTCGGCGGCCTTGAACTCGCGCTCCTGCAGGTCGACGAAGGCGGTCATGCCCTCGCGGGCGTAGCCGTGCGCCAGGTCGAACATGCCGTAGTTGAGCGAGTGGAAGCCGGCCAGGGTGATGAACTGGAACTTGAAGCCCATCGCGCCGAGCTCCTTCTGGAACTTCGCGATGGTCGCGTCGTCCAGGTGAGCCCTCCAGTTGAAGGACGGCGAGCAGTTGTAGGCGAGCAGCTGGTCGGGGAACTCGCTGCGGACGGCCTCGGCGAACTTCTTGGCGACCTCGAGGTCCGGCACGCCGGTCTCCATCCAGATGAGGTCGGAGTACGGGGCGTAGGCCTTGGCACGCGCGATGCAGGGCTCGATGCCGTTCTTGATGCCGTAGAAGCCCTCGGCGGTGCGGGTGCCGTCGAGGAACGGGCGGTCACGCTCGTCCACGTCGGAGGTGATGAGGGTCGCAGCCTCGGCATCGGTGCGCGCGATGACGACGGTGGGGACGTCCGCGACGTCGGCCGCGAGGCGAGCCGAGGTCAGGGTGCGGATGTGCTGCTGCGTGGGGATGAGCACCTTGCCACCGAGGTGGCCGCACTTCTTCTCCGACGCGAGCTGGTCCTCCCAGTGCGAACCGGCGACACCGGCAGCGATCATGGCCTTCTGCAGCTCGTAGACGTTGAGCGCGCCACCGAAGCCGGCTTCACCGTCGGCGACGATCGGGGCGAGCCAGTTGTCGACGGACGTGTCGCCCTCGACCTTGGCGATCTCGTCGGCGCGCAGCAGCGCATTGTTGATGCGGCGCACGACCTGCGGGACCGAGTTGGCCGGGTAGAGGCTCTGGTCGGGGTAGGTGTGTCCGGACAGGTTCGCGTCACCGGCGACCTGCCAGCCGGACAGGTAGATGGCCTTGAGGCCTGCACGGACCTGCTGCACGGCCTGGTTACCGGTCAGCGCGCCCAGCGAGTTGATGTAGTCCTCGTTGTTCACGAGGTCCCAGAGGATCTCGGATCCACGACGTGCGAGGGTCGCCTCTTCGACAACGGTGCCCTGGAGCTTGGTGACCTGCTCCGCCGTGTAGTTGCGGGTTACTCCCTTCCAGCGCGGGTTGGTGTCCCAATCCTGCTGGATTTCAGCTGCGGTCTTCGGGGTGCCGGTGGTCGACATCAAGACTCCACTCTCTTCGACTTCTGGTCCGGTACGGATGTACTGCTTCACATCCTTGCCAGGCCCTTCGTATGTACTCACCGAGAATGACATAAGCAAAAAGTGCCGTCTACCTGTTGCTACTGCCAATCTTGGCTAGCTTTTCACACCACATTGCAAAGACTGTTAAGAAAGTTCAGCGCCAAACCTGCCCGACCGGGGAGGAAAAATACTCGCCAGTAGCAAATACTCGCAGGTGGTGAACCACATGCACGCAACCCGTCGTACACAGATAACTACCCCCGCCGGACCGTGCCGTTCCCCGTCCGCGGAGGCGCCTCCGACAGCCCGATGTGACTGCAATCACCGATCCGGTCGGCTACCGTGACCTCGGATGGTCTCCTCCGGGCGAAGGGCACCACGATGCCGCTGTACGAATTCCGATGCGCCGCCGATTGCGGCCCGTTCGAGCGGTCCTTCCCCATGGCCGACGTGCCCCGATCGGTCCCCTGCCCAGGTTGCGAAGGCGACGCCGCCCGGCTCGTGTCCTCCCCGCGTCTCGGCCACGGATCGTCGCCGGCGATGAAACTCCTCGATGCAACGAAGAGGTCGGCTCACGAACCGGCCGTCGTCGCCGGGCCGCCGCCGCGGGCCGCGACCGGGCGCTCAGCCGTCACGAACAACCCGCTGCACCGCCGACTTCCTCGTCCCTGACCGGCCACAGAAGGAGCGCACATGCCCGAACTGCTGTTTCCGCTCGATTCCTCGAAGAAGTTCACCGACCAGGCGATCGTCGGCCACAACCGCTGGCACCCCGACATCCCGGCCGCGGTCACGGTGAAACCGGGCGACTCCTTCCGCGTGCACTGCCGCGAATGGTTCGACGGCGCCATCCACAACGACGACTCCGCCGACGACATCCTCAACGCACCGCTCACCACCGTGCACACCCTGACCGGACCTTTCGCCGTCGAAGGCGCGAAGCCCGGCGACCTGCTGATCGTCGACATCCTCGACGTCGGGCCCATCCCCCAGGAAGATTCCGGCCCGCTGGCAGGCCAGGGCTGGGGGTACACGGGCATCTTCTCCCGCCACAACGGCGGCGGATTCCTCACCGAGCAGTTCCCCGACGCCTACAAGGCCGTGTGGGACTTCTCCGGTCAGACCGCCACGTCGCGGCACGTCCCGCACGTCTCGTTCACCGGCATCGTGCATCCCGGGCTGATGGGCACCGCGCCGTCGGCCGCGCTGCTGTCGAAGTGGAACGCGCGGGAGGGCGCACTCATCGCCACCGACCCGGGCCGGGTTCCCCCACTCGCACTGCCGCCCGAGCCGCAGGACGCCGTCCTCGGGTCCCTGCCGGGCGCCGACTTCGACCGAGTCGCCGGCGAGGCCGCCCGCACCGCTCCCCCGCGGGAGAACGGCGGCAACCAGGACATCAAGAACCTCACCAAGGGCAGCCGCGTCTTCTACCCGGTGTTCGTCGACGGCGCGAACCTGTCCGTCGGCGATCTGCACTTCTCCCAGGGCGACGGCGAGATCACGTTCTGCGGCGCCATCGAGATGGGCGGCTTCATCGACCTGCGCGTCGACATCATCGCCGGCGGGATGGACACGTACGGCGTGTCCGAGAACGCGATCTTCATGCCCGGCAACACGGATCCGCAGTACTCGGAGTGGCTCGCGTTCTCCGGGACGTCCGTCACCCTGGACGGGGAACAGAAGTACCTCGACTCGCACCTGTCCTATCAGCGCGCATGTCTCCACGCGATCGACTACCTCACCAAGTTCGGGTACAGCCCCGAGCAGGCGTATCTCCTGCTCGGCGCCGCACCCATCGAGGGCAGGCTGTCGGGGGTCGTGGACATCCCGAACTCCTGCTCGACCGTGTACCTGCCGACGGCGATGTTCGACTTCCCCGTCGCACCGTCCACGTCGGGTCCGTTCCGGATCGACCCGGGCATCGGCGCCCCGCGCTCGGAGAACAAGGGCTGATCGCCGGGCGAATGTACCTTCCGGCGCCTCCAGTGCGCCGAGAGGTACATTCACCCCGGCACTGCCCGCCCGACCCGTCCGAGTAAATCTTGCGAAGGTTCCGTTCGCACACCTGACCTGCACCGGTACCATTGCCGTATGTCCAAGACCTTCGTCGGTACCCGGTTGCGTCAGCTCCGAACCGAGCGTGGTCTCAGCCAGGCGGCGCTGGCGAAGACGCTGGAGATCTCGGCCAGCTACCTCAATCAGATCGAGCACGACGTCCGGCCGCTGACGGTGCCGGTGCTGCTGCGGATCAGCGAGGTCTTCGGCGTCGACACCACGTTCTTCTCCTCCCAGGACGACACGCGCCTGATCGCGGAGATGCGCGAGGTCGCGCTGGACCAGGAGATGGGGATCGACGCGGACGCCCAGGAGATCGCGGAGATGGTCGCGTCGCATCCGGGCCTGGCGAAAGCGATGGTCAACATGCACCGCCGCTTCCGCAACACCACCGCCCAGCTGGCTCTCGCGACGGAGGACCGCTACAGCGACGGCAGCGGCAGCGGCGCGATCACGATGCCGCACGAGGAGGTCCGCGACTACTTCTATCAGCGGCAGAACTACCTGCACGAACTCGACACGGCGGCGGAGGAGCTGACGGCGCGGATGCGGTTCCACCGCGGCGACGTCGGCGGTGAGATCGCCCGCCGGTTGCAGACCGTGCACGACGTGCAGATCGTCAAGCGCATCGACCTCGGCGAGAACGTCCTGCACCGGTACGACCCCGAGTCGCGGCTGCTGGAGATCTCGCCGCATCTGTCGGGTGGGCAGCAGGTGTTCAAGTTCGCGACCGAGTTGGCGTTCCTGGAATACGGCGACCTGCTCGACAAGCTGGTGGCGGAGGGCGGCTTCACCAGCGACGAGTCCGTCGCGCTCGCCCGGCTCGGGCTGGCCAACTACTTCGCCGCGGCGACGGTCCTCCCCTACGGCCAGTTCCACGACGTGGCCGAGGACTTCCGGTACGACATCGAGCGCCTGTCGGCGTTCTACTCGGTGAGCTACGAGACGATCTGTCACCGCCTCTCCACGCTGCAGCGTCCGAAGCTGCGCGGTGTCCCGTTCATGTTCGTGCGCGTCGACCGGGCGGGCAACATGTCGAAGCGGCAGTCCGCCACCGGGTTCCACTTCTCCACCAGCGGCGGCACGTGCCCGCTGTGGAACGTGTACGAGACGTTCGCGTACCCCGGCAAGATCATGAACCAGATCGCGCAGATGCCGGACGGCCGCCGGTACCTGTGGATCGCCCGCACCGTCGAACGCCGCGCCCAGCGTTACGGTCAGCCCGCCAAGATCTTCGCGATCGGGCTGGGCTGCGAGATCCGGCACGCGCACCGTCTCGTGTACGGCGACGGTCTGGACCTCGACGATTCCAACCCGGGCACCCCCATCGGCGCCGGCTGCCGGGTGTGCGAGCGCGTCAACTGCCCGCAACGCGCGTTCCCGCCACTCGGCAAGCAACTCGACATCAGCGAGCACCAGAGTTCGGTCTCCCCGTACCTGATCCGTTAGCGCACACCGGTTCCCGGCAGGACGTGGCATTGTGAGCGGTTGTTCACGCAACCGTAATTCGCGTCACGAACACGTCACCGACAGACATTCAGGCGCAACAACGGCCGCTTAATGTTCGCCCCACGAATACACCTCTGTATACGTGGGGCGGATACATGTCCCGGGTTGCGGAGGTCCACCAAGTCCTCCGACGGAAAGGCCCGTACATGCGCACCTTCTCCAAGCGCGCCCTCGCTGCACCGACCGCGCTCGCCGCCATCGGGCTCGTGCTGACCGGTTGCGGCAGCAAGGCGTCCGACACGGCCGGCGAGTCCACCGCGGCGTCCTGTGTGGACACGTCCGGGGACACGATCAAGGTCGGGTCCCTGAACTCGTTGTCCGGCACCATGGCCATCAGTGAGGTGACCGTCCGGGACTCGATCGCACTCGCGGTCGACGAGATCAACAACTCGGGCGGCGTGCTCGGCAAGAAGATCCAGATCGTGGCCGAGGACGGCGCCTCCGAGCCCACCGTGTTCGCGGAGAAGGCCGAGAAGCTCATCAGCAGCGACTGCGTCGCGGCCGTGTTCGGCGGCTGGACGTCGTCGAGCCGCAAGGCGATGCTGCCGGTCTTCGAGGACAACAACTCGCTGCTGTACTACCCCGTGCAGTACGAGGGGCTCGAGGATTCGAAGAACATCTTCTACACCGGTGCCACCACCAACCAGCAGATCGTGCCCGCCCTCGACTACCTGAAGGAGAAGGGCGTCAAGTCGCTGTACCTGGTGGGCAGCGACTACGTGTTCCCGCAGACGGCCAACCGCATCATCAAGGCGTACGCGGCGGCCAACGGCATCGAGATCAAGGGCGAGGATTACACGCCGCTCGGCTCCACCGACTTCTCGACCATCGTCAACAAGGTCCGCTCCGCCGACGCGGACGCCGTGTTCAACACCCTGAACGGCGATTCCAACGTCGCCTTCTTCCGCGAGTACGCGAACGTCGGCCTGAAGCCCGCCGACATGCCCGTCGTGTCGGTGTCGATCGCCGAGGAGGAGGTCGGCGGCATCGGCGTCCAGAACATCGAGGGTCAGCTGACCGCATGGAACTATTACCAGACCATCGACACGCCGGAGAACAAGAAGTTCGTCGACGCGTACAAGGCCCGGTACGGCGCGAACAAGCCGACGTCCGACCCGATGGAAGCCGCGTACACGTCCGTGTACCTGTGGAAGAACACCGTCGAGAAGGCGAACTCGTTCGCCACCAAGGACATCCAGGAAAACGCGGACGGCGTCACGTTCGCCGCGCCGGAGGGTCCGGTCACCATCGACGGGTCCAACCACCACATCACCAAGACCGCGCGGATCGGTGAGATCCGGGGCGACGGCCTGATCTACACGGTCTGGGATTCGGGCACCCCGATTCAGCCGGACCCGTACCTGAAGTCCTACCCGTGGGCCGAGGCGCTGGGTAGCTAGAACACGGTCCGACGAGCACGAGGGAAGAGAGAGGACATACATCGATGGATGTAGTGATCGGACAGCTGTTCACCGGGTTGAGTATCGGATCGATCCTGTTGCTCGCAGCGCTGGGGCTGTCGTTGACGTTCGGCCAGATGGGCGTCATCAACATGGCCCACGGCGAGTTCATCATGGCCGGCTCGTACACGGCCTACGTGGTGCAGCAGGTGGTGTCGAGCGCGACCGGTTCTCTGTTCGTCTCTCTGCTCGTCGGCTTCGTGGTCGGCGGCGCGATGGGCGTCCTGCTCGAGGTGACGCTCGTGAAGCGGATGTACCACCGGCCGCTGGACACGCTACTGGTGACGTTCGGTGTGGGACTGATCCTGCAGCAACTGGCCCGCGACGTCTTCGGGGCGCCCGCCGTCAACGTCGCCGCACCGGACTGGCTGTCCGGCGGGGTGGAGATCCTGGGCGCGGTGGTCCCGAAGACGCGGCTGTTCATCCTGGTGCTCGCCGTCGTGGCGGTCGTCGCGCTGTCGCTGGCGATGCAGAAGTCGTCGATGGGACGCCGCATCCGCGCCGTCGTGCAGAACCGCGATCTCGCAGAGACGAGCGGGATCTCCAGTCGCCGAACCGATGTGACGACGTTCTTCCTCGGTTCCGGTCTGGCGGGTGTCGCGGGAGTGGCGCTGACCCTGATCGGCTCGACGAGCCCGACCATCGGCCAGAGTTACCTCATCGACGCATTCCTGGTGGTCGTGGTCGGCGGTCTGGGCCAGATGAAGGGCGCGGTGATCGCCGCGTTCGCGCTCGGCATCCTCAATTCGTTCGTCGAGTACTCGACCACGGCGTCGATCGCGAAGGTCATCGTGTTCGTGGTCATCGTGGTGTTCCTCCAGGTTCGGCCGCAGGGCCTGTTCGCCGTCAAGACGAGGAGTCTCGTATGAGCATCCTGACGAGTGGCCGCTACCGCGCGTGGGCGGGATTCGCGCTGGCCGCGCTGCTTCTGTTCGTGCTCGCCCCCGCCGTCCTCAGCGACTTCCGGCTGAGTCTGTTGGGCAAGTTCCTGTGCTTCGCGATCGTCGCGGTCGGGATCGGCCTGGCCTGGGGCCGCGGCGGCATGCTCACCCTCGGCCAGGGTGTGTTCTTCGGGCTGGGCGCGTACATGATGGCGATGCATCTGAAGATCGCCGACGCCGAACTCCGCGGCGACACCGTGCCCGACTTCATGCAGATCGCGGGCATCCGGGAACTGCCGGGCTACTGGGTGCCGTTCACGTCGCCGATCGTGACGATCCTGGGAATCCTCCTGATCCCCGCGTCGGTGGCGTTCGTCCTCGGTCTCGGCGTGTTCAAGCGTCGCGTCAAGGGCGCGTATTTCGCGATCCTCAGTCAGGCGCTCGCCGCCGCGTTCGCCATCCTGCTGGTGGGTCAGCAGAGCACCGGAGGAAGCAACGGCCTCAACCGGTTCCGCACGTTCTTCGGTTTCAACCTGAACGACCCGGCCAACAAGCAGATGCTGTTCTTCATCGCCGCCGGCGTGCTGCTGGCCGTCGTCGCCGTCACCCGGCAGTTGATGAACAGCCGCTACGGTGAACTGCTCGTCGCCGTCCGGGACCAGGAGGAGCGGGTGCGCTTCCTCGGGTACGACCCGGCGAACATCAAACTCGTCGCCTACGTGACGGCAGCGTTCTTCGCCGGCCTCGCCGGCGCGCTGTTCGTGCCGATCGTCGGCATCATCTCCCCCGCCGACGTCGGGATCGTCCCGTCGATCGCGTTCCTGATCGGGGTGGCCATCGGCGGACGCTCCACGCTTCTCGGCCCCGTCCTCGGCGCGATCGGCGTGGCGTGGGCGCAGAGCGCCTTCTCGGAGTCGTTCCCGTCCGGCTGGATCTACGCGCAGGGTCTGCTGTTCATCGTGGTCGTCGGATTCTTCCCGGCCGGTGTCGCGGGACTGTTCGCGCTGCTGAAGCGCAAGCGGAAGGCCGCGTCCGAGCCGCAGCCACCGCCCGGGCCGGAGGACGAGACCGAGGCGGCGGAGCGAATGGAGATGGCGCGATGACGATTCCCACCACGTCCAAGGAACCGATGCTCGGCGGCAACGCCGGAATGTCCAGCGAGTACCTCGAGGTCCGGGACCTGCGGGTCAGCTTCGACGGCTTCAAGGCCGTCGACGGCGTCGACCTCACCCTGATGCAGGGCGATCTGCGGTTCCTGATCGGCCCCAACGGCGCGGGCAAGACCACGCTGGTCGACGCCATCACCGGGCTCGTCCCGGCGACGGGGTCGGTCACGAAATCCGGCGTCGAGTTGATCGGCAGGAAGGTGCACCGCATCGCCCGGCTCGGCGTGGGCCGCACGTTCCAGACGGCGAGCGTGTTCGAGGAACTGTCGGTGCTCCAGAACCTCGACATCGCCGCCGGCGCGGGCCGCTCCGCGCTCACCCTGCTGCGCCGCCGCAAGACCGTGCTTCCCGCGATCGAGGAGGCGCTCGACGTCACCGGTCTCGGCAGGCTCCGCGACACCCCCGCCGGAATCCTCGCGCACGGGCAGAAGCAGTGGCTCGAGATCGGCATGCTCCTCGTGCAGAACTGCTCCGTCCTGCTGCTCGACGAACCGGTGGCCGGCATGAGCCACGAGGAACGCGAGGAGACGGGAAACCTGCTGCGCCGCATCGGCGGTGAACGGACCGTCGTCGTGGTCGAGCACGACATGGACTTCATGCGCGCGTTCGCGACCTCGGTGACCGTGTTGCACGCCGGGAAGGTGCTGAGCGAGGGAACGGTCGAGCAGGTGCAGGCCGATCCACGTGTGCAGGAGGTGTATCTCGGGACCGCCGCGGCGGGCGCCGCCCCCGAGTTGCAGCCCGACGTTTCGAAGGAGGACAGCGATGCTCGAGCTTGACGACGTCCGAGCCGGGTACGGCCGGACCGAGGTGATCCACGGAGTGTCGCTGACGGTCCCGTCGGACGGGGTGGCCGCGGTGATGGGACACAACGGCGCAGGCAAGACCACGCTTCTCCGGGCCGCGGTCGGACTGATCAAGGTGAATTCCGGGCGGGTGCTGTTCGACGGCGAGGACGTCACGGCACTGCGGCCCAGCGCCAGGGTGGCGCGCGGCCTCGCGTACGTGCCGCAGGGCCAGCAGTCGTTCGGCCAGCTGACGACCGCGGAGAACCTGCAGGTGGTGGCGGACGGCCGCAAGCGCGGCAGGGAACTCGTCGGCGAGGCGCTGGATCTGTTCCCGGCGCTGCGCGGCCTGCTCGACCGGCGCGCCGGTCTGCTCTCCGGGGGCCAGCGTCAGCAACTCGCCATCGCGCGAGCACTGATCACGGAACCGAAGATGCTGATCCTCGACGAACCGACGGAGGGAATTCAGCCGTCCGTCGTGGCGGAGATCGAACGCACGATCATGGAACTCACCCGCCGCGGCGGCCTCGGAGTCCTGTTGGTGGAACAGCACATCGGGTTCGCGCTCGAATCCGCCGAACGCTACTACGTCCTCGAGTCCGGCCGGGTGACGTCGTCCGGCGACGGCGGCGCCGCACCCGATTCCGACGTCCGGACCGCGGTCTCCGACGTCCGCGCGGCGATGGCGATCTGATGGCACGCCGAGAACCGGCCGGGTCCCTCAGCGACCACGTGTACCTGTCTCTGCGCACCGATCTGATGAGCGGCCGGATCCCGCCGGGACAGCGGCTCGGCGAGGAGCGTCTCGCCGACACCTACGGGGTGTCGCGGACGCCGGTGCGGGAGGCCCTGGCCCGGCTCCTCGCCGACGGACTGGTCCAGCGCGACGTGGGCGGGTTGTTTCCCTACCGCCCCCGCATCGACGAACTCGCGGGACTGTACGAACTGCGCATCACGCTCGAGCTCCAGGGAATCGCCCGGGTCCGTGCCGACGAGTCGCTGTCGCACGACCCGGACGTTCTGGGACCGGAACTCGAGCGGTGGTACGCGCTGCGGAAGGAGAACCCGGAGCCGGATGCCGGATTCGTGGCGCTCGACGAGCAGTTCCACACGGTGCTGCTGCGGTCGGCCGGAAACCGGGCGCTGTCCGATGCGCTGGTCAGCGTGAACGCGAAGGTACGGCCGGTCCGGATGTTCGACTACCTGACCCCCGACCGCATGAGCGCGACGATCGACGAGCACATCGCGGTGGCCGAGTTCGCACTCGACGGCAAGCTCGACACCGCATACGACACGCTGCTCGCGCACATCAGCGAGTCGCGGGAGGTGGTGATCGAGCGCGCGGAGCAGGCACTGTCCCTCGCGCGGATGGCCTGGGCGATCCGTGATTGAGACAGTTGTCCAACTCGGTGGGACCTTTTTCCCACCAATGCGCCGAGCGGGTGCTAGCGTCTTGCTACCGCTCGGTAACACAGGTTGGGAACTCGCTTCATGGCACGCACTCTCGAAGAGAATCTGGTCGGACGCCGCGTCCTGATCACCGGCTCGGCCCGGGGAATCGGCGCCGGACTCGCCAGACGACTTCACGAGCGGGGCGCCCGCGTCGGGCTGCTCGGCCTCGAACCCGAACTCCTCGAACAGACCGCCACCACCTGCGGACGGGCGCCGTGGCGCCGGTGCGACGTCCGCGACCGGCGTGCCGTCGAGGACTCGTTCGACTACCTCACCGACCGGCTCGGCGGCCTCGACGTCGTCGTCGCGAACGCGGGAGTGACACCCCCGGCGCACATCGTCGCGGGTGATCCGGACGTGATGCGCTACGCCATCGAGGTCAACGTACTGGGGACGTACCACACGCTGCGGGCCGCGGGGCCGTACATCGGGCACCGCAACGGATACGCGCTTGTCGTCGCATCGTCGACGGCATTCGACCCGCTGCGTGGTGTCCACAGCGCGCCGAGAGGCGGCGCCGAGGAACTCGGCGAGGCGCTGCGGGAGGAAATGAAGCCGCTCGGGACCCGGGTCGGCATCGCCCGGCTCGGCGAGATCGACACGGATCGCACCCTGATCGGTTTCGACGGCGTCGCGGTCCCCGCACCCCGCGGCAGCGCACTCGCCCGGACCTCCTCGATCACGGTGGCGGTCGACGCGCTCGAACGGGGAATCGCGGGACGGAAGAACCGGATTTCCGCGCCGTCCCGGGTACCCGGGTCGGATTCTGTGCGTATGCTCGCACTCCGGGCCCTCCCACTTCGGGGCCTCGCATCTCGGGCGACCGAGATGACCCGGTCGATCGAACTACGCACGCACGCAACCGTTCCTGCCAGGGGGCGAGTAGAAGGAGAGGGGGCGGCGTGACCGCACGCATTCCACCGGGACGTCTGAAGGAACTCGGCCCCGTCAACTGGGCGCTGTGGCGGATCATCTCCCGTGTCGCCGGCGTCCCGGACGCGCATCTGTTCAGCACGGTGGGCCACACGGGGGGCCTCTTCCGCGCGTGGCTGCACTACTCCGGCAAGCTGATGCCGGGCGGGAAGATCTCCCGCCACGAGACCGAATTGATCATCCTGCGGGTGGCGCACCTGCGGAAGTGCGGCTACGAGATGGACCACCACGTGCGCCTCGGACGCCGGGCCGGCGTCACCCCGGCGCTGCTCGAACAGGTGCTGGAAGGCCCCGACGCGGAAGGCTGGGACGCGCGCCGCCGCGCCATCCTCACCGCCGTCGACCAACTCGTCACCACCGACAACCTGGACGACGCCACGTGGTCGTCGCTCGGCGCGTACTTCGACGATCGCCGGCTGATCGAGTTCTGTTTTCTGGTGACGCAGTACGACGCCCTGGCCACCACCATCGGGACGCTGAGGATCGAACGCGACTACTCGTAGGCTTCGCATCGCGCAGAACGCAGAGAAGAGGAACGGCTGCATGACCTCCGCCACCGAAGACGTCCGTTCCGAGAAGGGTCTGGCGCGGGTTGCGCAGTCGCTGGCCGGGTGGACGGAGAAGTGGTTTCCGGACGCCTACGTCTTCGCCCTCGTCGGTGTCTTCGTCGTCGCGGTGGCCGCGCTGGCCAACGGTTCGTCTCCGCAGGAAGTGGTGGATGCGTTCGGCGACGGGTTCTGGGATCTGACCGCGTTCACCCTGCAGATGGCGATGGTGGTGCTGACCGGGTACGTGGTCGCGACGTCCCCGCCGGTGGCCCGGCTGATCGACCGTCTGGCGACGGTGCCCGGCACTGCACGCAGCGCAGTCAGTTTCGTGGCCTTCCTGTCGATGTCGGTCTCGTTCCTGAACTGGGGCCTCAGCTTGGTGTTCGGCGGGCTGCTGGCCCGGGCGATCGCGCGCCGGACCGACCTGCGAGTGGACTACCGCGCCCTGGGCGCGGCGGCCTTCATGGGCCTGGGCGCGGTGTGGGCGCTCGGCATGTCGTCCTCCGCCGCCCAACTCCAGGCCACCGCGGCCTCGCTGCCGCCCGCGCTGCTGAAGATCACCGGCGTTCTCGACTTCGGCACCACGATCTTCACCTGGCAGTCGCTGCTGATGTGCGCCGTCATCATCGCCCTGACCGTGGTGATCGCCCACTTCTCGGCGCCGAGGGGCGCCGCCGTCACCACCGCCCAAGACTTGGAGGTGGACCTCGACGACCGCCCGAAGGAGGTCCCGCCCCGATCGCGTCCGGGAGAATGGCTCGAGTACAGCCGGATCCTGCCGATACTCGCCGGTCTGATGACGTTGGGATGGCTCGTCTCCCAGCTGGCGACCAAACCCCTGCTCACCGTTGTCAGCAGCCTCAACGGTTATCTGCTGGTCTTTCTCATGCTGGGGCTGGTGCTGCACGGAACGCCGCGCAAATTCCTGCAGGCCGTCGCCCTGGCCGTCCCAGCCACGGCCGGGATTCTGGTCCAGTTTCCGCTGTACGCCGCGATGGCCGCGATCCTCACCAAGGCCGAGGGCAGAAACGGCCTCACCATCTCGGAGCACCTGGCCGAGTTCTTCACGAACATCGGCAGCGGCGGCGCGTTCACCGTCGTCATCGCCCTCTACACCGTCGTACTGGGCCTGTTCGTGCCGTCCGGCGGCGGAAAGTGGCTGGTCGAGGCGCCGTACGTCATGCAGTCGGCCACCGACGTCCAGATGAACCTGGGCTGGACGGTCCAGGTGTACAACGTCGCCGAGGCGCTGCCGAACCTGATCAACCCGTTCTTCATGCTCCCCCTGCTCGCGGTGCTGGGGCTCCGGGCGCGCGATCTGGTGGGATTCACGTTCCTGCAGTTCATGTTCCACCTGCCGGTGGTCCTGCTGCTGGTGTGGCTGCTCGGCACGACATTCGACTTCGTTCCCCCGGTGCAGCCGTCGACACCGTGAGAGGTGTTACTAACCCACGCTTTACTTCGAGAAATCTCGGTGAAACACCTCGTCCTTAGCGTATACAACCATGTCCACAGGGATGAATACGCCGCCGATCGAGTACTCCTTCGACACCCTGCTCGTCGCGAACCGGGGCGAAATCGCCTGCCGCATCATGCGAACCGCGCACCTCCTCGGACTGAAGACGGTCGCGGTGTACTCCGACGCCGATTCCGCGGCCGCACACGTCGAGATGGCCGACGTCGCCGTCCGGCTCGGCCCGGCTCCCGCCCCCGAGTCGTATCTGCGCGCCGACGCCGTCGTGGAGGCCGCACTCGCCACGGGCGCCGGTGCGATTCATCCCGGGTACGGGTTCCTGTCGGAGAACGACGCGTTCGCCGCCGCGGCGGAATCCGCGGGCATCGCGTTCGTCGGTCCCACCCCCGAACAGTTGCGCACCTTCGGCAACAAGCACACCGCACGCGAGGCCGCTCGCGCCGTCGGCGTCCCGCTCGTCGCGGGCAGCGGGCTCCTCGACTCCGCCGGCGCCGCCATGTCCGCGGCCTCCGACATCGGCTATCCGGTGATGATCAAGGCGGTCGGCGGCGGTGGCGGCATCGGGATGCAGGCGTGCTTCGACGCCGCGGAACTCCGCGAAGCCTACGACCGCGTCCAGCGCCTCGCCCAGGCCAACTTCTCCTCCTCGGGGGTGTTCCTGGAACGCTTCGTGGCCCGCGCCCGGCACATCGAGGTGCAGGTGTTCGGCGACGGCCGCGGCCGCACGCTCAGCCTCGGCACCCGCGACTGCTCGCTGCAGCGCCGCAACCAGAAGGTGGTGGAGGAGGCTCCGGCACCCGGACTCTCCGACGAGGTGGTGGAACAACTCCTGAGCGCGTCCCGCGGTCTCGCGTCCTCGGTGAACTACCGGTCGGCCGGAACCGTCGAGTTCGTCTACGACGTGGACCGCGGTGAGGCGTCGTTCCTCGAGATGAACACCCGACTGCAGGTGGAGCACCCGGTGACCGAGGAGGTCACCGGGGTGGATCTCGTCGAGTGGATGCTGAGGCTCGCCCGCGGCGACGGTTCCATGCTGGACGGGCTGCCCGACTCCGGACCCGAGATCAGGGGCACCGCCGTCGAGGCCCGCATCTACGCCGAGGACCCCGGCCACGACTACCGTCCCAGCGCCGGACGCCTCACGGGTGTGGAGTTCCCGGCTCACACGCGGGTGGAGACGTGGGTCGACACGGGCACCGAGGTGAGCGCGTACTACGACCCGATGCTGGCGAAGGTGATCACCCGCGGGCACCGGCGCACGGCGGCGTTCGCCGCCCTCGCGGAGGCGCTCGCCGACACCCATATCTACGGGATCCAGACCAACCTGCCCCAGCTCCGGCGGATCTGCGTCGCCGACACCGTCCTGGACGCCGAGCACACCACGCAGTCGCTGGCCGATCTGCGGCCCACCGGACGCCGCGTCGACGTCCTCCGCGCGGGCACGATGACCACCGTGCAGGACCACCCCGGCCGAATCGGTCTGTGGGAGGTCGGAATTCCCCCGTCCGGGCCGATGGACGACCTGTCCTTCCAGCTGGTCAACACGGCGGTCGGCAATCCGGCCGGCGCACCGGGGCTCGAATGCACCCTGCAGGGGCCGCGCCTGGTGTTCTCGGACGCCACCGTGATCTGCGTGGGCGGCGCCGACGCCCCGGTCACCCTCGACGGCGAGCCGATCCCCCTGTGGCACCCGGTGGAAGTGTCTGCCGGGTCCGTACTCGACATCGGCACTCCGGCGGACACAGGCCTGCGCACGTACGTCGCGTTCCGGGGCGGGATCGACGCCCCCCTGTATCACGGCAGCGCAGCCACGTTCACGCTCGGCGGGTTCGGCGGCATCACGGGCAAGGCCGTCGCCACAGGCGACGTGCTGGGCCTGTTCGACGACTCGCTGTTCGAGAACACGACGGGTCTCGGCGCGCCGCATCCCGTCCCGGAGGACTCGCGCCCGGAGTTCACGCACGTGTGGCATCTCGCCGTCACCGAGGGACCGCAGCCGGCACCCGCCTATTTCACCGATTCCGACATGGCGCAGTTCTACGACACCGCCTGGAAGGTCCAGACCCACGCGAACCGGACCGGACTCCGACTCGACGGCCCCAAACCGGTCTGGTCGAGGACCGACGGCGGCGACGCCGGACTGCACCCGTCGAACCTGCACGACAACCCGTACAGCGTCGGAGCCCTCAACGTCTCCGGCGACACTCCGATTCTGCTCGGCCCCGACGGCCCCAGCCTCGGCGGTTTCGCGTGCCCGCTCACCGTGTCCAAGGCCCACCGGTGGAAGCTCGGGCAGATCCGGCCCGGCGACAGCGTGCGGTTCGTCGCCGTCTCCGACGACGGTGCGCACTCGCTGCGAGCGTCGGATTCTTCTCGCAGACTGGATGTTCCACCCGAGGCGACCCGGTCGGCGCACAGCGACGGCGGGGTGCTGCACCGCATCGCGCCGATCCTGGACCGACCGGAGGTCGCGTACCTGCGCGCCGGCGACGACAACGTCCTCGTCGAATACGGGGACCGGGAACTGGACCTCGGGCTGCGCATGCGCGTCCACGCGCTGTCGGAGGCGCTGGTCCGGCGCCACGTCCCGGGCATCGTCGACATCACCCCGGGTGTCCGGTCGCTGCACCTGCACTTCGACGCCGACCGCCTCCCGGCCGGACGACTGCTGGACATCCTCCAGGACATCGAGGAACTGCTGCCGGCGACGCACGATCTGGTGGTTCCGAGTCGCACGGTCCGGTTGCCGTTGTCGTTCGACGACCCGTCCATCGCGGAGGCCATCGACCGCTACCGCAGCGGGGTGCGCGAAAAGGCGCCGTGGCTGCCGTCGAACACCGAATTCATCCGGCGAATCAACGGATTGGACAGCGTCGACGACGTCCGGGACGCCGTGTTCGACGCCGAATACCTGGTGCTGGGGCTCGGCGACGTCTACCTCGGCGCACCCCTGGCCGTGCCCCTCGACCCGCGGCACCGCCTGGTCACCACCAAGTACAACCCGGCCCGCACCTGGACCCCGTCCGACGCCGTCGGGATCGGCGGCAAGTACCTGTGCGTCTACGGGATGGAGTCGCCGGGCGGCTACCAGCTGATCGGCCGCACCGTCCCGATCTGGTCGGGCTACCGGCAGCACCGCCCGTTCGACGAGGGCAAACCCTGGATGTTCCGGTTCTTCGACCGCATCGTGTGGGAACCTGTCACCCCGGAGCAGTTGCGCGAGTACCGCGCGCAGGCGGTGGCCGGGCGGTTCGACGCGGAGATATCCGACGGCACGTTCGCGTTCGCCGACCACCTGAAGTTCCTGAAGGACAACGCCGAATCCATCGCCGCGTTCGACGCCCGGCAGTCCGCGGCGTTCGACATCGAGAAGGCGGCGTGGCGTGCGTCGGGCGAATTCGACCGCGTCGAACAGGCCCCCGCACCCGAGCCGTCCGCACGCGGCGACCTCCCGCCGGGCGCCGTCGTCGTCGAGGCACCGATGGTCGGAAGCGTGTGGCGCGTCGAGGTCGAGGCCGGGCAGCGCGTCGACGCGGGCCAGAACGCCGTGGTGCTCGAGGCGATGAAACTCGAGATGCCGGTCGCGTTCACCTCGCCGGGCATTGTCCTCGAAGTCCTCGTGTCACCGGGCGCGATCGTCGAACCGGGCACCCCTCTCGTCGTGATTGGAGCAGAAAACTGATGACTGTCGATGCCGTGAACCGCGGACACACCGGCCTGTCCCCCACCGCCCGGGTCGAGGACGCTTTCCGGCGAATCGCCGAGGTGGACCGCCCGGAGGTGTGGATCACCCTCCGGCCCGCCGAGGACGTCCACGCCGATGCCGTTGCCGTGCAGGCCCGCCTCGACGCCGGCGAGCACCTGCCCCTGGCCGGGAAGGTCGTGGCGGTCAAGGACAACATCGACGTCGCCGGGCTCCCGACGTCGGCCGCGTGCCCCGAGTTCGCCTATCTCCCCGGCGTCACCGCGACATCCGTGCGCCGCCTGGTCGACCAGGGCGCCGTCGTACTCGGGAAGACGAACCTCGACCAGTTCGCGACCGGACTGGTCGGGACACGCAGTCCGTACGGCGCCGTCCGGTGCTCGTGGGACCCCGAACGCGTGTCGGGCGGATCCAGTTCGGGTTCCGCCGTCGCCGTCGCCCTCGGTATCGCCGACATCGGAATCGGCACCGACACAGCGGGATCCGGCAGGGTCCCGGCTGCGTTCAACGGTCTCGTCGGGATCAAGGCGACGCTCGGCGCCATCCCCGCCGACGGCGTCGTTCCCGCGTGCGTCGACTACGACTGCGTCACCGTGTTCGCCGCCGAACTCGACACGGCGGTGACCGCCGCCCGCATCATGTCGGGCCCCGCGGCCGCGGACCCGCGCAGCCGCGCATGGCCGTCCGACGTCCGGCTCGCCGCGCCCGCACACGCACGCGTCGCGATTCCCACGGAAGCGAACCTCGCGCTGCTGACGCCGGAGTACCGCGCGGCGTTCGCCGACACGGTCGCGTCGCTGACAGACCGCGGGTTCGCCGTCGAGGCGGTCGACGTCTCCCCGCTGCTCGACGCCGCCCGGTTGCTGTACGACGGCGCCGTCGTCGCCGAGCGGTACACCGCCGTCGGGCGATTCCTCGACACGGCGCCGGCGGGCGCCGATCCGGTGGTCACCGCCATCGTCGAGTCGGCGCGCCAGCCCGCGGGTCACGAGTTCGCCGCCGACCTCGACACGCTCACCCGCGTCAAGGCGCAGACGCGCGATCTGCTGGCCGGTTTCGACGGACTCCTGCTGCCCACCACCACCGAACACCCGACCATCGCTGCCGTACAAGCGGATCCGATCGGCATCAACCGGCGGATGGGCACGTACACGAACTTCTGCAACCTGCTCGACATGGCGGCGGTCGCCGTCCCGGGCGCCCCGACCGCCGCCGGCGAACCGTTCGGAGTCATGTTCGTGGTGCCGGCGTTCGCCGATCAGGTGGCCGTCGACCTCGCCGCCCGCCTCCTCGGCGCACCCGCGCCCACCCTCGTCGAGGAGGGGGTGGAACTGGCCGTGTTCGGCGCGCACCTGCGCGGGCAGCCCCTGCACTTCCAGCTCGAGGACATCGGGGCACGCTTCGTCGGCACCGTCACCACCACGGATGCGTACCGGCTCACCGCGCTCGACACCACCCCGCCCAAGCCGGGCCTCGTCCGCCGCGGTCCCGGCGCGGGCTCCCCGATTTCCGGGGAACTGTTCCGGGTGTCCGCCGCGGGGCTGGGCAGCTTCCTCGCGGCGCTGCCCGCCCCGATGGCCCTGACGAGCGTCGAATTGTCCGACGGCCGCGCCGTGGTCGGCTTCAGCTGCACACACGACGCGGTCGACGGGGCCACGGACATCACCGAGTTCGGGAGCTGGGTCGCCTATGCCGCTTCGCGCCCGTGAGTACTTCTTAACCGCCCGACGTTAAGAAGTACTCACGGCGAGGGCGGTGGCGGCAGGGGTCGAGTTGCGGCCGATCAGCCTCTGCAGGTCGCCGCTCTCGGTGTCGAGAGCGCCGACGGCGACGCCCGCATCGGAATCGGCGAGCATGCTCGCGATCGGTGCGGGCAGGCCGGCACCCTCGAGCGCCGCGGCGTACTCGGCCTGCGGAAGGTCCTTGTACGACACCGGCTTTCCGATGACGGAGGAAATGACGTCCGCCACTTCGCTGTACGTCAGGCGCTCGTCGCCACCGAGTTCGTAGACCTTGCCTGCCTGCCCGTCGGCGAGCAGAACGGCGGCGGCCGCCTCGGCGTAGTCCTTGCGGGCGGCAGCGGCGACGACACCGGTCCCGGCGCTGCCGAACAGCGCACCGGTCTCGCCCGCCGCGGGAATGCTGCCGAGGTAGTTCTCCCAGTACCAGCCGTTGCGGAGCAGCGCGAAGTCGATCCCGGACTGCGTCAGCCGATCCTCGGTGGCGCGGTGTTCCACGGCCAGCCCGATCGTGCTGTTCTGCGCGTCGAGGACGCTGGTGTAGGCGACGAAGCCGACCCCGGCGGCCTTCGCGGCGTCGATCACGTTGGCGTGCTGGGCAACCCGCTGTCCGACCTCGCTGCCGGAGACGAGCAGCAGCTTGTCGACGCCGGCGAATGCGGTCTCGAGCGCGGCACGGTCGCTGTAGTCGGCCTGCCGGACCTCGACCCCCCGGTCCGCGAGGTCCGCAGCCTTGGCCGGGGTGCGGACCACGGCGACGATGTCGGCGGCGGGCGTTCCCTTGTCGAGCAGTGCCTCGACAACGAGCCTGCCGAGGTGTCCGGTTGCTCCTGTGACGGCGATGGTCATGACGAACTCCTAGCGCGTAGTGGTGCGAGTTGACTGTTCAAGCTCACTTTCCATCATGCACTAATTTTTCGTAAGTGCAAACACTCTAGTAAGTGCTTCCCCTTCGTGGGATACACTGGGCGCATGTCCGAACCCGCGCACCCAGCACAGGAAAGTGAAGACCGCACCCTCGAAGCGGACGTCTTCGCTCGCAACTGCGCGTCGCGCGAGACCCTGCAGACCGTCACCGGCCGCTGGGGTGTGCTCGCGCTCGCGGCTCTGTCCGAGGGCAACTACCGATTCAGCGCACTCCGCCGACGCGTCGACGGCGTCAGCGAACGCATGCTGTCACAGACACTGCAGGCACTCGAACGGGACGGCCTCGTCGTCCGGGACGTGCTCGAGGCCATCCCGCCGAAGGTCGAATACAGCCTCACGCCGCTCGGCGCCGAGGTCGGTTCACGCCTGATCGAACTGATCGAACTGGTCGAGTCGCGCGTACCCGACGTTCTGGCGGCGCAAGAGAAGTACGACGCCAGTCGCGGCGTCAGCTGAGTTCGTCGAGATCGGACTCTTCGTCGACGATGTGGACCGCGGCCTCCTCTGCCGACGCCGCTCCCCCGTCGATTCCGATGTCGAAGGCAACGAGATCCTTCTCCTCGTCCTCCCCCACACCCTCGTCCTCGGCGAGAAGCCGGCCCGAACGCTGCCGTCCGACCTCGTTGTCGTCGAGGATCTCCGCGTTCTCGTCCTCCTCGAACGCCGGATCCGGTTCCTCCTCGGCGAGCCGCTGGTCGAGGGTCTCCCCTTCACGCTGCTCGGCGGCCGTCGTTCCGAACGCGTCGAGCCCGAGCGGCTTCTCCGGAGGCGAATACCCTTCGTCGAGAACGTCGTCCACACCTCGGTCGACCAATGTGTCCTCCGGCTGCAGCTGGTCCTCTTCGTCCAGGCTGTACTCGCCCTCGGATCCTTCTGGCGTGCTGTCCGGCATGGTCATCTTCCCCACGATGCCATCGCGGCGGGCAGTTCGCCATCGGATCGCGGAACCGATCCGGCCGGAAACGACGAGGGCCCGCACAGAGACTGTGCGGGCCCTCGTCGGTGTTCGGGTCAGAAGTTGATCATGTGCCCGGCGAGACCGTGGATGGCCTCCTGCAGGGCTTCGCTGAGCGTCGGGTGCGTGTGCACGTTGCGGGCCAGCTCGTTGACCGTGAGGTCCCACTTCTGCGCGAGGGTCAGCTCGGGCAGCAGCTCGGAGACGTCGGGGCCGATGAGGTGGCCACCGATCAGCTCGCCGTACTTCGTGTCGGCGATCAGCTTGACGAAGCCGGTGGCATCCCCGAGGCCGTGCGCCTTACCGTTGGCGGCGAACGGGAACGTCGCGACCTTGACGTCGTAGCCCTCGTCCTTGGCCTGCTGCTCGGTCAGACCGAAGCTGGCGACCTGCGGCTGGCAGAACGTCGCGCGCGGCATCATCCGGTAGTCGTCGATCGGCAGCGTCTCGGCGCCGGCGATCGTCTCGGCGGCCACCACGGCCTGCGCCTCGGCGACGTGCGCCAGCTGCAGCTTCATCGTGACGTCACCGATGGCGTAGATGTGCGGCACCGACGTCTGCATGGTGTCGGTGATGCCGATGGCGCCGCGGTCGGTGAGCTGCACGCCGGTCGTCTCGAGGCCGAAGCCCTCGACGCGGGGTGCGAACCCGACGGACTGCATCACCTTGTCGACGACGACCGACTCGGTCTCGCCGGACTTGTTGTTCTTGATCGAGACGGTGACCTTGGAGCCGTCGTCGTCGATGCTCTGCACGGCGGCGCCGGTGATGACCTTGACGCCGAGCTTCTTGTACTGCTTCTCGATTTCCTTGGAGACGTCCGCGTCCTCGTTGGGCAGCGCGCGGTCGAGGAACTCGACGATGGTGACGTCGACTCCGTAGTTCTTCAGGACGTACCCGAACTCCATGCCGATCGCGCCGGCGCCGACGATGAGGATCGATCCGGGCAGGTCCCGGGTCATGATCTGCTCTTCGTAGGTGACGACGTTCTTGCTGAGCTCGGTGCCGGGCAGCAGCTTGGTGGTGCTGCCGGTGGCGATGATCGCGTTGTCGAACGTGATCGTCTCGGTGCCGCCCTTGGTGAGCGCGACCTCGATGGTGTTGGCGTCGGTGAACGTGCCCTTGCCGTCGTACTCGGGGATCTTGTTCTTCTTCATCAGGAAGTGGATGCCCTTGACGCGGCCCTCGGCAACCTTGCGGCTGCGGTCGAACGCTGCGCCGAAGTCGAAGGACGCCTCACCCGAGATACCGAACAACTTGGCCTCTTTTGTGAAGAGATGCGCAAGTTCGGCATTGCGGAGAAGAGCCTTCGAGGGGATGCAGCCCACGTTCAGGCACACACCGCCCCAGTACTTCTGCTCGATGATGGCAGTGCTCAGTCCGAGTTGTGCCGCGCGGATAGCAGCGACGTACCCACCGGGACCGGCTCCGAGGACAACGACGTCATAGTGTGAGGTCACGGTTGTTCAGGGTAGTCCCGTCCCGATTCGCTGTCTCCACGCGGTCGCGTTACCCGCGGGTAGCCTCATGCGTCACACCTTTCCCGCCGCGACCAGGCACGACACCGCCTGCAAGAATGGCGCCATGACGGATCCCTTCCTCTGGCTCGAAGATGTCACCGCGGAACGGTCACTCGACTGGGTGCGGGAGCGCAACGCCCGCACGCTCGCCGAGTACACCGAGAACGCCGGGTTCTCCGCGCTGGAGAGCCGGATCCTGGACGTGCTCGACACGGACGACCGGATCCCCTACGCGGGCATGCGCGGCGAGTACCTGTACAACTTCTGGCGCGACGGCGAACACAAGCGCGGCATCTGGCGGCGCACCACCCTGGAGCAGTACCGCACCGAGAACCCCGAGTGGGACATCCTGCTCGACGTCGACGCACTCGCCGAACAGGAGGGCGAGAACTGGGTGTGGGCAGGAGCCAGCGTGCTGCGACCCGAGCAGTCACGGGCCCTGCTGTCGTTCTCCCGCGGCGGCGCCGACGCGTCCGTGGTGCGCGAATTCGACCTCGAAACGCGCGAATTCGTCGGCGGCGACCACGCCTTCGACGTCCCCGAGGCCAAGACCAGCATCAGCTGGATCGACGAGGACACCGTGTACGTCGGGACCGACTTCGGCGAAGGCTCGATGACCGACTCCGGCTACCCGAGAATCGCCAAGCGCTGGCATCGCGGCACCCCGTTCACCGAGGCGGTCACCGTCTTCGAGGGCGAGACCACCGACGTGTCCGTCGGCGCGTCGTACGACGACACCCCCGGATACGAGCGGCACTTCGTCGGCCGGTCGATGGACTTCTACAACTCCGAACGCTACGAACTGCTCCCCGACGGGTCGAAGGTCCGGATCGACACCCCGGACGACGCGGGGTCGTCCGTGTACCGCGAGTGGCTGACCATCCGTCCGCGCACCGACTGGGAGGTGGACGGCACCGTCTACCCGGCCGGGTCGCTGCTCGCCGCGAACTACGCCGACTTCCTCGCCGGGTCCCGTGAGCTGACGCCACTGTTCACCCCGGACGAGCACACGTCCCTCGAACAGGGAACGTGGACCAGGAACCACCTCCTCCTCGTGCGACTGTCGGACGTGCAGACCAAGCTGTCGGTGCTCACGCCGAACGACACCGGGTGGGAGGAGAAGCCTCTCGACGGCGTCCCGGAACTCACGGCGAGCGGGATCATCAGCACCGACCCGCGCACCGGCGACGACTTCTTCGTCAACTCCAGCGGCTTCACCACGCCGGCGACGCTGCTGTACGGCTCGGTCGGGGGTGCGCTCGAACCCGTCAAACAGGCGCCCTCGTTCTTCGACGCGGACGGCATGTCGGTGTCGCAGCACTTCGCGGTGTCCGACGACGGAACCGAGATCCCCTACTTCGTGGTGCGCCGCGACGACGTGACCGGACCCTGCCCCACCATGCTGTACGGGTACGGCGGCTTCGAGAACTCGATGGTCCCCGGGTACAGCGGGTCGGTCGGGTTCGCGTGGCTCGAACGCGGCGGCGCGTACGTGGTCGCGAACATCCGCGGCGGCGGCGAGTACGGCCCGTCGTGGCACACCCAGGCGGTGCGGGAGGGCAGACACAAGGCGTTCGAGGACTTCGCCGCCGTCGCCCGCGACCTCGTGGCCCGGGGCATCACGACGTCGAAGCAACTCGGAATCCAGGGCGGCAGCAACGGCGGGCTGCTCATGGGCGTCATGCTCACCCGCTACCCGGAACTGTTCGGCGCGATCGTGTGCCAGGTTCCGCTCCTCGACATGAAGCGATACCACCTGCTGCTCGCCGGGGCGTCGTGGATGGCCGAGTACGGCGATCCGGACAACCCGGACGACTGGAAGTTCATCGGCGAGTACTCGCCGTATCAGAACACCGATCCGGCGGCGGACTACCCGCCGATCCTCGTCACCACCTCCACCCGCGACGACCGCGTCCACCCCGGCCACGCCCGCAAGATGACGGCGCTGCTCGAAGAGCAGGGCCACGAGGTCTGGTACTACGAGAACATCGAGGGCGGGCACGGCGGGGCCGCGGACAATGCGCAGGCAGCGTTCAAATCGGCGCTGACGTTCTCGTTCCTGTGGGAGCAGCTCACCCGTTGACCTGTGAGTACTTATTAACCGCCCGCGGTTAATAAGTACTCACAGGTCAGGTGTGGTCATGGATCCAGTCGACGATCCGGTCGACGGTGCTCGCGGGCTCGCGGATCCACCCGTTGTGGCCGAGCGGTTGCGGCTGGTGCCACAGGGTGACGTCGGCGTTCGGGAGTTTCGCGAGGAGGTTCTTCGCCGCCGATTCCGGAGCCAGATCGTCCCCTTCGACGGTCACGGACAGCACGGGCAGTTTCAGCCGGCCGATGCGTTCCTCGTAGTCGATATCGGCGCCGTCGGGTTCGATCCTGCCGGTGCGGGCGAATCGCGACCAGTCGGTGATCAGCACCTTCGACTGCCGTCCGAACCCGCCGATGTCCAGTTTGTCGCCGGGCCAGAACCCGGCCAGATTGGCGGTCATCGACATCGCCGCGGCGCCGACGAGCATCCGCGGGGCGTGGATGCCGGGGAACCCGCGGTGATACGGCGACCCCGATGCGACGAGCACGATCCCGCCGAGCCGGCCCCGGATCCGTGCCCCGTACATCACGCCGAGCTGACCGCCCATGCTGTGCCCGAGCAGGAACGGCGTCGCGGCCGGAAACCGTTCCCGCACCACCTCGAAGATCGCGGGAAAGTCGAGGGCCACCAGTTCGTGGTAGCCGTACGTGCTGTCGCTGCCCGGGCGGGGGCGGCTGTCGCCCTGGCCGCGGAGTTCGCCGATCGCTGCGTTGAAACCCCGGGACACGAGTTCCTCGGCGAAGGGTTCGTAGTAGCCGGCAGGAATTCCCAGGCCGGGAAACACCACGATCACGGGGGCGTCGTCCGGGCCGGGAAACAGGCGAACGGGAGTGGTGGTTCCGTCGGGCATCTGGATCGGTACTGTCTCCACTTCGTCAGACTAGACGGCTCGACCCCCGCAGATCCGGGATCTGCGGGGGTCGATTCTGTTCCGAGACCGGACGCTAGAGGCCGATCGACGCGGCAAGCATCGGCCACGACTTGTGCAGGTCTTCCTGCCAGTAGGTCCAGGAGTGGGTGCCGGTGGGCCGGAAGTCGAACGTCGCGGGAATCTGCAGTTCGTTCAGCCTGTCCGCCAGCGCGTGGGTGCACTGGTTGGTGGCGGCCTCGATGACGCCGCCGACGAGGATCTGGTTGGCGAGCGTTCCGACGTCGCCGTTGATTCCCGGCGCGTTCAGCTGATCGCCGGCCCCGGGCAGCCCGGATCCGTTGCTGACGTAGATGTCGAGTCCGCGCAGCTTCTCCGCGTTGATGTACGGGTCGTTGGCGGCCCAGCCGGGACCGTTTTCAGGACCCCACATGTTGGAGGTGTCACCGCCGCCGCGGCCCTCGACGACCATCTGTACGTACGCGCGGCCGGGGTCGGTACTGGTCATCGCGCACCCGCTGTAGGCGCCGACGCTCTGGTACAGGTCGGGCGCCGCCTGCGCCAGGCTCAGCACGGAGCTACCGGCCATCGAGATGCCGGCGATCGAGTTGACGCCGTTGGTGCCGAGCGCGGAGTCGACGATCGGCGGAAGTTCCTGTGTGAGGAACGTCGTCCACTTGTTGTTGCCCAGTTCGGGGTCGGTCTGTTCCCAGTCCGTGTAGTAACTGAAGGCGCCCTCCATGGGCGTGACGACGTTGACGTTCTTGTCGGCGAAGAAGTCGACGACGTCGGTCCGGGCCTGCCACGTGGCGGAGTCCTCGCCGCCGCCCGCACCGTTGAGCAGGTAGAGCGTCGGCCTCGGGGCGCTCGTGTCCGCGGGGGTGATGACCCGCAGCGGAATCTCCCGGTCCATGGAGGCCGAGTACACGTGAATGGTCGACTGCCGGTCGTCGATCGGGTCGGTGCTCACCAGGTGGGAGCCGCCGGCCGCGACGGTGGCGTCTTCGGCGGGATCGGCGGAAGCGGACGCCTGGACCCCGAGGCAGGGAATGGCCGTCGTCAGAGCGACCGCGAGCGCCAAGCGCATCCCGTACCTACCCGCTGCAGTGCGGTTGACCATCATTCTCCTTCGCTGCGACGTCGCCTGCCCGACTCCGTAGAGGCGAGAGCTGGAGCCCACATGATGTCATGTGAACTCCAGCTCTCGTTCAGAAGTGGGGTCGAAACGGGGTGTCCCTATCCCCCGACGGACCCGAGGAAGCCGATCAGTGTGGTGAGCGCTTCGAGCAGACCCAAAAGGCTGTCGGACATAGTATTACTCCTATTCGACGCAGTGGATTTTCGAACTCCCCCTGCGATCAGGGGCTCCGTCATTTGTACCCGAGTTTTCGCTCCGAATAAGCACGAAGTGGTAAACATTTGCGATCGTTGACTTAACGAAGAACCGTTGATCTGACACCGGCTAATCCCCAATTACCTCCGAAACACGCCGTGCCACCAGCGGATACGACGAGACCTCAACCACCGGATTCCCGTTCCCGTAATCGAGGAGCGACAGAACATACTTCGCTTCACCGTTTCCGCACATTTTCTTGTCGTTGCCCTTGAATTTCCTGCCGAGGAAAAGAAGAGTGGGCAAATTTCGCACGTCTCTTCTTTGGCCGTGATACACGCATCCCATTTGTCCAGAAAAAGGACAAATGTAAACAAAAGTTTTCAGTCTTACACCCATTCGACCAGAAGTGTGGGATATCGAGCTCTTCGGCGCGTCGCCGCTGCTCAGGGTGAAAGACCAGGGTGGAGATCGGGGTACATCCCGATGGTGCGGGCCGGATTCGGCGAACAGGATGGAGGCATGACATTCGACAGCAACACTCCCCGCCAGTTCACCCGTTCCGACAGTCAGAAGATGCTCGCAGGCGTCTGCGGCGGCGTCGCCGAGTACTTCTCGGTGGACGTCAACCTCGTCCGGTTGCTCACCGTGGTGGCCACCCTGGTCACCGGTGGCACCGCGGCCCTCGTCTACCTCGCCGCCTGGATGCTGATGCCTGCCGGACACTGAGACGACGAAAAGAGCCCGGGACACCAGTTGGTGTCCCGGGCTCTTTCGGAGCACTTCGTGCCCGTGAGTGGGAAACGAGTCCGGGGACTCCTCAGCCACGCACGGGAGGCGTAGCCGCCTTTAGAAGTCCATACCGCCCATGCCGCCGGTCGGGTCGCCCACGGGCGCTCCGGCCTTCTCCGGCTTGTCGGCGACGACGGCCTCGGTGGTCAGGAACAGAGCCGCGATGGACGCTGCGTTCTGCAGCGCGGAGCGGGTGACCTTGACCGGGTCGTTGATGCCGGCTTCGAGCAGGTCGCCGTACTCGTTGTTCGCGGCGTTGAGGCCGTGACCCGCGGGCAGGTTGCGAACCTTCTCGGCAACGACGCCGGGCTCGAGGCCCGCGTTGAAGGCGATCTGCTTCAGCGGTGCTTCGAGGGCGACGCGAACGATGTTCGCACCGGTGGCCTCGTCACCTTCGAGCTTCAGGTCGTCCAGTGCGGGAGCCGACTGCAGCAGAGCCACGCCACCACCGGCGACGATGCCCTCTTCGACGGCAGCCTTGGCGTTACGCACGGCATCTTCGATGCGGTGCTTGCGCTCCTTGAGCTCCACCTCGGTGGCAGCGCCGGCCTTGATGACTGCAACGCCACCGGCCAGCTTGGCCAGGCGCTCCTGCAGCTTCTCGCGGTCGTAGTCGGAGTCGCTGTTCTCGATCTCGGCGCGGATCTGGGACACGCGACCGGCGATGGCCTCGGGGTCTCCCGCGCCTTCGACGATGGTGGTCTCGTCCTTGGTGATGACGACCTTGCGTGCCTGGCCGAGCAGCTCGAGTCCGGCGGTCTCCAGGGAGAGGCCGACCTCTTCGCTGATGACCTCGCCACCGGTGAGGATGGCGATGTCGGCGAGCTGAGCCTTGCGACGGTCACCGAAGCCGGGAGCCTTGACGGCCACGGACTTGAAGGTGCCACGGATCTTGTTGACCACCAGGGTGGACAGGGCTTCGCCCTCGACGTCCTCGGCGATGATGACCAGCGGCTTGCCGGACTGGATGACCTTCTCCAGCAGCGGCAGCAGGTCCTTGACCGTGGAGATCTTGGAGCTCACGAGCAGGATGTACGCGTCCTCGAGGACGGCTTCCTGACGCTCCGGGTCGGTGGCGAAGTACGCCGAGATGTAGCCCTTGTCGAAGCGCATGCCCTCGGTGAGCTCGAGCTGCAGGCCGAAGGTGTTGGACTCCTCGACCGTGATGACGCCTTCCTTGCCGACCTTGTCCATGGCCTCGGCGATGAGCTCGCCGATGGACGGGTCGCCTGCGGAGATACCAGCGGTAGCAGCGATCTGCTCCTTGGTGTCGATCTCCTTGGCGGTCTCGAGCAGACGCACGGTGACGGCCTCGACGGCCTTCTCGATGCCGCGCTTCAGACCCAGCGGGTTGGCGCCGGCAGCGACGTTGCGGAGGCCCTCACGGACGAGAGCCTGGGCGAGAACGGTAGCGGTGGTGGTTCCGTCGCCGGCGACGTCGTCAGTCTTCTTGGCGACCTCCTTGACCAGCTCGGCACCGATCTTCTCGTAGGGGTCCTCGAGCTCGATCTCCTTGGCGATGGACACGCCATCGTTGGTGATCGTGGGGGCGCCCCACTTCTTCTCGAGCACGACGTTGCGACCCTTGGGGCCCAACGTCACCTTGACTGCGTCGGCGAGGGCGTTGAGTCCCCGCTCGAGGCCGCGACGGGCCTCTTCGTCGAACGCGATGATCTTGGCCATTGCGAAGTGATCCTCCGGATTGGGGGTGACACACAAGGCGACCGCTAGTCGGGTCGCCTCATTTACGCCTTCGGCCGAGTTCGGTGCCCGCGACGGACGACCAGGGGTGTCTGTGGTTCCCGGTCTCACCGTCCCGACCTGGCACTCACCCGTGGCGAGTGCCAAGTGCATTTTTAGCACTCGAACAGGGTGAGTGCAAGGTCGGGACGGAAGCGCTGTGCCGGGGCGATCAGCGCATCGCGCAGACCTGACCGGTGTTCAGGTTGAAGGCGAGGGACAGCGCGCCGACGCAGTCGACGCCGTTCGCGTCGGCAGTCGCACCCGAACCCCAGCCCGCGATCGCGACGGTGGTGGTGCCGTCGGCCGCCCCGGAACGGGCGATGCCGCCGCCGAGCGAGACTGCGTACGCCTGACCCGAGCCCGTCGACGCACCGAGCGACGTTCCGTATCCGTTGGCGTACGTGGTGGCGCCGCTGTGCCCGTTGGCGACACTCACCGCGGTGCCGCTGTCCGCGGCCATCGCGTGGGCGGTGCCCGCCTCGGTCGCCTTGGCGCCGCAGCTCGCGGTGTCCGACACCTGGACGTCGTTGGCCGACGGCGGGGAGACGCAGTTGACGGGGGCCGCACCGGCGACGCCTGTGCCGGCCACCGAGATTCCCGCCGCGACGCCCAGACCCACGGCCATCGCCGCTCCCACACGTGCCAGCCGTCGGCCGAACAGAGTCGAGATACGAGTACGCGATGCCGAGGCGGTCGAGGTGACGGGGGTGGAGACAGCGAGCATGGAAGCTCCTTCTGGGAACGTCGAATTGGAGGATTCGCCGCGAGAGTACCCGCTCCGGGCCGGTTAGTCCCGGACCCCGCTCAGGCGAGTTCGTCGAGGAGCTTCGGCAGCTGCGCGACCGAGTCGACGACGTGGTCCGGCCGCTGCGCGACGAGGTCCAGAATCGACTGGCGGAACTTGCCCGTCCGCACCAGGACCCCGGTGAGTCCCACCCGCTGCGCGGCCAGGACGTCACCCGTCAGGTCGTCGCCGACCATCATCGTCACGTCCGGTCCCGTACCCATCAGATCGGTGGCGGTGAGGAACGCGGCGAGCGACGGCTTGCCCACCGACACGACGTTGGTTCCCGCGACCTCCTCCATCCCGGGGAGGTAGGTGCCCGTGTCGATGCGCAGCCCGTCGTGGGTGGCCCACGTGGTGCCCCGGTGCATCGCGACGACGGGGACGCCGTCGAGCATCAACTCGACCACACGGCTGAGTGCGCCGTGGGTGAATTCGGGCCCGGCGCCGCCGAGGATCACCACCTCCGGGTTCTCGTCGTCCAGTTCGATCCCGGACAGATCGGCGGTGATGTCGCCGCTGTTGAGGACCCAGGCCCGCGACCCGGGATACGTCGACCGGACGTACTCGGCGGTGAGCCGCGCCGCGGTGACGATCTCGTCGGAGTCGGCCTCGATGCCCGCCGACCGGAGGGCGTCGGCGATCTCGTCGCACGTCCTCGACGTCGTGTTGGTGAGGTACGCGCACGCGAGTCCGCGGTCGCGCACCTCCCGCACCGCGGCGGCGGCGCCGTCGATCGGATGCCACGAAGTAACCAGCACACCGTCGATATCGAGCAGGACACCCTCGACCCCAGCCATGACAGGAGCCTATCCCGGCATCACTGCCGAGTCCGGCAGACGAGGACGGGGCAGGGAGCGTGATGCACGAGATTCTGACTGACGGATCCGAGCAGGGCACCCATCACCTTGCCCCGGCCGTGGCTACCGACGACCAGTAGTTGCGCGGTCGCCGCGTGCCGCAGCAGGACGTCGGCGGACGCCCCCTGCGTCGCAACCTCGGTCACCGGCACGTCGGGATACTCGTCGCGGGCGCCGGCGAGGCATTCGGACACGACGGCCTTCTCCCCTTCTTCGTAGGCGGCCCAGTCGACGTACTTCGATGCGTGCGCGAGCCCGTGCTGCTTCTCCCCGCTCCACGCGTGCACCGCGTCCAGACCGACCCCGAACGCGGACGCGAGCGCGAACGCCTCCTCGACGGCCTTCTCGCTGACCTGGCTGCCGTCCACGCCGACGACGATCGGGCGCGCGTCCGGTGATGCCGGCGCGGGCGCTCCCCGGACCACCGCGACCGGGCTGTGCGCGTGGTTGACCGTCCGCAGGACCGTGGATCCGAGGAGATAGTCGGTGACCGCACCCGCACCCTGCGCACCGACCGCGACGATCCGCGCTGCCCGCGACAGCTCGATCAGGTGGGACGCCGCGGTCCCGGATCGGACGTCGCGCTCGACGGCGAGTCCGGGGTGATCCTGCAGGGCGGCGGCGGTGGCGGCGTCGAGCATCGTGTTGCCGTCCTCGCGCAGTTCCTGGATGAACTGGGCGTCGATCATCATCGCGGTGCCGTTGTAGAACGTGGCCTCGTCCGGGTACGTGTGGGCGAGCAGGAGCGGGGCACCGAGCCGGACCGCCGCGCCCGCGGCCCAGCGCGCCGCGTCGAGCGCGGCGCGGGAACCGTCGATACCGACGACGACGGGTGACCCTGCTTGTTCGCTCATATCTCTCTCCCTCTACGGCTCGAGAACTGCTGCACCGCTGAACTTTCCGCCTGCCAGGTCCTTCAGTGCCCGGTCGGCGTGGTCGAGTGGGTACGGGTGGGTGTCGATGCTCAGCCGGTGTTCCGCTGCGATGCGCAGGAATTCGACGGAATCCGAACGGGTGTTGGCGGTGACGCTGCGGATCTGTCGTTCCCGGAACAGGTGCCGCTGATATTCCAGCGCAGGGATGTCGGTGAGGTGGATTCCGGCGACGGCGAGGGTGCCGCCGTCGGCGAGCGCCTCCATCGCGACGGGCACCAGGTCGCCGACCGGGGCGAACAGGATCGCGGAGTCGAGGGGCTCCGGCGGTGTGTCGCGTACGCCCTGCACGGATGCCGCCCCGAGTCGCTCCGCCAGCGCCCGGGCCTCCGCCCCTCGTGTCATGACGTGCACCCGGGCGCCGCGCGTCGACGCGACCTGGGCGGTGAGGTGCGCGCTGCCGCCGAACCCGTAGATGCCCAGCGCGCCGCCGACGGGGACCGCGGCGCGTTCGAGTGCCCGGTAACCGATGATCCCGGCGCACAGCAGCGGGGCGAGTTCGGTGTCCGTGTACCCCTCCGGCAGGTGCAGCGCGTAGCCGGCCGGGACCGTCGCGAACTCGGCGTACCCGCCGTCCGCGTCCCATCCCGTGTACTGCGACTGCCTGCACAGATTCTCCGCGCCGCGCAGGCAGGCCGCGCACTGTCCGCACGTGTGCCGCAGCCACGCGATGCCCACCCGGTCCCCGACGGCGAAGGACCCGGTCACCGAATCACCCAGTGCGGCAACCTCCCCCACCACCTCGTGGCCGGGAGTCACCCGGGGCCGGTGCACGGGAAGATCCCCCTCCGTCACGTGCAGGTCGGTGCGGCACACTCCGCACGCGAGGACCTTCACGAGAAGATCGCCCGGTCCCGGCTCGGGGATTCGCTCGCGGCCCCGTTCCAGCGGGTGGCCCGCGACGGGGCCCGGAGCGACCACGCGCCACGCGGTCATCGTTCCGGTTCCGCCCTGCGTCGCCGCCATACCCCCACAATGCCCGTGACGGGTGGCCACCGCCAGGACCGAAGAGACCCGTGTCTCGAGGACACGGACCGCGGCGAAGACCCGGCCGGATCGCGCCCGGCAACTAGGCTCGCACCCATGGACCTACGCGGTGAAGACCTGTTCACGGTGGCGGGGTCGCTGGCCGAGCTGATCGGGGCCCCGATCACGATCGAGGACGAGAACTCGACGGTCCTGGCCTATTCGAGCGGCGAGCAGGCCGTGGACCAAGCACGCATCGAGACCATCCTGGGACGGCAGGTGCCAGGGAAGTACCGGCAACTCCTCGGGGACGCGGGCGTCTTCGAGCGTCTGCACCGGGACACCGACGTCTTCTACGTGGACATGCGGCTGCCGAACATGACTCCCCGCGCGGTGATCGCGGTGCGGGACGCGGGACGGTCGGTCGGGTCGATCTGGGCGGCGATGACGTCGGCCCCCACCCCGGAACAGGAATCGATTCTGCGGTCCGCGGTCCCGGTCGTCGCCGAGCACATCGCGGCGGAGCGGGAACGGGTGGACGTGACGCGCCGGATGCAGGTCGACCGCGTCCGTGCGCTGATCAACGGCGGCGAGCCCGCTTTCCGTGCCGCCGACGACCTCCGGCTGGAGGGACGGCTGACGGTCGCGGCGGCCGCGCCCGTCGCGATCGGGCGCCCGCTGCCGTCCGGTTTGCTCGCCTCCCTCGGCCTGTACCTCGACACGCTGGCGGTCGATTCGGTGGCCGCCCAACTCGACGACGTCATCTACGTGGTCATCGCCGCGTCGGAGAAGGACGTCCGGCGCCTCGCCGAGGACTTCCTCGGCCGCGCCCGCAGCGGGGCCACGTTCGTGGTCGCCGTCGGACGCGAGGTGAGCACGGCCAGCCAGGCGCACCTGTCGCGCGGGGACGCCGACCGGGTTCTCACGGTGCTGCAGCACGCCCGGTCCGGTGGTGTCGCCGGGACGATGCGGGACAGTCTCGCGTCCGTGCTGGCGTTGCGCGTCGCCGACATCTTCGACGGCCTGGGCGAGCTCACCCCGCTCGCCGCGCTCATTCGGCACGACGAGCAGCACGGCACGGATCTCGTCGCCACGGCCCGCGCCTTCCTGGCGCACGGCGGCGACGTCGCCGATGCCGCCGCCGCGCTGCACGTGCACCCCAACACGCTGAGGAATCGGCTGCGGCGCTGCGTCGATTCGTGCGACGTGGACCTGGCCGACGCCGACACCCGGCTCATCCTGATGCTGCACCTGAAGCTGACGGGACTGCGGGATTTGTGACCCCTGGCCGATTGCACAGGGGGCACTGTCCGGGATTGGCCGAACGGCTACTGCCCCGGCTCCGTCGCCCGCCGATCATGGAGTCATGAACACAGTGCAGCGCCCTGACCATGTCGCGATCGTCGGAGCAGGCGTCGTCGGATTGTCCACGGCGTGGTTCCTCCAGGAGCGTGGCGTGCGCGTCACCGTCGTCGACCGTACGGGTGTCGCGGCGGATGCGTCGTGGGGCAATGCGGGTTGGCTCGCACCGGCATTGACGCTGCCGCTGCCCGAACCGGCCGTGCTGCGGTACGGCCTGCGCGCGATGCTGAATCCGTCCTCACCGGTCTACGTTCCGTTCACGACCGATCTGCGGCTGGTGCGTTTCCTCGTCGGCTTCGCCCGGCACTGCACTCCCTCCCGGTGGGCTGACGCGATGAAGGTGTACGCCGAGGTCAACCGGATCTCCCTGGGCGCCTACGACGAACTCGCGGACGGCGGCGTGCGGGAGCACACGCATCTCGCCGATCCGTTCCTCACCGCGTTCAAGTCGGACGAGGACCGGGAAGTGCTCGTCGACGAGTTCCGGCACGTCGAAGCCGCGGGTGGCGAGGTCGAGTACGACCGCGTCGACCGGGACGAGATCCACTCTCTCGAGCCGAGTCTCGGCGACGGCGTGCACTCCGGGCTGCGGCTGCGCAACCAGCGCTTCATCGACCCGCCGCGCTTCGTGCATTCGCTCGCCGACGCGGTCCGCGCCCGGGGCGGCGAGATCAGGTCCGGCTTCGACGTGGTGGCGGTGCAGGATCAGGGGCAGTCGGGCGTCCGGCTGGCCGCGGCTTCCGGCGACACGGTCACCGCCGATTCCGTCGTCCTCGCCGGCGGCGCACACCTCAATACTCTCGCCCGCCCGTTCGGTGTCCGCGCCCTGGTGCAGGCCGGCCGCGGGTACAGCTTCAGTGTCCAGCCCGAGCAGATGCCGAAGAACCCGATCTACTTCCCCACCCAGCGGGTGGCGTGCACCCCGCTGCACGACCGTTTCCGCGTGGCCGGAATGATGGAATTCCGCAGTCCCGACGCCCCTCTCGACCCGCGCCGGGTGCAGGCGATCATCGCGGCCGCGACGCCCATGTTCACCGGCATCGACTGGGAATCGCGTCGGGAGGAGTGGGTCGGATCGCGGCCCTGCACCACCGACGGACTTCCGCTCGTCGGCGGCACCCGCTCCCCTCGTGTGCATGTGGCGGGCGGCCACGGCATGTGGGGCATCGCGCTGGGGCCGCTCACCGGACGCATGATGGCCGACTCCATGACCGGCGGCGAGGTTCCCGCCGTCATGCGGCATTTCGACCCGCTGCGCTGAATCAGGCTGCTGAACCCGGCTCAGGACCGGGCCGCCCAGAATCTGCGCAGTTCGACGACCAGTTCGCGTGAACGCTCGTCGGGGAAGAACAGCTTGCCGCCCCGGATCTCCACGACTTCCCGCGCACCCGGAATGAGATCACGGAGCCGGTAGGCCCACGAGGTCCGGAAGAACAGGTCCCCGGTGCCCCACACGATGAGTGTGGGCACCTCGAGCGCCGCGAGGTCCGACTCGACCGCGAGCAGGTCGCGCGGATTCAGCGACGCGATCCAGCGCTGGAAGAGCAGCGCACGGTCGCGGGTGCCGAGCAGCGGCTCGACGTACGCCGCCACGATCTCTTCCGGCAGGGAACGCACGTTCTGATACCCGGTGCCGTACAATAGATTACGAGCCCTCGTCACGTTCCTCGTCAACGGCGGCAGGATGCGGGCGAGCAGTCCGGCCCTGGCCAGCAACACGGCCGGCAGGAACGCCTTCGGCGGCACGTTGTCGTGGGTGTCGCAGTTCGTCAGCGTCAGCGTCGACAACCGGTCGGGGTGCCGGGCGGCGAAGATCTGTGCGACCGCGCCGCCGGTGTCGTTGGCGACGACGTCGACCTTCTCCAGGCCCAGCGCGTCGCAGGTGGCCGCGACGACGTCGGCCAGGGCGCCCAGCGTGAAGTCCTGATCCGGTGCGGCGGGGGTGTGACCGTGCAGCGGGAGGTCCAGGGCGATGCACCGTCGTTCGTCCTCGAGCTGACGGATCACGTTGCGCCACAGGTAGCCGGACGTGCCGACGCCGTGAATGAAGAACGCCACCCGTCCGGTACCGGAATCGAGGTAGCTGACCGGTCCACGGTCGGTGTCGACGGTCTTCCGGCGTGTGTCGAATTCCGCGAGTGTCATGCGGACCATCTCCTGCAGTCCACGGTAATTCGCGAGACTCGAGACTTCAACGGCGTCAGTCCAGCCGCCCCACCACCGACTCCGCGCTCGCGACCAGTGCGCCGGAGGCGGCGAGGGCGACCGCGGCCTCGATCTCCGGCGCTAGGTGACGGTCGGTTCCCGGCCCGGCGACATGCTCGCGGATCGTGTCCCGCACCGCCCCCGTCGCCGGCGACGGTGCGAGCGGCGCCCGCAGGTCGAGCGCCCGAGCGGCAGTCAACGCCTCGACGGCGAGGACCCGAGTGAGCCCGTCGACCGCCCGGCGCAGCTTCCGGGCAGCGGACCACCCCATCGACACATGGTCCTCCTGCATCGCCGACGACGGAATCGAGTCGACACTCGCCGGCGCCGCCAGCCGCTTCAGTTCCGACACGATCGCCGCCTGCGTGTACTGCGCAATCATGTGACCACTGTCCACACCCGGATCGTCCGCCAGGAACGGCGGCAACCCGTGGTTGCGCGCGACGTCGAGGAACCGGTCGGTGCGGCGCTCACTCATGCTCGCCACATCCGCGACCACGATGGCCAGGAAATCCAGGACGTACCCGACCGGCGCCCCGTGGAAATTGCCGTTCGACTCCACCCGCCCGTCGAGCGTCACCACCGGGTTGTCGACGGCGCTCGCCAGTTCCCACGACGCCACCCGCTCGGCGTGCGCCAGGGTGTCCCGCGCGGCACCCGCGACCTGCGGCGCGCACCGCAACGAATACGCGTCCTGCACCACCGTGCAACTCGGGTTGGCGTGACTCTGCACGATCTCGGAGCCGGCGAGCAACCGGACCATGTTCGCGGCGGCCCGGGCCTGACCGGGGTGCGGCCGCAGCGCCTGCAGATCGGGGGCGAACACCCGGTCCGTGCCGAGCAGCCCCTCCACACTCATCGCCGCCGTCACGTCGGCCAACCGCAGCAGCGCGCGCAGGTCCTCGCACGCCAGCACCAGCATGCCGAGCATGCCGTCGGTGCCGTTGATGAGGGCGAGCCCCTCCTTCTCCTCGAGGACCACCGGCGCGATCCCCGCAGCGGACAGTGCACTCGCGGCCGGCACGAGTGCGCCGTCCGCGCCGCGCACCGTGCCCTCACCGATCACCGCCAGCGCGACATGAGCCAGCGGCGCCAGATCACCGGAGCACCCGAGGCTGCCGTACTCGTGCACCACCGGAGTGATCCCCGCCGACAGCAGCGAGGCGTAGACCTGCGCGACCTCCGGCCGCACCCCCGTCCGCCCGGTGGCCAGCGTCGACAACCTCAACAACATCAAGGCCCGCACCACTTCTCGCTCGACCTCGGGACCCGACCCCGCCGCGTGCGAGCGGACCAGGCTGCGCTGCAGTTGCGTGCGCAGGGCGAAGGGAATGTGCCGGGTGGCGAGGGCCCCGAACCCCGTCGAGATGCCGTAGACGGGCTTCGGGTCCTCGGCCAGCGCCTCGATGCGTTTGCGGGTTTCCGCCATCGCCGACATCGCGTCGCGCGAGATCCGCACCGGCGCACCGTGGCGCGCCACCCGGATCACTTCTTCGGCGGAGACCGCACCGGTTCCGACCACGACACACTCTTCGGCTCCCACAACCCCAGTCTCCCCCGGGTCCGGGCGGAGAGTGACGGGATTGCGGGAGCCACGACCGTGTCTACGACCGGCCGCGGAGAGCTTCCTCGATTTCGCGTGGCGTCATCAGACGTTCGAGTTTTTCACTCGGCCACGAGGACGGACGTCCTTGCAATCGGGCTGATTCGAGTAGAGGGAGAGGGCTGCGGTCCCACCGCAGGATCGAATGAACATTCACTACCGATCACTTCCGAACACCGACTCGACAACTTTCCGATTTGCGCCATTGCATCGGCGACAGTTCGTCGCACTATTGACTCATCGCCAATCGTGCCCCTTTGGTTACACGGTTTCGATGAGGCGCGCGGAAGTGCTGGAAAACTGCAGTGTGGACGAGAATCCAGTGACCTACCGCACAGCCCTCTGGCCACAGGGCCTACCATGACGCCAAAGTAATTGTTACCTTACGTACCACCTTCCCTGACTGGAGCAGCCGATGGCAACCACCCTCGAAGCAAGCATCGACATCGACGCGACCCCGCAAGACGTGTGGGCCGTCGTCTCGGATCTCAAGCGGATGGGCGAGTGGAGCCCCCAGTGCCGCAAGATGCGCGTCCTCGGCGGCGTCGTCGAAGAGGGCACGAAAACCGTCAACATCAACCGTAAGGGCCTCCTCGTGTGGCCGACCACGTCGAAGGTCGTGACGTTCCAGCCGAACAAGGCCATCGCCTTCCGGATCCTCGAGAACCGCACCATCTGGTCGTACGAACTCGAGCAGACCGCAAGCGGAACCAAGGTCATCGAGCGCCGCGAAGCCCCGACCGGAACGTCCAAGGTGTCGCAGTTCCTCGTCAAGACCGTCCTCGGCGGCAACGAGGACTTCGAGGTCGACCTGGTGAACGGCATGAACACCACCCTCGCCCGGATCAAGTCGGCGGCCGAGGGCAAGTAGCCGGGTTGACCCTCGACCTGGTCGAGGCCTCAGCGTTGTCTGCATGGACAGACCGGACGCCGTCATGGCGAGGATCGCGCAGGGGCAGGAACGGGCAGTAGCGGGTGACCGGGAGGGCGCCCGTCGCATCTTCGAGGAGGTGTGGGACGCCCTCCAGGGCTCCGGCGACATCGCGCCGGACCCGCTGCACGTCGTCACGCTGGCCCACTACATGGCGGACGTCCAGACGGACCCCGCCGAGGAACTGCGCTGGGACCTGCGAGCCCTGGATGCTGCCGACTCCCTGACCGACGACCGCGCGAAGGAGCATCACTCGTCCCTGTCGGTCGCAGGCTTCTACCCGTCGCTGCACCTCAACGTGGCGGCCGCTCGTCACGCCCTCGGCCAGTCGGCCGAGGCGCGCCACCATCTCGATCGGGCAGCGCAGTGCTGCGAACACCTCGCGGACGACGGCTACGGACGGATGATCCGCGGGGGCATCGCCCGCCTCCGCGCCGAACTGGACGCGACTGTCGGACCGCCGGGGCAGAGTGGGCGCCGTGCTCAGCATCGGTGAACTCGCCCGCGCGTCCGGTCTATCGGTCAGCGCGCTGCGGTTCTACGACAAGGCCGGGGTGCTCACCCCGCACGCGGTCGACCCGCGCACGGGGTACCGCTGGTACACGGACCGGCAGGTGGACGCCGCCGCCCTCGTCGCCGCGATGCGCCGGGTGGGGATGCCGGTAAAGGAGATGGGCGCCGTGCTGAGCGGCAGCGACGCCCACGGACTTCTGGACCGGCATCTCGGCCGGCTCGAGCAGGGCCTGGACGACGCCCGCCGCGAACTGACGAGGATTCACCGCCTGCTCGACGCCCGAGCGGACCGAGAGTTGACGGTCGTGCTCCGAACCGCCGACCTCATCGCCGCGGTCGGTGCGGTGCGGTTCGCCGCCGACGCCGACTCGGAGTTCCCGGTACTGCGCGGCTGCCTCTTCGAGACGGACCACGACGTGCTGCGGCTCGTCACCACCGACCGCTACCGGCTGGCGGTCGGAACAGCGGCCGTGCTCGAACCGCCGGTTGACCCGATCTCCGTGGTCGTCCCGTGCACGTTCCTGGACGACGCTGCCGGGTTGCTGCGACGCCACCGCACGGTGACCGTCGTCGTGGGCGCCGACTCGATCACCCTCCGCTGCGGCTGCGAACAGCTCACCACCGGTCTCGTCGTCGGCGCCTTCCCCGACCATCGCGGCCTGTCACCCCGCGACCCGGGAATCGAACACACCTTCTCCTCGGCGACCCTGCGCGCACTCCTGGCCGACGCGGGTGACCGGGTGGATCTGGGGGTTCTCGAATCGGGCGAGATCGTCGTCGGCCACCCGGGCACCGAGCAGCCCGTCCGCTTCCACGTGCAGGTGAACGCCGGTTTTCTCCTCGAAGCCGTCGACGCGCTGCCGGGCGAGCAGTTGACGTTCCGGGTCGGTGGACCCATCACACCCCTCGCCATCCGGCCACGATCCGTTCACACATCCGACCCCGCGAGTGCGTACTCTCTCCTGATGCCGTTGCAGCCGGGAGCGCTCACGTAATCTGTGGGTGCGGCGCGATGGCGCGCAGGCAGCACGTCCGTCCGAACACAGTTAGAGGAGCCCGTGGCACGCAAGCCCACACCCCCCGGAACCCCGCAAGCCACGAGCGTCGGTCACATCGTCGACCTCGTCCGCGGAGCAGTTCCGCCCCTGCATCCGGCCGGGCTGCCCTTCGTCCTCGCACCACTCGGCGTGGCCGTCCTCGGCCGCAACCGCAAGTGGGTCCGCCGCGGAGCACTGACGTCCGCCGCGGCCTGCGCCGCATTCTTCCGGCATCCGCACCGCGTTCCGCCGAACCGTGTCGGCGTCGCAGTCGCACCCGCCGACGGGGAGGTCGCGCTCGTCGACTCCGCGGTCCCGCCGTCCGAACTCGACATGGGAACCGAGCCGCTCCCCCGGGTCAGCATCTTCCTGTCCGTGCTGGACGTGCACGTCCAGCGCAGCCCCGTCGGCGGTGAGGTGCGGAAGGTCGTCCACCGGCCCGGCAAGTTCCTCTCCGCCGATCTTTCCGACGCCAGTGAGGTCAACGAACGCAACAGCATGCTCCTGCACACCGCGGAGGGCCACGACGTCGCCGTCGTCCAGATCGCCGGACTGCTCGCCCGCCGGATCGTCTGCGACGCCAAGGTCGGCGACACCCTCCCGATCGGTGACACGTACGGCCTGATCCGGTTCGGCTCCCGCGTCGACACGTACTTCCCGGCGGGCACCACGCTGCTCGCCGAGCGGGGACAGCGGACGATCGGCGCCGAGACCGTCATCGCTCAACTGCCGTGATCGCCAACGCGAAGAAACAGCGGAGGGGACGACCCCAGCAGGCGGTGCGGCTCCTGCCGAGTGTCGTCACGATCCTCGCGCTGTGCGCGGGGCTGTCCGCGGTCAAGTTCGCGCTGGACGAGGATCTGGGAACGGCGCTGGCCATGATCGGCGCCGCCGCGGTCCTCGACTCGCTCGACGGGCGGATCGCGCGACTGCTCGACGCCACCAGCAAGATGGGCGCCGAACTGGATTCGCTCGCCGATTCCATCTCGTTCGGCGTCGCCCCGGCTCTCGTCCTCTATGTCACGCTGCTGGACGGCCAGAGTTTCGGCTGGATCATCGCCCTGATCTATGCGGTGAGCATCGTGCTGCGGCTGGCCCGGTTCAACACGCTCCTCGACGAGGACGACATGCCGGGGTACGCCAACGAGTACTTCACGGGTGTCCCGGCGCCGGCGGGCGCGCTGGTCGCGCTGGCCCCGCTGGCCGCCGCCGCGCAGTGGGGCGACGGCTGGTGGTCGTCCTATCCCGTCGTCGTGGCGTGGACCGTGTTCTCCGCGGCGCTGATCGTCAGCCGGATCCCCACGCTCGCGCTGAAGACGGTGTCCGTGCCCCCGCACATGGCGGCCGGTCTGCTCGTCCTCGTGGCGCTCGCGGCGGCGGCCCTGGTCACCTACCCGTACATCCTGCTGATCGTCCTCGTCGCGGTATACCTCGGGCACATACCGTTCGCTGTCCACTCGAAGCGGTGGGTGGCCGCGCGACCCGAGACGTGGGACATCAAGCCGGCCGAACGGCGGGCCATCCGGCGTCAGCCCGACGCTCGCGGCAGGCGGTCCGCGGCACGGCTCGGACTGCGCCGTCCCCGGGCCCGGTAGGTCGCTCCCGCACGTAGGCTCGACGGCGTGACCTCACCGGAACTCGCGCTCACAGTCCGACTGAACACCTCGGCCGCCGACGCCCGGCGCGGTGTGGTCCGGCTCCATCCGGAAGCCCTGGCCGCGCTCGGTCTGCGCGAGTGGGACGCGATCGCCCTGATCGGTGCGCGCCGCACCGCCGCCGTTGCCGGTCGCGCGCCGACCGGAACCCCCACCGGGACCGCGCTCCTCGACGACGTGACGCTGTCCAACGCCGGGCTGTCCGAGAACAGCACGGTCGTCGTGACACCGGTGACGGTGTACGGCGGGAAGACCGTGACGGTCAGCGGCTCCAATCTGGCCGTCAATTCCGTCTCCGATGTCACCCTGCGTCACGCCCTGCTCGGGAAGGTCCTCACCGTCGGCGACACGGTGTCGCTGCTCCCCCGTGATCTCGGCCCCGGAACCAGCACCGCCCCCGCGACCCAGGCCCTGTCCCGGACGTTCGGGGTCGCCTGGACGTCCGAACTGCTCACCGTGACCGGGGTCGACCCGGCCGGTGGTCCGGTAAGCGTGCAGCCCAACACCGCGGTCGGGTGGGGTGAGGGTGTGCGCGCGACGGTGACCGCGTCGCCGTCGCGGCTGCCGGCGCCGCCGGTCCGGACCGCCGAGGAGGTGCCCCCGGTCCCGGTCGACGACCTGGTCGGCGCGCACACCCAGGCGGCCAAACTCACCGAGTGGCTCGGGTTGGCACTCGACGAACCCGAACTGCTCCGCACCCTCGGGGCCTCGCCCCATCTGGGTGTCCTGGTGACCGGGCCCGCCGGTGTCGGGAAGGCGACGCTCGCCCGTTCGGTTCTCGCGTCCCGGCGGGTGGTCGAACTCGACGGGCCGAGTGCCGGCGCGCTCGAGGCGGGCTCCCGGTTGCAGCGGGTCACCGCAGCGGTCGAGGCGGTCCGCAGCGGCGGGGTCCTGTTGATCACCGACATCGACGCCCTGCTGCCGTCCACTCCGGAACCGGTGTCGGCGCTGATCATCGAGCAACTCCGCGGCGCGGTCGAGACCGTCGGGGTCGCGTTCGTCGCGACGTCGGCGCACCCGGAGTCGGTCGACACCCGGTTGCGCGGGCAGGACCTGTGCGACCGCGAACTCGCCCTCACCCTGCCCGACGGCTCCACCCGCCGGGCCCTGCTGGAACTGCTCCTGCGGAAGGTGCCCAGCGACGGCATCGCCCTCGACGCGATCGCGGCCCGCACACCGGGGTTCGTCGTCGCCGACCTCGCCGCGCTGTGCCGGGAAGCCGCCCTGCGCGCCGCGTCCCGCGCGGCCAGGAAACCCGTCGAGCCGGCGCTCACGCAGGACGACCTCCTCGGTGCGCTCGACGTCATCCGCCCGCTGTCGCGGTCGGGTAGCGAGGAACTCGCGATCGGCAGCGTCACCCTCGACGACGTCGGGGACATGGTGGAGACCAAGCAGGCGCTGACGGAAGCGGTGCTGTGGCCGTTGCAGCACCCGGATTCGTTCGCCCGGCTGGGTGTCGATCCGCCGCACGGAGTGCTGCTCTACGGTCCGCCCGGCTGCGGCAAGACGTATCTCGTTCGGGCGCTGGCCAGTTCGGGACATCTGAGTGTGCACGCCGTCAAGGGCGCCGAGCTGATGGACAAGTGGGTGGGCGCGTCCGAGAAGGCGGTCCGCGAACTGTTCCAGCGGGCACGGGATTCGGCGCCGTCGCTGATCTTCCTCGACGAGGTGGACGCCCTCGCGCCGCGCCGCGGCCAGAGTTCCGACTCCGGGGTGGCCGACCGGGTGGTCGCCGCCCTGCTCACCGAACTCGACGGCGTCGAACCGCTGCGCGACGTGGTGGTCGTCGGCGCCACCAACCGGCCCGACCTCATCGACCCGGCGTTGCTGCGACCCGGCCGCCTGGAGCGGCTGGTGTTCGTGCCGCCGCCGGACGGCGACGCCCGCCGCGCGATCCTCCGGACGTCCGGGAAGGCGGTCCCCCTCGCCGACGACGTCGACCTGAACGCCCTCGCCGACGATCTCGACGGTTACTCGGCCGCCGACTGCTCGGCGCTGCTGCGCGAAGCCGCGCTGGCCGCGATGCGCCGGAACATCGACGCCGCCGACGTCACCGCGGCCGACGTGGCCGAGGCACGCGAAAAGGTGCGCCCCTCACTCGATCCCGAGCAAGTGGCGCACCTGAAGGCCTATGCGCTGTCGCGCCCGTGAGTACTTGTTAACCGCCGGCGGTTAACAAGTACTCACGGGTCAGGACCAGCGGCCGAGCAGAGTCGCCGCGTGTGCGGCGAGGGCGGCCTGGAAGAACGGGCCGAAACTCACCCGCGCGACACCGAGCGGACCGAAGCTCGCCGGATCGTCCTGATCGGGCAGCCCGATCGCGTTGACGGGCAGCGGAAGCTCCGACGTGAGCCGCTTCTGGGTGGCGTCGTCGTGACGGCCGACGGGGTAGAGCACGTCGGCTCCGGCCTCGGCGGCGAGCTTCAGTCGCGCGATCGCCCGGTCGACACGGTCGGACTCGTCGCCCACCTGCTTCACGAACAGGTCGGTCCGCGCGTTCACGACCACGTGGACGCCCGCGGCGTCGGCGGCCTGCCGCAACCCTCCGACGAAGTCGGCGTGCTCCTGCGGCTCGCGGAGGCGTCCGCCCTCGCTGTGGACCGTGTCCTCGATGTTCAGACCCACCGCGCCCGCACCGATCAGACCCTCGATGAGGCGGGCGGGCTCGAGCCCGTATCCGGATTCGATGTCGACCGACAGCGGCAGCTCCACCGCGGCGGTGATCTGCGAGATGCGGTGCAGCAGCTCGTCGAACGTGATTCCCTCGTTGTCGGGCTTGCCGATCGAGTCGGACACCGGGTGGCTTCCGACCGTCAACGCCTGAAACCCGGCGGACACAGCCAGATTCGCGGACCACGCATCCCACACGGTGGGCAGGATGACGGGGTTGCCGGGCCGGTGCAGCTCCAGCAGGGTGGTGGCCTTCTCGTTGATCGACGTCATAGGGGGCTCCTCGCCTCGGGGTATTCGATCGGAGTCGTTCTCGGGCACGCCTTCGGTGCCAACACCGGGTTCGCCATTTCCATTCCTACCCGCTCGAGTACCGTGAGCAGATGGACTTCCGGGAACCCCTGTCGGCCGCGGCTGCTCTCGCGTCCGGCGCACTGGCCGGGTTCGTCCTCACCAATCCGCGCAACCGGGCGTGGACGATCAACGCCTCGGATCGCGAGATCGACCGGTGGATCAGCAGCCAGCCGACCGGTGTGGTGGTGGCCCTGGTTCTCGCCGTCATCGCGGTCGGCGGTCTGCAACGGTCGGGCTCCCGACGGGTGTCGTGGCTCCTGGCCGCGGTGTGCGCGGTCATCCTGATCGGCGCGCGCTGGGCAGTGCCCGGCGCCGGCGGCGTCGACACGCTGATCGCCCTGCACTTCGCCAAGACCGCGACCGCCGGATTCCTGCTGGGCGCGGCGGTCGCCGCGGTGTGGGGTCGCTGGGCGTCGCAGCTGGCGCTGACGCTCGGGGTCGCGGGCGCGTTCCTCCTCGCGAGTGTGCAGAAACTGCCGCGCGGCGACGCCGCGTATGTCGAACCCGCGAGCATGAGCACGTCGGCGATCGGCGAACCTCCGCAGTGGCTGCTGATCGGCGTTCTCGTCCTCACGCTCGCGTCGGCGGTGCTGGCGCGGTCGCAGTTCCGGGTGCAACGCCCCGAACGGAAGACCCTGCTGACCGCGCTGGTCGGGGCCCTGGGACTCGCGCTGCTCAACCGGCTGCTCGGGGCGTGGATCGACGATCAGGAATTCGGCGAACCTCTGACGGTCTGGCTGATCGTGGCGTTCTCGCTCGCCGTGATCCTGGGAGTCACCGCGCTGATCGGGCGGGGGTTCCCCGGGATCGACGGACACTTCCTCCTCGCGGCGACTGGGGCCACCGCCGCGGCCGTGCTCGTCCTCGACGACCTCCGGACCCCGCGGGTGACGACGCCCGCGCCGGCGTTGCTGGCGGTCGGCGTCGTCACCCTCGCCGCGGGAATGGCGGTGGCGGTCAGGGTTCCGCCGAAGTGGCGACGGCCCGGGTGGGGTCTGTGTCTCGCCGCCGTCGTTCCGCTGGCCGCCACCATCTCCCCCGACTTCGGCAACGACGGCGTCGCGCTCCTGCTCCGGCTGGCGGTCCTGGGCGGCGGGACGGGTTTCGCGCTCGCCTCCGCGCTGCCGGGTTCGGCGCCCGTCGCGGTGCTCGGTCTGGCGCTGCCGTTCGCGTCGCTGGTGTTTGTCGCGGCGACCACCGTCCCCCGCAGCCGGGTGGTCTACTCGGGTGCGCCCAGCGAACACCGTCTGCCGTCGTCGCCGGCCTCGACCGCCGCGTCCGACCATCTCGCCGGTGTCGCGATGCTGCTCGTCGTCGCGTTCTGTGTCTACTCGCTCCGTGAGCGCCACAGTGCACCGGAGGGCACCGCGCCACTCACCTAGTCGAGGAGGCCCAGCGACTGCAGCCGGCGGAACACGAGCATCGATCCGGGCGCGACGTCCGGCATCGCCGCGTATTCGTCGACGGTGAAGTACCGCAGTTCGGCGATCTCACTTGTCGGCCGCGGCTCGGTGCTCAGTTCGGCGAGGAAACAGGTCATGTGCAGGTCCGTGCCCTCGGGATGTCCGTACGCGGGCGCCTCGAAGACCCCTAGGCGTTCGAGGGTCCCGTCGACGATTCCGGCGTCGAGTTCTTCCCGGATCTCGCGGTGCAGAGCCTGTTCGGCGTTCTCGCCCGGGTCGATCTTGCCGCCGGCCATGTAGAACGCGGTCTTCCCCGTCGAACGCGTCTGCAGGAGTTTGCGGTCACGGATGTGGGCGAGCGCGGCGGTTCGGATCTCGGCTGGCACCGACCCAAGATAGATCAGGCGGGCACGCACCCATAACCACGCACCCATAACCACGCGCCTATAACACAGTGCGCCCCATTAGTCCGATTTGCCGCGATTGTGGGTCCGAATAACCGACCCAGTAGGATGTACCCGTAGCCCAGTTCGCTAGCTGAGCGAACGGTCTACACGACTCGGTTCGTTTCGTTCCGACACCCCGCCGCCCGCTGACCCCCGACGGAGTGCCTTTTGCTTGCTGTTCTGCTCGCCCATGCCGTTGCCGCCGTTCTGGCTCCGCTTGTGGTGCGCAAGTTCGGCCGCAACGGTTTCTATCCCCTCTCCCTCGTCCCGCTGGTGTCACTCGGATGGGTGATCGCGAACTGGGGCACGGTGCAGACCGTGTCCGTCGAGTGGGCCCCGGGCCTGTCGATGGACCTCGACTTCTGGTTCGATCCGCTCGCCGCGATCATGTCGGTGCTGGTGCTCGGCATCGGCACGCTGATCCTGGTCTACTGCGCCCGCTACTTCACCGACGACGAACCCCGTCTCGGCATCTTCGCCGCCGAGATGGTGGCGTTCGCCGGGGCCATGTTCGGGCTCGTCGCCAGCGACAACATGCTGCTGCTGTACATCTTCTGGGAACTGACGACGGTCCTGTCGTTCCTGCTGGTCGGGCATTACGCCGAACGCGCCTCCAGCCGCCGGGCCGCGACGCAGGCCCTGCTCGTCACGACCGCGGGTGGTCTGGCGATGCTCGTCGGCATCATCATCCTCGGCCAGGTGAGTGGCACGTACAACCTGTCCGAACTGATCGAGGTCGCACCTCGCGGCTGGCTCGCCGGGGTCGGCATCGTGCTGGTCCTCATCGGTGCGCTGTCGAAATCGGCGATCGTCCCGCTGCACTTCTGGTTGCCCGGCGCGATGGCCGCCCCGACCCCGGTCAGCGGCTATCTGCACGCCGCGGCGATGGTGAAGGCCGGCATCTACCTGGTGGCCCGGTTGGCGCCGGGTTTCGCCGACGCGGCGCCCTGGCGGTTCACGATCATCACGCTCGGCCTGCTGACGATGGTCCTCGCCGGGTGGCGGGCGATGCGCGCCTTCGACCTCAAACTGGTGCTCGCGTTCGGCACCGTCAGCCAGCTCGGTTTCATGATGGTGCTGGTCGGTCTCGGCACCCGCGACGCCGCGCTCGCGGGCATGACGATGGTCGTCGCCCACGCGATGTTCAAGGCCGCGCTGTTCATGGTGGTCGGCATCATCGACCACACGACGGGGACCCGCGACATCCGCAAACTCGCGCACCTCGGCAATCGTGCGCCGGCGCTGATGGTGTTCGCCGCGCTGGCCGCGGCCAGCATGGCCGGGCTGCCGCCGTTCCTCGGGTTCGTCGGCAAGGAGGCCGCGTTCGACTCCCTGCTGAGCACGACCGTCCTCGCCGACCCGGCGCGGATTGCCACCGTCGGCGTCGTCGTGCTGGGTTCGATCCTGACGCTCGCCTACAGCGTGCGCTTCATGTGGGGCGCGTTCGGCCGCAAGCGGCTCGCGCGGCCGAGCCCGGCCGTGCAGGGCATGCACGCGCCCGGACCGTTGTTCCTCGCCGCGCCTGCCGTTCTCGCGGTGCTGAGCCTGGTGGCGGGACTGGCGGCGCCGCAGCTCGAGAAGCTGCTGACGCCGTACTCGCGCACCCTGCCCGCGGAGGCCGCCACCGACTACCACCTCGCGCTGTGGCACGGCGTCAACACCGCGCTGCTGCTCACGCTGCTCGTATTCGCCGTCGGCACCGCGCTCTTCGTGGCGCAGCGCTGGGTCAACCGGTTGCGGTTCGAGCATCCCCCGCTCGGCAACGCCGACCGCATCTACGACGCGACGCTGCGTGGCATGGACGCCCTGTCGATGCGGCTGACCGGCGCCACCCAGCGCGGTTCGCTGCCGCTGACCCAGGCGACCATCCTCGGGACCCTGGTGCTGGTGCCGCTGGTGCTGCTCGTCGTCGGCACCGACACGGGCGCCGACGTGCGCCTGTGGGATTCGCCGGTGCAGTTCGTGATCGGACTGATGATGGTGGCGGCCGCACTCGCCGCGACCGTGATGCGCAACCGTCTGGCCAGCGTGATCCTCGTCGGTCTCAGCGGCTACGGCTGCGGTGTTCTGTTCGCTCTGCACGGCGCCCCCGACCTTGCGCTCACCCAGTTCCTGGTGGAGACGCTGACCCTCGTCATCTTCGTCCTCGTGTTCCGGAAACTGCCCGCCGAGGTGGACGAGCGCCGGGCGATCGGATTCAAGATTCCGCGGGCGCTTCTGGCGGTCGCGGTCGGTGCCACCATCACCACGATCGGCGCGTACGCCATCAACGCGCGGAACTCGATGCCGATCTACGAGCAGCTCCCCGACGCGGCTTACTACCTCGGCAACGGCAAGAACGTCGTCAACGTCCTGCTCGTCGACATCCGCGCCTGGGACACGCTCGGCGAGATCTCGGTGCTGCTCGTCGCGGCCACCGGTGTCGCGAGCCTGGTGTTCCGCAACCGCCGCTTCGGCAGCGCCCCCCGGGTGGCCGACGCCCCCGCGGTGGCGGCCGAGTCTTCGGCCTCGCATTCCGAGACCACGTGGCTGCTCGGCGGCGACCTCATCGATCCGAAACACCGCTCGCTCGTCCTCGAGGTGACGACCCGGTTGATCTTCCCGACCATCATGGTGCTGTCGGTGTACTTCTTCTTCTCCGGCCACAACGCACCCGGCGGCGGTTTCGCCGGCGGCCTCACCGCCGGTCTGGCACTGGTCCTGCGGTACCTCGCGGGCGGGCGGTACGAACTCGGCGAGACCGTCCCGATCGACGCGGGCAAGATCCTGGGGCTCGGGCTCACGCTCGCCGCGGGCACCGCGCTGGCGTCGCTGTTCCTCGGCGCCCCCGCGCTCTCCTCCGCGGTGTTCGAAGTGACGCTACCGGTGATCGGTCACGTCAAGATGGTCACCGCCCTGTTCTTCGACCTGGGTGTGTACCTCATCGTGGTCGGACTCGTACTCGACGTACTCCGCAGTCTCGGGGCACGTCTCGACGCACAGGTCGAGGTGAACCAGTAATGAGCGCGAACCTCGGATTTCTCGTCATCATCGGCGTCCTCGTGTCCGCCGGCGTCTACCTGCTCATCGAACGCAGCATCACCCGCATGCTGCTGGGGTTGCTGCTGTTCGGCAACGGCATCAACCTACTCATCCTCACGTCCGGTGGGCCGGACGGCAATCCGCCCATCGTGGGCCGCGAGTCCATTCACGAGTCGATGGCCGACCCGCTGGCTCAGGCGATGATCCTGACGGCGATCGTCATCACGATGGGCATCGCCGGCTTCGTGCTCGCACTCGCGTACCGGTCGTTCAAGATCACCACGCAGGACGCCGTCGAGAACGACCCCGAGGACACCAAGGTCCTGCGGCGCCGGTCGCCCGCCGAGGCCCCGGACCGCGACCGCTCCGACGACCCGGTCACCGGCGAGCCGAGTTTCAGCGGCGACGCCTTCGACAAGGACGGAAACCCCATTCCCCTGGACGAACTGAAAAACCTCGAAGACCTCGAATGCTACGAAGACCTGCACGACGGTGACTTCGACGACGACGAGGACATCGACAAGGCCGGGATCGGGGAGAAGTCGTGACCATTTCCCCGCACGTCATCACGGCGCTCGCGCCGCTGCCCGTCCTCGTCCCGATGCTCGCCGCCGCGGCCACGCTGGTGCTCGGCCGGCGTCCGCGGGCCCAGCGGATCATCACGCTCGTCGCGTTGATCGGCGTTCTCGTCGTGTCCGGTCTGCTGCTGTTCCTCGCCGACCGCGACGGGACGACGGCCGTTCAGGTGGGTGGCTGGGATTCGCCGATCGGCATCACGCTGGTGGTCGACCGACTGTCCGCGATGATGCTGGTGGTCTCGTCCATCGTGCTGCTCGCCGTCATGGCGTATGCCGTGGGTCAGGGTATCCGCGACGGCAGCGAGGATCAGCCCGTCTCGATCTTCCTGCCGACGTATCTGGCGCTGACGGCGGGCATCTCCAACGCGTTCCTCGCCGGCGACCTGTTCAATCTGTACGTCGGTTTCGAGGTGCTCCTCGCCGCCAGTTTCGTGCTGCTGACGCTGGGCGCGAGCGCCGATCGCGTCCGCGCGGGTGTCTCGTACGTGATGGTGTCGATGGTGTCCTCGCTGATCTTCCTGGCGGGCATCGCATTCGCCTACGCGGCCACCGGCACCCTCAACCTCGCCGACATGGCCACCCGCCTCGACGGCATCCCGTCCGGCACCCGCACCGCCATCTTCGGCGTGCTGCTCGTGGCGTTCGGCATCAAGGCCGCGGTGTTCCCCCTGTCGACGTGGCTGCCCGACTCCTACCCCACCGCGCCGGCCCCCGTCACCGCCGTGTTCGCCGGCCTGCTCACCAAGGTGGGTGTGTACGCGATCATCCGCGCGCACACGCTGCTCTTCCCGGAGGGCGAACTCGACAACGTGCTGATGGTGTGCGGCCTCCTGACGATGCTCGTCGGCATCTTCGGTGCGATCGCGCAGAGCGACATCAAACGTCTGCTGTCCTTCACCCTGGTCAGCCACATCGGATACATGGTGTTCGGTGTCGCGCTGTCCACGCAGTCGGGGCTCTCGGGTGCCATCTACTACGTGGCCCACCACATCCTCGTGCAGACCACCCTGTTCCTGGTTGTCGGTCTGATCGAACGCCAGGCCGGGTCGTCGTCGCTGCGGCGGCTCGGCGGGCTCGCCGCGGCCAGCCCCGTCCTGGCCATCGTGTTCCTCATCCCGGCCCTCAACCTCGGTGGTATTCCCCCGTTCTCCGGGTTCATCGGCAAGGTTGCGTTGTTGCAGGCCGGCTCGGCGGACGCGAGCGTGCTGGCGTGGATTCTCGTCGCCGGCGGCACCGTCACCAGCCTCCTCACCCTGTACGTCGTCGCACGCGTGTGGACCAAGGCGTTCTGGCGGGCCCGCGCCGATGCCCCCGAGGGCGACCTCGCGGACGTCAGCCCGTCGGCGCTGCTCGACGAGTCCGAGGCCGACATCGCATTCGACGACCGCGCCGACGTGGGCCGGATCCCCGCGATGATGCTGATCCCCACCGTCGCCCTCGTCGCCGTCGGGCTGGCGATGACGGTGTTCGCCGGCCAGATCATCCAGATCAGCGATCGCGCGGCGAGCGATCTGCAGAACCGGTCCATCTACATCGACGCCGTCCTCGGCGGTCACCCCGGCGGCGAAGCGCAGGAGGCACCGCGATGAAACGCGAGAGACTTCTCCAGTTCGGCGCGTTGCTGTGGCTGATGTCCGTATGGATCCTGCTGTGGGGCAACGTCAGCTGGGGAAATATTCTCGGCGGACTCGCCGTCGGCGCGCTCATCATGGTGCTCATGCCGCTGCCGCGGGTGCCGGTGGAGGGCCGGGTGCATTTCCTGCCGCTGCTGCGGCTGGCCGTGATGTTCGTGTACTACTCGATCCAGTCGAGCCTCCAGATCGCGTGGCTCGCACTCCGGCCCGGCCCCCCACCCGTCACGGGCGTCCTGCGGTACCAGCTGGGGATCAAGTCGGACCTGGTGCTGACGCTGTGCATCGACGTCCTGAACCTCATCCCCGGGACCATGGTCCTCGAGATCGACCAGGTCCGGCGGATCGTCTACGTCCACGTCCTGGACATGGGCTCGCAGAAGGCGGTCAGCCAGTTCTACCGCACCGTCGCGCAGTTGGAGCGGTTGTTCATCGAGGCGTTCGAACGGGACTCCGACTGGAAACCGAGCCCCTGGCACAACCGCGACCAGCAGTACGACGACCCCGCTCAGGAGGGCAGCTCATGACAGTCGTATCGGTCATATCCGGAATCATCCTGGTCGTCGCCGGGGTGCTGACGACGTTCCGGCTGCTCGACGGTCCGAACTCGCTGGATCGCCTCGTCGCCCTCGACACCCTGATCGCGCTCGCGATGTGCGGACTCGCCGTGTGGGCCGCGTACACCGGCGACACGACGATCGTGCCCGCCATCGTCGCGTTGTCGCTGGTGGGGTTCATCGGCTCGGTGTCGGTGGCCCGGTTCCGGGTGAGTGACAAGTCGTGACCACCGTGCTGAACGTCATCGGGGCCACCCTCATGCTGTGCGGTTCGCTGCTCGCGCTGACGGCCGCCATCGCCATCGTCCGGTTCCCGGACACCCTGCGCCGCATGCACGCCGCCACCAAACCGCAGGTGGTCGGTCTCATCATGGTTCTCGCGGGCGCCGTCCTCGAACTGCGCGGCAACGTCGACATCTGGATGCTGATCCTCGTCGGCATCTTCACCCTGTTCACCGCGCCGGTCATCGCGCACAGCGTCGGCCGGGTGGCGTACCGGGAGCAGCGCGATCAGGACGGGCTGCTGATGATCAACGAGTTGGAGCCACCAGAACATCCGTGACCGCCGCCTTCGCGCCGCTGCCCCACCGTGCGAGCGCGGTGTCGGGCCGGGCGAAGAACGTCGCGTAGAAGCCGAGACTCATCGCGGCGAGGGCACCGAGAACGAGCGGCCCGGACACCTCGGGGAATCGGCCCATCGGCACTGCGAGGTAGCGGTAGCTGAGCAGCAGTCCCGCCAGCACCAGCGCGCCGCCGCCGACGAGGCGAACCCGGAACCAGCCCCACCCCCGTTCGGGGTCGCGGAGCGCGGATTCGATGGTCAGGCACAGGACGGCTCCGGCGACCAGGTCGACGCCGTAGTGGTAGCCGAACCCGAGGGTCGCGGTCAGTGTGCACACCAGCCAGAACGTGCCGCCGAGCCGCAGCCACCAGGCGCCCTGCCTGGAATGGATGAACAGCGCGAGGGCCCACGCCGTGTGCAGGCTCGGCATGCAGTTGCGCGGGGTCGTCGAATCGAACGACAGGGGTTCGGGCACGAAATCGGGTGCCGGGACGAGGTTCGGCCAGTAGTCGCTGACCTGGAACCCCTGACCTTCGGTGCCGAACGCGAAGATCGGACCGACCACGGGGAACAGCACGTAGAACACGGGACCGACCAGACCGATCAGCAGGAACGTGCGCACCAGGTAGTGCGAGGGCCAACCGTTCCGCAACTGGTAGACGGCCACGGCAATCGCCGCGACGGGAAGTTCGATGTAGACCCAGTGCAGGATGCCGTACCCGACGGGACCGAGCGCGTCGACGAACTGCCCCATGTGCCACGACGGGCTTCCCAGCGCGTGATCCGCGAGCTGGGCGAACTCGTCGAGAACCATCGGCCCGGCCATGATCGTGACCTGCAGCCAGGCGTCGCCGAACTTGGTCGCGAGAATCAGCAGCGCACCCAGCCCGACACCTTTCAGGGCGCTGCGCCGCTGTTCGCCGGTCCACCGGACCGCGGCGTAGACACCGACCGCGGTGAGTACCCACGTCGCGCCGTTCCCGACGGTCAGCGGGCCACCCGACAGGTAGCGCACAGCGGCGACCATCACGTCGATGCCCGCAGCCGCGGACAGTGCGACGACCCGTTGCCGGTTGCTGAGCCCGACCATCGCGAGCGCGAGGCCGGCCCACGGAACGGACGCCGACTTGGGGGTCAGGACGTAATCGCGGAACAGGCTCTCCAGAGGACCCTGGAAACCCTGGACGGACGCGACCAACTGGACCACGACCAGCAGGATCGCCACCCCGAGCGCCCCGCCCGCAACGAACATGCGGTAACGATCGACGGGCCCACCCGGCCGTACAACGGCAACATCGTCGATCGACACCCGCCAAGTGTAAACAACACGTGAACGGCAAGTGGACGAGTGTCCTGCCCGAGACCGACTTTCAGGCCCCGAGCTCCTTCACCAGCGCATCGACGACGGCCACCAGGTCACCGCCGGTGGCCTCCGCGACCTGACGTTGCCGCTGGTAGGAGGCGCCGCGTCGGGGAATCTCGGCCACGGCGGCCAATTCGTCCGCACAGCCGAGACGGACGGCGGTCGGCGCCAGCTTCTCCAGCAGGTCATTCAGGTCGTCGGTGACGAGCCGCTCGTTGCTGTCCTCGTCGAGAATGATCTCGGCGTCGAGCCCGTACCGCGCGGCCCGCCACTTGTTTTCCTTCACGTGCCACGGCTGCAGGTTCGGCAGGTTCTCGCCGGCCTCGAAACGCCGGTCGAGATCGACGATCAGGCAGTGCACGAGCGCGACGAGAGAACTGAGTTCGGCGCGGGTGGAGATCCCGTCGAAGACGCGGACCTCGATGGTGCCCCACCGCGGCGCGGGCCGGATGTCCCAGTGCATCCCGCCGATCTTGGTGATCACCCCGGTCTTCATCTGGTCGCTGATGAAATCCTCGTACTGCGCCCAGTTCGCGAACTGGTACGGCAACCCCGCGGTGGGGAGTTGCTGGAACATCAGGGCGCGATTGCTCGCGTACCCCGTGTTCACTCCCGCCCACATCGGTGACGACGCGGACAGCGCGAGCAGATGCGGGTACCGCTGCAACAACGCATTGAGGATCGGGAACACCTTCTGCGGCGAAGACACCCCCACGTGGACGTGCACACCCCAGATCAGCATCTGACGGCCCCACCACTGGGTGCGCTCGATCAGCTCGTCGTAATCCGGTGTCCGCGTAACCAATTGGGTCGACCACTGCGCGAACGGGTGCGTGCCGGCGCAGATGAGATCGACCCCGAGCGGGTTCGCCGCCCGCCGCAGCAGGTCGAGCGACTCGTCGAGGTCGTCCATCGCCTCACCGACGGTGGAGTGGATGCCGGTGACGAGTTCGACGGTGTTGCGCAGCAACTCCTTGGTGATCCGCGGATCCTCCGGACCCGCGAGATTCGCGACTGCGTCGAACACCTCCGCGGCCGTGTTCGAGAGATCCCGCGTGACCCTGTCGACCAGCGCGATCTCCCACTCGACACCCAGTGTCGGCCGCGGCGAACCGGGAAAGGGAACTACCACGGTTTCGATCCAACCACAGGCCGCAGCTCGCGGCAGCGCGCCGACACCCCGGCCGCAGCCGGGGTGTCACGCGACTCAGCTGGCGCCGATAACACCGCAGGCCACACGAGAGCCTGCGTCACCGGTGTTCAGGGTTTCCTGATCGGGAGCGGGCGCGTAACGGGTGGGGATGTTCGCGAAATTGTCGGGACCCGAGTGGATCATGACCGCGGTGCCGCTGTCGCCGTTCTTCAGGTCCTCGACCGTGAAGGCGTCGGTGGAGGTGACCAACTCGGCGGTGCCGTCCTCCAGCACCTGCAGCGACGTGAGGTCACCGCTCGCGGGGTGCCCCGAGTGGCCCGCGGCCTGGAAGTGCCCGCCCGCGGACAGGAAGTTTCCGGGTGCACCGCCGGTCGGTGCCACGGAGTTCGTCTCGCACTTTCCGACGGAGTGCACGTGGAACCCGTGGAATCCGGGCGTCTGGTCCTTCACGGACACGGTGACCTCGACGTGACTTCCCGACTGCTTGAACGTGGCGGTACCCACGTTCTCGCCCTCCGCGTTCTTCAGCGTCGCGGTGAGCGCGCCGCTTTCCGCGTGTTCGCCCGAACCGCTCTCGGCATCGCCGGGAACGCCTGCGGCACTGGGATCGGCGGCGCCGGTCCAGACGGGAGGAGTGGTGCCGGGAACGTCGGTCGGCTCCTCGTTGTTACTGCAGGCGGTCAGTCCGAGTGCTGCAATGGCCACCACCGGGGTGACAATGCGCCAGGACATCCGACGGGTAGAACTCGAGGCCATCAAACCGCTCCTTTGAGGTGGCGAAGAAGTGCACCTGATCATAACCGCGGCGCCGGTGCACCGACCGTCCGGTCTACTGCGCGGAAGTGACGATGACGACCACACCGGCAGACGAATTCGCGATTCCCGGGAACTTCGGCTCGGCCGACACCCCCAGTTGCGCCGCGATCTCGGTGGCCGCTTCCTTCTCCGCGGCGGAAGTGCCGTAGTACACGGTGGTTTCGGAGATGGTGCCGTCGCTGTAGTTGCCGGTCTCCGACACCGTCCACCCCGAGGACATCAGTTCGGTGGCGGTCTGGCTCGCGAGACCCGTGACGTTGCTGTTGTTGAGCACCCGCACCGGCACCGACGCCGCGTCGGCTGCCTTCGTGGTGCTGGACGCACCGGACGTCGTGCTCGCCGCGGAAGCGGAGGCACCTCCCGCTCCGGCGGCCGTGGTCGGACGGGCGGCGGTGGTCGTGGCAGCCGTCGAGGTCGTGACGGTGGCTGCGGTCTCCTCCGAGTCCGAACCTCCGAGCGAGGCGAACCCGAGACCCGCGAAGAGAATCGCGAGGGCGATCAGCACCATCGCGAGGGCACGTAACGGCGGGCCGGACGATTCGGGTTTCGGAGTACTCACGATGTCGACCTTAGCGACCGGTTGCTACGTGACGTCGAACCCGAGGCGACGGGCCGCGCGGGCCTTCTGCCTGCTCGCGCGCAGCCGTCGCAGGCGCTTCACGAGCATCGGGTCGGCTGCGAGTGCCTCCGGCCGGTCCACCAGCGCGTTGAGCACCTGGTAGTACCTGGTGGCGGACATGTCGAACAGATCTTTGATCGCTTCTTCCTTCGCGCCGGCGTACTTCCACCATTGGCGCTCGAAGGACAGGATGTCGTGCTCCCGACGCGAGAGACCGTCGTCGTTGCCGACGTCGTCGACCCCTACGGAAGTGTCGCCGTCGATGCGCTCGGACTGGTTCCGACTACGCGCTGTTGCGCCGTCCATCTCACTCCTCGACTACTAGCTCTCGCCCGACCTCAGCGAAACCACGTTCCCCCGGCTCCTCGATCGCGTGGCCGACCGAGCAACGAATTACACAGCTGTACTTCAGCGACTATTCAACCACGACGAACGCCGCAGGCAGTGCGAACGGCTCGGGCGCGCCGCACTATCCTTGACGACCATGGCCATCCTCCCCATCCGGATCGTGGGCGACCCGGTATTGCACGAACCGACCGAGACGGTGTCCCAGTCACCTGCGGAACTCGCAGACATCATCGCTGACATGTACGACACGATGGACGCCGCCAACGGCGTCGGGCTCGCCGCCAACCAGGTCGGCCTGCCGCTGCGGTTGTTCGTCTACGACTGCCCGGACGTCGACGAGACCGGAAAGCCGTTCCGCCGCCGGGGCTGCGTCGTCAACCCGGTCCTCGAGACGTCGGAACGACCCGAGACCATGCCGGACCCGGACGACGACGTCGAGGGCTGCCTGTCGGTTCCCGGCGAACAGTTCCCCACCGGCCGGGCCGAGTGGGCGAAGGTCACCGGCACCGACGCCGACGGCAACGCCGTCGAGATCGAGGGACGCGACTTCTTCGCGCGCATGCTGCAGCACGAGGTCGGTCACCTCGACGGTTTCCTCTACGTGGACATGCTGGTCGGCCGCAACGCACGCGCCGCCAAGAAGACCATCAAGCGCGCCGGCTGGGGAGTTCCCGGGCTCAGCTGGGTGCCGGGAACGGTCGAAGACCCGTTCGGGCATGACGACTGACATTCCGCTCGGAAGCCGGGTGGTGCTGCGTTACCAGTTGCCGCCCGGTTCCAGCCATCCGATGACCGACGTCATCGGGGTGCTGGAGAGCGTCGAGCCGGTCGTGGTCGTCCGCGACGCGGCCGGCTCCGCGATCGAAGTGGAGCCGGAGCGGGTGGTCGCGCTGAAGGCGGTCCCCGCGCGACCCGTGCGGGCGAGCGAGATCCGGTCCCTCGAACTGGCCTCCGCCGACGGCTGGCCGGGGATCGAGCATGCCTGGATCGACGGCTGGCTCGCCCGGTACGGCCACGGCTTCACCGGACGCGCCAACTCGGCGGCGCCGCTCGGCGACCGCGGGTCGGTCGGGAGTCTGGACGACCCCTCTCCCGGAGGCACGCTCGACCGCCTGCGCGAGTGGTACGCCGAACGGGACCGCCCGCTGCGGTTGCTGATCCCCGATCGCCTGGGCGAGGTGCCGCTGGGCTGGAACGTCAGCGACGAAGTGGTCGTGATGGCCGCCGACGTCGACAACCTGGCGCTGCCGGAGGGTCCGCGGACCACGACCGTCACCGATCACCCCGATCCGGATTGGCTCGCCCTGTACCGCTACCGCGGGTCCGCGCTGCCCGACTTCGCGGTCGACGTGCTGAACGCGGTCCAAGGCGGGATGCTCGGCTTCGGCCGGATCGGCGCCGCCGACTCGGCGCTCCTCGCCGTCGCCCGCGGATCCGTCACGACCGCGCCCGACGACCGCCGATGGGTCGGACTCACCGCGGTCGAGGTGGCGCAGGACCACCGCCGCCGCGGAATCGGCAGCCTGATCTGCGGCGACATGATCAATTGGGGACGCGAGCACGGCGCGACCCACGCGTGCCTGCAGGTCGCCGTCGAGAACGAGGGTGCGCAGGCGATGTACCGGAACGTCGGCTTCGTCGCGCACCACCGGTACCGCTACGCCACCGAACCCGGCGGCTGAAAATCTGTCGGCCAGTGCCGCTAGGGTGGCTGCCGTGCGCATCGCAACCTGGAACGTGAACTCTGTTCGTGCCCGTACCGACCGGATCCTGGACTGGCTCCAGCGGTCCGACGTCGACGTGCTGGCGATGCAGGAAACCAAGTGCAAGGACGAGCAGTTCCCGTACGAGCGGTTCCGCGAACTGGGGTACGAAATCGCGCACGTGGGCCTCAGCCAGTGGAACGGCGTCGCGATCGCGTCCCGCGTCGGCCTCGACGACGTGCAGATCGGCTTCGAGGATCAGCCCGGTTTCCACAAGGACCCGGAGGTCGCCCCCGCGCAGGAAGCCCGCGCGATCGGCGCCACCTGCAACGGCGTCCGCATCTGGAGCCTGTACGTCCCCAACGGCCGTGAGCTCGCCGATCCGCACTACACGTACAAACTGGAGTGGCTGGCGAAGCTGCACACGGACGCGGTCGGATGGCTGGACCGGAATCCGGACGCGCAGATCGCGCTGGTCGGCGACTGGAACGTTGCGCCCACCGACGAGGACGTCTGGGATCCGGCGCTGTTCGAGGGCAAGACCCACACGTCCGCCCCCGAGCGGGAGGCCTTCCAGGCGTTCGTCGAATCGGGATTCGCCGACGTCGTCCGGCCACACACCCCCGGTCCGGGTGTCTACACCTACTGGGACTACACCCAGCTGCGGTTCCCGAAGAAGCAGGGCATGCGCATCGACTTCGTGCTCGGGTCGCCCGCCCTCGCCGGCCGTGTCGACAAGGCCGAGATCGACCGCAACGAACGCAAGGGCAAGGGCGCCAGCGATCATGCGCCCGTCATCGTCGACCTCGGCGACTGAGGCGCAGCAACCCGAGACGAACGGCGCCCCCGGGGTCTAGTCGGCGACCAGAATGTCGAGATGCTCCGGGTTCAGCGCCACGTAGCGCCGGACGTACGTGCAGATGGGGCGCACCTTCCAGCCGCGCCGGCGCGCCGACCCCAGCGCCTCACGAACCAAGACTGCGGCGAGACCGCGGCCACCGAGGTCTTCCACGATCACCGTGTGCATGAACGCGACGACCTCGCCGGGCCTGGCGGTGAACCCGGGGATGTCGTCCTCGTCGCGATAGCCGAGGATGCCGACCAGCTCGTCCCCCAGCCACAGATCGAATCGTTCGTGGGCAGGGTTGTCGAGTACGCGAGCATCAGCGGCAGTGATGCTCCCCGACGGCTCGGGAACGTTCGAAATGTGATCCATGCCACTCATGGAAACAGTTCCCGGGCGGCCTCGCGAGTGGAATCACCGGCCCCGGAACCGTTTCGTTGCCGACGAGTGGTCGATTCGTGTCCCGGCCGTCAGGCCTCCACCGGGACCACGAGGTCGCGGTACTCGGGATGCCCGGCGACGAAGCGCTGCACATAGGTGCACACGGGCCGGACCTTCCAGCCGTACCCGCGAGCGAGGTCGAGGGAGCGCCCCACCATGAGTGCGGCGAGTCCGCGGTGACCGAAGTCCTCCACGATCACCGTGTGCATGAACGAGACCACCGGAGCCTGACGCCCCCGGCCCCTCTGTCCCGGCGGCCGGGCCACCACGCCCACTCCCGCGCCCGCACCCGGCGGGGTGTCCGCGAGGGCGAAATACCCGAGGATGCCGACCAGGTCACCACTCAGTCGGAGTTCGAATCGGTTCTGATCGGCGTTGTCGATCACGTCCACAACCTGCGCGTCCGTCAGCATGGCTATCTCCTGGGGGTATGTGTCGTAATCGAAATGTGATGTTCATCACCCTTTATACCGATGCACGGAACCGCTGTCCAAGTTTCCCCCGAATGTTTCACTCACAGAGATCTCGGTTACAGTCTCCGGGACAACTACACATCCACGGGGGCTCGCACCAGCGGGCTGAGAGGACGGCTAGGGGCCGTCGACCGTCGAACCTGTCCGGGTAATGCCGGCGTAGGGAGCATCATCGATGAGCACAACCATATCTACAGCCACGTCCGTCACCACGGGACCGATCCAGGGCAGCACCAAGCAGTACCTGCAGTCGGGCGACGACATCCGGGTGCCGGTCCGGCGCGTTCACCTCACCAACGGTGAGCACCTCGACGTGTACGACACGTCGGGCCCGTACACCGACGCGGACGCCACGATCGACCTGGACGCGGGGCTTCCGCACCTGCGGGCGCCGTGGATCGCCGACCGGGCAGGCACCCAGCTCGACGCCGCCCGCGCCGGAACCGTCACTCCCGAGATGCGGTACTGCGCAGCACGAGAGGGTGTTTCACCCGAGACGGTGCGCGTCGAGGTCGCGGCGGGTCGCGCCGTGATCCCGGCCAACCGCTGCCACCCCGAACTCGAGCCGATGATCATCGGCAAGGCGTTCGCGGTCAAGATCAACGCGAACATCGGCAACAGCGCGGTGACGTCGTCCATCGCGGAAGAAGTCGAGAAGATGGTGTGGGCGACGCGGTGGGGCGCGGACACCATCATGGACCTGTCCACCGGCAAGAACATTCACGAGACCCGGGAATGGATCCTGCGCAATTCGCCGGTGCCCGTGGGAACCGTGCCGATCTACCAGGCGCTGGAGAAGGTCGGCGGCGATCCGACGGCACTCACGTGGGAGATCTACCGCGACACCGTGATCGAGCAGTGCGAGCAGGGCGTCGACTACATGACGGTCCATGCCGGGGTGCTGCTCCGCTACATCCCGCTGACCGCACGCCGGGTCACCGGCATCGTCTCCCGCGGCGGTTCGATCATGGCGGCGTGGTGTCTGGCCCATCACCGGGAATCGTTCCTGTACACCCACTTCGACGAACTCTGCGAGATCCTCCACCGCTACGACGTCACGTTCTCTCTCGGTGACGGTCTGCGCCCCGGGTCCATCGCGGACGCCAACGACGAGGCGCAGTTCGCGGAGCTCCGCACCCTCGGCGAGCTCACGAAGATCGCGAAATCGCATGGCGTGCAGGTGATGATCGAAGGTCCCGGGCACGTGCCGATGCACAAGATCGTCGAGAACGTGCGGCTCGAGGAGGAGTTGTGCGAGGAGGCGCCGTTCTACACGCTCGGACCGCTGGCCACCGACATCGCACCGGCGTACGACCACATCACGTCCGCGATCGGGGCGGCGATGATCGCGCAGGCCGGTACCGCGATGCTCTGTTACGTCACCCCCAAGGAGCACCTGGGGCTGCCGAATCGGGACGACGTCAAGACCGGGGTCATCACGTACAAGATCGCGGCGCACGCCGCCGACCTCGCGAAGCAGCATCCGCGGGCGCAGGAACGGGACGACGCGCTGTCGAAGGCCCGGTTCGAGTTCCGCTGGCACGACCAGTTCGCGCTGTCCCTCGACCCGGACACGGCGCGGGAGTTCCACGACGAGACGCTGCCCGCCGAGCCGGCGAAGACGGCCCATTTCTGCTCGATGTGCGGCCCGAAGTTCTGTTCCATGCGGATCTCCGCCGACGTGCGGGAGTACGCGCAGCAGCACGGGCTCGATTCGATCGAAGCCATCGAGGCGGGCATGGCCGAGAAGTCGAGCGAGTTCGTCGACGCAGGTGGCCGCGTGTATCTGCCCGTAGAATCCGTCACCTCAGAGAATCGGTAAGGTCCCCTTCGTGAAGCTGCTGCCCCTGACCCCTGACGGCCAGACCCCCGTCCGCGTCCTCACCATCGCCGGCACCGATTCCGGCGGTGGCGCCGGAATCCAGGCGGACTCGCGGACGATGGCGCTGTGCGGCGTCCACGCATGCGTCGCGGTCGCCGCGGTCACGGTGCAGAACTCGGTGGGCGTCAGCGGTTTCCACGAGATTCCGCCGGAGACGGTGGCCGCGCAGGTGCGGTGCGTCGTCGACGACATCGGGGTCGGGGCAGCGAAGACGGGGATGCTCGCGTCGACGGCCATCATCGAGGCCGTCGCCGCCGTGTGCACCGAGGTCGGGATCGGCCGGGACCAGCCGGTCCCGCTGGTCGTCGACCCGGTGTGCGCGTCCATGCACGGCGATCCGCTCCTGCACGCCGAGGCGCTGGACGCCGTGCGGAACACGCTGATCCCGATCGCCACGGTGGTCACCCCGAACCTCGACGAGATCCGGTTGATCACCGGCATCGAGGTGATCGACGACGCGACCGCGCGCCGGGCCGCGGAGGCGCTGCACGCGCTCGGCGCGCAGTGGTCGATCGTGAAGGGCGGGCATCTCCGGACGTCGGCGTCGAGCACCGATCTGCTGTTCGACGGCGACCGGTTCCTCGAGTTCAGCAGTCCCCGGATCGACACCGGCAACGACCACGGCGGCGGCGACACCCTCGCGGCCGCCATCGCGAGCGCGCTCGCCCACGGGTGGTCCGTGCCCGACGCGGTGGCGTTCGGCAAGGAGTGGGTCACCAAGTGCCTGGAGGCGTCGTACGACCTGGGCGCCGGTCACGGCCCCGTCTCCCCGCTGTGGCGCCTGCGGCACCCGTGAGTACTTGTTAACGTCCGGCGGTTAACAAGTACTCACGGGCGGCGGAGCCGCAACCGCCAGATACCGAGGTCGGAGGGCACTCCGCTGGGGGCGGGGGCAAAGAAGGCGCGCCGCCACGGCTTGACCCCGACCCCCAGTTCGTCGAGGGTGCCCGGCTGCAGGCTCGACAGCGTGGCGGACGACGCCATCACGTTGCCGTCGCCGCCCAGTTCCATCATGCGGGCCGCGACGGTCACGTCGACACCGAGCCAGTCGCTGCCGATCTGCCGGGGCGAACCGGTATGGATGCCGACGCGCATGCGGGGGCGGTAGCCGTCCACCTCGACCTCCGCGAGCGCTTCCTGTGCGGCGAAGACGGCGTCGATCGCGCGGTCCGGGCTGGAGAAGACGGCCATCACACCGTCGCCCAGTCGTTTCACCACGTGCCCGCCCCGGTCGACGATCGGGGTCTCGACGGCTCGGGCGACGTCGCGCAGCAGGGCGAGCGTGGCGCCGTCGCCGGCGGGCAGTGACCAACTGGAGAATCCGACGAGGTCGGTGAACACGATGGTCACCTCCTGCGTTCCCCGCCCGCGTCCGGTGCGCTCGAGCAGTGCCTGCCACACCTGCAGCGCGCCGAGGCTCATCTCGCGGGACGCGCCCGGCTGGTGGTCGAGGAAGCGGTCGGCGACGCGGGCGATGGCCCGGGCGCTTCCGGGGCCCGCCGTGGACAGTGGATCGCCGAACGCGGGATCACCGGGGAGCGCGCGACGAACCTTCCGTAGCCCTTCGATCAGCTGCGGCTGCCGGTTCACCGACCCCACCCAGCCCAGCACCTTGTCGCCCCGTTTCGGTGTCTGCGCAGCGCCCGGCTCGGCACTGTTCTCTTCGGCGGGGTCGTCGCTCACGGGAGTAAGAGTAACTCAGCGTCACATGCACAAACGCGTGACAAATCGGACATCACTCGGTGGCCCGCGCCTTCTCCCGGTCCGCACCGATGGGGACTCCGTTCGGCCCCGTGAGCGACTCCGCGTACACCCCGACGGCATACGCGACCGCGGCGGCATTCTTGGCGAGCGCGGCCCGGTCCACGTTCTCGAGGGTATCGGTCGCGCTGTGGTAGTTCTTGTCGTACACGACACCCGGGGTGCCACCCCACTTCTGCGCCTGCTCGGGGGTCTTCGTCTCGTCGGCGCCGCTGAATACCCCGCCCGACGGGATGCCGTGCTCGATGAACGGGCCGTAGTCGGAGCGGCCGTCGAAGTCCGTGCCGTCCGCGGCGACGCCGTTGCCCTGGAGGAACTCGGTGAACGTGCGCTCGATGCCCGCGGAACCCTCGGGTCCGGGGCCCTCGCCGACGTTGTCGGAGTTGTCGCCGTCGTAGGCCAGGTAGCCGGCGTTCTCGGAACCGAGCATGTCGAAGTTCAGGTACAGCGCGATGTCGTTCCGCTGCTCCTCGCTGAGGCTGTCGACATAGGCCTCCGACCCGAGCAGACCCAATTCCTCGGCGCCCCAGAACGCGAAGCGCACGGCGTTGTCGACGTCGGGCGAACCGCCGAGTTGCACAGCCGTTTCGAGGGTCGCGGCGACGCCGGTGCCGTTGTCGTTGATGCCGGGGCCGTCGGGGACGCTGTCCAGGTGGGCACCGACCATCACGACGTCGTCCGTCGAGCCGGTCTTCGTCTGCGCGATGACGTTGCGCGCGGTGCTCGACTCGGTGGTGGTGTCGAGCGTGAGCGTGACGTCGCCCCCCGCCTGTTCGAGCGCGGCGCCGTCCGCCTTGCTCACCCCGCCCGTGGGGACCTTGCCCACGTCCGGGTCGCCGAGGGTGCCGCCGCTCATCGGTCCGTCCTCGTTGTTGACGACGATCACGCCTGCGGCGCCGCGCTCGGACGCCACCTGCTGCTTGGCCGCGAACGGACACACCCCCCGGTTCACGAGGACGATCGCCCCCGTCACGTCGAGGCCGTCGTAATCGGTGACCTCGCACCCCGGACTGTCGTCCTTGCGAGCGGGCACCAGGCGGGCGGTGAGCCCCTGCGGACCGGTGGACGGCGAATACGACAGCGCCCGGACGTCGAAGTCACGGTCGCCGGACCGCAGGGCCTCCGTGTTCACGTCGAACTTGTGGAATTCGAATTCCGGGGTCTGGACGTCGAAGCCCTTGTCTTCCAATGTCTGTGCGACGTAGTCGACGCTCGCGTCGTAGCCGGAGGTTCCGGCCGCGCGGTTGCCGTCGTTGCTCTCGGCGATCGTCTGCAGTTGCTCGAGGTGCCCCACCACACCACTCTCGGTGACCGAGGCCGCGAGAGCGCTCGCGTCGACCGGCGGCGAATCGGGTTCACTCGTCGACGAACACCCGGCCAGGACCATCGCACCGGCCACTCCGACTGTGAAAACTCCCCGTAGTCGCATGTCGGGAGCCTAACGCAGAAGCACCTGTGGGCCGGCGCGAATGGATTTCGCACCGGCCCACAGGCTCCCGCCCCACCGTCACCCTCAGCCAGGTCTCCCGACGATCACCTGGCGGAGAAGCAGGGCGAGAACACTGTATCGGGTGTCAGGCGTCGCGCTTGTTGACGACCACCAGTCCGGCCCCGAAGATCACGAACACGAACACCGCAAAGTACACGAGGCTGCCCCACGGGCCCCAGTGGAAATCGACTCCCTGCGGCGCCCCCAGGAAATTGTTGGCGTTGAGGAACGGCAGGAACGGCATGATCTTCTGGCCGAACGAGCCGAACAGGTTGAACAGGCTCTCGATCAGCAGCGGCCACAGCAGCAGCAGGGCGATCGCGCCCGCGGACTGACGCAGCAGGGTGCCGACTCCGACGGCGAGAACCACGCACAGGAACGCGTAGATCGGGACGCCGTAGATCGACCGCCACGCGTCCGCACCGGTCAGGGTGAGTGCCGCTCCCGCCTCGTCGCCTGCCGTCGCCTTCGCGATGGCGTACGCGCCGAACGTGAGGACGAACGTCAGCACGGCGCCGAACGCGCCGATCAGGCCTGCCTTCGCGATCAGGACGGACGCCCGGTTCGGGATGGCCTGGAACGTGGTGCGGATGACCCCGAACCGGTATTCGCTGGTCACGGCGAGCGCGGCGAGGATCATCAGGACCAGCACGCCGAATCCGGACACACCGCCCACGGCGTCCGCCATCTGCGGCAGGAACGGATCGAAATCGGGTTGCCTACCGTCCGCGATCTGGTTGTTGAAGGAGTTGATGCTGGCCTTCGCGCTGAGCCCGATGACTGCGGCGAGGCCGAGTCCCAGCACGATGATGATGACCGTGCACCACCACGGCGACCTCGTCGACGTGATCTTGATCCGTTCGGCATTGAGAACAGCCATTACAGTGCACCCCTCATCACATCTTCGACGCCCTCTGCGTGGTACTGCACGTCGTCTCCGGTCAACTTCATGAAGGCGTCTTCCAGCGATCCGCGCTGAGATGCCAACTCGTGCAGGACGATGCCCTGCGAACCGGCGATCCCGCCGACGACGTCCGTCGACGAATCCACCACGACGAGCGCCTGCTGCCCGTCGGATCCGTCCTCGCGCACGGTGAGCCCGTTGGACGTGAGCGCGCTGCGCAGCGCGTCCAACTGTGGGCTCCGCACGCGCACCGTCGATTCCGAGGACTTGCTGACGAACTCGGACACGGTGGTGTCGGCGATCAGCCGGCCGCGGCCGATGACCACCAGATGTTCTGCGGTGAGCGCCATCTCGGACAGCAGGTGGCTCGACACCAGCACGGTGCGGCCCTCGGCGGCGAGGCGCTGCATGAACTTCCGGATCCAGACGATGCCCTCCGGGTCGAGCCCGTTCACCGGCTCGTCGAACAGCAGCACCTTCGGGTCGCCGAGCAGGGTGGCGGCCAGGCCCAGTCGCTGGGACATGCCGAGCGAGAACCCGCCGGCCTTCTTCCCCGCCACCTCGGTGAGCCCGACGAGGTGCAGCACCTCGTCGACGCGGCTCTTCGGCAGCGAGTTGGACGCCGCCATCCACTGCAGGTGGGCGCGGGCCGAGCGGTTGGGGTGCACCCATTTCGCGTCGAGCAGGGCCCCCACCGTCCGCAGCGGCTGCACCAGGTCGCTGTACGGTTTGCCGTCGATCAGCGCGCTGCCCGCCGTGGGGCGGTCCAGCCCGAGGATCATGCGCATCGTCGTCGATTTGCCTGCACCGTTCGGGCCGAGGAAGCCGGTGACCATACCCGGCTTCACGTTGAACGTCAGGTTGTCCACCGCCTTCGTCGCACCGAAGGTCTTTGTCAGTCCCCTCACTTCAATCATGATGAGAAGGATGCCGGAACCTGCGGCCGGCGCGCATCGGCCGCAGGTCTACTCCCGACTCGTCCCCTGGTACCGGTCGGACCCTGAACCAGACCCCGACGCGACCCCGAGATCTACGACGACGCCTGCGCCCAGAACCGCTTGGGGATGCGGCCGGCGTGACGTGCCTCGTATCCCGCCACCACGGCCCCGCGCATCGCCGACGCCATGAGCGCCGGATCCTTCGCCCTGGTCACCGCGGTGGCCAGCAGGACGGCGTCGCAGCCGAGTTCCATCGCGAGGGTCGCGTCGCTGGCGGTCCCGATGCCGGCGTCGAGGATGACCGGTACCCCGGCACCGTCCACGATCATCTCGATGTTGTGCGGGTTCGCGATACCGAGCCCGGTGCCGATCGGCGAACCCAGCGGCATCACGGCCACGCAGCCGACGTCCTCGAGCCTGCGGGCCAGCACCGGGTCGTCGGTGGTGTACGGCAGGACGACGAACCCGTCGTCGACCAGTTGCTCGGCGGCGCTGACCAACTCGATGGCGTCGGGCATGAGGGTGCGTTCGTCGGCGATGACCTCGAGCTTCACCCAGTCGGTTTCGAGCGCCTCCCGGGCAAGTTGCGCCGTCAGCACCGCCTCCGCCGCCCCGCGACAGCCCGCGGTGTTGGGCAGCGGCGCGATGTCGAGCCGGCGCAGCAGATCCAGCACCCCGGTGCCGCCGACGGCGTCGACGCGGCGCATCGCGACCGTGGTCAGCTCGGTGCCGGACGCGACGAGCGCCTCTTCGAGCACCGTCAGGTTGGCGGCGCCGCCGGTGCCCATGATCAACCGTGAACCGAACGTGCGGCCCGCGATCGTGAGGCCCTTCTGCACGCCGGGCGTCGTGTCAGCCACCCTGCACCGCCGTCAGGATCTCGATCTCCCAGCCCCGGACCACGAGCTCGTCCCACCGGGCGCGGGGGAACACGGCGCCGTTCACGGCCACCGCGATGCCCTTGGTCGGCAGGTTCAGCGCCTCCAGCAGCCCGGTGACGGTCAACGGTTCCGTGAACTCGTGATCCTCGCCGTTGACGCTGATGCCGATCGGCACCACTACTTGCTGCTCACTCATCTCTACCTCGCTACTTTCTCGAACCGTTCGGGGTCGGCGGCCTTCGCCTCGACCAGTGCCGAGCCCTCCAACAATGCCACCGTCGCGTCGGCGGTCACCGGGGTGAGCAGAATGCCGTTGCGGCCGTGTCCCGTCGCCACCACGACCCGATCGGACACCCGGCCGATCAGCGGCAGGTTGTCCGGGGTCATCGGACGCAGACCCGCCGAGATCTCCCGCAGTTCGTACTCGCCGATGGCGGGCATCAAAGCCTCCGCATCCGCGATCAGATCCCGCACACCGGCCACCGTGACCTGCGTGTCGTTGCCCGATTCGTACTGGGTGGCGCCGACGACGATGCCGTCGGCACGCGGCACCAGGTACGCGGGCCTGCCGTGGACGCTGCCGCGGATGGTCCGGCCCGGCGCGGGTGTCACCCCGGGACGGGCCCGCAACCGCAGGATCTCGCCCTTCACCGGGCGCACCGGAAGTCCCGGCCACAGTGCCGGTGACGCGACGCCCGCGGTGACGACGATCTGGTCCGTGCCGAGGCCGTCGAGACTGCGCACGGCCTCACCGATCAGCTCCACCCCGGCGTCGACGGCGCACTTCTGCAACGCCTGCAGGAGCAGCCTGTTGTCGACGGCCAGTTCGTCGACGGCCAAGAGCCCCAACCGGACTCCGCGACCCAGCATCGGCTCGAGCGCGCGGACTTCGGCGCGATTCAGGATCTGCAGATCCCGGCCCTGCGCCCCCACCCACTCGGCGATGGTCCGGAGGTCTTCGGCGTCGGCGCCGTCCAGCGCGACGGTGAGCGAACTCTCCGACGTGAACAGGTCGACGCCGGCCCCGGCCTCCAGTTCCTTCCCGAACTCGGGCCACCGGTCGAGCGACGCGCTCCCCAGTTCGAGGACGCTCTCCTCACCGGGCCAGCCCTCGGACAACGGGGCGAGCATGCCGCCCGCCACCCAGGACGCTCCCGAACCGATCGACGGGTCGTACAGCTTCACCGACCAGCCGTTGCGGGCTGCTCGCCACGCAATCGACAGGCCGATCACTCCGCCTCCGACGACGGATACCGATCTCGCCATTGAACTCCACCTCACTTCCTGCGCCGGCATGATCCGGGTCAGGTATGACGGTCGGGCTCGGCGTGAGCCCCTCTCAGCCCCACGTTCCCCGGGACTCCCGTGTTGCACTTTCACCGTAGAGGCTACCGTCATGCCGTGACCACCTCGCATCACAGCAACCTCACGGACCGTCGGCGCCGCCTCGGAACAGCACGTTTGTACCTGTGCACCGATGCTCGGCGCGAGAAGGGCGACCTGGCGCAGTTCGCCGAGGCCGCGCTGTCCGGCGGCGTCGACATCATCCAGCTCCGCGACAAGGGCTCGGCCGGTGAGAAGAAGTTCGGCACGATGGACGCCAGGGACGAACTGGCGGCACTGTCGGTGCTCGCGGCCGCGGCCAGGCGGCACGGGGCGCTGCTCGCCGTCAACGACCGGGCCGACATGGCGCTGGCCGCCGGCGCCGACGTCCTGCACCTCGGTCAGGGCGACCTGCCCGTCCCCTACGCGCGGACCGTGGTGGGTTCGGACGTCCTGATCGGCCGGTCCACGCACAGCCGCGCACAGGCCAGCCTCGCGGCGATCGAGGACGGCGTCGACTACTTCTGCACCGGACCGGTGTGGGCGACGCCCACCAAGCCCGGGCGGACCGCGTCGGGCATCGACCTGGTGCGCTCGACCGCCGACTCCGCACCGAACCGCCCGTGGTTCGCGATCGGCGGCATCGACGAGTCCCGGGTTCCGGAGATCCTCGCCGCGGGCGCCGACCGCATCGTCGTCGTGCGGGCCATCACCGAGGCCCGCGACCCGCAGGCCGCCGCGCGCTCACTGTCCGCCCTGCTGCAGCAGAACGCGTAGTTACGCCTGCGCGAGCCAGTCGTGCACCGTGGCGGGCGGCAGGATCACGACGGTGGCGGGCAGCTGTTCGATCAGGTGGGGGTCGGTGGTGACGACCGCGGTCACCGTTCCCAGTGTGGTGCCGTGACCTGCCGGTTCGGCGAGGCGACCGACCGTGTCCAGTGCCTCGAGCACCTCGACCCGCGGCAGCCACCCGTAGGTGCCGTCCGGCAGGTGCACGGTGCGGGGCAGTGCCCTCGACAGCTGCGCCGGCGCGCCGCGCTCCCCCAGGACGTCGTGCCGGTCGAGCAGCAGTCGCACCTCGGTGGTGCGTAGTTGCGGCCACCCCGCTTCGAATCCGGGGTGCAGTGGCAGCCCGGCGACGTCCGTTTCCCGCACCCAGCGCAGTTCGGTGCTCTCACCGTTCGCGACGGTGGGCAGCGGGCGCTCGGCGTCGGCGATCACCGTGGTGTAGCTCCAGCCGCTGGCGGCTTTCATGGTGACGACCTCGGTGCGGACGCGGATCGCCGCGCTCTCGATGCCGGCTTCCTCGTGCGCCTCGCGCACCGCGGCGTGGGTGGTGGTCTCGTGGCTGTCCCGGGCACCGCCGGGCAGCGCCCACGTCCCGCCCTGGTGGCTCCAGGCCGCACGGTGCTGTAGCAGCACGGCCGGCGTCTCGTCCGGGAGCGGCGCACGCAGCAACAACCCGGCCGCACCGTGCTTGCCCCAATGACGACTGCCGTCCGGCCCGGTCGCCCAGCCGTCACCGTCACCACGCATCGACTACCCCTGTCCGACCTGATGGGTCTCCCTGCAGTTCCCTCACACTAACGGTTTCTGCCGGAAGTGCCCGATATCCCCAGTCACCGACTCCTGCTTATATGCTCCCCACAAGGTGCGGCCGTGACACGGGAGGGGTGCGAGGTGGTTCTGCGTGAGGCGCCGTCGATCGAACCCCACGGCAGCCGCGCCCTGTCTGCCGCCGCGGACGACGACGTCGACCCCGCCGTCGCACGTCGTAAGGAACTTCGCGCATTCCTGGCGTCAACCCCAGCCAAGCTCACCGCCCTCGGCACGCTCCTGGTGCTGTTCACCCTGACCGCCGGTCTCGTGGCCGCGTCGTCGGTGAACAGCAGGGAGGCCACCCTCGACAGCGTCCTCGCCGAGACCGAACCGCTGTCGTTCTCAGCGCAGAACCTCTACAGCGCCCTGTCGGTGGCGGACGCCGCGGCGACGACGGCGTTCATCTCCGGCGGTCTCGAACCCCCCGAACTCCGGGACACGTACGCGCAGGCGCTCGGCACTGCCTCCTCCGACCTCGTGTACGCGTCCGGCGGGCTCGCCGCCGGCGACGTGGACAGCAGGCGCCTGCTCGCCTCCATCTCCACCGACCTCAGCGTCTACTCCGGTCTCGTCGAGACGGCGCGGGCCAACAACCGCACCGGTCATCCCGTGGGCGCGGCCTACCTCAGCGAGGCGTCGGCGCTGATGCAGACGAGCATGCTGCCGAAGGCCCAGGAGTTGCACGCCCGGCAGGAAGCGGACGTGGCGGACATCCAGCGGGACTACTCCCGTCCGCCGTGGACGGCGCTGATCCTGGTCCTCGTCGCGCTCGTCGCGCTGCTCGTCGCGCAGGTCGTCCTCGCGCGGCTCAGCAGGCGCACGTTCAATCTCGGGTTGATCCTGGCGTCGTCGTGCACCGCGATCCTCCTGGTGTGGATGCTGGTCGCCGGGGTGGTCTCCTCCCTCGACACGAAGCGCGCGCTGACCCAGGGTGCCCGCCCGATGCACGAGTTGACCGCGGCGCGCATCCTGGCGCAGCAGGCGCGCACCGAGGAGACACTCAAACTGGTCCGCCGGGATTCGAACGGCGACTACGACGCCGTCTTCGAGGACAAGTCCGGTCAACTCGACACCCTGCTGTCGGGCTACCCGCACGACGGCGACCGCGCGGTCGGCCACGACGAGGTGGCGCGGGCCGAGGAGGCCTGGAACAACTGGTCGTCGGCGCACGATCGCATGAACGAGATTCTCGCGAAGGGCGACTTCGTCTCGGCGGCAACGGTCGCGATCGGGCCGGGACCCGCGGATTCCGCGGCCCAGTTCGATGCCGTCGACGACGCGCTCACCGACGGCATCGGGACCGCCCGCGACCATCTGAGGTCGAACGTCGAATCCGCGGCCCGGGTACTGACCGCACTCGGCTCCGGCGCCCTCGTCCTCACACTCGTCGCGCTCTGCGGAATTATCATCGGATTGTGGCCCCGGTTGAGGGAATACCAGTGAGGCGGCACCGGATCGCGCTGGTGCTGCTGGCGACCACGTTGCTGATCGGCGGGTGCGCCGAGGCCGCCCCGGAGCACGTCGGATCGCCGAGCATGTCCTACACCGAACCCCCGCTTCCCGCGGCCGCGGCACCGGCCCCCGAGACCAGCGCCGCCCCGCCTACTCCCGAGAAGGACTGCGGCGATCCCACCGCGAGCCTGCGCCCGTTCCCCGACACCGACACGCCGATGCCGACGGTCGACGCCATCCGCGCGCGCGGACGTCTCGTCGTCGGACTCGACACGGGCAGCAACCTGATGAGTTTCCGCGATCCCGCGACCGGCGCCATCGAGGGCTTCGACGTCGACGTCGCCCGGGAAATCTCGCGGGACCTGTTCGGCGACCCGAACCGGCTCGACTACCGCATCCTCACGTCGGCGAATCGTGAGAAGGCGCTGCAGGAGTCGATGGTCGACATCGTCGCGAAGACGATGACCATCACCTGCGACCGCAAGGAACGGGTGGCGTTCTCCTCCGAGTACTTCGCGGCGCAGCAGCGAGTTCTGGTCGTGAAGGGCTCCCCGATCCGCAGCGCCGCCGACCTGGACGGAAAACGGGTCTGCGTCGTCCGCGGCACGACGTCGCTGACCCGGTTGCAGAAGGTCGCGCCGACCGCCGAGATCCTCACCGTCCCCATGTGGTCGGATTGCCTGGTGGTCCTGCAGCAGCGGCAGGTCGACGCGGTGACCACCGACGACACGATCCTCGCCGGCCTGGCGTCCCAGGACCCGTACCTCGAGATCGTCGGGGACAGCATGGGCGCCGAACCGTACGGCATCGGCATCACCAAGACGAACGAGGACCTCGTGCGGTTCGTCAACCGCACACTCGAACGGATCCGCGGCGACGGAACCTGGACCAGAATGTACGACCGGTGGCTGTCGGTGCTGGGCCCGTCCCCCGCCCCGCCGTCCGCCGTGTACCAGGACTGAGGGGACGCATGCCGCAACATTCGAAGAACCCCGAGTCCACCGACCCGGACCTCGCCACCCAGGCCGCCGTCCGGGAAGAACTGGACCAGGCCACGCAAGCCGCGGTCCGGGACGAACTGGACGAGGCCACGCAGGCAGCGGTTCGGGAAGAACTGGACGAGGGGCCGGTCACCCAGGCTGCTTCGCCGACGTCCCGGCCGTCCGGTGCGTCCGGTACCGGTCGCTCGACGCGCTCACCGCGCACCCGGTCCGGGCAGCGCCTGCGTCTCGGCGGCGGACTCGTCGAGGTTCCGGTCGTCAAGACACTCGACCCGGCGTCGGCGGTGATGACCGACCCGAAGGTCCCCGAGGCCAAGCGCTTCTGCTGGAAGTGCAACAAACCGGTCGGCCGCAGCGGCCCCACGTCCGAGGCCTCCGAGTTCGGTCTGTGCCCCTCGTGCGGAGCGACTTTCGACTTCCGGCCGCTCCTCGACCCGAACGACCTCATCGGCGGCCAGTACGAGGTGCAGGGCTGCATCGCGCACGGCGGCCTCGGCTGGATCTACCTGGCCATCGACCGCAACGTCAGTGACCGGTGGGTCGTCCTCAAGGGGCTGCTGCACTTCGGCGACGCCGAGGCTCAGGCCGTGGCGGTGGCCGAACGTCAGTTCCTCGCGGAGGTGGCGCACCCGAGCATCGTGAAGATCTTCAACTTCGTGGAGCATCCCCGGGCGGACGGCACCCCGATGGGCTACATCGTCATGGAGTACGTGGGCGGTCATTCACTGCGCGACGTCCTGTCGACGCACACCCGGCCCGAGCGCATGCCGGTCGAGCAGGCCATCGCGTACGTGCTCGAAATCCTTCCCGCACTGGCCTATCTGCACTCCACCGGTCTGGTGTACAACGACCTCAAACCGGACAACGTGATGGTCACCGAGGACGCCCTGAAGCTGATCGACCTCGGCGCCGTCGCCGGCATCGAGGACTACGGGTACCTGTACGGCACGCCCGGGTATCAGGCGCCGGAGATCGTCAGGACCGGCCCGACCGTGGCCTCCGACATCTACACGGTGGGGCGCACACTAGCGGTGCTGACGCTCGACATGCCGTCCGAGAAGGGCCGGTACCTCGACGGGATCCCGTCCCCCGAGCAGGCGCCTGTGCTCGCGGAATACGAGTTCTTCCATCGACTCCTGTTGCGCGCCACCGACCCCGATCCGAGCAGGCGTTTCGCGTCCGCCGAGGAGATGTCCGGTCAGCTCACCGCCGTACTCCGCGAGGTACTCGCGCAGCAGACCGGCGAGGAGCATCCCGGGCTGTCGACCGTGTTCAGCAAGCAGCGAACGACTTTCGGCACGGACGATGCGGTCGAGCAGACGGACGTGTACGTCGACGGCATCGAACGGGACAGGAATCTCGACCCGCTGTCGGTGGCGCAGGCGCTGGCGGTGCCGCTGATCGATCCGGCCGATCCCAACGCCCAACTCCTGGCGGCCGCGGTGCACAGCGAACCGCAGCAGACCCTGGATTCCATTCGGCACGCCCGTGAGAACGGGATCGAGCGGGTCGTCGACGACCTGGGCGTGTCGTTCTCCCGGGAACTGACCCTCGCCGAGATCAAGGCGCACCTCGACCTCGGGGACGCCGCCACCGCCACCACACTTCTCGGCGACGTGGAGGCAGAGATGGGCGGGAACTGGCGCGTCGACTGGTACGCCGGACTCGCGACTCTGATCGACGGCGAGCACGAGACGGCGTTTTCCCGGTTCGAGTCCGTGCTGCAGGCGATGCCCGGTGAGACGGCTCCCAAACTCGCGCTGGCGGCCACCGCCGAACTGATTCTGCAGCACTGCGAAAGCTCCGATTCACACCGGTGGCGGACGTTCGCCGAGACGTACTACCGGACGGTGTGGCGCACCGACCACAGCCTCGTGAGTGCCGCATTCGGGCTGGCCCGGCAACTCACCGAACGCGGTGATCTGCCCGGCGCCATCGCCGCCCTCGATCAGGTTCCCGCGACGTCCCGGCACTTCACCATGGCCCGGATGACGAGTGTGCTGATGCTGCTGTCCGGCAGGCCGATCGAGGAAATCGACGAGGTGGCGCTGCGCGAGGCGGCGCTCCGCGTCACCGCGCTCGCACCCGAGGAGAGCCGGGCGCTGCAGATGCGCACGCTCGTACTGGGCACGGCGCTGGACTGGATGCGTGCCGGTCACACGTCGGAGACGGAACTCGAGCAGATCCTGGGTGTGCCGTTCACCGAACGGGGACTGCGCACGGGCGCCGAGGCCGGTCTGCGCGCGCTGGCCCGCAACGCCCCCGAACGCACCCACCGGTACACGCTGGTGGACCTCGCCAACGCCATCAGGCCCAGGAGCCTGCTGTAACGCTCAGGCCCCGATCAGTTGCACCGCCGCACGGGCGATCGCCAACTCCTCGTTGGTCGGCACGACCAGCACCTGGACGTCGGACTCGTCCGCCGAGATGCGGCGGGCGTCCCGGGAACCCGCGCGGTTGCGGTCGTCGTCGACGACGATGCCGAGCCGGCCCAGCCCCGCCAGACTGTCGCGGCGGATGTCGACGTTGTTCTCGCCGACTCCCCCGGTGAACGTGATGACGTCCACGCCACCCAGTTCCACCAGGTAGGCGCCGATGTACTTGCGGAGCCGGTGCACGTACACGTCGTAGGCCAGCGCCGCGTCCTCGTCGCCCTCGCCGACGAGTGCCAGCAGCGCCCGGAAGTCGTTGACCCCGGACAGCCCCTTGAGTCCGGAATGGCGGTTCAACAAGTCGTCGATCTGATCGACGCCCATGCCGCTGCGATGCAGGTGCAGGATCACTCCGGGATCGACGTCGCCGGACCGCGTGCCCATGACAAGTCCCTCGAGCGGAGTCAGGCCCATGCTCGTGTCGACGGCCAGTCCCCCGCGGATCGCGGACGCCGACGCGCCGTTCCCGAGGTGCAGCACAATCTGATTCAGCTCCGACAGGTCCCGGCCGAGGAACTCGGCCGCCCGCCCCGACACGTACTGATGCGAGGTGCCGTGGAAGCCGTACCGCCGGATGGCGTGGTCCTGCGCGACGTTCCGGTCGATCGCATACGTCGACGCCTCCGCAGGCAGGGTGTGGAAGAACGCGGTGTCGAACACTGCGACGTGCGGGATGTCCGGCAACTCCTCCCGGGCCACCTCGATACCGATGACGTTCGCCGGATTGTGCAGCGGCGCAAGGGTCGAGAGGTCCGATATGGCCTGCACCACGGCGTCATCGACGATCGTGGGTTCGTAGAAGACGTCGCCGCCGTGGACGATGCGGTGTCCGACCGCGACGATCCCCGCCTCCCTCAGCGGGCGACCCACCTCGGCGACGATGTCCGACACCATCTTCAACCCCGCGCGGTGGTCGGCGATGTGGACGTGACGCTCCGCCAGCCCGGTGCGGTGGTGGTACACGATGCGCCCCTCGGGTTCCCCGATCCGCTCGATGAGCCCGGACGCCGACGACTTCCCGGTGTCCGGGTGGATCAGCTGGAACTTGATCGACGACGAACCGGAATTGACCACCAGGACGGAACCTTCGCTGCCTTCGCTCACTGCTCTGCTCCCTGTGCCTGGATCGCCGTGATGGCCACGGTGTTCACGATGTCCTCGACCAACGCGCCTCGCGACAGGTCGTTGACGGGTTTGGCGAGCCCCTGCAACACCGGCCCGACCGCTATCGCACCGGCACTGCGCTGCACCGCCTTGTACGTGTTGTTGCCGGTATTGAGGTCGGGGAAGATGAAGACCGTCGCCTTGCCCGCCACCTCCGAACCGGGCATCTTCTTGTCGGCCACGCTCTGCTCGATGGCGGCGTCGTACTGAATGGGGCCTTCCACCAACAGGTCCGGCCTGCGCTCGCGGACCAGTTTGGTCGCGGAACGCACCTTGTCGACGTCCGCGCCGCTGCCGGAGTCGCCGGTCGAATACGACAGCATCGCGATGCGCGGATCGATGCCGAACTGGGACGACGTCTGCGCCGAGGAGATCGCGATGTCGGCCAGCTGTTCGGCCGTGGGGTCGGGCACCACCGCGCAGTCGCCGTACGCGAGCACCCGGTCGGACAGGCACATCAGGAACACACTCGACACGGTCGACACACCCGGTTGCGTCTTGATGATCTCGAACGACGGCCGGATGGTGTGCGCCGTGGTGTGCGCGGCGCCGGAGACCATGCCGTCCGCAATTCCCAAGTGCACCATCATGGTTCCGAAATACGAGATGTCGGTCATCACCTCGCGGGCGCGGTCCACACTCATGCCCTTGTGGGCGCGGAGCCGCGCGTACTCCTCCGCGAACGGACCGGCATGTTCGGACGTCCGCGGGTCGAGGACCTGAGCTTCCGCGAGGTCGACACCGAGTTCCGCCGCGCGGCGACGCACCTGCACCTCGTCGCCGAGAATGGTCAGCTGCGCCACCTGCCGTTGCAGCAGCCTCCCCGCCGCCCGCAGAATGCGGTCATCGGCGCCCTCCGGGAGCACGACGTGCTTGCGGTCCCGGCGCGCGCGGTCGATCAGCTGGTACTCGAACATCTGCGGAGTCACCACCGACGGGATGGGCAGCTTCAACCGCTCCAGCAGTGTCGGCGCGTCCACCCGGAGTTCCATGACACTCAGGGCGGTGTCGATCTTGCGCTGCGAGCCGACCGCCACCCGGCCACGGGTCTGCGCGGCCGCACTGGCCGTGTCGAACGTGCCCAGGTCGGTGGTGAGGATCGGCAACCGCGGCCTCAGGCCGGCCATCAGCTTCGCGATCGCCGGGTGCGGCACCAGCCCACCGTTCATGATGATGCCGGCCAGCGACGGGAACCCCTCGGCCTCATGCGCATTCACCATCGCCAGCAGCACGTCGGACCGGTCGGCCGGGGCGATCACCACCGTGCCCTCCGTCAGCCGTTCGAGAATGTGCTCGGCCGTCATCCCGCCGACCAGCACCCGCAGCGCTTCGCGGTGCAGTAACTCGGGGTCGCCGCTGAACAGGCTGCCGTCGATCGACTCGAGAAGCTCGGCCATGGTCGGTGCGACCAGCAGCGGGATCTCGGGCAGGCTCCACGCGGGCACACCGGTGGACGCCAGCGCGTCGGTGACGGCGTCGAGTTCGTCGGGGTTGCATCGGTTGGCGACCACGGCCAGCAGGTGCGCGTGGTGGGCGGTCAGTTCACCGATGGCGAGTTGGGCGAGTTGCGCCACCTCCTCGGGGGTGCGCCGGACTCCCTTCACGGCGAGCAGCACCGGCGCACCCAGGTTCACGGCGATCCTGGCGTTGTAGCCGAGTTCGCTCGGGCTGGCCACGTCGGTGTAGTCGCTGCCGATCACCACCACGGCATCGCACTGCGCCGCCACCTGGTGATACCGGGCGACGATCTCGCTGAGCGCACCCTCAGGGTCGGCGTGGACATGCTCATACGTGACCCCCAGCGACTCGTCGTACCCGAGGTCGGCCGTCGTGTGCTCGAGGAGCAATTCGAGGATGTAATCGGTCTCCTCCGTCGACCGAGCGATGGGACGGAACACACCCACCCTCGCCGCCGACGCACACAGCATCTGCAGGACACCCAGCGCGATGGTGGACTTTCCGGTGTCCCCCTCCGGTGAGGCGATGAAGATACTCGACGGCTGAGGACGTGCAGGTGGATTCACGGGCGAAGGTGTCGCGGGCGCAGCCATGGCCATAGCGTATCCGGACGCCGACTCCGGGTGATTGACACCGCTCCCGCCCGGCGGTCAGATGGCGTATGGCCGAATCGCCCTGGTCCTGCTGACCACCACGGGTCGGAAGTCGGGCGCGCCGCGGACGAGCCCGCTCCTGTACTACCGCGAAGGGCAGCAGATCTTCGTCGTGGGCAGCAACTTCGGGCAGGATCACCACCCTGCGTGGTCGGCGAACCTCCTCGCCCAGCCGGACGCGAAGGTCACCATCGGCGGGAAGGACATCTCCGTCACCGCAACCCTGCTCGTGGAACCGGAGCGGACGCGGATCTATCGCGAATTCGACGAGATGGTGCGCGTCTACGGCGTCTACGAGCACCGAACGAACCGCACGATGCGGGTGTTCGCCCTCACCGCTTCGTGAGACGTTTCGCGCGGCGGAGACCCGATTCGAGTTCATGACGCTCGCAGATGTGCGATGAGGATGGCCTCGATTTCCGACCGTCGCGCCGCGGACGGCAGCCGCGGCGCCGCGGACCGGTAGTGATGCCCGGTCGGGGTGCCGAGGTCGAAGAGATGAGTACGGCCGTGCCGCCTGACGGGGCGAGCGGTCCAGCCGTCGCCTTCCTTCGCGTAATTGCACGCCGCGCACAAACCCGCCCCGTTCTGGGCCGTCGTGGCACCCTTGTTGCGGCGCGACAGAATGTGGTCGTGATGGCGGATCGGCGCATCACACCACGGCGTGCGGCACGTCCGGTCCCGCAGATCGATCAACTTCCGCAAGCCTTTCGGGAACATCCGCGACTGCGACTCCATCGCCGTCAACGCCCCCGACAACGGACACGAGTACACATTTCGCAAGGTCACTCCAGTATCACCATCCAGGGCATTCGCGACCAGCTGCCGGGCGATCCCCGCCGGCACCGGACCGAATCCCGCCACATCCGCCGCCTCGTTCTCACCCGCCAACAACGCCTCGTCGGAGATCACCAGATTCACCGCCACCGGCACCCCATCGGTGACCGAGGCCCCGGTGCCGCGGTCGAACAACAGATCCGCCATCAACTGATTCCGGGTCCGGCCGCCACTGTCGCCGGTGGCGATGAGACTGTCCGCGTCCCGGCCGAGTGTGGCCTGCAGGCACACCGCCTGCTCCATGGGCAGCAGCACACTCAGATACGCCATCGAATCCGGTGCCGGCCGGGTCGTCACCCGACGCTCGGACACCGCCTTGCGGTACCGGGCCACCACCGCGGCGGCGTCGGGTTCCACCGCGAGGGCCTTCGCCTTCGCCACGAGGCCGCGGTCGCCGACGCCGTCGAGAACGTCCGGGTCCGAACACAACCGGTGGTCCACCACCGCGCGATCCGCCGCCGACAAACACGCCGTCTCCCGCACCAACAGGGTGGCACGCCATTCGTTCAACCGGCCCGACCGCAACAACGCCAACGTGTGCGGCATCTCGTGCACCACCGACCGGGCGAACCCCAGATGCCGGCCACCACGGTTCGGGGACTCCCTGCGCGCCAACGCGATCTGCGAGGCGATGCCGCGGTCCCACTCCGCCCGCGGCAACCCCCGGGCCTTGCGGTCCTCCCGCATGCAGGTGGCGACATCATCGGTGACCACCGCCTGCACCGCACACCCCACCGACTTCAACGACTCCACCGCGTCGAGCCACTCGATCCCCAACCCGGCATCACCACACGCCTCCACACACCGCAACCGCGTCGTGAACGCCCGCAACTCCTCCAGATCCGGTGCCACCACTTCCCCCACGACCAGCCCTCCCCCGAGGTTGTTCGAAACTTTGTTCGACTCTAGCAACCATCCGTGGCTCATGGCAATAGCCGAATCCGCCGTAAAGCACGTGCAGCGCAGCGCCGTACGGCGCTATACAGGAGGTCGCGCACGCCTGCGCCGAGGAATGGAGAAGTAGTTGCCTACGAGTGCCGCACCGGATCCGATGACACTGCACCCCGTTTCGGGTCAGCCCCGGGTGGTCCTGCTCAAACCCCTGATCGACAATCCGCTGATCGAGGTCGGGGAGTACAGCTATTACGACGATCCCGAGTTCGCGGACGAGTTCGAGACGCGAAATGTCCTGCACCACTACGGCCCGGATCGGTTGATCATCGGCAAGTTCTGCGCGTTCGCAACGGGGACGACGTTCATCATGAACGGCGCGAACCATCGGATGAGCGGCGTCTCGACCTTCCCCTTCCCGATCATGGGAGGCGCGTGGGCCGAGCATGCCGATCTGATTGCGGATCTACCGTCGCGCGGCGACACCGTAGTCGGCAACGACGTGTGGATCGGGGGCAACGCGACGATCATGCCCGGCGTGCACATCGGGCACGGCGCGATCGTGTCGACCGGGTCGGTGGTGACGCGGTCGGTGCCGGACTACGCCGTCGTGGGTGGAAACCCGGCAGTCCACATCAAGGACCGCTATTCGGAATCCGACATCGCCGCGCTGGTGCGGATCGCGTGGTGGGACTGGCCGATCTCCGTCGTCACCGAGCATGTGCGAACGATCGCCGCAGGCACTGTCGAGCAACTTCAGGAGATCGCCGACGGACTCGACTGAATCAGCCGCACGCCGCCTTGGGCGACTCGGTGTCGAGGTCGAGTTCGCCATCGTCGGCGAAGACGAGGCGCCCGTCGTCGAGGGCGACGGCCCAGCGGTGCACGGGCGCCCAATCGCGTCCGAGGAGCCCCTCCGATTGGGACAGGTCCGCGAAATCCTCGATCACGACGCCCGGCGCGGGAGCATCGGCGTCTCGGCGGACCCGAACGCGAGCACCGACGGCGACATCGGGACTTTGGGGCTGCGCGGCACTCTTCTGATCAGACATGGGTTCATTCCGCTTTCTGCCGGGTGATGCCAGGGCAAGGGATCATCCGGGCCCGCTGCCGAGAACTCACTACAGACGATAGGCAAATTTTGAGCAAGCCTCGAGTCGGAGTTGTGGGGATCATCACCGAGGGCTTGACGCCCCGGAAACCCAGCTAGCGTTGTCCATAATTTGTACATCATACCTATTGACGTAAAGAGGATTTCAGTCCACGATTAGATGTAACTGTTGGTCACACTGACATGGAGGACATTCATGGCACGCTCGACGCTCGCTCTCGGCAATCCGAAGCTCACGGATCGCCAGGACACCGGCGCCCGGCTTCTCCATTCCTCCGCACGCATGTCGTACGACCCGACCGTCGAGGTGGACTGGGACGCGCCGATCCCCGACGACCTGTACGGCCTCACTCCCGAGTGGTCCTCGCTGTACGGCACGCCGATGTGGGACGAGATGACGTTCGAGCAGCAGATCAGGCTGACGAAGCACGAAGTGTCGTCGATCATGGGCACCGGCATCTGGTTCGAGATGATTCTCCAGCAGATGGTCATCCGGGACATGTACGCCAAGGACGCGTCGCAGGCACACTTCCAGTTCGCACTGACGGAGGTGGCCGACGAGTGCAGGCACTCCGTGATGTTCGCCCGCACCGCCGAGAAGTTCGGGTGCCCCTCGTACGTTCCGCGGAAGTCGGTGGTCACGCTGGGTCGCGGATTCAAGGCGCTCGCGTCGGGGGAGGTCGCGTACGCCGGCATTCTCGTCGCCGAGGAGATCCTCGACGTCATGCAGCGCGACTGGATGAAGGACACACGCGTCCAGCCGATCGTCCGCGTCACCAGCAAGATTCATGTGGTCGAGGAGGCCCGGCACATGCGCTTCGCCCGGGAGGAGACACTGCGCCGGGCCGAGGGCATGAGCAGGGTGCACCGCGCCGCGAGCCGCGCCTGCATCGCGATCGCGTCGAACCTGATCGTTTCCAGCATGATCAACCCAGCCGTCTACGCGGCCGCCGGCCTCGACACCGAACGCGCGGTGCGTGAGGCGAAGAACAACCGGTTCCGGGCCGAGAAGATCCGGGAGAGTTCGCAGCCGCTCATGAGGTTCCTGGACGAGGCCGATCTGCTGGGCGGTCCTTCCCGGCGGCTCTACAAGCGCGTGAACATGCTCTGACGGGCGCTTCGCGCTCGTGCGTGGTTGACGAGTCCCTGCACTCGTCAACCACGCACGGGCGGCGGAGCCGCCTACCCCCGCAGCCGGGGCGCGAGGTCGCGCTCGAAGAGTTCGAGGAACCGCTTCTGATCGTGCCCGGGCGCGTGGAAGACGAGGTGGTTCAACCCGGCGTCGAGGTACGGGCGGATCTGCGCCACCGCCTCATCAGGATCCGACGCCACGATCCACCGCTTCGCCACCTGCTCGATCGGCAACGCATCCGCCGCCTTCTCCATCTCGATCGGATCGTCGATCGAATGCTTCTGCTCCGGCGTCAACGACAACGGCGCCCAGAACCGCGTGTTCTCCAGCGCCAACTCCGGATCCGTGTCGTAGGAAATCTTGATCTCGATCATCTTGTCGATCTCCGCGACATCGCGCTCGGCCTTGGCAGCCCCCTCGGCGACCGCCGGCATCAGCTTCTCCGTGTACAACTCCATGCCCTTGCCGGACGTGCAGATGAACCCGTCACCGCTACGCCCGGCGTACCGGGCCACCACCGGGCCCCCCGCGGCGATGTACACCGGGATCCCGCCCTCGGGCACGTCGTAGATCGACGCCCCCTTCGTGGAGAAATAGTCACCCTCGAAATCGACGCGGTCACCCAGCCAGAGTTCCCGCATCAACCGCACCGCCTCCCGCAACCGCGCGAACCGCTCCTTGAACTCCGGCCACTCCCCGGCAAAACCGGTCGCGATCTCGTTCAGCGCCTCACCGGTACCGACACCGAGCATGATCCGCCCCGGATACAGACACCCCATCGTCGCGAACGCCTGCGCCACCACCGCCGGGTTGTACCGGAACGTCGGCGTCATCACCGACGTCCCCAACTGCAACCGCTCCGTCCGCTCCCCCACCGCCGTCATCCACGCCAACGAGAACGGTGCGTGACCGCCCTCGTGCCGCCACGGCTGGAAGTGATCCGACACCGTGGCCGAATCCATGCCGTGCCGCTCCGCCAGGACACCCAGCTCCACCAACTCCCGCGGACCGAACTGCTCCGCGGACGCCTTGTAACCGAGCTTGAGTTCGTGGGCCACCGTGTACTCCTTCGTCTTCACGTCCGGTTCGCGAGATGCAAACCTCTTCTGCAGGTTAGAGCGCGGCCACCAGGCTGGCGACCGCCGCTCCCAGTGCCACCACCGTCAGGGTCACCGCGAACAACCACAACTCGTGGGGCGGCGGCATCGGCGCGCCGTCGCGTAGTGCCTTCTCGACCTGCGACCACCGCCGCATGCCGACGAGGGCCGCGGCGGCGGCGAGGCCGATCAGGATCAGTCCGAGGGTCGTCCGCACCCACCCGGTGCTGAATTCGGGGACCAGGTGGATCATCGCGATGCCACCGGCCAGGAGCGCGAGTGAACTCCGCATCCAGGCGAGGAACGTCCGCTCGCTTGCGAGCGTGAAACGTTCGTCGGGCCGGTCGTTGTCGGTCACCGAATCATCTTTACACCGGTTCACGGGAACCGCACCAAGCAGGTACCCCGCAGTCCTAGATTGGAAGGGCAGGCCACAGCCAGGGGGCGTCCATGCGACCGTTCGAAGCTCTGCGATCCGCGATCTCTCTGCGTGTGCCGGCGGTGATGCTGCTGGTCTTCTCGGCGTGGGCGGCGCTCGGACCGTCGCCCGCTTCGGCGGAGCCGCGCATCACCAGGGTGGACGTCTATTCGGAGTCGATGGGCCGGTGGGTGGCCAACGACGTGATCTCTCCGGCATCGGGAGGTCCGGCGCCCACGTTCTACCTCCTCACCGGCATCGGCGGCGGCTCGGACGGGATCTCGTGGTTCAACAACACCGGTGTGCGGGACTTCTTCGCCGACAAGCACGTCAACGTGGTAATGCCGATCGGCGGGCAGTACAGCATGTACACCGACTGGGATTCCGACGACCCGGTCCTCGGCAGGAACAAGTGGCAGACGTACCTGACGAGCGAGCTTCCCGCCGCCATCGACGGCAGGTTCGCGACCACCGGGGCGAACGCCATCGGCGGGGTGTCGATGGCGGGCGGCGCGGTGCTCGACCTCGCGATCCAGGCCCCGGGGTTCTACCGGGCCGTCGGCTCGTACAGCGGGTGCGCCGCGACCAGTGGACTGCTCGGCCAGGCGATGGTGCGCTCGATGGTGGAATTGCGGGGCGGCGGCAATGCGACCAACATGTGGGGCCCTGCCGTGGACCCGCAGTGGCAGGTGCACGATCCGATGGTGAACGCCGAACGCCTGCGCGGCACAGAGCTGTTCGTCTCCAGCGGCAACGGACTTCCCGGCGGCATCGACAACCACAACCCGGTGCTGGTAGTGCCGCAGACGATCGGCGGCAGTGTGGTCGAGATGGTGACCAACGTGTGCGCGGCCGCGTTCCAGTCGCGGTTGCACTCGCTGCAAATTCCGGCCACGTTCGCGTATCTCTCGCAGGGCACGCATTCGTGGGGGCTGTTCGAGACGGAGTTACGGGAGTCCTGGCCGGTCATCGGCAGCGCGATCGGGGCGTGACCCGAGGGAGTTCTCCAGGATCGGCCCGATCACCGCGAGGGCTTCCGGTGTCGTCATCCGCAGATGATCGCAGTCCACCTTGTTCTCGACGATGACGCCGGTGATCGCGGGCTGCCAGACGCCCGGCGACGGCCGTTCGCCTTCCTCCCCTTCGGCGGATTGCGCGGCGCTGAAGAACAGCAGGTCGCCGTCGAACACGCGTGGGCGGTGTCCGGTGGAGATCTGCTTCGAGTTCTCCAGCCCGGTGCTGATGCGGCCGAGGAGGGTCGACGCGAACGCGGGGTCCCGGCCGAACGAGCGTCCGAGCATCTCGAGCAGTTGCTCGCGGTACGACGTGCCTGCGTCGTCGCTGCCCTCGAATTCGACGCCCAGGCCGTGCAGCCACTCCTCGGCGTTCACTTCGAGGTCGCCGAAGTCGTCGCCCTCCGCGACGTAGCTGTCCATCATCGCGAGGGTGCCGACCTCGGCGCCCGACTCACGGAGTTCCACGGCAATCGCCTGGGCGATGACACCGCCGAGTGACCAGCCGAGCAGGTGGTACGGCCCCCGGGGCTGGACGGCACGCATCTCGACCACGTACCGGTGGGCGAGTTGTTCCATCGACTCGAACGTCGTTCCGCCGCTGAGGATCGGCAGTTGCAGCCCGTACACCGGACGGTCGGGCGAGAGGTGCCCGATCAGTCCGGCGTAGCCCAGCGCGAGTCCGCCCGCGGGGTGCACGCAGAACAGGGCGGGTTGAGCACCGGTCGCCCGGAGCGGGACGACGACGTTCAGCACGTCGTCCGCCGGCATGCTTCCGAGCACCGACGGGTCGACGATCCGGCGGGCGAGGCCCTCCGGGGTCGGGTTGCGGAAGATCCACTGCAGGACGACGTCGGTGCCGAGCCGGTCCCGGAGCGCGGACGCCACCCGGGTCGCGACGAGCGAGTTTCCGCCGAGTTCGAAGAAGTCGTCGTCGGCCCCGACGCGGTCGATGCCGAGCACGTCGGCGAACACCTCCGCGACGGCCTCCTCCACCGGGGTGGCGGGTGCCCGGAACTCCCGGGGCGCGAGCACGGGAGCGGGCAGCGCCCGGCGGTCCAGTTTGCCGGTACGGCCGACTGGCAACCGGTCCAGAACCACCAGTTGGGCGGGCACCATGTACGGCGCGAGGTGCGACCCGGCGTACCGGAGGACCTCGGCGGTGTCGATACTCGCACCGGCCTCCGCCGTCACGTATCCCACCAGCCGGTCGCCGGTGCCGCTGTGCACGGCGACCGCCGCCCGTCCGACGCCGTCGCAGCGGGACAGCACGGATTCGATCTCGCCGAGCTCCACCCGCTGTCCCCGGATCTTCACCTGGAAATCGTTGCGTCCCACATACTCCAGCCGTCCGATCTCGGTCCACCGCACGAGGTCGCCGGTGCGGTACATGCGGGAGCCGGGTTCGCCGAACGGGTTCGCCACGAAGGACGCACCCGTGAGCGCCGGACGCCGGTGGTAGCCGCGTGCCAGCCCCGGTCCCGCGACGTACAGTTCCCCGATCACGCCCACCGGGACGGGCTGCAACCAGGTGTTGACCACGATGACGTCGACGCCCCGCCCCGGGCCGCCGACGTTCACCGATTCGTCGGGCGACAACACCTCGCTGATCGTGGTCTGCACCGTCGCCTCGGTGGGTCCGTATCCGTTGAAGACGAACCGTCCCGGGGTCCAGCGGTCGGCGATCTCGGGTGGGAACCGTTCGCCCGCGACGGCGAGAATCCGCAGGGACGGCAGGTCTTCGGGGCGGAGGGTGTCGAGGATGGTGGGGGTGAAGAATGCGTGCGACACGCGCTCGCTCGCGAGGAGTTCGGCCAGTTCCCGTCCCCCGAGCACCGTCGGCGGAACGACCACCAGTGTCGCGCCGACGGCGAACGCCATCAGCAGTTCGAACAGGGACGCGTCGAAGCTCGGCGACGCCAGGTGCGACACCCGCGCCCCGTGCATGGACGCGAACCGTTCCCTTTCCTCGACAGCGAGATTCGCGATGCCGCCGTGGGTGAGCACGACACCCTTCGGCGTTCCCGTCGACCCCGACGTGTAGAGCAGGAACGCGGCGTGGTCGACTCTCAGCGGACGCAGGCGGTCGGCGTCGGTCACCGGGTCGCCGGAAGATCCGTTCGCGATCCCGGGATCGTCGAGCAGCAGCCACGGCACCACCCCGGGCAACCGGTCGCGGTGCGCAGTCACCGTCAGCCCGAGCATCGCACCCGAATCCTCGAGCATGCCGCGGGTGCGCGCGGGCGGCAGGGCGGGGTCGACCGGCACGTAGGCGGCCCCCGATTTCGCGACCGCCCACACCGACAGCACCCAGTCGATCGACCGGGGCACCCCGATCGCGACGAAGGCGTCCGGCCCGGCACCGCGGTGGATCAGCGCCCTGGCCAGCCGGTTCGACCCCTCGTCGAGTTCCCGGTACGACAGCGTGACACCTTCGCACGACACCGCGGTCGCGCCCGGTGCGAGCGCGGCGCCGGCGGTGAGGACGTCCGGCAGCAGGCGTTCCGCGACCGCGGGGAAGCCGCGCATCGGTACGAGTTCGTCGCGTTCGAGGGCGTCGAGGATCTCGAGGTCGCCGACCCGGATCGACGGGTCGGTTACGGCGGTGTCGAGCATCCGGACGAACCGATCGGCCAGGCCGGCGACGGTCTCGGCATCGAAAAGGTCGGTGGCGTAGGCGAAACCGGCGGTGATCCCGGCCGGCGTTCCGTCGTCCGCGTATTCCTCGGCCAGCGTCAGCTGCAGGTCGAACCGGGCGATCGTGGCACCGAGGTCGATGCCGTGCACCTCCACGCCCGGCAGCGAGAGGTCGGGGCGCTCGACGTTCTGGAACTCGAGCAGCACCTGGAACAGCGGGGAGTGCGCCGTGGAGCGGGGCGGATCGAGTGCCTCCACGACCTTCTCGAACGGCACCTCCGCGTGCGCGTATGCAGCAAGATCGACGTCGCGTACCTGGTCGAGCAGGTCGGAGAACCGGTCCGCGTCGGACACCACGGTCCGCAGGACGACGGTGTTGACGAACATGCCTACGACGTCGTCGAGTGCGGCCTCGCCGCGCCCGGCGACGGGGGTGCCGACGGCGATGTCGCCGGTACCGGACATTCTCGCGAGGAACGCGGCCAGGGCGGCGTGCGCGACCATGAACACCGTCGACTGGTGAGTGGACGCCGTCGCCAGCAGCCGGCGATGCAGATCTGCGTCGATCTCGAATCCGACCCTGCTCCCGTCCGGTGTGCGTTGCAGCGACCGCGGGCGGTCGGCGGGCAGGTCCAGCGCGGCGGGGAGCCCGGCGAGTGTGCCGCGCCAGTAGTCCAGTTGCTGCGACACCAGCGACTGCGGATCGTCTTCCGAGCCGAGGAGTCGGCGCTGCCAGAGCGTGAAATCGGCGTACTGGACCGTGATCGGTGGCCAGTCCGGGACGTGCCCGGCCGCCCGGGCGGTGTACGCCGTCGTCACATCGCGCGCGAGCGGGACCATCGACACTCCGTCCGCGACGATGTGGTGGACCACCACCAGCAGCGTCCGGTCGGTGCCGGAGGTCTCGAACACCGCTGCCCGCAACGGAACCTGTTCGGTGACGTCGAATCCCTGCGCGACGGATGCCGACAGCAGGTCCCGCAACTCGGCCTCGCTCGACACCGTGGTGACGGGCAGGTCCGGGACGGCATCGGCGGCGGGCAGGATCACCTGCACCGGTTCCTCGCCGGCCATCGGGAACCGGGTGCGGAGCGTCTCGTGGCGTCGCACCACGTCGGACACTGCGGCCCGGAGGGCGTCGAGGTCGAGTGCACCGGTGAGGCGGAACGCCATGGCGATGTTGTAGGCGGGCGAGGAGGTGTCGAACTGGTTGAGGAACCACATGCGGGTCTGGGCCAGGGACAGAGGAATTCGCTCGGGTCGCGGCGCCGCCCGCAGTTCCGGCCGGTGTGTGGGCGCACCGGCCTTCGCCGCGCGCTCCGCGAACTCCGCCACGGTCGGCGCCTCGAACAGGGCGTGCACGCCGACGTCGATGCCGAGGGCCGCGTCGACGCGGGCGACCACGCGGGTGGCGGACAGCGAATCTCCACCCAGACGGAAGAAGTGGTCGTCGGCCCCGACGCGGTCGACGCCGAGGACCTCACCGAACACGTCGGCGACGACGGCCTCGAACGGCGTGGCCGGCGCCCGGAACATCCGTACCGGAGCCTCGGGTGCGGGTAACGCGGCGCGGTCCACCTTCCCCGACGCCGTCACCGGCAACTCCCCCAACACCACCACCACCGACGGCACCATGAACCCCGGCAACACCGACCCCGCAAACTCCACCACCGACGCCGAATCCACCTGGGCCCCCACCTCCGGCACCACATACCCCACCAACCCACCACCCGAACCCACCACCACCACAGCCGCACCCACCCCCGGACACGACACCAACACCGACTCCACCTCCCCCAACTCCACCCGCTGCCCCCGCACCTTCACCTGAAAATCAGCCCGCCCCACAAACACCAACGACCCCAACCCATCCCACCGCACCAAATCCCCCGTCCGATACAACCGCGACCCCACCCCAAACGGACTCGCCACAAACGACGCCGCCGTCAACCCCACCAACCCGTGATACCCCCGCGCCAACCCCACACCCCCCACATACAACTCCCCCACCACCCCCACCGGCACCGGCCGCAACCACGGATCCAACACCACCACCTCAACACCCACCCCCGGACCACCCACCGTCACCACACCCCCCGGCACCAACGCACCACTCACCGTCGCCTGCACCGTCACCTCAGTCGGCCCATACGCATCGAACAACTCCCGACCCACACCCCACCGCTCCACCAACTCCGCACCACACACCTCCCCCGCCACCACCAACACCCGCACCGACCCCAACGACCCCTCCACCGAACCCAACACCGACGGCGTCACAAAACAATGCGACACCCCCTCCCCCTCCAACCACTCCCCCAACACCGCACCCCCGAACACCCCCGGCGGCGCCACCACCAAACACGCCCCCACCGAAAACGCCATCAACCACTCATACACCGCCGCATCAAAACCCGGCGACGCCACATGCGACACCCGACACCCCGACCACAACCCAAACCGAACCCGCACCTCCTCCACCAAATTCGCCAACCCCCCATGCGACACCACCACCCCCTTCGGCCGCCCCGTCGACCCCGACGTATACATCACATACGCCGCATTCCCCACCCCCAACACACCCAACCGCTCCCCCTCCGACACCGCCCCACCCGACACCCCCTCCACCACCGACACATCATCAACCCGCAACCACTCCACCACCCCCGGCACCACCACCCCCGACACCGACAACCCCACCACCGCACCCGAATCCACCAACACCTCCCGCACCCGCACCTCCGGCAACCCCACATCCACCGGCACAAAAACACCCCCCGCCTTCACCACCGCCCACACCGCCACCACCAACTCCACCGACCGCGGCACCACCACCCCCACCACCACCTCCGGACCCACCCCACAACCAATCAACACCCGCGCCAACCGATTCGACCACCCATCCAACTCCCCATACGACAACTCCACACCCCCACACGACACCGCCACCCCACCCCCACCCGCAACCACACCCCCCGCCAAAATCTCCGGCAACAACCGCACACCCACACCAGCCACACCCCGCACCAACCCCACACCCGACCCCCACACACCCACCCCACCCAACCGAACACCCGGATCCGACACCATCGCCTCGAGCACCCGGGTGACCTGTTCCGCGGTCGAGTCGACGGTGGCCCGGTCGATCAGGTCGGGCCGGTAGTGGAATGTCATGCGCAACTGTGTGTCCACCGAGAAGGCGACGCTCAGCGGGTAGTGCGTCGCATCGACGCCGCGCACGTCGGCCACCCGGATGCCGGCGAGGTCGGTGTCCTCGGTCAGTCCTCCCCGGTCGATCGGGTACGACTCGAAGACGGTCGCGGTGTCGAACCCGATGTCGGTGCCGACCGCGCGCTGGATGTCGGCGAGGCCGAGGTGATGGTGGTCGAGGAGGGCTGCCTGTTCCGCTTGCGTCCGGTCGAGCAGGCCGCCCAGCGTTTCCCGGGGGTCGAGGGTGATGCGGGTGGGCACGGTGTTGACGAACAGCCCGATCATCGACTCCACACCGGGCAGGTGCGGTGACCGCCCGGACACGGTGCTCCCGAACGTCACGTCGTCGCGGGACGTCGCGGCGCCCAGCACGATGGCCCACGCCACCTGCGTGATCGTGTTCAGGGTCGTGTTGCGGGTCCGCGCGAGGGTCGTGAGTTCGGCGGTCACTTCCTCGGACACCGTGTACTGGGCGCTCTCGGGTGGAGCCGACAGTTGCCGCCCCCGAGCGTCGGGCAGAAGCAGTGTCGGACCGTCGATGCCGGCGAGTGCGGTCGCCCAGGCTTCCTCGGATTCGGCCGGGTCCCGGCGGTGCAGCAAGGACAGGAAGTCCCGGTAGGGCCGGGGCCGCGGCAAAGCCGACACGCCGGCGTCCCCGGCCACATAGAGCGCGAGCAGTTCGCGGATCGCGAGCGGCATCGACCATCCGTCGAGGAGGGTGTGGTGGTTGGTCCACACGAGCCGCGATTCCCGGCTGCCGGTCGACACGAGCAGGAACCGCACTAGGGGGGCCCGCGACGTGTCGAACGGCGCCGCCCGGTCGGCGGCGAGGACCCGCTCCAGTTCGGTGGCCCGCGCTGCCTCCGGCAGGCCGCTGAGGTCGAGTTCGCGGAACGGAACGTCGACGGCCGCCGGCACCACCTGCACGAATGTGCCGTCCCGCGCGGGCACGAACGCCACCCGCAGATTCGCGTGCCGCTCCAGGAGTGTCGCCGCGGCCCGACGCATCCGGTCCGGGTCGACTGCGCCCTTGAGGTGCAGTTCCACCTGCACCGTGTAGGCGTCGATCGACGGTTTCGCGAGCAGGGCGTGGAACAGCAACCCGGCCTGCAGCGGGGTGGGCGGCCACACGTCGGTCAGCGCGCCGAAGCGTTTTTCCCACGTGTCGAGGTCGTCCTGGGTGACGTCGACGAGGGGAACGTCCGAGGGCGTGAGCCCGCCTGCGACCCCGCTGCGCGCGTGGGACACCAAGGCGGACAGCGCCTCCTGCCACCGCGCCGCCAGCCGCTCCACCTCGGTGCGCGCGAGCAGGGTGTCCGGGAAACCGAAACCAACCCGGAGCCGGCCGCCGATCACGATCGCGTTGATCTCGACGGCGGCCGACGCCGGCATGTCAGGGTCCGGGACGTAGCGCAGGTCGCCGAACCCGTCGGCGGGGGTCCAGCCGGCCGCGGTGTCGCCGGCCGTCGGATCCGGGACCTGGCCGAGGTAGTTGAAACTGATCTGTCCCGGTTCGGTGTCCGGCAGGCTGCCCGCGGTGTCCGGGTTGAGGTACCGGAGCAGTCCGTAGCCGATGCCCATGTCCGGCACCGCCCGGAGGAATTCCTTCACCCGCTTCAGTGCGCTGCCCAGGTCGTGGCCGCCGGCGAGCGCGTCGTCGAGGTCGATGCCGCGGAGTTCGACGCGGACGGGGAAGACCGTGGTGAACCAGCCGACGGTGCGGGACAGGTCGGCGCCCGGCACCACCTGCTGCTCCCGGCCGTGGCCTTCCAATCGGATCAGCATCGACGTTCCCGGGATCCCCCGCTCGGCTCGCCACCTCGACGACGCCACCACCAGCGCCGTCAGCAGAACGTCGAGGGCGCCTCCGTGATACAGGTCCGGTAGCCGGGTGAGCAGCACGGACGTGTCGTCGAGGGAGGTCTCGACACTCACGTCCTGCAGGGCGGTCGCGACGTCCACGCCCGGGTCGAGGGCGCGGTCGGTGATCAGCGGGTCGGGTCCCTCGACGACGTTCTGCCACCACCCCAGTTCGGCGGTCCGCTCGCTCCGGACGGCTTCCTCCGCCAGCGCGTGCGCCCACCGGCGCATCGACGTCGCCGGTTCCGGGAGTGCCGGCACGTTCCCGGCGCTCACCTGTTGCCAGGCGGCCGCGAAGTCGGGCAGCAGAATCCGCCACGACACCCCGTCGACCGCGAGGTGGTGTGCGACCACGAGCAATCGCCCCGACGCGCTTGCCGCCCCGGGGTCGAGCCACACGAACTGGACGACGACCCCGTCGGACGGGCGGAGTCTCTCCACGGCAGCCTGATGCTCGGTCGCGATCAGGTCTGCCGATGCGCCGGGATCGGCCGAAGGGTCGAAGGCGACCCGTCGGAGCAGCGACGCGGCATCGACGTCGGACGGAGCGCGAGTCTCCATCTGCCACTGTCCGTTCGCGTCCCGCCACAATCTCGACCGCAGCATGTCGTGGCGGGCCAGCACCGCGGTGACGGTCGCGAGGATCCGGTCGGCGTCGACGGTGTGCGGGAGGTCGAGCAGCACGCTCTGGCTGAACCTCTCGTAGTGTCCGCCGCGCTCGATCAGGTACCGGACCACCGGCGTGGGCGGGAAGGTGCCGATTCCGCCGCCCGCGAATTCGGCGAGGGCGACCGTGGTTTCATGGTCGGCGATCTCCGATTCCGCTGCGAGCGCGGCCACCGTCCGGTGCTCGAACACCTGCTGCGGAGTGAACACCAATCCTTTTGCCTTGGCGCGTGACACGAGGCGGATGGACAGGATGCTGTCGCCGCCGAGCGCGAAGAACGATTCGTCGAATCCGACCTTGTCGACTCCGAGTACTTCGGCGAACACGGACGCCAGTGTTTCCTCCGCCGCAGTGCGCGGTGCGCGGTCCGGCCCGCGCGAGGCCGTGTCCGGGGCGGGTAGTGCCGCGCGGTCCACCTTCCCCGACGCCGTCACCGGCAACTCCCCCAACACCACCACCACCGACGGCACCATGAACCCCGGCAACACCGACCCCGCAAACTCCACCACCGACGCCGAATCCACCTGGGCCCCCACCTCCGGCACCACATACCCCACCAACCCACCACCCGAACCCACCACCACCACAGCCGCACCCACCCCCGGACACGACACCAACACCGACTCCACCTCCCCCAACTCCACCCGCTGCCCCCGCACCTTCACCTGAAAATCAGCCCGCCCCACAAACACCAACGACCCCAACCCATCCCACCGCACCAAATCCCCCGTCCGATACAACCGCGACCCCACCCCAAACGGACTCGCCACAAACGACACCGCCGTCAACCCCACCAACCCCCGATACCCCCGCGCCAACCCCACACCCCCCACATACAACTCCCCCACCACCCCCACCGGCACCGGCCGCAACCACGGATCCAACACCACCACCTCAACACCCACCCCCGGACCACCCACCGTCACCACACCCCCCGGCACCAACGCACCACTCACCGTCGCCTGCACCGTCACCTCAGTCGGCCCATACGCATCGAACAACTCCCGACCCACACCCCACCGCTCCACCAACTCCGCACCACACACCTCCCCCGCCACCACCAACACCCGCACCGACCCCAACGACCCCTCCACCGAACCCAACACCGACGGCGTCACAAAACAATGCGACACCCCCTCCCCCTCCAACCACTCCCCCAACACCGCACCCCCGAACACCCCCGGCGGCGCCACCACCAAACACGCCCCCACCGAAAACGCCATCAACCACTCATACACCGCCGCATCAAAACCCGGCGACGCCACATGCGACACCCGACACCCCGACCACAACCCGAACCGAACCCGCACCTCCTCCACCAAATTCGCCAACCCCCCATGCGACACCACCACCCCCTTCGGCCGCCCCGTCGACCCCGACGTATACATCACATACGCCGCATTCCCCACCCCCAACACACCCAACCGCTCCCCCTCCGACACCGCCCCACCCGACACCCCCTCCACCACCGACACATCATCAACCCGCAACCACTCCACCACCCCCGGCACCACCACCCCCGACACCGACAACCCCACCACCGCACCCGAATCCACCAACACCTCCCGCACCCGCACCTCCGGCAACCCCACATCCACCGGCACAAAAACACCCCCCGCCTTCACCACCGCCCACACCGCCACCACCAACTCCACCGACCGCGGCACCACCACCCCCACCACCACCTCCGGACCCACCCCACAACCAATCAACACCCGCGCCAACCGATTCGACCACCCATCCAACTCCCCATACGACAACTCCACACCCCCACACGACACCGCCACCCCACCCCCACCCGCAACCACACCCCCCGCCAAAATCTCCGGCAACAACCGCACACCCACACCAGCCACACCCCGCACCAACCCCACACCCAACCCCCACACACCCACCCCACCCAACCCCACACCCGGATCCGCGGCTGCGGCAGTGAGGATTCGGGCGAACTGCCCGGCGTCAGCCGGACCCTGCACGTCGACGACCCAGGTGCCGTCTCGATCCTCCACGTCCACGCGCACGCCGTCGCAGTGCCACCGCTGCACGACGGCGACGACACTCTCCCCGATGCGCTCGACGCCGAGGGGTTCGCGCATTCCGCCGGTCACCGACCACGGTTCCGCCGCAGCGTCTTCGGTGACGAGGAACCGGTGTCTGCGGGATCTGCGGAGCTGCAGTCCCACGTGCCGGGTCAGGGTCTCGAACGTGAGATACGGTGTGAGGGTGAGTCGCACGGGTGTGGTGAAGCCGCGCTCCCGGTATCCGATCACCACGTCGTCGATGCCGGTGTGGCTGTGCGCGTATATCGCCAGCGCGGCGAGCAGGACGGCTGCCGGGCCGCCGCCGCTGCCGCGCGCGAGCCGTGCGAGGGCGCCGTCGGCGGGAATGGTGGCGTGGCGCTGGTCCTCGTCTTCGGAGACCGGACCGGGTGGGCTCTCCTGTCGCGGCACACCGGCCAGCAATTGCTCCCAGTAACGCCGGTCGTCTGCCCACGCACCGCTCTCGCGGTAGCGGGCGTCCGATGTCAGCGGGACGGTGGGCGGCGCGAACGGCCGGGTCTCCGGCGGCGCGGCCGGGGCCGCCTCCCCCGACTCGTAGGCCTCGGCGGTGCGGCGGACGATCGCCGCCATGCCCGGGTCGTCGTTGACCAGGCGGTGGTAGCGCTGGAACCAGCCGTATCGGCCGTGCGGCAGCCGGAACAGGACGTGCACGTACAGCGGTCCGGTGGCGGGGTCCATCGGACGGGCCAGTTCCCGGTCGATCCACGTCGCCGCGTGCAGGCCGGGGGCGGTGACGTCGAGGACGTCGGGACCGGTGACCGCGGTTCCGGTGATCTGCCCGGGCTCGGGGCCGTCGAGCACGAAAGTGCTGTGCAGGCTCTGACATTCGGACAGCGTCCGGTGCAATGCGCGGCAGAACCGGTCTTCGTCGAGCGGGCCCTCGAGTTCGAGGTACTGGCCGAACGTGTTGTCGGGGAGGTGGGCGCGGAGTACCGCGATCTGGTCGTAGGTGAGGGGCAGCACCTCACCGGTACTCATGGAATCCCCGTCCGGTCTTGCGCCCCAGGTGGCCGGCCTCGACCAGCGCGACGAGCGTCGCGGGCGGGCGGTAGCGGTCGTCGCCGGTCAACTCGCGCAGCGCGGTCATCGTGTCGTGGACGTTGTCCAGGCCGATCAGGTCGGCGGTCCGCAGCGGCCCCATCGGGTGGCCGAGGCAGCCCTCGAACAACGCGTCGGTGGTCTCCGCGTCGGCGATCCCGTCGCCGACGGCGGCCGCGGCCTCGGCGATGCAGAGCATGAGGACTCGGTTCAGCAGGAATCCGGGTCCGTCGCCGACGACGATGCCGGTCTTGCCCAGCGAGGTGAGGAGTGCCAGCGCGCGGTCCAGCGACTGCGTCGATGTCCGCGGGCCCCGCACCACCTCGACGGTGTCCTTGAGCGGTGCGGGGTTCATGAAGTGCAGCCCGACCACCTGTTCCGGCCTGGTGGTGCTCGCCGCGAGCCGGTCGACGGGGATGCCCGACGTGCACGACGCGAGGAGGGTGCCGGGTGCGCAGACCCGGTCGAGTTCGGCGAAGACCTTCTCCTTGAGGTCGATTCGCTCGGGGACGCATTCGATGACGACGGCGGCGTCGCGCAGATCGGTGATCTGCCCGGTCCAGTGCACCCGCGCGGTGACCTCGGCGGGTTTCGGACCGCCGTTCCGGCCGAGGAGTATCGCCAGCCGCAGTGAGTCGCGCATCCGGGACCGGGCCTGTTCGACGGCCTGCTGGTCGGGGTCGACGACGGTGACGTCGTGGCCGGCCCGCGCCAGGCTTTCGGCCACCCCTGCGCCCATGGTTCCCGCCCCCACCACACCGATCCTCATCGCGCTGCCCCCGAGGTGAAGCCGGTGGTGAAACCGGTGTCGTCCTGATGCACGTATTCCATCGCCACCTCCTGAGTGGGCAGGTCGGGGTGAGCCACCAGTCCGGCGTGTAGCCTGCGGAGGTCGGCGAGCATCGCACCGGCGGTGCTCGCGTCGAACAGGTCGGTGGCGTAGTCGAGTTGGAGGGTGAGCGCCGAGGGGCCGCGGGTCCACGACAGCCCGAGTTCGACGGGTGACGGGCCCGCGGGGACGTCGCCGTCTCCGCGTTCACCGTCGCAGCGCACGGGGAAGTGCTGCGCCGCCGCGTCGGCCGCGCGGCGATCCGCGAACAACTCCCGGCGCACGGTCTCCACCAGTTCCGGGTAGGTGGGTTCGGCCGACAGGTCCACGGCCACGATCTGAGGCGCGGCCACCGCCACCTCGTCCTGCGCGGTGTACCAGGCGAGCAGCGTGAGCCAGGCGGCGAGCAGTTCCGGGAGGTCCGGGTGTCCGTCGAGCGTCGCCGTCACCCGTGCCACGGAATAGCTCGGCGGTCCGGTGCCGTCGGAGGGCTGCCGGGGCCGGTCGGCCGGAACCAGCGGCGCCGCGACCGGAGGCGGTGCAGGCGCCGGCGCGGACGACGACTCGGTGAGGAACACGGAGATCGTCTGCGTGCGAGTCGATCCCACGATGCCCTCCAGGATGCGGACGTATTCGTCGCACAGCGCGGCGGCGGTCTGCTCGGTGAACAGCTCCGTGCTGAACTCGAGTCCCGCGGCCATGTCGTCCTCGCCGCCCCGTTCCGTGGTGACGAGGGTGAGATCGAATTTGGCCGTGCCCGACGGCACCCCGCCGAACGCGATGGCGGCGGGGTCGTCCTGGTCGAACAGAGTCTCGGTGAGTCCGTGCTGCGACTGCAGCGCGGGCAGTTCCTGGTGGACGTGACAGACGTCGAACAGTGGTGTCCGGCTCAGGTCCCGGTCGCCGGTGAGCGCGGTGACGACACGGTCGAACGGGATCTCCTGGTGTTCGAGGGCACCGAGCACGACGTCCCGCACCCGTGCGCACAGTTCCGAGATGCTCGGGTCCCCGGACAGGTCGGCGCGCAGGGCCACCGTGCTGTTGAAGTACCCGATCATGCCGGACAGTTCCGGCCGGTTGCGTCCGGTCGTCGGTGTCCCGACAACGAGGTCGCGCTGTCGGCTGCGGCTCGCCATGAGGAGGTAGAACGCGGAGAGCAGCACCACGAACAGCGACACGGACTCCCGCCGCGCCACGTCCCGCAGGCTCCGTGTCAATTCTTCGGACACGGTGAACGTGTGGAACGCCCCGGTGAAGTTCTTCCGCTCCGGGCGCGGGAAATCGGTGGGCAGCCGCAGCAGCGGGACGTCGTCGAGAACTGCTTTCCAGTAGTCGAGTTCGCCGTCGAGCGCCGCGCTCGCGATCAGTTCCCGCTGCCACAGGGCGTAGTCCCAGTACTGGACGGGGAGCGGTGCGAGGCCGGCGGGGCGACCGGCGCGGCGGGCCGCGTACAGGGCGGGCAGTTCCTGCTCGAAGATCCTCGGCGAACCCCCGTCGTTGACGGAGTGGTGGGTGGTGACCTGCAGGACGTGCTCGTCCGGGGCGAGTCTGATGAGCAGTGCCCGCACGAGTGGGTCGGTGGCCAGGTCGAACGGCGCCGCCGCGGCCTCCTGTACGAGTGCCCGGGCCGCGGCCACCGGATCCGGTTCCCCCGACACGTCGGCGGTGCGGAAGAAGTCGCCGAGGGAGTCGCGGATCCGCAGTTCCGGCTCCCCGTCGATCTCGACGTAGTTGGACAGCAGCACCCGGTGCCGTGCGGCGAGGTCGTCCCACATTCCGCGGACGGCGGATTCGTCGATCGGACCGTGCAGGTCGCTGACCATCGGGAGGTTGTAGATGGTGGTGGCGGCGTCGAGCTGATGGTGGAACCACATGCGTACCTGCCCGAACGACATGACGTGCCGCCCCCGGGGTGTGATCGGGGGCAGCCCGCCGGCCGCGGACGTGCCGTCCGCGAGGAGCGCGGCGAAGTCCGCCACCTTCGGCCGCTCGTAGAGGTCGATGAGTTTGGGCCGGACCCCGTACCGGTCCGACACCCGGTCGACGAGTTGCATGCCGATGAGCGAGTTCCCACCGAGGTCGAAATAGTCGTCTTCGGCGTCGACGTCCCGCTCGGTGTGGAGCAGTTCGCGCAGTGTCGTCTGCAGCCAGTCGAGGCTGTCTTCCGGTGCGGCCGTCACCGGCCTCGGGTTCGGGTCCGCCGAGGGGACTTCCGGTGTTCCGGTCCAGTCTGGCCTGCCCGGAAGGTCGAACCAGCACCGCGAACCGCGCAGCGGGTGACCGGGCAGTCGCACCCGCCAGGCGGAGTCGTCGCCGACGTCGACGGCGGCCCAGTCGAGGTCGACGCCACGCTCGTACAGCCCGGCCAGGAGGTCGATGACCGCCTCGGATGTGTCCGGTGCTCGGAGGATGTCGGCGTCCCGAAGCGCGTCGGCGAGGAGTGCGCCGAGGCGCCCCGCCGGGCTCGGCTCGACGAAGGCGACGGGTCCGTCCGCGAGCATTCCTTTCGCGACGGCGACGAGCCTGTCCGTGTCGAACGCAGGGTTCGCGGCCGCGGCGGCGAGGTCGGCGGCGTCCACCGCCGACAGTGGGTCCCGCAGATACCGGGCGGCGTAACGGGACACTCCGCCGCTGAGGACGGCGTCGACGGTGACGCCGGCGGCGCGGAGTTCCCGGTGGACGGCGATCTGCCCGGCGAGGACGTCCGCCTCGTCGCCGGTGGCGGGAAGCTCCGGCGGCAGGTCGCGGCCGCGCAGCGCGGCAGGCATCCGGTCGGGTGACAGCAGCAACGCCACCGCAGGGCGCGGCGCGGTCGCCGGTGTGGAGTTTTCGCCGCGGGCGCCCAGTTCCGCGGCACGGGCGGCGAGCGACCGCGAGAGTTCCGCAATGCTGCGTGCCTGCACCGCCACCCGGTGGTCGTGGTGCGGCCGGCCGCGGTTGAGGGTGAAGACGACGTCGTCGAGGTCGTACGCGCGCACGGCCGTCGCCAGTTCGGCGCACAGCGTCGCCAGCGCGCCCACACTCTTCGCCGACACCCCGACCAGCCGGCTGGTACCGGTGCCGGGTCGGACGGCGACCGCACGCTCCGGTGGCTGTTCCACCACGCAGTGCGCGTTGATGCCGCCGAGGCTGAACGAACTCACCCCCGCCCGCCGCGGCCCGGTCTCGTCGCTCCACGTCCGGGCCCCGGTGACCACCTCGATGCCGATGCCCGCCAGATCGACCCCGCCGGTGGGATGTTCGAAGTGCAGCGACGGATACAGCTCGCCGTGTTCGACGGCCATGATCGCCTTCACGAGGCCGGACACCCCGGCCGCGTGGTCGAGGTGCCCGATGTTGGTCTTCACCGAACCGATCGGCAGGACGCCCGGCCGGTCCCGGAACGCGGCCGCGATCCCTTCGAGTTCGACGGCGTCGCCGAGCGGCGTTCCCGACCCGTGCGCCTCCAGGTAGCCGGCGTCGTCCGGGGTGAGGCCCGCGTTCTGCCAGGCCCGGGAGATAACGGCCACCTGCGCCCGGGCGCTCGGGGAGCTGATGGTCGCGGACGAATGACCGCTGGACACCGTTGCGGTGCCGCGGATCACGGCGTGGACCGGGAGGCGGTCGGCGCGGGCACGCGCCATCGTGGTGAGGAGAAGCGCTGCTCCGCCCTCGCCGACCGCGGTGCCGTCCGCGTTCGCGTCGAATGCCCGGCAGCGCGCGCCGGGTGACATCAGTTCCGCGGACCCCTCCGCCATGTCCTCGCGAATACCGTTCACGCGCAGGCTCACTCCGCCGGCGATGGCGAAGTCGGCGTCACCCGATCGCAGCTCCCGGCAGCCGTGGTGCACCGCGATGAGCGATCCGTTGCATCCCGAATCGACGGCGTAGCACGGTCCGGTGAGGCCGAGGTGGTACGCGATCCGGGCGGGGACGGCGAACGGAACGTTACCCAGCGTGCTCAGCACACCCGGTTCCGCCCACATCGCCGGATACGTCGACCCGGCGGCGCTGAACACCACCGCCGTGGCGCTGTCCCGGAAGTCGGTCACCGAGTAGCCGGCGTCCTCGACCGCCTGATACGCGAGGACCAGCGCGAGCCGCTGCTGCGGATCGATCAGCGACGCTTCCCGTTTCGACAGGGTGAAGTAGGAGTAGTCGAACGTGGAGATGTCCTCGACGAACCCCATCGGGTGGTAGTGGGACGGCGGCCCCAGCCCGGTCGCCTCGGCCCGGGACCGCGACAGCGGACGCACCGAGTCCCGGCCCGCCGCGAGGTTGGCGCGGAATTCCGCCAGGTTCGCGGCCTCGGGGTAGCGCGCGGCGATACCGACCACGGCAATGTCGTCGTCGTCCGGTGTGGGATGTCGCACGGTCACGGTTGCCTCCTCCCTGCTGGTCAGAACTCGTAGGTGGCGGGCGCGGACGCATCGCTGTCGGTGGAATGGGAAAGCGCCTCGGCCTGTGCCGCCACGGTGACGAGGTCGAACAACTGGCCCACCCGCAGGGCTCCGGGCCACTGTTCGTCGAGACGCCGCTGCAGTTCCACGACGCGGTGGGAATTGCCACCGACGTCGAAGAATCCGTCTTCGGGGCCGAAGTCGTCGTGCCCGAGCACGGCCGCCCAGTGTTCGGCCACCGAACGTTGCAGCGTCGTCCAGCGTGGCCGCGCCGCCGGCTCCGCCTCGGACACGAGTGCGCGCAGCGCGTTCTCGTCCACCTCGCCGCCCGTCGTTCGCGGGACGGCCCCGAGTGCGACGAACCGGGTGGGCACCGAGCGGGCGTCGAGTCGTCCGGCGCTGAACTCCCGCAGGTCGTCCGCCATCGGCAGCACCGCCGCCGCGGCGGCAGGCACCCAGAAGGCGGTGACGCCGGCCGCGGTCGTGAGGACCACCGCCTCACGGACCGCCGGATGACTCTCCACGACGTCGGCGACCGACCGTGCCGGGGATCCGGCGGCGTCGACCGTCAGCAGTCGTCCGGACCGGTTCCACCGGGCGAGCGCGCCCGTCCGGACCATCCGGGAGCCCGGAGTACCGTACGGGTTCGCCACGAACGTGGTGGCCGCCGCTCGCGCCGACGTGTGGTGCTCCCGCGTGTCGGAGACATACACCGCGCCGGTCACGCCCTCGGGGGTGAGCTGCAGCCGGGGGTCGAGCACGAACGTCCCGGCCGCCGCGCTCCATTCGCGAATCCTGGTGTGCTCGTACGGGGTCAGCAGGTCGACGTCGCCGACGGGGAAACTCGGATCCGCGACGAACGCGGCGAGGATCCGGGTGAACCGCTCGGCGAGGGCCTGCACGGTTGCCTCGTCGAAAATGTCGGCGGTGTAGGTGAATCCGGCCGTCAGCCCTTCCGGTGTTCCGCAGTCGTCGTACCGCTCCCGCACCGTCAGGTGCAGGTCGAACAGGGAGACCTCGACGTCGGGTTCGAGGACCTGGGCTTCGAGGTGCGGGAGGGCGAGATCGGGGTGCTCGGTGTTCCGGAATTCGAGCAACACCTGGAACAGCGGTGAATGAGACTGGGAGCGGGGCGGGTTCAGCGCCTCCACCACCCGCTCGAACGGGACGTCGGCGTGGGCGTAGGCCGCGAGGTCGGTGTCGCGGACCCGTGCGAGCAGATCGTCGAACGTCCCCGACACGTGGGTCCGCAGCACGAGCGTGTTGACGAACATGCCCACCACGTCGTCGAGGACGGCCTCGCCGCGACCGGCGACCGGCGAACCGATCACCACGTCGCCGGAACCACCCGAGCGGGACAGCAACACGGCGAGGGCCGTGTGCACGATCATGAACACGGTGCACCGCCGGGTCCGAGCCAACGCAACCGCCTCGCGGTGCAGATCGGCGCCGATCGTGAACGTCACCCGGTCGCCGGCGGCCGATCGGCGGGGCGGGCGGTCACGGTCCGTGGGCAACTCGGTCACGGCCGGCGCATCGGCGAGGGTGGACCGCCAGTAGTCGAGTTGCCGGGAGAGCAGGGAGTGCGGGTCGTCCTGCGAGCCGAGGAGTTCCCGCTGCCACACGGTGTAGTCGGGGTACTGCACCGGCAACGGCTCCCATCCCGGCGCGCAACCCTCGGACCGCGCGGTGTAGGCGGTCAGCACGTCGCGGGCGAGCGGGACCATCGAGAACCCGTCGGCCGCGATGTGGTGCACCACGACGACGAGGACGTGCTCCCGGTCGCCGAGAGCGAACAGCCGGGCCCGCATCGGCACTGCGGCGGCGACGTCGAACCCCGCGGACACGAGTTCCGAGATCTGGCCGGGTACGGGATCTTCGGACGTCGACACGGTGAGTTGCGCGACGTGCCCCGCGCCGACGATCACCTGGGTAGGTCCGGTGTCGCCGTACGGGTACCGGGTGCGCAGCGATTCGTGCCGCTCCACGACGTCGGCGAGGGCGGCGGTCAGCGCGTCGACGTCGAGGTCGCCCGCCAGGCGGACGATCATCGCGACGTTGTACGCGGGCGAGGACGGGTCGAACTGGTTGAGGAGCCACATCCGGTGCTGCGCCCACGACAGCGGCACCGGGTCGGGGCGCCGGGGCACCGCCACCGCAGGCCGGGCCTCCCCGCCCGCGGTCTCGCGGGCGATCCGCGCCGCGAGCGCCCGCACGGTCGGGGCCTCGAACACGTCCCGCACACCGACGTCGGCACCGAGCGCCGAGTTGATGCGCGCGACCACCTGCGTCGCGGTCAGCGAGTTACCCCCGGATGCGAAGAAGTCGTCGTCGGCTCCGACGACACCGGTCCCGAGGACCTCGGCGAACACATCGGCCACGGCGGACTCGAACGGGGTGCCGGGCGCACGGAAGATGCGGGGGGCGAATTCGGGCTCGGGCAGGGCGTGCCGGTCGACCTTGCCGTTGGCGCCGAGCGGAAGCCGGTCGAGGACGGTCACCGAGGCCGGCACCATGAACGGCGCGAGCACCGATCCGGCGAACTGCAGCACCTCCGTCGTGTCGAGATCCGCGCCGTCCTCCGCCGTGACGTATCCGGCGAGAACCGCCTCGGCGGCGGGTGTGCGGCGCACCACGACCACCGCCTGCGCGACACCGGGGCAGCGAGTAAGCGCCGCCTCCACTTCCCCGGGCTCCACCCGCTGGCCGCGCAGCTTGACCTGGAAATCGTTGCGGCCCAGATATTCCAGCCGACCGTCCTTCGTCCACCGCATGAGGTCCCCGGTGCGGTACATCCGCGAGCCGGGGTGGTCGAACGGGTTCGCCACGAACGCGGCGGCGGTCGCTCCGGCCCGCCGGTGGTAGCCGCGTGCCAGACCGTCACCCAGCACGTACAGCTCACCCACCACGCCGACGGGCACCGGCCGCAACCACTCGTCGAGGACGAGTTCACGGACACCGCGCATCGGGTGGCCGATCCGCACGGGGTCGCCGGGGGCCATCGGGTCGCCGATATTCGACATCACCGTCGTCTCCGTCGGGCCGTAGCCGACGAGCAGGGTGCGCCCGGACGCCCAGCGGGCCAGCAACTCCGGCGGGCAGCGTTCGCCGCCGACGACGAGGGCGCGCAGCAGCCGCAGACCGCGTGGGTCGATCGTGGCGAGAACCGCCGGGGTGGCGAAGGCGTGCGTGATCCGTTCTGCCGCGAGCAGTTCCGTCAGCGCCGCGCCGCCGTACACGTGGGGCGCCGCGATCACCAGCCGCGCGCCCGCACCGAACGCCATCAGGTATTCGAGCATCGTCGCGTCGAACCCGGGCGACGCGAGATTCAGGACACGGGACGCGTTCGTCGTCGAATACCGGGTGCGCTGATCGATCGTGAAGTTCTGCAACCCCGCATGGGGAATCACGACGCCCTTCGGTGCGCCCGTCGACCCGGACGTGTACATCAGATACGCGGGGTGTTCCGGTCGCAGCGGCACGACCCGGTCGTCGTCGGCGATCGACCGGGACTCCCACCTCCGCGTCGGACCCGGGTAGTCGAGGAGCAGCCATTCCACGCCGTCCGGCATCCGGTCGCGCTGTTCGGCGACGGTGAGGCCCACCACGGCCCCGCAGTCGGCGAGGATGTCGGTGATCCTCGCGGACGGCAGGCTCGGATCCACCGGCACGAACGACGCACCCGATTTCGCCACCGCCCACACCGCCACCACCAGTTCCACGGATCGGACGAGCCCGATCGCCACGTGGTCCTCGGGCCCGATTCCCCGGCGGATCAGCACCCACGCCAGGCGGTTCGACCAGTCGTCGAGTTCGCGGTACGACATCACCGCGTTGCCGTAGGACAGCGCGACGGCGTGCGGGTCGCGGGCGGCCGCGGCGGAGAGGATCTCCGGCAGCAGCCGGGTAGCGCCGGTGGGCCGCCCGCGGACCGGAACGAGCGCCTCGCGTTCGCCGGCGGACAGCAGATCGAACCGGGCCAGCGGAACGTCCGGGTCGGCGACCACCGTGTCGAGGAGCCGCACGTAGCGTTCGGCGAACTTCCGGACGGTCGCGGCGTCGAAGATGTCGGTGGCATAGGTGAATCCGGCACTGATCCCGGCGGGCGCCCCGTCCTCCCCGAACCGCTCGGCCAGGGTCAGCTGCAGGTCGAACGTGGAGACGGAGACACCGAGGTCGATCTCGTCCACGTCCAGTTCCGGCAGGCTCGGGGTGGGCCGCTCGACGTCCTGGAATTCGAACAGCACCTGGAACAGCGGCGCGTGGGCGGTGGTGCGCGGCAGCGCGAGCGCCTCCACGACCCGCTCGAACGGCACCTCCGCGTGCGCGAACGCCTCCAGGTCGCGGTCCCGCACGGCGGCGAGGACGGCGGCGAACGAGTCGGCACCGTGGACCGGGGTGCGCAGCGCCAGCGTGTTGACGAACATCCCGACCACGTCGTCGAGGACGGCCTCGCCGCGCCCCGCCACCGCGGATCCGATCATCACGTCGGCGGTGCTCCCCAGGCGGGACACCAGGACCGCGAACACCGCGTGGGTCACCATGAACACCGTCGCATCGTGTTCCCGCGCCAGGGCGACCACCTTCCGGTGCAGGCGGTCCCCGATGTCGAACGACTCCCGCGCACCGGCGAGCGTCCGGTGTTCCGGACGGGGGCGATCCATCGGCAGGTCCGTCACGATCGGCGCGTCGGCGAGCGCGGAACGCCAGTACCCGAGTTGGCGGGACATCAGCGAGCCCGGATCGTCCTCCGCTCCGAGCAGCGTCCGCTGCCAGACGCTGTAGTCGGAGTACTGCACCGGGAGCGGCACCCAGTCCGGTCCATGTCCCCGCACCCGCGCGGTGTACGCGGATGTCACGTCCCGGGCGAGCGGTCCCAGCGACAACGCGTCCGCCGCAATGTGGTGGACCACCAGGGCCAGGGCGTGATCACGCGCGTCGAGCTCGAACAGGTGCGCCCGCAACGGAACCTGCGCGGTCACCTCGAAACCCGCGGACAGTGCCGCGGCGAGCCGGTCCCGGAGTTCGCTCTCCCCCGACACCGGGACCGCGCGAAGGCGGCGCACTGCGTCCGCCGCCGGAATCACGGACTGCACGGGCGTGTCGCCGCGCATCGGGAAGATCGTCCGCAGCGCCTCGTGCCGTTCCACGACGTCCGTCAGCGCCGCATGCAGTGCGTCGACGTCGAGGGGGCCGCGCAACCGGAAGGCCGCCGCGATGTTGTAGGCGGGCGACGTCGTGTCGAACTGGTCGAGGAACCACATCCGTGTCTGCGCCAGCGACACCGGGGCCGCCGTGGACCGGTCTCTGGCGACCAGCGGCGGCCTGCTCGCCGAGTCCGCCCGGGCCACACGGGCGGCGAGCGAGCGCACCGTCCGCGCCTCGAAGACGTCGCGCACTCCCACGGCCGCACCGAGCACAGCCTGGATCCGCGCCACGACCTTCGCCGCGACCAGCGAGTTGCCGCCGAGCGCGAAGAAGTCGTCGTCGACACCGACCGCGGGCACGCCGAGCAGCGCGGCGAACACGACCGCGATCGACTCCTCGGCAGGCGTTCCCGGCGCCACGAATTCGGCACCCGAATCGATGGCGGGCAACGGAAGTGCCGCCCGGTCCAGTTTCCCGTTGACGGTGAGCGGCAGGCGCTCGAGGACCGTCACCGACGCCGGGACCATGTACGACGGCAGCGCGGTTGCCGCGAATTCCAGCACCGCCGCCGGGTCGACGACCGCACCCGCCTCGGGCACCACGTACGCGGCCGGCGCGGGGCCGGTCACCGGATCCTCGTGCAGCGTCACCACGGCCTGCGCGACACCGTCGCACCGGCCGAGCACCCACTCGATTTCGCCGAGTTCCACCCGGAATCCGCGGATCTCGACCTGGAGGTCGTCGCGCCCGAGGTAGTCGAGACTCCCGTCCCGCCGCCACCGCACCACGTCCCCGGTCCGGTACATCCGGGCCCCCGACGCATCCGCGACGAAGCGGGACGCGGTGAGCCCGGCGCGGCCCAGGTAGCCGCGCGCCACCTGTGGTCCCGCCACGTACAGTTCGCCGGCCACACCGACCGGCACCGGATGCAGCCGCGCGTCCAGCACCGACACCCGGAGCCCGGGAATCGCCCGCCCGATCCCGCTCGTCCACGCGGCGGCGGCGAGGGCGCGGCCGAGCGGGAGGTGCGTGACGTGCACCGTCGTCTCGGTGATGCCGTACATGTTCACGAGCACGGGCGCGTCGTCGCCACGGCGCGAGTACCAGCGTTCCAGCTGCCCGAAGTCGAGTGCCTCGCCGCCGAGCACGACGTAGCGCAACGACGTCGGGCCAGCGTCGCCGTCCGCATCGGTGGCCTCGATCAGCTGGGAGAACGCCGTCGGCGTCTGACTCAGCACCGTCACCCGCTCGCGGCGCAGCAGCGCGAGGAACGCGGCGGGTGTCCGGGCGGTGTCGAGGTCGACGACGACGAGGGTGCCGCCGTGCAGCAGCGCGCCCCACAACTCCCACACCGAGAAGTCGAACGCCGGGGAGTGGAACATCGTCCACACGTCGCTGTCGCCGAACCGGAACAGGTCGCGGGTGCCGGTGAAGAGGGAGACCACGTTGCGGTGCGACACCGCAACACCTTTCGGTCGACCCGTCGATCCCGACGTGTAGACGACGTAGGCCAGTGAGTCCGGATCGGCCGGTGCCCGTTCGGTGTCGGTCAGCGGGTCCGCGGATCGCCCGTCGAGTTCGGGGTCCGCCGAATCGAGAAGCAGGACCGGAATGTCCGACACGGGCAGTGCGGCCGCGGTGTCGCGGGTCGCGAGCACGCACACCGGATGGGCGTCGGCGACGACGAGTGCCGAACGCTCACCGGGGTGATCAGCGTCGACAGGCACGTAGGCGGCCCCGGATTTGACGACCGCCAGGAGTGCGACGACGAGCGCTGCGGTCCGCGGCATCGCGACGGCGACCATCGATTCCGGGCCAACCCCCAGCGAGAGGAGGTGCCGGGCAAGACGGTTCGACCGGGCGTCGAGGTCGCCGTAAGTGATTCGCTCACCGCCCGACACGACGGCGGTGGCGCCGGGGTTCCGCGCGGCCCGGTCGGCGAACAGCGCGCCGAGCGTGGTCTCGCCGGCGGCGTCCGCCGGACGGGTCGACCATTCCCGCAGCAGGGCGTGTTCGGCCGGGTCGGCGAGGTCGATGTCGCCGATCACGACGGACGGATCCGCGACGCCCGCGGCGGCGGTCCGCACGAACCGCCGGGCGAGCCCGTCCACGGTGGCGGCGTCGAAGAGGTCCGTCGCGTACGTGAAGCGGGCCGTCGTGCCGGACACCGTGACCCGCAGATCGAGGTCGCCGAGTTCCCCTCCGGAGTCCGAGAATTCGAGCAGCACCTGGAAGAGCGGTGCGTGGGACGCGGACCGCGGCAGGTCGAGGGCCAGGGCGATGGCCTCCACCGGTACGCCGCGGTGGGCGCTCGCCTGCGCGGCGGCGTCCCGGACCGTGTCGACGAACTCGCCGAACCGATCGGAGTCGCGCACCCGGGTCCGCGACACCACCACGTCGGTGTCCGTCCGCGTGCCGACAACGACGTCGCCGGTGCGAGCCGATCGTGCCAGCACCAGTGCCAGCACCGCGTGCGTGACGGTGGCGGCGTCCGTGCGGTGCGCATCGGCGAACGCTGCCAGCGCGCGCCGCAGATCCGGGTCCAGCTCGACGTCGACCGCAGCGCTGCGCCGCGACGGCCGGGCGGGGCGCGGACGGTCGGTGGGCAGATCCAGCAGCGGCGGCGCACCGGCGAGGGTGCGCGTCCAGAAGTCGAGCCGGGCAGTCTCCTCGTGGACGGTGCCGACGGGGGCGTCCGGGCCTGCCGCGAGGAAGTCGCCGAGCAGTTCCACGAACCGCCGGTGATGGGCACCGACCTCGCCGGCGTCGTACCGGTGGGGGTTGGCCAGGAAATGGACGACGGTCCGGACCGGGGAGCCGCTCTGGTACACGTTGACGAGCAGGTCCTCGACCGGTCCGGACGTGACGATGTGGTACTCGCCGACCAATGGCCCGAGGGCGAGTTCCTGATGGAAGAGCATCACATTGACCATCGGTCCCGACAGCGACTCCGCGGCAGCGGCGCCCGCGTCGCGCCGGATGTCGCCGAGCCCGAACCTCTGGTGCCGCAGCGCACCCATCAGGTCCAGTTGCACCCGCTCGACCAGTTGTCCCACGGTGTCGTCGGGGCGGATCCGCACGGGAAAAGGCACGACACCCGCGACCATTCCGCCGGACCGCCGCAGGATCGCGGTGGTGCGCGCCGATACCGGGATCTTCACGAGCACGTCCCGGCGTCCCGTCATCCTCGACAGGTAGCAGGCGAACGCGGCGATGATCGCGGCGGTTCCGCGGGTGCCCGCTTCGCCGAGCGCGCGCTCCGCCGCGTCCGGGAGGGGCCCGGCGGCGTCGGTGCTCGTGGCGACCGCGGGTCCCGGCCGCCGCGCCAGGGTCGATCCGGGTCCGAGACCGTCGATCCGATCAGCCCAGTACTGCCGGTCCGCGGCGAAGCGGTTCGACGACCGGTACTGCTGGTCGGCGTCGTACAGATGGCGGGGGTCCGCGGCCTCGCCGGGTGCCGGCTGTCTGCCGAGCACGTCCGCGGAGTACCGGGCCGCGATGCGGTTGAGCATCGTCATCGCACCGTAGCCGTCCAGCGCGACGTGGTGAATCTTGCTGTACCACAAGTAGTGCTCGTGACCGACCCGGAGGATCGACGATGCGACGAGCCGGTCGCGGGCCGGATCGAGCGGGGTCTCGCAGTCGGCGCGCATCCACCGGCGGGCGGCGTCCACCGGTTCGGCGTCGCCCCGGAAGTCCACGAACCCGATCGAGCGGTCCGCGGCGGGGTCGACCATCTGGAACGGCTGACCGTCCCGGTCGATCAACCGGAGGAACGGCGATCCGAATTCGTCCGCGGTCGCGACGGTGGCCGCCCGCAGGACGTCGACGTTCAGGTCGCCGTGGACCTCGACGTACTGGGCGATGCACAGCGGCACGTCGGGGGCCAGTTGCTGCGCCAGCCACGCCTCGTATTGCGCGGAGGACAGCGGGAACGGTGTGTGCTCAGGCAACGCCACCACCTCCGCCGGGGAGCAATCGGCGCAACGCCGCCTCGTCCACCTTGCTGCTCGGGGCGAGCGGGAGCGCACCGAGCGCGAGGAAGCGGTCGGGCACGGCCTGCGCGACGAGTCGCTCGGCGCAGTGCGCGATCAACTCGCGGGGGGTGGGCAGCACGGTCGCCGTGGCCGCGGGCACCCAGAACGCGGTCAGTGCGGTCTCCCCGTGTTCGTCGGCGGTCGCGAGGACCACGGCCTGGTGGATCGCGGGATGACTCTCCAGCGCGGCCTCCACCGCGTGCCTCTCGACGCGGGCGCCCCGCACCTTCACCTGCCCGTCGAACCGGCCGCAGAATTCGATGTCGCCGTGCGGGTCCACGCGCGCGAGGTCGCCCGTGTGATACATCCGGGCGCCCGGCCGCTCGGCGAAGGGGTCGGCGACGAACCGGGCCGCGGTGGCGGCCGGGCGAGACGCGTAGCCCTCGGAGATCTGGGGACCGCCGACGTACAGGTCCCCGACCGCCCCGTACGGCACTTCGACCAGTTTCGCGTCGAGGACGTACGCCGTGCTCGCCCCCAGCGGTCTGCCGATCGGCGCGATCGAGGCGGGAACGTCGCGCACCGGATGGGCGAGGCAGCTGACGGTCGTCTCGGTCGGACCGTACTCGTTGCTCAGCGGAACCCCGGGCAGCACCGCCCGGTGCTGGGCGACGAGCACACCCGGAAGCGCCTCTCCCGCAAGCGTCACCAACCGCAGGCGTTCGCGCAGCGGGGCTAGGTGCGACAGCAGCAGCCGGTAGAACGACGGGGTCGCCACCAGGTGGGTGGCCCGCCACGTCCGGGCGAGCGCGGCGACCGCCTCGGCGTCCATCAGTTCGTGCGCGGCCGGGAGCACGCTGGTGCCGCCGGTGCACAGCGCCCAGAGGGTCTTCAGCAGGGAGCCGTCCCACGTGAGGCGGAACGCGGAGAACGTGACCAGGTCGTCCTCGTCGTAGTCGTAGTTGCGGCCGTCGACCATGCTCGCGAGGTTGGCGCGGCTCGCGACGACGGCCTTGGGTATGCCGGTGGATCCGGACGTGGTGATCACGTAGGCGGGGGTGGCGGCGGGCACGTCCCCGGGAAGTTCGGCCGCCGGTTCGGCTTCGGGCTCGGGGCCTGCGTCCCGGTCGTGGAGTGCCGGAACACGTCCGCCCGCGCTGCGGGCCAGTGCCCGGACCGTCTCTGGTGACGTCTCCGGATCCGCGGACCCGAAGACGATGGCACCGCAGTCGATGTCGCCGAGGAGTGCGCGGAGTTGCCCCACCGGATGTCCGGGCTCGATCACGCACCACGCCGCGCCCAGCCGTAGCGCCGCGATCATCCCGACGACCGTCTCGACGCTCTGCCGCTGGTGGATCAGCACCACCTGGCCCGGTCGCACGCCGAGGGCCGCGAGCCGGCGCGCCAATGTCTCGCTCGCCGAGTCGAGTTCACGGTACGTCAGTGACCGGTCGCCCACCACGATCGCGACCCGGCCGGGAACCCGCCTGCACTGGCGGAGGATCCCGGACGTCACGCCGCCGCTCGAGACCACGTCCGTCATGGCGTCACGTCTCCCGAGAGGACCGTGACGTGATCGGCGTTCGGTGCCGCCGCACTGCGGACGTCGTTGCACCGCAGCAGCATCCGCTCGGAATCCGAGTCGACGACGTCGAACCCGGCGAACCGCAACGTCACCAGCATGACCCGGTTGACGTCGGTCGGCACGAACTCGGCGAGCGGTCGCCTGCCGCGTGCGCGGGCCCGCTCCACGACGTGCCGGATCAGCGCCGTCCCGACGCCACGCGACATCACCCGGCACGACATCAGCAGCAGTTGCAGGACGGAATTTTCGCCGCGGATCTCCGAGACCGCGAGACCGATCGTGCCGTACCCGCCGAACCGGTCTGCGAGCGACGCGACGAGCACCTCGTGATCGTCGGAGGCGCAGAGCCGACGCAGTTCGTCGATACCGAAAGTGCGTCCCGTCGTGTTGAGTTGATGGGACCGCACGGTCAGTTCGTGGGCGCGCTCGAGGTCGTCCTCGTCGGCTCGGCGGACCGTCATGACCAGGTCGAGCGAGGCCAGGAACTCGGTGTTCGAACCGTGGAACTCCTGTTCGCTCTCCTGCCGGATCCGTTCGGCGCGGTACAGCGCCCGCCGCTGCCTCGCCTCCGCGGTGACGGCAGGCGGAGTCAACTCGGGAAGGTCGGGGAACGACGCGATCTGCTCGGCGGGATAGCACCGCACGGGGGGTAGCGCCTCGGACACCTCGGCGCGCTCGACGGGATCGTTGTCGACGAAGGCGATGGTGTCGAGACCCAGGTTCAGGGTCTCCGCGATGCGGCGCACTGCCTCCGACTTCGGGCCCCACCCCACGTCGATGGCGCAGAACAGTTCCTCGATACCGTGCATCCGCAGGTGCGCGGCGGCGGGCTCGAATTCGCCGCGGCTCGCGACGGCGTGCAGGATTCCGCGCCGGTCCAGCACGTCCAGGGCGCGGAGGGCGTCCGCGGTCGGAACGGGGGCGTCCTGTTCGAGGACGACACCGTCCCAGATGGTGTCGTCGAGATCCCAGACCACGCACTTGACCGTCGGCACCATCGCGATCACGCCCCGCGCCCGGGCCGGTCCGGCAGGCGCCGGAGCAGCGCACTGCTCCACGCCGCGACCGGGCTGCTGTTCATGATCACGCAGTAGTCGCCGGGCGCCTGCGCGGACGCCACGCGGTCGAGGTTCGCCACCACGTCGACGGAACCGAGGTGGCCGTACCGGGCGAGGTTGTCGCGGCAGACGGGATCGATCGCGACGTCGAGCGCCTCCTGCCAGAATGCGAACGCACCGAGCGACAGGTTCTGCATGAGGAACACGCCGATCCCGTCCTGCTGCAGCCCGTTCCGGGCCAGCAGCTCCGCGTTGATCTCCGTGAACCGCTTCCGGCTCTCGACCGCCAGGCGAAACGAGTATGTGGGTTCGTCGGCGCATTCCTCGACCCATTCGGCTTCGCGGACGTCGCGGTAGTCGATGTGGAACAGGTCGGCGTATTTTCCGTCGCTGCGGATCATCTGGTCGACGAGTTCGTACCGCCCCGTCCCCGACGTCGTCAGCAGGACCGCGGCGGCGCCGTCACCGAGCAGCGTCATCGGCGACCGGTACCGCGATCGGGTGGGTGTCTTCGCCGCCGCGACGACGAGCACGTTCTGGCAGCGGGGGTCGCCGCGGAGCATCGCCGACGCGAGCGTGAACGCCGCCGACACGGACACGCACCCGAGGTCCCCCACCCCGGTCGTGAACGCCTGGGTCGCGCCGAGGCGGTGCTGCAACCGCGTCGCCTCGGACGCGAGCAGATACTGCGGAACCCGGCCCTGCACGAGCAGCAGCGCGTCGAGTTGGGTGGCGTCGAGGCCGGACGTGCGGAGCGCCTCCTCCGCCGCGGCCTGCGCCAGATCCACCTCGGACAGCCCGATTCCGATCCGCACCGTGTCGATGCCCAGTGCCAGCGCGTGCTCGCGCTGCGCGATCGGCAGTTCGTCGAGTTCCGGCAGTCCCGCCACGGTCACCTCGTCGTCGGGGAACCAGAGCGCGACGGACTCGATCGTGACCGGCGGGTCTGCCGTCATCGCACACCTCCCCCGAGCACGTAGTCACCGATCTGGAGTTCGGCGACCTCCGTCGAGCCCTCGATGATCTGCATGACCTTCGCGTCGCGGAAGAAGCGACCCACCCTGCTGCCCGGGGCACACCCGGCGGCCCCGAGCACCTGGACCGCCTGCTGGCTCACCGATGCGGCGACGCGGGCGGCGGCGTACTTCGCGGCGATCGTCGTGAACAGCGCGCTCGGCTCGTGCGCATCGCGTTGTTCGGCGGCCCGCTCGCACAGCGCGCGGGCGCCGGCCGCGTCGACCCAGCTGCGCCCGAGGATCGCGCGGACCGAGTCGTGCTCGGACAACACGGCGCTGCCCTGCACCCGGGTGGACGCGTGCGCGACGGCGTCGGCGAGGCACCCGCGCGCCATCCCGGCGCACCCCCACGCAACCGTGTACCGGCCGTGGTCGAGGGCCGTTCCGGCGACGTGGGACAGTCCGAATCCCGGCGGCGCGATCAGGTGATCGGCGGGAACGACGACGCCGTCCAGCGCGATGTGCGCGATCCGGGCGCCGCGCATGCCCAGCTGACCGTGAACCGGTTCGACGGTCACCCCCGGCGCGTCCGTCTCGACCAGCGCGGTGGTCAGCCCGGCCGGTGACCGGCCGAGGACGAGCAGTACGTCCGCCACCTCGCCGAACGTGACCCACAGTTTCCGTCCGGTGATCCGGTGGTCCGTGCCGTGCTCCTCGAAACTGGTAGCCACAGAGGAGAGGTCGCTGCCGGCCCCGGTTTCGGTGGCGGCGAATCCGGCGAGGAGCTCGCCGGTCGTCAGGGCGGGCAGCCACCGTGCCCGCTGTTCGGCGGTGCCCCACCGATCGACGGCGGCGTTCACCATCCCCTGCACGGTCAGCAGCGACCGCAGCGACGTGCAGACCGCCCCCAGTCTTTCTGCGACCGAGCCGAGTTCGGCGGCGTTCAGGCCCAGCCCCTTGCAGTCCGTCGTCCGGTCCAGCCCGAGAACACCCGCCTTCGCGGCGGCCTCGATGACGTCGCCCGGCAGCCCGGTCTCGTCCCAGCGGCCGGCGTCGGTCTCGGCGGAGGCGACCAGTGTGTCGATTCCGATCACGGCGACGCCCCGTCCGTCGCACGAAGCTGCTCGCCCCGCTTCCTCCGTATGAACCCCGCAACCCGGGCCGCGGTGCGGAAGTTGTCGAGGTCGAGATCCTCCACCTCGACCACGACGTCGTGGGAGCCTTCGATGTACGTGACGATCTCCAGTGCCCGCAACGAACTCACCAGTCCCAGGGTGAAGTAGTCGTCGTCGGGACCGAGTTCCGTCGACGTGATCGAGCTCAGGTACTGCCGTAGCTGCTCGACCAGCTCGTCATGGGACTCGGGCACAGGTGCATTTGCTGTGTCCATGGGCCAGGGATTCCCAATTGGACCAGCGTTCAATCATCGTGCTCTCAGGCGGCGAGCAGCCCCGGCAGTCCCCACTCGGCCGCGAGCAGTTCGTAGGAGCGCAACCGGTCGGTGTGATCGTGGGTGACGCTGGTGATCACCAGTTCGTCGGCGTCGGTGAGTCTTCGCAGACTGTCGAGTTTGTCCGCAACGGTGGCCGGGGCCCCCACGAACTGGGTGATCAGCCGGTCCTCGACGAGCGCGCGTTCCGTGTCGCCCAGCGGGGCGGTGTGCGCGGGGTCGGGGTACGGGATCGCGCCGTGCCCACTACGGATGCTGTGCGTCCAGTGCCCGAACGTCGACGCCAGTTCCTGCGCGGTCGCGTCGTCCTCCGCCACGACCGTGTCGGCGGAGACGACGACGTACGGCTTCGGCAGGCTCGGCGACGGGCGGAACGCGGCGCGGTAGGCCTCGACCGCTTCGATGGTCGTCGACGGGCTCACGTGATAGTTCGCGCCGAACGGCAGCCCCAGCCGGCCTGCCAGTTCGGCGCTCGGACCGGCGCTGCTGCCGAACACCCACACCTCGACGTCCGCGCCCTCACCGGGACTCGCGTGGAGCTCGATCCCGTCCGGGGTGCGGTACGTGCCGCCGAGCAGTGCCAGGATGTCGTCGACCTGCTGGTCGAATGCGGGCGACAATGCGCCGGGCTGCTGCAGTACCGACTGCGCCGCCGACAGCCGCGGGGACAGCAGGAGCCCGGACGGGTCGAACGGCGCCGGGATCACCACGCCGTCGCGGATCTCGGTCTCCCGCCGGGCCGGGGCCGGCTGGTTGTTGCGTTCGGCAACCGCTTTCAACGCCTCGGCCCGCCGCTGACCCGACCGTCCGAGCCCGAGGTCCAGGCGACCCGGGTACAGCGCGTCGACGGTGCCGAACGACTCGACGACGGCGGCCGCGGTGGTGTGTCCCAACTGCACCGCGGCGGCGCCGATCCGCAGCGTGCTGGTCGCCGCGGCCAGGATCCCGACGAGCACGGCGGGAGAGGAACTGGCGACACCGACGAAGTGATGCTCGGCCACCCAGTACCGCTTGTATCCCCACGCCTCGGCGTGCCGGGCGAGGTCGACGGTGTTCCGCAGCGCCGTGCGGGCGGTGGCGCCCTCGCTGACGGGCGACAGATCGAGAACGGACAACGGAGTGGTCATGAGGGCACTTTCTGGAGAGAGCGGGGATTGACGGCACGATGGCTGCGCGGGGCGCCGAGTCCGAGGTGCTGCCGCAGCGTGGCGGTGGTGTAGTCGGTGCGCAGAACGCCACGGTCCTGCAGAAGCGGCACCACCGTGTCGACGAACGGATCGAGTCCGTCCGGGGTGAGAAGGGAGGGCAGGACGAACCCGTCCGCGGCGTCCTCGCGCACCCACCGGACGATCCGGTCCGCGACGGACGCGGCGGTGCCCGCGAACGTCGCGGTGAACAGGACCTTCACCGCACCGGCAGGCCTGCCGGCGTCGACGGTCCGGCGCGCGAGGTCGGCGTGCAAGGCGCGAGCGGTCTCGAGCGTGCCGAGCGGAGCGATGATCGCATCACCGTGCCGGGCGGCGAGATCCCGGGCTTCCGGCCCGTCGCCGGACACGATCACCACCGGTTGCGCCTGCGGGCTGCGGGGGACGGTGAAGCGTCCGCCGATGTCGAAGTGCCTGCCCCGGTGATAGAACGCGCCCGCGGTGGGATCCGAGACGAACCGTCCCGCGCCGCGGTCGACGGTCACGACGCCCTCGGCCCAGGAATCCCACAGGGTGCGGGCGGTGTCGACGAACTCGGCGGCCCACCCGTCGGCAGGGGCCGCGGTGTTCCACGCCGCCCGGCCGCCGGACAGGTGATCGAGCGAGGCGAACCGGCGGGCCACGTCGAACGGTTCGGCGGAGGTCGTGTCCAGCGTCGCCGCGAGCCCCACCGCGTCGGTGTATCCGGCCAGCGCGTTCGCGGCGGTGACGCCGTCGATGAGGAAGAAGTCGAACCGTCCCCGCTCGGCGGTGCGGGCGGCGTCCGCGAGGACGGCGAAATCCGTCCGGCCCGCGGGCGCCGCCGCCCCGAGCACGACCTGCTTGTCGGTCATGCCTACCGCGGGTTCTTCTCGCCGGCCTCGACCGCGAGCGTCAGCCGGTTCTCGGCGGGCGCGACCGGGCAGGTGGCGTAGTCGGTGAACGCGCACGGCAGGTTGGACGCCCGGTTGAAGTCGAGGATCACCCGGCCGCCCGCGGCGGGGGCGTCGACGGCCAGCGACCGTGCCGCGGGGTACGTGCTGACCCCGCTGGTGGCATCGGTGAACAGCACCTGCAGCCCACCGTCCTTGCCCGCGAACGCCACGAGTTCGTGTGCGGTGCCGTCGTACTCGAAGGCCAGGGACCCCAGTGCCGTGTGGTGGTGCTCGAGCCCTTCGACGACGGCACCCGTCGTCACGACGCGGGACTGCGGGAACGCGGTGAACGTTGCCGGCACCGCCCACTGAGCCGCCGGGAGGAACGCCGGGATGCCGGTGAACGCGGCGAGGGTGGCGGCCTCGGGGTCGTGGATCCGCAGGGCGACGTCGCCGGTCCGGCGGATCACCTCGATCGTGCGGTTTCCGTGGCGCACGAGCAGACCGGGGGCGCCTTCCTGCGGTGCGAGGGTCGCCGTGCCGTCGACCGCCTCGCCGTCGATCTCGAGACCGGCGTCGGCCGGGGCCGTGACGATCAGGCCGTCCGCGTCGGCCCGCCATTTTCCGGGCAGGTCGGGGAACGTGGTGTCGGTCTCGACGAGCCAGTGCAGCGCCGTGAGGCTCAGCCAGCCCAGCGGTTCGCGGAAGTAGTCCTCGCGCGCCGAATGCCAGTCCTGCCAGCCCTGCTCGAATGTCGCGTCTTCGGTGACTGCGGTCATGATGCCCGAACTCCTTCTGTCTGATGATGCGGATGGCGCAGTCCGAGATGGCTGCGCAGGGTCGTTCCCGAGTACTCGGAGCGGAAACTGCCGCGGTTCTGCAACTCCGGGACCACCTTCTCGACGAATTCGTCCAGCCCGGCCGGGGTGAGGTGCGGTACCAGGATGAAGCCGTCGCACGCGTCGGCCTGCACGTAGCGGTCGATCTCCTCCGCCACCTGGGTGGGGGTTCCGACGAACTGCTGGCGGGTGGTGACGGCGATGATCAGTTCGCGGATGCTGAGTTTCTCGGCTTCCGCCTTCGCCCGCCACTGGCCCGCGATCTCGCGCGGGTCCTTCGCGTGCCGGACCCGGCCCCGGGTGATGGTGGAGTCTTCTGCCGGTTCGACGTCCGGCAGCGGCCCGTCCGGGTCGTACCCGGAAAGGTCACGCCCCCAAACCTGTTCGAGGAACGCGATCGCGGTCTGCGGTCCGACCTGCTGGTGCCGGATGTGGTCGGCGCGTTCGGCCGCGTCCGCCGCCGAGTCGCCCAGCACGAACGTCGCGGCGGGCAGCACCTTGAGGTCGTCGTGGCCGCGCCCGTACTTCGCGAGCCTGCCCTTGACGTCCGAGTAGAACTTCCGGCCGTCCTCGAGCGATCCGTGGATCGTGAAGATCGCGTCCGCCTGCGCGGCGCCGAATTCGCGGCCCTCGTCGGAATCGCCGGCCTGCAGCAGCACCGGGTGCCCCTGCGCGCTCCGGGGAACGGTGAAGCGCCCCCGGATGTCGAACTGTGCACCGGAGTGCGTGACCTCGCGGATCGACTGGTCCGGGGCGAACACTCCCCGGGCGCGGTCGATCTGCAGTGCGTCCTGATCCCAGCTGTCCCAGAACTTTCGGGCGCCCTGGATCACTTCGCCGGCGCGGACGTAGCGGTCGGCCTTGTCGAGATATCCTCCGCGCCGGAAGTTCTCCCCCGTGAACGCGTCCGACGACGTCACCATGTTCCAGGCGGCCCGGCCGCCGGACAGATGGTCGAGTGAGGCGAATTGCCGTGCCAGTTCGTACGGTTCGTTGAACGTGGTATTGATCGTCCCGGCCAGGCCCAGGTGGGTGGTCGCGCCGGCGAGTGCGCCGAGCACCGTCAACGTGTCGGGGCGGCCCACCACGTCGAGGTCGTGGATCCGGCCCCGGTGCTCGCGCAGGCGCAGGCCCTCCGCGAGGAAGAAGAAGTCGAACAGGCCGCGTTCGGCCGTCTCCGCGAGGTGCACGAACGACGCGAAGTCGACCTGACTCCTCGATTCGGGGTCGCTCCACATGGTGGTGTTGTTGACGCCGGGGAAGTGTGCGGCGAGGTGAATCTGCTTGCGCTGGTTGCTCATGATGTCAGTCCTGTCCGGCGAATCGATTGGCGGGACGGGTGAAGCCGAGTCGTTCCCGGAGCAGTCCGCCGCCCGGGGCCGGGTCGCCCGAGCCCAGCAGGGGCAGGACGTCCCCGGTGATCGCGTCCAGCCCCGACGGCAGCGCCAGCGGCCGGAGCGTGACGCCGTCGACGTCCCCGGTGGCCGCCACATCCGTGATCAGCCGAGCCAGCCCCGGCGCGTCGCCGCGGTAGAGAACCGACGCCGGCTCGTACCGGGCGCCGGACCAGTTCTCGAGTTGCGCGAGATCACGCTCGGCGGCGTCGGCGGTCTCGGCGATCACCACCTCGAGGTCGAGCAGGATCCGCAGCGACGCGGGGTCACGACCTGCCTCGGTCGCAGCACGCCGCACCCGGGCCGCGACGTCGCGCGCCGCGTCCACGGTGGGCGCGGCGATGCGGATCACGTCGGCGCGGGCGGCGGCGACCCGGGTGGAGTACTCGTCCCGCGCAGCGATCACGATCAGCGACTGTCCCTGCGGCGACCGCGGCGTGATCGACGGACCCTTCACGGAGAAGTGGTCTCCCTCGAAATCGATGTAGTGCAGCTTGTCCCGGTCGATGAAACGGCCGGTGGCCACGTCGCGGATCTCGGCGTCGTCCTCCCAGCTGTCCCACAACAGGCCGACGACCTCGATCGCGTCGGCCGCCTCCGCCCACAGGCTCTCGGCGCCCTGTGCATCCTTGCGCCCGAACAGATCCGCCTGGACCTGACCGGAGGACACGTCCACCTGCCACCCGGCGCGGCCGCCCGACGCGTGGTCGAGGCTGGCGATGGCCTTGGACACGTGGAACGGTTCGGTGTGCGTGACGGTCACCGTGGGGACGAGGCCGATGCGCTCGGTGGACGCGACGGCACGGGCGGTGATCGCCACGGCGTCCAGTTGCCCACGCTGATCGGCATGTCCGGTGGTGGCGATCGCGAAGGAATCGCCGACGAACGCGAGGTCCACGCCGGCCGAGTCGGCCTGTCCGATCAGTCCGGTCCAGTAGGCGGCGGTGAAAAGGTCCTCGGCGCGCGAGTCCTGGCGACGCCAGGACTGCGGATGAATCCCGGTGCCGTACAGATCGACGGCGACGAGGGGACGGTGTGGCTCAGGCATGAATCGATTCCTCCAGCTGTGCAGAACGGGGGCGCCCGACGGACCGTCCCGGGATGGCGTCGAGCAGCTGCCGGGTGTAGCCGTGGCGCGGGTTGTCGAATATGTCGGCCGCGGTGCCCGATTCGACGATGCGGCCGGACCGCATCACCGCGACCGTGTCGCTGATCTGCCGGACCACGGCGAGGTCGTGCGAGATGAAGAGGTAACTCAGCCCGAGGTCCTGTTGCAGGTTCTCGAGCAGTCCGAGGATCTGCGCCTGCACCGAGACGTCCAGCGCCGACACCGGTTCGTCCAGGACCACGAGTTCGGGGCGCAGAGCGAGCGCGCGGGCGATGGCGACCCGCTGTCGTTGCCCGCCGGACAGCTCGGCCGGCCGGCGTTCGAGGTAGGTGCGCGGCAACGCGACCTGTTCGAGCAGTTCGGCCACCCGCGTGGCCCGCTCCGCCCTGCTTCCGACCCCGAACGCACCGAGCGGTTCCGCGACGATGTCGGCGATCGCCAGTTTGGGATCGAGGGAGGCGTACGGGTTCTGGTACACGATCTGCACCCGTCGGCGCAGGGCCCGCAGCGCGCCGCCGCGCAGGGCGGTGATGTCCCGGCCGTCGAACTCGACGCGGCCCGCGGTGGGCGACTCCAACCGGATCGCGATCCGGGCCACCGTGGACTTGCCCGACCCGGACTCCCCCACCAGCGACAGGGTGCGCCCGCGGGGAACCTCGAACGACACGTCCCGGACGGCGTCGATGGACGTGCGCCGGTCGATCCGGAACGTCCTGGACACCCCGGACACGCGCAGCAGGACGTCGGGGCCGGCTCCGTTCGCCTCCTCGCCGCGGGTGCGTTCCTGTCCCACCGACAGGCTCGGCGCCGCGGCCAGGAGGGTGCGGGTGTATTCGTGCTGTGGGTTCTCGAGGATCTGACGGGTGGGGCCGGCTTCCACCACCTCGCCCTGGCTCATCACCACGATCCGGTCGGCCCGGTCGGCCGCGACACCCAGATCGTGCGTGATCAGCAGGACCGCGGTGCCGGATTCGGCGATCCGCGCGTCGAGATGATCGAGGATCCGGCGCTGCACGGTGACGTCGAGGGCGCTGGTCGGTTCGTCGGCGATCACGAGTTCGGGGCTGCACGCCAGCGCGATCCCGATCAGGACGCGTTGCCGTTGCCCGCCGGACAGGTCCTGCGGGTACTGCCGCGCCCGCACCTCGGGTTCGTCGATCCCGGCCTCCGCGAGAATGCGTGCCGCCTCGATGCCCGCGGTCCGCCGGTCGGCGAGACCGTGGATCCGGAGCACCTCCGCCACCTGGGCGCCGACCCGCAGGACGGGGTTGAGCGACGTCGTCGGGTCCTGCGGAACGAGGCCGATCCGGGCGCCGCGGACCCGTTCGAGTTCGCGTTCCGACTTGGTGTCGAGACGCTCACCGTCGAACGTGACGGTGCCGGCGACGGCCCGCCCTGATCCGCTGAGCAGTCCGAGGATGGCGTGCGCCGTGGTGGATTTTCCGGAGCCGGACTCGCCGACCACGGCCACCACTTCCCCGCGCGAGACCGTGAGGTCGACGCCCTTCACGGCCACGACGGGTTCGCTCGCGCTCCCGTACGCCACCCGCAGTCCGGAGACCTGCAGAAGCGGAGTGTCGTTGGCGCTCATCGCACTTCCCTCTGTTCCAGTGCATGCCCGAGCCGGTGCGCCGACAGCACGACGGCCACGATCACCAGGCCGGGCAGGGTTGTCATCCACCACGCGGTGGCGAGGTAGTTCCGTCCCTCGGAGATCAACGAACCCCATTCCGGGGTGGGCGGCACAGCGCCGAATCCGAGGAAGCTCAGCGAAGACACCGCGAGGACCGCCATGCCGAACTCGACCGCAGCCAGGGCGACGACGGGCGCGTAGGAGTTCCGCAGCACGTGGCGGCGCAGCACCGTGTGCCAGCGGACACCCGAGGCGAACGCGGCTTCGACGTACAGCGACCTCCGCACCCGCAGCACCTCCGACCGCATCACGCGGGCGAAGTTCGCGATCAGCGACACGCCCACCGCGATCGCGATGTTGACCGTGCCGAATCCCAGTGCGGTCACCAGTGCCAGCGAGAGCAGCAGCGCGGGGATCGACAGGAGGACGTCGACGATCCGCATCAGGACGGCGTCCAGTGTGCCGCCGAGAGCGCCCGACAGCAGTCCGATCAGCGAGCCGGCCACCAGGGCGATGCCCACCGCCAGCAGCGTTGCGGTCAGCGACAATCCGGCTCCGTGCACCACCCGGGTGTAGACGTCGCGGCCGATGTTGTCGGTGCCGAACCAGTGCGCGGCACTCGGCGCCTGCAGTTTCTGCGCGGGCACCCCGACCAGCGGGTCACCGCTGGCGAACACCGACGGCGCCACCGCGAATCCGACCGCTCCGAGGAGCACCGCCGCCGAGGCGACGAGCACGAGGTTGCGACGCCACCACGCCACCACGCGGCGTCCGCGACCGTGCGGACGGGGCACGACTGTCGGAGGCGTTTCGACCGGCGGAGGGCCGAAACCCTCGGCCTCCTCGATCAGTTCTCTGGTGAGGATGTCAGACATGAACCTTCTCCTCCTCCTGCTCGACGGTGTCGCTTTGCTCGGAACTCCGCCTGCCCTCGACGATCCGGGGGTCGATCAGCGGGTAGAGCAGATCGACGGCGAGATTGACGAGGACGTAGACGAGGGAGCTCAGCACCACGATGCCCTGGACCACCGGAATGTCCTGGGCCATCACGGAAGTCTGGGTGAGCCGCCCCACCCCGGCGCGGGAGAACACCGTCTCGACGACGACCGATCCGGCGAGCAGATTGCCCACGAGCACACCGGCGATGGTGAACGCGGGAATACTCGACAGGCGCAGCGCGTGCCGGGTCTGGATCTGCCAGCGGGACGCCCCCTTCGCCCGCGCGGCCTCGATGAACGGCTGCCGCCACGTGGTCTGCAGACTCGCCGCGAGCACCTGGGCGATCACGGCCCCGGTCGGGAGCGCGAGTGTGACCGCGGGCAGCACCAGCGTCGCGACCCCCTGGTCGCCGAACGCCGGGAACGCCTTCAGCCGGAACGAGAACAGCTGCAGCAGAATCAGGCCCACCCAGAACGTCGGCACCGCGACACCGAGCGGGGGCAGGGAGAACAGCAGGTTCCGCACCCAGTGGACCCGCGTGTAGGTGGCGAGGAACGCGACCCCCGCCCCGAACACGACGGCGAGAATCAGCGCCGTGGACGCCAGCGCGAGTGTGCTGGGCACCGCGTTGCCGATGGCCTCGGTGACCGACTGCCCGGTGGCGATCGAGTACCCGAAGTCACCGCGGACGGCGTGGCTCAGGGAGTTCCAATACTGCACCCACACCGGCTGGTCGAGCCCGTACCGCGCCTGCAGTTCCGCGACGGCGGCCGCGTCGACCGTCGTTCCGGTGGACGCCGAGTCGACGGCGATGCTCACCGGGTCGGACGGCAGGAGGAACAGCACGGCGAACGACACGGTGAACGTCGCCCACAGGACGGCGATCGCCTGCAGCACGCGGAGTCCGAGGTAGCGAATCATGCGTCAGCGTCCGCTGATCCAGGTGTCGAAGAACTGGAGCCGGGCCGAGGCCTCGAACTTCAGGTCCTGCACGTTCGGGCCCGCACCGATCGCCTGCGACAACTCCACCGTGGGGATCCACAGGCCGTTGTCGAGCACCTGCTGCTGGGCGTCGGCGACGAGTGCGCTCCGCGCGGCGGGATCGGTGGTGGCGAGCTGCTTCGCCAGCACGTCGTCGAGCGCGGGAATCGGGCCGCGGCTGTTCAGGTTGCGGCCTTCGAGTCCGAACTGGGTGCGCAGGATGTCGCCGTCGGCGCGGGTGCTGTTGTAGTAGGTGGCGTCGAAATCCTTGGAATTCTGGCGGGCGGTGGCTTCCGGGGTCGACACGAGGTCCAGTTGCAGGTCCACTCCCACCGCTCTGAGCTGCTGCTGCACCAGTTCCAGGATGGCCTGGTTGCCGGCGAACACGGAGCTGAACAGCACGGGGAAGGCGAGCTTCTGACCACCCTTCTCGCGGATGCCGTCGGCGCCGGGCACCCAGCCCGCCTGATCCAGGATCGACTTTGCCTTCTCGGGGTCATACGTGACGTCCGGCAGTGCCACGTAGCCCGGGGTGCGGCTGGCCAGGGTGCTGGTGGCCGGCTTGAAGTTGGGGCCGAGCACGGTGTCGACCAATTCCTGCCGGTTGATCGCCGGGACCAGCGCGCTGCGCACGGCGGGGTCGACGAGCGGTCCGCGGGTCACGTTGGGCTGGAAGCCGAACGGGGTTCCGGGATTCGACGTGGTGAGCACCTGCCCGCCCGCACCTTCGATCTGCGGGGCGTCCTGCGGCAGCGCGTCGCTGATCGCGTCCAGCTGTCCCGAAGACAGGCTGCCGGTGCGGACACCGGATTCGGGGACGACGGTGAACTCGATGGTGTCGAGGTAGGCCTCGCCCTCGTGGCCGAACACGTCGGAGCCCCAGTTGTATCCGGCGCGCTTGGCGAGGGTGACCGACCTGTCCTGCTGGTAGTCGGCGTACGTGAACGGCCCGGTACCCGAGATGTTGCCGGTGCACCGCTCTTCGGCGGACTTCGCGACGGACGCGTCGGACAGGATGCCGAGCTGCGGGGTGGACGACGCCTGGAGGAACTGCGCGTTGGGTGCGGCGAAGTCGACCTGTGCGGTCTGCGGGTCGATCACGGTGGTGCCGGTGTACCCGGTGAGGTAGCTGGCGCCCAGTGCGGCCTTGGCCCCAGTCAGGGTGTTCACGATCGCGTCGAGGTTCTTCTTCACCGACTCCGCAGTGAAAGGTGTTCCGTCACTGAACGTCACCCCCTCCTTCAGGTGGAACGTGAAGGAGGACGCGTCGGCGTCGGTGTCCCAGCTCTCGGCCAGCCACGGCTTCAGTTCGCCCGTCTCCGGGTCCTGGTCGGTGAGCGAGTCCACCACCTGACGGGCCACGTAGATCGTCTGGTTGGTGCCCGACTGCGCGGGGTCGGCGCACGTGGGTGCCTGGGACAGGCCGTAGAGGAGGGTGCCACCGGGCTGCGGCGGGCCCGCGTCCGCGGAGGAACTGCTGGAACCGCCGCCGCACGCGGTGAGCGCCGTGGCCAGCACGGCGGCGGCGCCGATACCTGCGGCGATGCGGCCGCGGTGGGACGAGGACAAAGGCACTGATGGCACCGAGAACTCCGTGATCTCGAAGACGTGCCGTGCGCGCTGCCCGTCGAGTGGGCGGCGCTCACGCGCACAGAAAGGTGAGGGACACCGGATCCGACGCGGATGCGGTGTGTAGAGCAGGAACCCCGGGCAGGTGCCGGGGTGTCAGGTCAGCTGTGACAGATCGAGGTGGACAGCCGGCAGAGATCGACGTGCAAACGCCCCCAGGCGCTCACGAAGCCTTCGGTCAACATCGTTCCTCCATCGATCCCGGCGGTAGCACCCGCACCCGCAGGGCGGGGGGTTGCTGCGACGTCAACGAGCCAGGTCTCTCGGTCGCTCTGGATGGTCGTTACCGAGTGTAAGAGATCGCCGGTCGCCGCGCCACACGGCCCCCCGCTACCCGACTGCCTGCCGGGGCAGGAGTTCCCGTCGCGACAGCGGCGGGCGGAGACCGAGATGCTCACGCAGGGTGGAGCCTTCGTATTCCGTTCGGTACGAGCCGCGCTCCTGCAGTTCGGGCACGAGCAGGTCGACGATCTCGTCGAGTCCGGTGGGCACCAGATACGGTGAGACGTTGAATCCGTCGGTGGCACCGCTGCGAACCCACCGGGTGAGTTCGTCGGCGACCTGCCCGGGGGTGCCCGCGAATCCAGACCGCTGGGTCGTCGCGATCGCGACCTGCCGCAGCGACAGGTTCTGCGCCTCCGCCAGGGCGCGCCACTCGCGGGCGATGGCGAGCGGATCCTTTCCGTCGCGCGCGGCCCCGCGGGTGCCGGAGATCGGCGCGGGCACCGGATCGAATTCGGGCAGTGGACCGTCCGGGTCGCGATCGGACAGATCACGACCCCATACCTGCCCGACCAGCGACAGCGCCGTCTGGCCCGTGTATTGGCCTTCGAGGACCCAGCGGACCTTGTCCTCCACCTCGGACGCGTTCTCCGCGAGCACGATCTGGGTACCCGGGAGAATCTTGACGTCGTCCTCGGGGCGTCCTGCGCGGCGCAGCCTGGCTCTGATGTCCTCGGCGAAGGCGAAAGCCTCGTCGAAATGGGTTCCGTGCCGGGAGAAGATCACGTCGGCGTGCGCGGCCGCGAAGTCCCGGCCTGCCGGTGAGTCGCCGGCCTGGAAGATGACGGGATGGCCCTGGGCGCTGCGCGGCAGGGTGGGGGTGATCGTGACGTCGAACTGCGACGTGCGCCGCGACACGTCCTGCACACTGCCCGCGGTCGCCCAGGACGGCGCCTCGGTGCTGGTCGCGACGGCGTCGTCGGCCCACCCGTCCCAGATCGCCCGGGCCGTGTCGAGGAACTGCCCGGCCCGCTCGTACCTGTCGGCGTGATCGAGGAAGCCGCCGCGCCGGAAGTTCTCGCCGGTCCACGCGTTGTCCGTGGTGACGGCGTTCCAGCCGGCGCGGCCGCCGGACAGCAGGTCCAGCCCGGACAGCCGCCGGACGAGGTCGGCCGGTTCGTTGTAGGTGGTGTTCTGGGTGGCCACCAGCCCGATGTTCCGGGTGATACCTGCCAGCGCCGCGAGTTGGGTGATCGCGTCCGGCCTGCCCACGATGTCGAGATCGAGGATCTTGCCTTCCTGTTCGCGCAGGCGCAGGCCCTCACCCAGGAAGAAGGCGTCGAACAGGCCCCGCTCGGCGGTGTGTGCCACCCGCCGGAACGTTTCGAAGTCGATCTGCGATCCGCTGGTCGGATCGGACCAGATCGTCGTGTGGTTGACGCCGTGGAAGAAGACACCGAAATGCACCTGGGCACCGGGTCGGGCGTACGAGTTGTCGGTCATGATCTCCACAACCTTTCAGCGAGAGGATTCTTCGAGGCGCTCGGCCCGGAATCGGTTGACGGGACGGTCGAGGCCGAGCGTGCTGCGCAGGGTCGAACCGGGGACGGGGCGGTGGGCGACACCGGCGCGCAGGAGTGCCGGGATCACGTACCGCGCCAGCACCGGAAGGTCCTCGTCGACGACGGCGGGATGCAGGCGCACACCGTCGACGTGCGAATCCAGTGCGCGCAGCAGATCCACCAGTCCGGTGGCCTCGCCCGCGAACGAGAGCCGCCCGCTCGAGGGGGCGGGAGTGGCTGCGCCGAGCGCCACGTCGAGTTCGGCGAACACCAACGTCGCCCCGGAGTCCTTCGCCCGTGCGGCCTCGTCGGCTATGTCACCGGCTGTCGCCCCGGACACCAGCACCACGTCGACCTCGGACGGATCGGTCTGCCCGTCGAATCCGAACACCACCAGTTGCCCCTGCGGCGGTCGCGGGACGATCGCCGGACCCTTCACCGAGTAGGCATCACCCTGGAAGTCGATGTAGTGCAGCCGGTCGCGGTCGACGAAACGGCCGGTGGCATAGTCGCGGATCACCGCGTCGTCCTCCCAGGAATCCCACAGGTCCCGGACCACGGCGATCGCGTCCCGCTCCTCCCGCGCGACGTCGGCGGGTGCGGTGACCTCGGTCCGGCCCAGTGCCCCCGCGACCCGCTGGTCGGTGTCGCGTGCTGCGATCCAGCCGCCGCGGCCCCGCGACGCGTAGTCGAGCGTCGCGAGCTGGGACGACGTGTGAAACGGCTCGGCGTAGGTCGTGCCGACCACCGGTACGAGGCCGATCGTGCTGGTGGTCGCGGCCACGAACGCGGCGCGGTTCACGGCGTCGATCCGGCCGGCGGGGCCCCCGTCGGCGCCGGGTGGCAGCAGCGAATCGTCGAAGGACGCGAAGGTGAAACCGGCGTTCTCCGCCGCCGCGACCCGGTCCGCCACCGTTCGGCCGGTCAGCAACCGGTCGGGTGTGTGCGCGGCGCGCCGCCACGCCTCGGGATGCGTTCCCTCGCCGTCGAGTTCGATGCCCAGATGCAGGCTCATGCCTGTCGCTCCTCTGTGTCGGCCGCGAGGGGGCGGCTCGGAATGGTCTCGCGCAGCGCGGGCGCCACCTCGGCCTGGAACAGCTCGAGGCTCTCGCGGTGCTGCTTGTCGCTGCCGACGCGGTCGGCGCTCAGGTGGATCACCTCGTGGCCGAACTGCTCGTGATAGCGCTGCACCTTGTCGATCACCTGCTGCGGGCTGCCGATCAACGCGGAACTGCGGTCGACGAAGTCCTCGAGGGTCTCGAACACCACCGGAAGCCCTGCCCGGCGGGCGAAGTCGAGCCGGGCAGCGTGAATCGGGCGCCACACGTCGAGCGCATCCTGCGAGTTCGGTGTCACGTAGAACCCGGCGGTCCCGGCGCCGACGAGGGCGCCGGCGGGATCGTGACCGTAATGGGCCCACCGTTCCCGGTAGTGCCGGACGAGTTCGGCGTAGGAGTCGATGGGGTACGTCACGTTCGCGGAGAAGATCGGATCCCCGTAGCGGGCCGCGAGATCCACCGACTCCTTGCTCGTCGCACTGCCGTGCCAGATCCGGATCCGCGGCTGCAGCGGCCGTGGCAGGACGACGGCGTGCTCGAGCGACGGCCGGAACGCGCCTTCCCAGGTGACGTCCTCGCTCTCCCACAACTGCCGGAACAGCTCGTACCCTTCGCGGTTGCGGTCCCACTGGTCGTCCGGTGTGACGTGGAACAGCTGTGCCTGCGCGGTGCCGTTCCCCTTGCCGATGATGAGCTGCAGCCGGCCACCCGACAGGTTGTCGAGCGTCGAGTAGTCCTCGAACGCACGGACCGGGTCGAGCAGGCTCAGCGTGGTCACCGCGGTCCACAACTGCAGGGTGCTGGTCCGCGCCGCGATGGCGCCGAGCACCACGGGCGGTGACGAGGACAGGAAGGGATGTTCGTGGCGCTCGCCCACCGCGAAACCGTCGTACCCCAGTTGCTCGGCGAGGACGGCAGAGTCCACGACCTCCCGCAGCCTGGCCGCGGTGCCGATCTTCTCCCCGGTCACCGGGTCCGGTTGGTGAGTGATCAGGCTCATCAGCAGAAACTTCATACGGACTCGTACTCCTTTGCGGCGCAATCGGAAGGCAGGGCGGTGTGCAGGAGCTTCTCGAATCCGTGGATTCCGATGTCCTGCGGTGGGAGGGAACGATCGAACAGTGCCGTGTACCCCGCGGCCAGGTACAGGGCCACCGCCTCGGGCTGCCGCGGCCCGGTGGTGAGGAAGATGCGTGAGTAACCGGCCCGGACGATCTCCGCCTCGAGTTCCCGCAGCACGATGCGCCCGAGTCCGCGTCTGCGGTGCGAGGACGAGGTCCAGATCCGCTTGAGTTCCGCGGTCGTGTCGTCGTAGCGGCGGAAGGCCCCGCCCGCCACCGACGTCCCGTCCTCGACCACGACGAGCAGCGCGCCACCCGGCGCGGCGAACTCCTCCGCCGGATACGTGCTGAGGTCCTCGTACATCTGGTCCCGGGAGCGCCCGTACCGAGTGCTGTATTCGGTCGCCAGTTCTTCGAGCAGCGGCGCGGCCAGTGGATCGGTCTGATCGACGAACACGGTCTGCACGGGGTCGGTCCTCTCGCTCACGGTTCCTCCTTGTCAGCTGGTCTTCGGGAGCCCGGGCGGGTTGACGACCGACGTGTTCACGGCCTCGTTCGCGATGTTCCAACGGTCGAGAACCTCTGCGTACATGCCGTTCTCGATGACGTGGTTGATGGCCTCGTTGACTGCGGTGATCAGCCCGTTGTCCTTCTTGGTGAGCACGGCGATCTCACCCTGGAGCGCGTCGCCCGCGCCCGAGAACGTTCCGGCGATCTCGGTCTCCCCGGCCTGTGCCACGTGGAACGACGACGACGGGTTGGGCCCGAAGTAGGCATCGATGCGGCCCGACGCGAGGGGCAGGTAGTAGTCGGTGGCGTTCTGGTAATAGGTGATGTCGGTGGGTTCGAGGCCGGCCGCGACGTTCTGCTCGCTCCACTTCACCAGCAGCGCTTCCTGATTGGTGCCGGAGGAGACCGCGATCTTCAGGCCCGCGACGTCCTTGGGTTCCTTGATCTGGATTCCGCTGTCCTTCTTCGTCTCGAACGCGACCGTGTCGAGGCGGTACGTCGAGAAGTCGTACTTCTCCTTCCGCTCCTCGGTGACGGTGACGTTGGAGATGAACGCGTCGGCCTCCCCCGAATCGATCCGGACGAAGTTCTGCGCCCAGTCCGCCGCCTGGAGGTCGACCTTCAGACCGAGAACGTCGCCGATCAGGTATGCGAAGTCGGTCTCCGAGCCGATGAGCGTCTTGTCGTCGTCGGCGTAGAAACGCAGCGGCGGAGCAGAACCGGCGCTGCCCGTCACGATGAGCGTGCCGCGGTCGCGGATCTGCTGGGGAACCTTCGCGGCGATCGACTCGACCTCGTCGGTGGTGACGCGATTCTGATCCGCGGTGAGGTTGTAGCCGGCGGCGGAGGTCGGCCCCGCCCCCTCGTCCTCGACGTCGCCGCCACCGCACGCGGCGGCGAGGAGAGCGACGGTGGTGACGGCCGAGGCCAGAATCTTCTTACGGAACCGTGCGGTGGACATGTATGCCTTTCGGGGATCCACACCGGAGTGTGGAGGTCAGAGAACTCGGGAGAGGAAGGCTTTGGTGCGGTCGTGCTGCGGGTCGTCGATGACCTGCGCGGGCGGGCCCTGCTCCACGACGACGCCGCCGTCCATGAAGACGGCCGTGTCGGCGACCTCCCGCGCGAAACCCACCTCGTGGGTGACGATGACGAGGGTGGCGCCGTCGCGTGCCAGTTGTTTGATGACGGCGAGGACCTCACCGACCAGTTCGGGGTCGAGCGCCGACGTGGGCTCGTCGAACAGGATCACGGCCGGGCGCAACGCGAGAGCCCGGGCGATCGCGACCCGCTGCTGCTGGCCGCCGGACAGTTGCCGCGGGTACTCGTGGGCCTTGTCACCCACGCCGACCCGTTCCAGCAGTGCGATCGCCTCGGCCTCGACCTCGGCCCGGTCGCGGCCCTGCGCCGACACCGGTGCCTCGACCACGTTCTCCAGCACCGTGAGGTGGGGGAACAGGTTGAAGTTCTGGAACACGAATCCGATCCGGGACCGCTGCCTCAGGATGTCGCGTTCCCGCAGTTCGTGGAGCTTGTTGCCCTTGCGCCGGTAGCCGATGAGGTCGCCGTCGATCCGGATGGTGCCCCGGTCGACCTTCTCCAGGTGGTTGAGCGTGCGCAGCAGCGTGGACTTGCCGGAACCCGACGGGCCCAGGATCACCGTCACCTCACCCTTGCGGACCAGCAGGTCCACACCCTGGAGGACGTCGAGTGCGCCGAAGGACTTGTGGACTCCGCGGACCTCCACCGCGAACTCCGCCTGCTGGATGTCGGTGGTCATTTCGTGGCCCCTCTCGGTACGGAGACGCCGGCGTCGCGGATCTCGGCGAATTTCCGGGTGACCTTCTGCCACGGAGTCGGGGGCAGCGCCCGAGCCGATCCGCGCGCGTAGTGCCGCTCGACGTAGTACTGACCGATCGACAACAGCGTGGTCAGGATGATGTACCAGATGGTCGCGACCATCAGCAGGGGCACGACGCGACCGTTGCGGCCGAAGATCACCTGAACCTGGTAGAACAGTTCCGCGATCGCCATGGTCGACACGATCGACGTGCCCTTGAACAGGCTGATCACCTCGTTTGCGGCGTTCGGCAGGATACCGCGCATCGCCTGGGGCAGAACGATCTTGAAGAACTGGCGACGACGCGGAATGCCCAGTGACTGCGCCGCCTCGATCTGCCCGTGGTCCACCGAGATGATGCCGGAGCGGATGATCTCGGCGGAGTACGCGGCCTGGTGCAGCGCCAGACCGATGACGGCGGCGGTGAAGCCGCTGATGACGCCGTTGACCTCGAACGTGAAGAAGCCCGGTCCGAACGGAATACCCAGCGACAGAGTCTGATACAGGTACGTGATGTTGAACCAGAACAGGAGTTGCACGATCAGCGGGATCGACCGGAACGCCCAGATGTACACCCAGGCGATCACCTGCAGCACCGGGTTGTGCGACAGGCGGCCGACCGCCAGCACCACACCGAGCGCGAATCCGAGGACCGTCCCCCACAGGGTCAGCTTCACCGTCATCCACAGCGCCTGCAGCACGGACCCGGCGGTGAAGTACTTGGCGAACGTCGCCCAGTCCCACCCCGGGTTGGTGGCGAGGCCGTGGACGAACTGGGCGAGCAGCACCAGCACGGCGGCGCTGACCACCCACCGCCACGGGTGCCACCGCCGCGCGACCTCGAGCGCGGCGTCCCCGGCGCGGTCACCGGCGCCGAAGGGTTCGGAATCGAGGGGCGCGGCCGAACGCGCCCGGACGGGGGCGCTCACGCTCGCTCACCACTGGGAACAGACATCACGGAGGCGGCCTTTCACCTGGAAACGGGATGGGGAGGAGGGCGCGTCTTCCACGGGATGCGGGCGCGCATCAGGCGCTCACCTGGCGTTTTACCCGGTGAGCGTGCTGTGAGACCTCGTCAACAGTGGCAGGAGGTGGTACGGCACAGGTCGATGTGCCGTCTGCGCCACGCGGGGCGCGCGGGGTAGTTCATGTGCTGCCTTCCATCGATCCTGGCGGTAGCACCCGCACCCGAATGATTCGGAAGGGTTGCTGCGACGTCAACGAGCCAGGTCTCTCGGTCGCTCTGGATGGTTGAAGCGAACACTAGCTGCATTCCCGGAGGTCGTCAACACGGGGTATTTCCCTGCACCACAGGGGAAATGGTGCCGAGCGAACGCAAGAATCACCGTGCGCAGAAGTGCTGACAAGTGGCCGGGGATGCGGTTGGATGGGACGGGCAGTCGCGTATCGGCACCGTCGCCTGACCCGGCTGCCGGGCGGTCCGAGGCCCTTGTAACGTCGCCTCGGTGACACCACTCGAAGTCATCGCGATCCTGGTTGCCGGCGTCGGCGCGGGAGCGATCAACGCCATCGTCGGCAGCGGCACGCTCATCACCTTCCCCACCCTGGTGGCTTTCGGGTTCCCTCCGGTGACCGCCACGATGTCGAACGCGATCGGCCTGGTCGCCGGTGGCGTGTCCGGCACGTGGGGGTACCGGCGGGAGCTGGCCGGGCAGGGACCGCGGCTGCGGTGGCAGATCCCGGCGTCTCTGTGCGGTGCGGTTCTCGGCTCGTGGCTGTTGCTGCACCTCCCCGAAACGGTGTTCGAACTCGTCGTCCCGGTACTGCTGATCCTCGCCCTGATCCTGGTGGTGCTGCAGCCGAGGATCCAGGCCTGGGCGAAGCAGCGCGGCAGCCACGAGGCCGGCCTGAGCACGACGCGGCTCACCCTGCTGACCGTCGGCACGTTCGCCGTCGGCGTGTACGGCGGATACTTCACCGCTGCGCAGGGCATTCTGCTGATGGGCGTGATGGGCGCGATCCTGCCGGAGAGCCTGCAACGGATGAACGGCGCGAAGAATCTGCTGTCGCTCATCGTCAACGTCGTCGCCGCGACCGCCTACACCCTCGTGGCCTTCGACCGGATCAGCTGGGCAGCCGCCGGCCTCATCGCGGTGGGCTCGCTGATCGGCGGCGTCCTCGGCGCCCGCTACGGCCGCCGCCTGTCCCCCACCGCACTGCGGGGAACCATCGTCGTCGTCGGTCTCATCGGCCTGTTCCGGCTGCTCGCATAGTCGCGCATGCACCCTCCCGCTCCCCCATACTGAGTCGGTGAGCAACGAAGTAGAGCACCCGGGCTGGACCTATCTCATGGACATGGACGGCGTTCTCGTCCACGAAGAGCATCTGGTCCCCGGCGCCGACCTGTTCCTGGCCGAACTCCGGGAGTCCGGAACCCCGTTCATCGTCCTGACCAACAATTCCATCAGGACACCGCGCGATCTCCGCGCCCGGCTGCTCCGCACCGGCCTCGACATTCCCGAGGAATCGATCTGGACGTCCGCCCTGGCCACCGCGACGTTCCTGGCGAACCAGCGCCCCGGCGGCAGCGCCTACGTCGTCGGCGAATCCGGGCTCACCACCGCACTGCACGACATCGGATACGTCCTCACCGAGAACGATCCCGACTACGTGGTCCTCGGCGAAACCCGCACCTACTCATTCGAGGCCATCACCACCGCAATTCGTTTGGTGGAGAAAGGCGCTCGTTTCATCGCCACCAACCCGGACCCCACCGGACCGTCGCGCGAGGGTTCCCTTCCGGCCACGGGATCCGTTGCGGCACTGATCAGCAGGGCCACCGGCCGCGACCCGTACTACGTGGGCAAGCCGAACGCGCTGATGATGCGCTCGGCCCTGCGAGCCATCGGCGCACATTCCGCGAACACGCTGATGATCGGTGACCGCATGGACACCGACATCGTCTGCGGACTCGAGGCCGGGCTGCAGACCATCCTCGTCCTCACCGGAATCTCGACGCGGGATTCGGTGGAACTGTTCCCCTACCGCCCCACTGCGGTGCTCAAATCGGTCGCCGACCTGGTCGGCCGCACGTCGGATCCGTTCGACCGCGCACACAGCTGACGGTTCAATTCCCTGGTACACATGCACAATTGGATTGATCCAGTTACCGAGACCTCGGGTGCCTGCAGCCTTCGGGCCGCCGAATAATTCTTCGGCGTTCCGAAGATCGCGAGATGGCAACAATACATTCGAGGAGGTAACAAGAAACCGACCGGCCGGGATAGTTGGTACGGCATCGAGATGTGCCACCTCCTTTCCCCGCCCCCAGAAATGACACGCCATGAACAAGCAGACCAAAGCTGCGCTCGCCGCAGGCGCAGGCGCACTCCTCCTTCTCGGCGGGGCAGGCAGCCTCGCGTACTGGCACGACGAGACGGACATCGGCGGCAACGCCGAGATCCAGTCGGGCACCCTCGCGCTGGACGACTGCGCGGCGGGCGGCGCCGGATGGTCGGATGTCAGCCCCGACGCCACCACCGGTGGACCGATCGCCGACATCACCCAGTTCCTGCTGGTCCCCGGCGACACCCTCGAATACACCTGCGATTCCACCATCACCGCGTCGGGCGACAACCTGCAGGCCACCCTGACCGCCGACACGTCGACCATCAGTGGCGACGCCGCACTGATAGCCCGTCTCGACAAGACCGTGACGGCCACGGTCGGGGGCGCCCCGATCGCCGCGAACACCATCACCTCGGCCGACGACAACGCCGCCATCCAGGTGAAGGTCCGTCTGCACTTCCAGAACGCGACCGGCGACGGCGTCGGCAACGGCGGCGAAGCGCAGAATTCCGCCGTCAACCTGTCGGCGATGAAACTCGTCCTGCAGCAGAACACGCGGTAGAACCGTCACCGTCGATGACACGTCTTCGCTGGTGGGCACTCGCCACGGCGTCGGTCGGGGTGCTGATTCTCGTCTCCGCACAGCAGACCGGCGCCGTGTGGCACGACAGCACACCGATCAGCAACGCCACCATCCGATCCGGCACCCTCGCGCTTGCCGTCGGTGACGCGAGTTCCCAGTCCGCGGCTTACAAGCTGAGCGCGTTCGGCGGAACGAATCTCACGCAGAACGCGGCGGTGCAGCAACCCCTCACCGTCGCCAATGCGGGCTCGGTGGACATGAACTACCGATTGGATTCCGTGTCTCAGACCACGACGACCACGAACGTCCCGTTGCGACTTGCCGTGTGGTTGAACCCTGCGTCCTGTCCGTCGACGGGGGCGCCCACCGGCGGGGCCCTGATCTACGACGGCGCCATGAACGGCGCCGCAGCGCCTACCACCGGATGGGCGCCCGCACTCGCACCGGGAGCGAAGTCGACGTGGTGCCTTAGAGCGACGGTCGGCAGCCTCGCCGACGGATTCGACGTCGCCCAATCCTCCACCGTCACCTTCCACTTCACGGCGAACTCCTGATGGACACCACGACCACTCCTCCCGGCACCGACCACACCGGACCCCTCTGGTGGGTGCGCACCATCGCGAGCTGGGTTCTCCTGCTCACGATGTGCGCGATCCTCGTCGTGACGATCCTGATCCCGATGGTCGCGGGCGCTCAGCGATTCACGGTGCTGACCGGCTCCATGACCCCCACGTATCCGCCGGGGACACTGCTGGTCGTCACACCTGCCGACCCCGGCACACTCGGGGTCGGAACGGCGATCACCTACCAGATCGAGTCCGGACGGCCCGCCGTCGTCACGCACCGCATCGTCGCGGTCGAGCAGAACACGATCGGCGAGCGCACCTTCCTCACGCAGGGCGACGCCAACCGCACGCCGGACGAGAAACCCGTTCGGGGCGAACAGATCCGAGGACGGGTGTGGTACTCCGTCCCCTACCTCGGGCACGTCAACAGCTGGCTCACCGGTCAGCAGCGCACCTGGATCCTGGGCGCCGTGGTGACCGGGTTGTTCGGCTACGCCGCCTACATGTTCCTCAGCGGGGTCCGCGACGGTCGCCGGGAGAAAGTCCGCGATGACGCATAGTCTCCCGTCCGTCAGCGTCCGCGTGCGGGCGGTTCTCTCGCTCGGCATCCTGCTGGGGCTCGGCGCTGTGGGCACCCTGGCGGTGTGGAGCGACGACGCGACCGCGACGTCGGGCACGTTCACCACCGGGACGATCGACATCCGGGCCAACGCCGTCGACTCCTACACGTTCGGTACCCTCGCTCTCGCGAACATGCTGCCCGGGGAGAGCGTCGCTCAGCCGCTCGTCGTCAACAACGTGGGAACCGCCGCGTTGAAGTACACGATGTCGGCCACCACCCCGGCGGGCAGCCCGGCGCTGGCGTCCCAGCTGACGGTGTCCGTCTACAACGGCGGATCGGCAGGCAACGCCACCGGCAACGGCATGCGGACCGGAACTTGTTCGGGTGGTGCACTCCTCGGACAGTCGGCGCTGGCGGCCGGCGGCCCCGCCCCCGTGATCACCGCACCGCAGACGGTCGCTGGGCTCAACGGCGCCCAGAACCTGTGCTTCGTCGCCGCGCTCGCGCCCACCGCGCCCGTTGCGGTGCAGAGCCAGAGCGTCGGTTCCGCCACCTTCACGTTCTCCGCGACGGCGGGGTGAGCCGACCATGACCACCCCCCGGCGCACGCCCGGACATCTGATCCGGGAGTGCGCGTTGACAGTCGGTGCCGTCGCCGGACTCGTCTGCATTTTGGCGACCGCGGCCTCGCTGTTCTTCGGCGTAACGCCGCTGATCTTCCGTTCCGGCTCGATGGAGCCGACCATCGGTTCCGGCGCCCTCGCCCTCGCCGATTCGGTGCCCGCCACCGCTATCGGAGTCGGCGACGTGATCAGCGTGCCCGACGGGCAGGGCAGTCGAATCACGCACCGTGTCGTCGGCATCGACTCGGTCGTGGGCGACACCGCGGTCCTGCGGATGCAGGGCGACGCCAACGAGCAACCCGACGCGGCGCCGTATTCCGTCACGTCGGCGGAACGGGTGTTCGCACACGTCGACGGGCTCGGCTACGTCGCGGCGTGGCTGTCCACGCCGGCCGCGGTGCTGCTCGGCGTCCTCCTCGCGGGCGTTCTCGTCGTCACCGCGATCCGGCCCGGCGGTGGCACCTGCGGTCCGCGGACCGGAGCTGGCGAGGCGCCGAAACACGCCGTCCAGCACGCGCGGCGCCCCGTCCTCCGGCGATCCACCACCTCGTGGATCACCGGGCTGGCTCTCTTCACGGTCCTCGGGCTCCTCCTGGTTCCCGGGACCGGCGCCACCTACACCGACTCCGCCACGGCGACGAGCGGCCCGTTCACCTCGCGGGCGGAGTTCGTGCCCCGCATCAACCAGGTGGTCAGCGGAAGCTCGTACGTCACCTGCACCAACGTCCCGACCCCGGCACCGGCACGCGCCACCCTCGCGTGGAAGCATCTGGGCGCGCCGTACCAGTACAAGGTGATCCTGCGCGACGGCAGCGGAGTGGAGCGATCCTCGTGGACCGTCGTTCCCGCCTCCCCCAGCGCCGGGGACACGGTGTCGGTCACCGTGGACGGGTCCGCCCTCGCCACGTTCACCTCGGCGATGCAGTACGTCGCCGGGGTGCACACACTGCTGCCGTCCAGCGGCGCCGTGTCCTCCACGTGGCGAGGCTTCACCCTCAACCAGGCCGCATCTACGAAAGCCCTCGCCTGCAACGGAACACAGGACACCTATCCCGATCCGTCGCTGCCGGCGCCGTCGGGGTTGAGCTGCGAGACGCAGGGCATCCTCAACATCATCGCGAACTCGGCCAAACTGAGCTGGACGGCGGTCGCGCCCTACACCTACCGCGTCATCGTCCGGGACGCCGGCACCATGGCGGTGACCAACAGGCAGAACGTCACCGGCGGAACCGCAACCGTGTCGTACGGACTGCTCGACCTCAGCCAGCTGGGCGGCGCCAACCTCGTCGCCCAGATCTACACGGTGAACGGCTCGGCCGTGTCCACGAACTATGTGTCGTACGGACTCACCGTCGGCATCCTCAGCGGACTGAGCGGCGTCAGCTGCGGTGCACCGATCCAGCAGGTCGCCGCACGGGCGGCGGCGCCGACTAGCAGTGCGGCACCGACGAGCAGCGTGGCATCGACGACGAGCAGCGTGGCGCCGACGACGAGCAGCGTGGCGCCGACGACGACGGTGACCAGCGCCTCGGCACCGGTGACGACCACCACCGCGGCGGTCACGACAACGGACGTCACTACCACCGACGTCACCACCACCGAGTCGGCTCCCGAACCGACAACCACGACCACGACCCCTGCCCCGGAGCCGGAACCGGAACCGGCGGAAGAGGCGGTGACGCCGGCGGTGTTTTCGGGGACGTATTCGGCGCAGGTGGTGCAGACCGCGGCGGGACCAATGGCGGTCGTGACGGATTCTTCCGGCGCCGAGGTCGCACGGACCACGGTCGGTGCGGACGACACCCTGCAATGGCGGGAGGGAACCGATGAGCTGTGGATCGTCGATGCCTCCGGCACCCGTGAGTACTTATTAACCGCCGGACGTTAACAAGTACTCACGGGTGGCGACAGCCGGTGATGCCCCTGAGAGCGGCTGCCTTGTACGTCCCGAACGTGATCCGGTTTCCGTCTTCGCCGGCGAACGTCACATCGTGACGTCCGGGCTCGTCGACGTGGACGTCGAGGCGATCCATCCCGGCGTCGGTGGCGACCGCGCGGGCCGCCGCCAGCACTGCCGGCCAGTCGGCGTCGCGGATCGGATTGTCGGACAGTAGCACTCGCGTGGTGACGGACTGCCCTTCCGTGTACGCATACGGTCCGGGGCATCCGCCGCCCTGGCTGCGTTCACGATGCCAACGCCACCGGACGTCCGGAGCGATCGCGCCGACGGCTTCGCTGATCCGCACCAACGCATCGGTGACCTGTCTCTCGGTGACGGCGAGCGTCGGCCTGCCGGTCAGGCTCTCGGCCGCCGCCGCGATCTCCTCGTCGCCGAAGTTGTACGGGTTGTCCGTCACGCCACCACATCCGCTCGTCAGGATCGCCGCGCCGATCACGGCGAACGTTCTCGTCACCCACCGGATCGTCACCGGAGCGCCAGCTCCGGCAGACCCGCCGCGATCACGGCCATGTTGTAGCCGGACGCCCGTAGTTCACCGTTGCTGCTCGGCCGTGGATACTCGCTGTGCCCGTTGGCATCTTCCCGCCGGACGCCGTCGGGGGTCGTCGCCTCACGCACCGACAGTTGCTCGAGGTCGGTCTGCACCGGATCCGGTCCGAGCCGGCCGAACCCGTCCGCCAGGGTGATCGGGTCGTCGTGCGCGCGCATCACGAATCCGTGGCCGGGTGCCAGTCCGAGGTCCGATTCGTCGTTCGCATCGAAGCCGGGCGAACCGTAGAACACGGCGTCGTCCACAGGCTGCCGCGGTCCCGCGTCCTGCAGGGCCAGGCCCTGGGTGTACGAACCATACGAATGCCCGAGGGCGGTGATGTGCGGATCCGGCGTCTGCGAGGCGACGTCGAGGCCCTCGTAGAACGAGGCAAGCTTCGGGGCTCCCGCGGTCGCGCGGTCGGACTGCCACGCGTCGAGGAGCCATCCGCGCCCGACGTTCTGGTCGAGGAACGGGACGTCGTAATTGCCCGGACCGGTGGTGGTCGGCGGCTGATACCCGAGCCACGCGATCGTCGACACCGTCTCGTCGGTTCGGCCGGAAAGGTCCAGCTGCCGTTCGATTTCCGCCTTCAGCGCCGACGCCTCGTCGGTCATTCCGGCGAGGGAGCCGACAGTGGTGTCGATACCCGGGGTGGTGACGGAGATGTGATCGGCGGTGTCCGGGTCGCCGAGCGCGAACGCGGCCATCGTCCGTTCACCCGACCGCAGGTCCAGCAGCATCAGCCTGCCGTCCGGATGGTCGCGGACGAGCGACTCGAGGTCGTCGAGGTCGCGCAGCTTCTGCTCGGCGTACCACAGCCGCGCATCGTCGTCGGTGAAGACGCCGCCGAACACGTTGTGGTCCAGCCTCTCCCGGAGACGGTCCCGTTCCAGCTCCCACCGCGACCGCTCGTCGGCGAATCGGCTCACGTTCGCCTCGTGCCGCACCGCGGACGGAATGCCGTCGCGATTGCACACCCAGTCGGGATGCCGCTCGATCACCTCCCGCCGCTGGGCTGCGGGCAGGGCGTCCCAGTACTCGCGGTTGGCGAGCGGGGAACCATCCGGTGGTGGGGCCGGGGCGGACAGTGCGCGACCCACCTCACCGGGTCCGGCAGCGCCGTCCGCGGCCCGGGTCAGGACGGCCGCCGCGTCCGCGACGAGGTCTTCCGCCTGCAGGATCAACGCCCGGGCCGCGGCACGCAGTTCTGCGCGAAGTTCCTCGCGCGAAACCGCGTCCGGGATGTCGACCGCGTCCGCAACGTCACCGTTGTCCGACAGGGCCATACCGTGGGCGACAGCAGTGTCCCGGACGCCGTCGAGTTCGGTCTGCAGGTGCGTGACCGCGTCGAACAACTCGCGGGCCAACGATTCGACGACGGCGACCGCAGCCGCCTCACTGCTCAGATCATCGGCGGCGGTCCGGAACCGCCGACGTGCGGCGTCCGCGGCGTCGTCCTGCCATGTCGGTAACCGGCCGATGTCCGCGAGACCGTCCTTCACGAACGCGATGGTCGCCGCCCGCTCGGACAGCGACCGTTGCACGGCCTGCAGCGCGCGGACGTCCCACTGGGCTATGTCCCTCAGATTCACGATCCCCCCCAGGATGCATAATGCCCGTACCCTAGCGGATCGATCGCGTCCGCGGGAGTCCGATCTCGTCTCGACCGACACGAAGGATCGAAAATGAGCGGTTCCACCCACGTCGACACCGGTGCCCTACAGGCGGCGGCCGGTCAGCTCGACGCCCTGTTCGACGATGCACTCTCACGGCTGAACCCCATCGACGCGGCCGTCGCCGATTCGAGGGCGGCGTGGCCGGAGGCGGCCGGCGCCGGGTTCGACCGGTTCACATCCTATCTGGACGGCAGGCGGGAGTCGTTGCAGCGCACCCTGGCCGAGATGTCGGCGACACTCGTCGAGTGCGCACGCCGGTACGAAACCCAGGATGCGACTACCGTCGAGCGCCTTCACGCGGTCGCGCAGACCACGAGCCTCGACCTCTAGGCCCTCCGGGCTCGTGCGCCTTTGTGGTTGCGGGAACAACCAGAAAGGCGCACGGGCGCGAAGCGCCTAACCCAGTGCCTGCTCCAGGTCAGTGAGGAGGTCGGCGGTGTCTTCGAGTCCGACGGACAGCCGGACGACGCCGTCGGTGATGCCCACTGCCGCACGACCTTCCGGCCCCATCGCCCGGTGGGTGGTGGTGGCGGGATGCGTGATGAGGGACTTGGAGTCGCCGAGGTTGTTGGAGATGTTGACCAGTCGCAGGCCGTCGAGGAGTTCGAATGCCCGCTTCTTCGCTTCGCTCTCGGACGCGTTCAGCGCGAAGGTGACGACGGTGCCGCCGCCGCTCATCTGCCGCTTGGCGAGGTCGTACTGGGGGTGCGACTCGAGGTACGGGTACTTGACCCAGTCGACGGCGGAGTGCCCCTCGAGGAACTGGGCGATCTCCAGTGCCGAGCCGACGGAGTGCCGCACGCGGATCGGCATCGTCTCGAGCCCCTTGAGGAGCGTCCACGCGTTGAACGGGCTCAGTGCCGGCCCGGTGTGGCGCATGAGGTTCTGGACGGGACCCTCGATGTAGTCCTTCGGCCCGAGGATCGCCCCGCCGAGCACGCGGCCCTGACCGTCGATGTGCTTGGTGCCGGAGTAGACGACGATGTCGGCGCCCAGTTCCAGGCTGCGCTGCAGCAGCGGGGTCGCGAACACGTTGTCGAGCACGACCTTGGCGCCGGCGGCGTGTGCGAGTTCCGCCACCCGGGGCACGTCCACGAGTGTCTGCATGGGGTTCGACGGCGTCTCGAAGAACACCGCGGTGGTCGGCTCGGACAGAGCCTTCTCCCACTGGTCGAGGTCTTCACCGTCGACGAACACCGTCTCCACACCCCAGCGGGGCAGGATCTCGTTGCACACCACGAAGCAGGAGCCGAACAGGCTGCGCGCCGCGACGAGGCGGTCGCCCGCCTTCAGCAGCGCACCGAGGGCGGTGAACACCGCGGACATTCCGCTGGCGGTGGCGAAGCAGGCCTCCGCGCCCTCGATCAGGCGCAGCCGCTCCTCGAACATCTTCACGGTGGGGTTGCCGTAGCGGGAGTAGACGAAGTGGTCGATGTCGCCGGTGAACGACGCCTCGGCCGCTCCGGCGCTCTCGAACACGAAACCGGAGTTCAGGAAGATCGCTTCGGACGTCTCTTCGAAGCCGGACCGGAGGGTTCCTCCGCGCACGCTGATCGTGCCCTGGCCGATGTCGTCCGGCAGCGCCTTCTGAAACGCGCCGCCTTGAGGAATTGCACTCACCACTGCCTCCACGGCAGGCCCAGAGCCCGCCAGCCGACCGCCCCACGATGACCGTCGGCGTCCAGGCCGCCTTCGAAACCGTCGAGCACGTTGTACGACGGGCCGATGCCCGCCGCTGTCGCGGCTTCCGCCGCACCGATGGACCGCTGGCCGGAGCGACACAGGAAGATCACCGGGGCACTCTCGCCGCCCGCGATCCCGGCCTCCTTCAGCTGGTCCACGAAGTTGTCGTTACGACTGCCCGTCGGGTAGCTGACCCATTCGATCAGCACGGTCTTCCGCCCGAGGGAGGTCGTGTCGGGGACTCCGACGTATTTCCACTCGGCGTCCGTCCGCACGTCCACCAGCACAGCGTCGGGATGGTCGCGGAGCAGCTCCCAGGCATGCTCCGGCGTTATGTCGCCTGCGTAACTCACCATGTCAGCTTTTCACAACCCTGTTCTGTGCGCCCTTCCGGGCAACGGTCAGTTGCAGACGACCCATGTGTCGCCGTCCCGCGTCAATTGCCATGTATCGGTCGTCTCGCCCTTGCCGTCGTCGGCGCTGACCCGGACCTCCGCCCGGGCGCGGTCGCCGTTGACCTCGGACGACTCGACGCCCTGCAGCGTGACCTCGCCTTCCCTGCCCCGCAGCACCGACCGGTCGTCGGACCACGACGGACAGACCAGCGTCTTCTGCAGATCGGCGTCGTCGTGGTTGTGGGCCTGGATGAAGTCCGCGACCGAACGGTTGATGCGATCCGCTTCCGTGACGTTCTCGTCGGCGGGCGACAGCATGCTGGACACCACGATGGCGACGAGGATGACGACGATGACGGTGACGGCGGCGATGAACGGCACCGCCGTGATGCGCCGGGGATCCACCGGATCTTCCGCGCCTCCCGCGTCGTGCTGAGGCGATTCGCTCGAACCGGACATGACTTCCCTTCGATCTCGGCTGGCCACGAGTGTATAGAGCTGCCCCTACAAATCGTGTTTGTGACCCCCCAACGCGGAGGCGACTACCCTCTACAGGCGTGAGTCCCGAGAATGGGCTTTGCCCTGTCTGCTGCACCTCGGCCACCCGATTAGGCTGGGCTTAATTTAAGCTGAGGTTTCGTTGTCCGCCCTTCAGAAGGTAGTTCGCTCCAGATGACTGATCAGACACGTCCGTTGCGCGTTGCAATCGTGGGTGCCGGCCCCGCCGGTATCTACGCAGCCGACGCACTCATGAAATCCGATGCCGCGTCTGACGGCGGGATCAGCATCGACCTCTTCGAGCGGATGCCTGCCCCCTTCGGTCTGATCCGGTACGGCGTCGCCCCCGACCACCCGCGCATCAAGGGCATCATCACCGCCCTGCACAAGGTGCTCGACAAGCCGTCGGTCCGCCTGCTGGGCAATATCGACTACGGCAGCGACATCACCCTCGAAGACCTGCACAGCTTCTACGACGCGGTGATCTTCTCCACCGGCGCCAACGCCGACCGCGCCCTCAACATCCCGGGCATCGAGCTCGACGGCAGCTACGGCGCCGCCGACTTCGTCTCCTGGTACGACGGTCACCCCGACGTCCCGCGCACCTGGCCCCTCGAGGCCGAGAAGGTCGCCGTCCTCGGTGTCGGCAACGTCGCCCTCGACATCGCGCGCGTCCTCGCCAAGACCGGCGACGAACTGCTGCCTACGGAGATCCCCGCCAACGTCTACGAGGGACTCAAGGGCAACAAGGCCGTCGAGGTCCACGTGTTCGGCCGCCGCGGACCTGCACAGGCCAAGTTCACCCCCCTTGAGCTGCGTGAACTCGATCACTCGCCGACGATCGAGGTCATCGTCGATCCCGAGGACATCGACTACGACGAGGGCTCCGAGCAGGCGCGCCGCAACTCCAAGCAGGTCGACATGGTCGCCAACACCCTGCAGGACTGGGCCATCCGCGACGTGGGCAACCGCCCGCACAAGCTGTTCCTGCACTTCTTCGAATCGCCCACCGAGGTGCTCGGCGAGGACGGCAAGGTCGTCGGCCTGCGCACCGAGCGCACCCAGCTCGACGGCACCGGCAACGTCAAGGGCACCGGCAAGTTCAACGACTGGGACGTCCAGGCCGTGTACCGCGCCGTGGGTTACCTGTCGCAGAACATCGCGAAGCTCCCGTTCGACGAGCAGGCGGGCACGGTGCCGAACGAGGCCGGACGCGTCATCTCCGACGACACCGCCGAGGGCAACGACCGGTTCATGCCGGCCACCTACGTCACCGGCTGGATCAAGCGCGGCCCGGTCGGCCTGATCGGCCACACCAAGGGCGACGCGAACGAGACCGTCGCGAACCTGCTCGAGGACCGGACCGGCTTCCCCGAGCCCGCGAACCCGGGCGAGGACGCGATCATCGAGTTCCTCGAGGGCAAGCAGGTCCCCTACACCACCTGGCAGGGCTGGTACCGCCTCGACGCGCACGAGCGCAGCCTGGGCGAGCCCGAGGGCCGTGAGCGAATCAAGGTCGTCGAGCGTGAGGACATGCTCAAGGCCAGCGAGCCCGACAAGGCCTGATCTTCCGGTTCGGTGCGAAGGGAACCTCCCGCGGGAGGTTCCCTTCCGTCGTCTCGGCCCAGGTGTGTCCGGATGGCGGCGAGGCTCACCCCGAATGCCGACGCGAAGTCCCGCGCCGTCGCCCGCACAAGGCAGGATATGAGTCGTGTTTGACGCCCACGTTCACATCATCGATCCCCGGTTCCCGGTGGTCGAGAACCACGGCTACCTTCCGGAGCCGTTCACCGTCGCCGACTACCGGGCGCGCACGGAAGGCTTTGGTGTGGACGGCGGCGCCGTCGTCACGGCCTCGTACCAGGGCACCGATCAGAACTACCTGAAAGCCGCGCTCGCCGAGCTCGGCCCCAGCTGGGTGGGTGTCACCCAGATGGAACTCGACACCACCGACGAGAGCATCCTCGAACTCGACCGCGCCGGGGTCCGGGCCGTCCGGTTCAACCTTCGGCGCAGCGCGACCGACGTGAAACTCCTCACCAAGCAGGCCCTGCGGGCGTACGAGCTGGCGGGCTGGCACGCCGAGTTCTACGTGGACGCCACGCTGCTGTTGTCGCTCGAGCCGGTGTTCGCCAAGCTGCCCGCCGTGTGCATCGACCACCTGGGGATGTCGACGCGGGGCCTGCCCTACCTCCTCGATCTCGTCGACCGGGGTGTCCGGGTGAAGGCCACCGGGTTCGGGCGGACCACCATCGAGAACGTCGGCGACGTGCTGCGCAAGATCCACGCCGTCAACCCCGAGGCGCTGATGTTCGGCACCGACCTACCGGGCAGCCGAGCCCGAAGAGTGTTCCAGGACAGCGACATCGACATCGTCGCGGACGCGGTCGGCGACGACTTCGACAAGGTCATGGGCGGCAACGCGCGTGCGTGGTACCGCTGCGACACTCCGGGCGGACGCTGCTAGCACGCACGCCCCGTGTCAGCAGCCTTCCATCTGCATGCTGTTCATCGACACCATCTCCGCCACCGGCGGAGTCTGCGGTTGCGCCACCAGCCACGTGTTGTAGTTGGTCATCTCGCCGCAGTCCAGCTGCTCCCGGCGTTCCTGCCGCCGCTCCCGCTGCCGGTCGTCCATGTCGTCGCCGTTCCGGTCGACGGCAATGCCACCGGTGGTCGATCCGTTGGCCTGCCGTTCGAGCCCCCGGACGCCGTCGGGGGTCATGATCCAGCCGAGGGTGTAGTCGGTGCCGTCGTGGTTGGTGGTTGCCCGGAACAGCCCGTCCTCCGCGCCGACCGGTTTGGCCGTGAACGCCTTGTCAGGCATGCCCGGCGCGCTGACCTGCCCCGTCACGGTGCCGTCGCTCATCGACGCGGTGAGCGTTGCTCCGTCCGGCGACGACATCGACGCCTTGTCGCCGTCCATCGTGCCGGTCATCCACGTCCACATCTCGTCGCCGTCGCACAGGAAGGCGACCATCTCGTCGCCCGACCTGGCCAGCGCGATGTACGCGTCGGTCCCGTCGACCGACCCGACGTACGTCGGGTCCATCTGCGGGGTCATCACGAAGGGTGACGGAATCTTCTCCATCATGTTCGACGCGGGCGCCGCTTCGCCGCTACTCGTGGTCTCCGCGGCGCTGGTGGCGCTCGGCGCGGACGAGTCGGACGAGTCGTTGCCGCAGCCACTCAGTGCGAGGGTCGCGGCAGCGAGCGGGGCCAGGATCCAGGTCGTCTTCTTGTTCACGGCGCATTCCTCCGCTAGCCGGGAAGATCAACATCCGCGTTTCATCATCGCAGGTGGAGGTCGCTCCTGGATACCCCCGGCGACGATTTCGGCGACCTACGTCGCGACCACCGCGGTCAGCCACACCCCCGAGGCGAGCAGGGCGCCGAGCAGTTCGATCAGCATCGACAGTCCGACGGCCTTGCAGGCGTGCCACGTCGACGCCCACGCCCGGTTGTGGGCACGCAACCGGTACAGCTCGGCGACATACGTTCCCGCGATGAACCCGAGGAACAATCCCACCACGGGAACGACGAAGAACCCGACGATCCCGAGCAGTCCACCGACGATCAGCGACACGTTGGGGACGCCGGCGGTGCGCATCCGCTTGCCGGGCCAGGTGTATTTGACGACGCCGCTGATCACCAGGAACAGCGCGGCGACCGCGAACACCGTCCACGCCGTCGCACCGCCGGTCATGATGGCCCACACCAGGATTGCCGCGAAGATGAGGATCGTTCCGGGCAGGATCGGGATGACGATCCCGACGAGCCCGACCACGATGGCCAGGCCGACAAGAACTTCTGCGCTCGGACTCACGCGACGGGCTCGACGCGGGACGCCGCCTCCCGCGCGCGGCTGCGCGCGGTCTCGACGTCCGGCCCCGTGGACACGGCGACGCCCATCCGCCTCCGCGCGAAGCTCTCCGGCTTGCCGAACAGCCGCAGGTCGGTCTCGGGGACGGCCATCGCGTCGGCGACACCCTCGAAGCCGATCCCGGCGGCATCGAGTTTGCCGTAGATCACCGCGGACGCACCGGGTGCCGTGAGGGTGGTGTCGACGGGCAGCCCGAGGATCGCGCGGGCATGCAGTTCGAATTCCGAGAGTCGTTGCGTCCGAAGGGTGACGAGCCCCGTGTCGTGCGGGCGGGGGCTGACCTCGGAGAAGTACACGTCGTCGCCCGTCACGAACAGTTCGACCCCGAAGATCCCGCGCCCGCCAAGCGCCGACGTCACCTTCTCGGCCACCTCGCGCGAGCGGGCCAGCGCCGTGTCGCTCATCGGCTGCGGCTGCCACGACTCCACGTAGTCACCCGAATCCTGCAGGTGCCCGATCGGCTCGCAGAAGAAGGTGCCCACCTCGCCGTCGCCGCCGATCGCCCGGACGGTGAGTTGGGTGATCTCGTAGTCGAAGTCGACGAACCCCTCCACAATGACGCGGCCGTAATTGACGCGGCCGCCCGCGAGCGCGTAGTCCCAGGCCTTCTCGACGTCGCCGGCGGCGCGCACCGTCGACTGCCCCTTCCCGGACGAAGACATCACCGGCTTGATCACGCAGGGAAAGCCGATGCGTTCGGTGGCCGCCCGGACCTCGTCGAGCGATTCGGCGAACTCGTACGGCGACGTGGGCAGTCCCAGTTCCTCCGCGGCGAGACGGCGGATTCCCTCACGGTTCATGGTCAGCTGCGTCGCCCGCGCGGTGGGCACCACGACCGCGGCGCCGCGCTCCTCGACCGTGGCCAGCGCATCGGTGGCGATGGCCTCGATCTCGGGGACCACGAAGTGCGGCTTTTCGGCGTCGACGAGCCGCAACAGCGCCTCCGGGTCGCTCATGTCGATCGTGTGCGCGCGGTGCGCCACCTGATGGCCCGGCGCGTTGTCGTAACGGTCGACGGCGATCACCTCGACCCCCAGCCGCTGGAGGGCGATGATCACTTCCTTGCCCAGCTCACCCGACCCGAGCAGCATGACGCGGGTCGCGCCTGCCGTCAGAGGGGTACCGAACCGTCCGGGTGCCTGTTCACGCATGGTCACAACTATATGCGGGCACGCGTGTACGCCCGCGCCTACTTCAGCAGCCGCGACATCCGGCGGTCGGCGAGCACCTTGCCTCCGGTCTGACACGTCGCGCAGTACTGAAAAGACTTCTCCGCGAACGACACTTCCCGGACGGTGTCACCGCAGACGGGGCAGGGCAGGCCGGTCCGGGCGTGGACGCGCATCCCGGATCGCTTCTCCCCCTTCAGCCGCGCCGCGTCCTGACCGAGCGACCTCTCGACGGCGTCGGTGAGCACGGACCGCATCGCGCCATACAGCACGTGCACCTGGTCTTCCGGCAGGGTGCGCGACGTCGCGAAGGGGGAAATCTTTGCAGTGTGCAGGATTTCGTCGGAGTAGGCGTTACCGACGCCGGCGAGCAGCGACTGGTCGACGAGCCCATTCTTGATCCGCGCCGACGTGGTGGACAGCAGCGCCGCGAACTCGGGTTCGGTGACGGCGAGGGCGTCGGGCCCGAGCCGGGCTATCCCCTCCACCTCCCGAGGGTCGTGCACCAGCCACACCGCGAGCCGCTTCTTCGTGCCGGCCTCGGTCAGGTCGAACGCCGGCGTCGCCCCCTCCGGGGTGAAGAAGTGCACCCGCAGCGCCAGCGGTCCCTTCCCCGGTTTCGGCGGCGCCGCCGACGGATTGTCGGTCCAGCGCAACCAGCCCCCACGCGACAGGTGGGTGACGAGCCACAACCCGGAGCAGTCGAGTGCGAGGTGCTTGCCGAACCGGGCGGCACCCGTGACGTCGCGGCCCTGCAGGGCCGTGATCGGGGGGTCGAACGTCTTCAGCACGCTCAGGGCCGCCACGTCCACCCGGCCGACGACCGCTCCCACGGCGTGTTCACGCAGGAACTCGGCTAACGCCTCCACCTCGGGCAGCTCGGGCATGTCCCCAGGCTAACGGCATGTGAGCGAGAAAGTGTGCTCCTCCACACTTTCCCACTCACCTGCGGAGGAGGTAGGTGTCCATGATCCAGCCCTTGCGTTCGCGCAGTTCGGCGCGCACCCGCTGGATCTCGTCCTCGACGTCCCGGAGGCGACCGGAGATCAGCACCTCGTCGGGGGTGCCCAGGTAGGCGCCCCACCAGATCTGGACGTCGTCGCCGGGGACCTGCGTGAACGTGCAGTGGGCGTCGAGCATGACCACCGCGTTGTCGACGCCGTCGGGCAGACCCTCGGCGAGGCGGCGCCCGGTGGTGACGTGGACGGGTTCGCCGATCCGGTTGAGCACGATCCGATGCTGGGCGGCCAGCGACTGCACGCTGGTCACGCCCGGGATCACCGAGTAGTCGAACGACACGTTGCCGCGGGCGAGCACCCGCTCGACGATCCGCAGCGTGCTGTCGTACAGCGACGGGTCGCCCCATACGAGGATCGCCCCGACCCCCGGCTCCGACGCGAACTCGGCCTCGAACAGCGCCGCCCGGCGCTCGTGCCAGTCGTCGACGACACCCTCGTAGTCGGACGGCGTGCGGTTGCGCGGCGGATCGACGATGTCCACGACGCGGTACGGACCGGTGACGTGTTCCTCGAGGATGCCGGTGCGGAGATCGACGAGGTCCTGCTTCTCGTCGCCCTTACCGATGACGAAGAACACGTCCGCCTTGTTCATCGCCTTGATCGCCTGGACCGTCACCTGGTCGGGGTCGCCGGCGCCGATGCCGATCACAAAGAGTTCACGCATGCGGGCAGGCTAACGGTCGTGCGCCTTTCTGGTTGCTCCAGCTACCGGAAAGGCGCACGGGTGGCGGAGCCGCCTATGCTCGTACCGTGACATCTGTGCCGACCCCGTACGAAGACCTGCTCCGACTCGTCATGGACACAGGCACCCCGAAGGCCGACCGCACCGGGACCGGCACGAAGAGCGTCTTCGGTCATCAGATGCGCTGGAACCTCGCGGACGGGTTTCCGCTGATCACCACGAAGAAGGTGCACCTCAAGTCGATCGTCTACGAACTGCTGTGGTTCCTGCGCGGCGATTCCAACGTGAAGTGGCTCCAGGACAACGGCGTCACGATCTGGGACGAGTGGGCGGACGCGGACGGCGAACTGGGCCCGGTGTACGGCGTGCAGTGGCGCAGCTGGCCGACCCCGTCGGGCGAGCACATCGACCAGATCAGCCAGACCATCGAGACGCTGAAGTCGAACCCGGATTCGCGTCGCATCATCGTGTCGGCGTGGAACGTCGGCGACATCCCGCAGATGGCGCTGGCGCCGTGCCACGCGTTCTTCCAGTTCTACGTCGCGGACGGCAAGCTGTCGTGCCAGCTGTACCAGCGCAGCGCCGACATGTTCCTCGGCGTGCCGTTCAACATCGCGAGCTACGCGCTGCTCACCCACATGGTGGCGCAGCAGGCCGGGCTCGAACCGGGCGACTTCATCTGGACAGGTGGCGACTGCCACATCTACGACAACCACGTCGACCAGGTCACCGAGCAGTTGAGCCGGGAGCCGTTGCCGTATCCGACGCTGAAACTGAACCGGCGGGATTCGATCTTCGACTACACGTTCGAGGACGTGGAGATCGTCGACTACCGGCACCATCCGGCGATCAAGGCGCCGGTGGCCGTCTAGTGGCGGCCCGGCAGGTCAAGCTGGTCTGGGCGCAGGGTGCCGGCGGCGTCATCGGCCGCGACAACACGATCCCGTGGCACGTCCCCGAGGACATGGCGTACTTCAAGAAGGTGACGCAGGGCCACCCCGTGATCATGGGCCGCAGGACGTGGGACTCGCTGCCCCCACGATTCCGGCCCCTGCCGGGACGGCGCAACATCGTGATCAGCCGTCAGCCCGACTGGGCCGCGGAAGGAGCGGAGGCCGCCGACGGCATCGCCTCGGCGCTCGCGCTCGCCGACGAGGACGTCTGCGTCATCGGCGGCGGTCAGATCTACACGGCGGCAATGCCGTTCGCCACACAGCTGCTGGTCTCCGAGATCGACGTGACGATCGACGGCGACGCCTGGGCACCCCCGATCGACGAGTCCTGGCACCCGCAGGACACCGGCGAGTGGCTCACGTCGGCGAAGAACGGCACCCGGTACCGCTGGATCACCTACACCAAGCGCTGACCGGCCACCTGTTTGCCACCGCACCGTTACCCCATTCGACGGGTGACGGTGCGCGCAGTGGTTCATACTCACCTCATGGACAAGAAGTCACTGACCGCCCTTGCCCGTCAGCAACTGAAGTTGGCGGGCGGGACGTCCAGCGGCCGCAGTTCGCAGACCGTGTACGGCGGCCATCGGCGCAGCCTCAGGCAGACCGTCATCGCCCTGGCCGCGGGCCAGAAGATGGCCGAACACGAGAGCCCGGGCGAGGCCACCCTGTTCATTCTCAGCGGCAAACTGAACCTCGTGGCCGGCGAGGACTCGTGGAAGGGTTCCACCGGCGACCTGCTGGTCCTCCCGACGGACCGGCACAGCGTCGAGGCCATCGAGGACGTCGCGTTCCTGCTCACCGTCGCCATGTGACGGTCGTGCGCGATCGGTTCGCCGATTCTGTTCGGAGTCTGAACCCGGCCTATTTCGCGATCGTCATGGCCAGCGGCATCATCTCGGTGGGTATGAAACTGAGCGGCTTCGACGTGCTCTCGGTTCTGCTGCTGATCGTCTGCGGCACGGCGTACGTGACGCTGGTGGTCCTCACGGTCTGGCGGATCGTGGCGTACCGCGGTGAGGTCGTCGGCGACCTGACCGACGCGAGCCGCGGATTCGGTTTCTTCACGTTCATCGCCGGGACCGACGTGTTCGGTGTGCGCCTTGCGATGGACGGCCATTACGCCGCCACCGCGGTGCTGCTCACCGTCGCCGGGCTGACCTGGATCGTGCTCGGTTACGTCGTCCCGTGGACCGCCGTCCTGGGCACGTCGGAACGTCCGGTGGTGGCGCGGGCCAACGGAACCTGGTTCATCTGGGTGGTCGCCGCCCAATCGGTGGCTGTGGCCGCCGCGACCCTCGAACCGGTCTACGACAGCGCCCGCCGGTTCCTGGCCGTGGTCGCCGTCTTCTCCTGGTCGATCGGGGTGTGCCTGTACGGCGCGGCGGGGATCTTCGTCGCCGCACGGATGTTGCTGTATCCGCTGCGGCCGCAGGACCTCACCGCGCCGTTCTGGGTGTCGATGGGTGCGTGTGCGATCACCGTCCTCGCCGGCGCCCGCATCGTCGAGATGGAGGACGCGCCGATGGTGAACGCCACGCGTGGGCTCATCGGCGGATTCGCGGTGGTGTTCTGGGCGTTCGCGACCTGGCTGATCCCGGTCCTGGTGGCCGCCGGATGGTGGCGCCACATCACCAACAAGGTGCCGCTGCGCTACGACGCCGCCGTGTGGAGCATCGTCTTCCCCCTCGGCATGTACGCGGTCGCCGGCATCTACCTGGGCCGGGCGGACCACCTTCCGCTCGTGGGTATGGTCGGTAGTGCCGAACTGTGGTGTGCATTCACCGTGTGGTGCGTGACGTTCGTCGTCATGGTGGTGCATCTCCTCCGGTCGGCGGTGCAGGTCGGACCGGCAACAGCGGAGACGCAGGAGAGCGCATGACGGAAACCCCGCCCGTGATCGAGGTATCGGTGGCTGCGGCGCCGTCGGTCGTGTGGCCTGCGCTGCGCGACCCGCAGTTGCTGCGGCGCTGGCACGGCTGGGATATCGAGGGCCTGGACGACGAGATCAGGGAAATCTACTTCGGCGACGACGTGACGGAGGACTCCGAGACCTTCACCCTCGCCCTGGGCGGCGCCGACCGGTTCAGCCTCCACGAGCACGACGGCACCACGCTGGTGCGGATCACCCGGCCGCCCCGGGACGCCGATCCCGCCGCGGACGACTGGTACGACGACGTCACCGAGGGCTGGACGACGTTCCTGCAGTTCCTCAAGTTCGGCATCGAACGGCACGGACTCGACGAGCGTCGCACGCTGTTCCTCGAAGGCCCGGTCTCGGACGGAGATTCGGCGCGGCACCTGCTCGGCCTCGACAAGATCGCGGGCATGAAGGTGGGCGATCACTTCACGGCGGTCGCGGAGACGGGCGATCTGCTGCACGGGGTGGTGTGTTTCGTCGGCGAGCACCAGACCGCGGTGAGCGTCGACGACCTCGGCCCCGGACTGCTGCAGTTCGGCGAGCAGCCCGTCAACACCGCACGCCCGAACGGCGGCGCGCAGATCCTGCTCGCGGCCTACGACCTGGACGACGAGGAGTGGGCCGAACTCGAACAGCGCTGGACGGAGTGGTGGCAGGCCCGGCCGGGCGCCGAACCTGCCACCTGAGTTCTCGACAGGTCAGGCGAGCACGGTGCCCAGGGTCGGCCACCAGATCGTGCTCTTGACGACGTTCGGCCCCACCTGGTGGTTCAGCGAGCCGTACACGGCCGCGACGACCAGGCCGCTGCCGAGTCCGGCGACCGGGGCCGTGGACACGACCGTGGGAACCGCGACGTTGTTCTGGTCCAGCTTGACGATGCCGCTGGCACCGGTGGCGAAGCTGTAGTACACGACGTCGAGTTCGGCGCCGGCCTGGTCGTTGGCGATGACGCCCGGTCCGCCGAAGAAGCCGAAGCGGAACTGGTTGCTCATGTTGGTCGCCACACCCGCGCCGTACAGCTGTCCGAGGACGGGACCGCCCTGGCCGGTGTCGGAGTACGCGGGGACCTGGAAGATCTGGCCCGGCAGGGCGATGTTCGTCGCCGCCGTGTCGGTCGGGGATGCGGCAAGTCGCTCGATGGCGGCCTCGGCCTCGGGGTTTCCGGCGGCCACGGTGCGCAGCTTCGCGATCGCGGTCGCCGGGTCGACGACGGAAGCGGAATCTGCGGGCTGCGCCGACACGACACCGGTGAACATCATCGTCGCTGCCACTGCTGCGGTCAGACCTGCCGCGACCCGTCGTGCGAAGTGCCGTCGATTCATTCTTCTTCTCCCTCGTCGCGTCAATGGGTAAGCATTAGTTCGGATGAGTAAACACTCGAGCACTTATCGACGCCGTGGTTGGCGGTGTTACGTCTCCCCCAGACCTATGCTGCTGACATGGGAGCGGATGGTGGGCACGAGGCGAGGATCAGCGAGTTCCGGGAGGGGCTCGCCGACGTGATCCCCACTCGTCGGAGTCTGCAGCGCCTGTTCGAGGCGGTCCTGGTCGTGGGGTCGGGGCTCGAGCTGGATTCCACCCTGCAGCGCATCGTCAATTCGGCCACGTCCCTGCTCGGCGCCCGCTACGGCGCACTCGGTGTTCACGCACCGGACGGCGGGCTCTCGGAGTTCGTCTACGAGGGCATCACGCCGGAAGAGCGTGCGCGCATGGGCCACCTGCCCGAGGGCCGCGGACTGCTGGGACTGCTGGTCCACGACCCCCGCCCGGTGCGCCTCTCCAACCTGGCCGATCATCCGGGGTCGCTCGGCTTCCCGCCCAACCATCCACCGATGAAGAGCTTCCTGGGCATGCCGATCATGATGCGGGGCAATGTTTTCGGGAGCATCTACCTGACCGAGAAACTCAGCGGACCCGAGTTCACCGACGAGGACGAGGTCATTCTGCGCGCGCTCGCCACTTCGGCCGGCGTGGCCGTGGAGAACGCCCGGCTGTTCGAGGAATCGCGGACGCGGGAGCGGTGGTTGACGGCCGTCGCGGCGATCACCTCCCGGCTGATGGTCGGCGGATCACTCGACGAAACGCTGCACACCCTCGCCGCAGAGGTACGCGAACTGTCCAGCGGTGACGAGGTCTTCATCGTCGTCACGCTCGGCGAGGGCGCGGTGGTCGGGGCGGACACCGCGGTGCGGCCGCTGCGCGCCACCTTCCGAACCGCCACCCAGGCCGAGCCGTTCGCCGAAGTGCTGCGCTCCCGCACCCCCGCACTGCTGACGGGCATCGACGGTCTCGCACCGTTCTCCACCGAGGCGGGCCGCGCCGCGGTGCTGCCACTGTCGACGGCGTCGGGGGTCGGCGGGGTTCTGGTGGTCACCGCGCGGGGCACCGCTCCGTGGGATCCGGACGAGGTGGCCCGACTCGAATCGGTGGCCGACCTCGCCGCCGTCGCGGTGGAGTTCGCCGACCAGCAGAGCAAGCAACGCCTGCTGTCGGTGCTCGCCGACCGCGACCGGATCGCGCGTGACCTGCACGACAACGTGATTCAGCGATTGTTCGCCACCGGCATGAGCCTGCAGAGCACTCACGCGGTCGGGGACGTTCCGGACGGCGTGCGCTCCATCGTGGCCACCGCGGTCGAGCAACTCGATCGGACGGTGCGCGAGATCCGCACCACAATCTTCGATCTGCAGGCCACCGGCATCGCGTCGGCGACCAGTCTGCGCCGCCGCCTGCTCGACGTGATCGGCGACCTCACCTCGCATTCGCCGGTCGCGCCGAACGTCCAGTTCACCGGCGCCATCGACACTCTCGTGCCGAGCCGCATCCACCCGCACGCGGAGGCGGTGTTGCGTGAGGCCCTGAGCAATGCGCTGCGGCACGCGCGGGCCACCACCATCGACATCTCGGTGGCCGCCGGGGACGACCTCGTCGTCACCGTCGCGGACGACGGCATCGGAATCGCGGACGGCGCCCGGCGCAGCGGACTGGACAACCTCGATCGGCGCGCCGAGCACTGCGGCGGCACCTGCACCGTCGATTCCGGCGGTGGAGGGACCGTCGTCACCTGGCGGGTCCCGTTGACGTGACGGAACTTTCAGTGCTGTTTGCGTAACTCGGTGGCCAGCACCGCCGCCTGCGTGCGCCGCTGCATCCCCAGTTTGGACAACAGCCGCGACACATAGTTCTTGATCGTCTTCTCGGCGAGGAAGAGCCGCTCGGCGATCTCCCGGTTGGTGAGCCCCTCGCCGATCAAGTCGAACACGGCACGTTCCTGCTCGGACAGTTGCACCAGCGGGTCGTCCCTCCGGGCCGACCTGATCCGGTTCATCAGCGCCGACGTCGCCCTGCTGTCGAGCAGCGAACCGCCCTCCCCCACCGTCCGCACGGCCGCCACCAGGTCGGTGCCGAGGATCTGCTTGAGGACGAATCCGGACGCCCCGGCCATGATGGCGTCGAACAGCGCCTCGTCGTCGGAGTACGACGTCAGCATCAGGCACCGCAGTTCGGGCAGCGCGGCACGCAGGTCCCGGCACAGTTCGACACCGTTGCCGTCCGGCAACCGGACGTCGAGCACGGCGACGTCGGCGCCGCTGCCCGGGACCCGCGCCATCGCCTCACCGACCGACGCGGCCTCCCCGACCACCTCGAGGTCGGGCGCGCTGCCCAGTAGATCGACCAAGCCTCGTCGCACGATCTCGTGGTCGTCGACCAGGAACACCCGCGTGGTCATGTGTGCACCTCCAAGCGACTGAAAGTTCGCGCTAGCTCTCCGGCCGGACGATCATCACCGGGCAGTCCGCGGTGTGGAGCAACGCGTTGCTGGTGGAGCCCAGCAGCATTCCCGTGAAACCACCGCGGCCGCGGCTGCCCACGACGATCAGTTGCGCTTTCTCGGCGAATTCGCTGAGCACCCGCACCGGGCGGTCGCGCGCGACGACGCGTTCGACCGTCACGTCCGGATACCGCTCCTGGTACCCGGCGAGACGCTCCGAGAGCACCACTTCCTCGCCCGTCTGGATGCTGCTCCACAGCGGGTCGTCCGGGCTGGCGCCGAGCGACGGCTGCACACTCACATCGCTCCACACGTTGACCGCGACCAGGCTCGCACCCCGCGCGGCGGCCTGCTCGAACGCCACTTCCAACGCGGCCCTGCTGCTTTCCGAACCGTCGACACCGACCACGATCGGTCCCTCGGTCGGCGGCTGCCCGTCCATGGTGCGCCCCCGCACGACCACCAGCGGGCAGTGGCCGTGCGCGGCGACCGCGGACGTCGTGGAACCGATCAGCAGGCCGGTGAACTCGCCGTGCCCGCGCGAGCCGAGCACCACCATGTGCGCGTTCGCGGACAGTTCGATGAGGGTCTGACTCACCTTGGCCTCGAACTGTTCGGTGGTGATGTCGAGCGGCTCGTCCACCGTCTGCTTGGCGTGCACCCGCGCACTGCCCAGCCGGGCCTTCGCCGTGTCCTCGAGTTCTTCCTTGAAGCTCTCGGCGAGATACGGCTCGGTGTAATAGAAGGCAGGAATGTGGACCACTGTCACGATGTGCAGCGGGAGCGACAGTGCGGCGGCGGCCCGAGCGGCCCACGCCACGGCGGCCGACGCCGACTCGGATCCGTCCACACCCACGACGATCGGCTTGATTCCGGTCATGGTCACCTTTCCTGATTCTTCCGGCTGTGCACTGCTGAGGTGTGCGGCGCTACCCGCAGATCTTGCGGAGCTTCTCGACCAACGCGACACGTCCCGCACGATCCGCGGCGAGCGGTGTGACGGTGAGCGTGGTGACCCCGGATTCGGCGAACGCGGCCACCCGCTCCGCGACGTAGCTCTCCGGACCGATCAGCGACACGGCCCGCACCAGGTCGTCCGGCACCGCGGCGGCTGCCTCGTCCTTCTTGCCCGACAGGTAGAGGTCCTGGATGGTCTCGGCTTCCTTCTCGTAGCCGTACCGGACCGCGAGGTCGTTGTAGAAGTTCTTGCCCTTTGCGCCCATGCCGCCGATGTAGAGGGCGAGACCGGGGCGGACCCAGTCGAGCATGTGGTCGACGTCGTCGCCGATGGCGAGGGCGGGCGACGCGAAGACCTGCAGGTCGCCGAGGCTCGGGTCGCGCTTCGCCTTGCCCTTGGCCAGCGGCTCGCCCCACACGCTCGCGGCCTTCTCCGGGTGGTAGAAGATGGGTTCCCAGCCTTCGGCGATCTCGGCGGTCAACTCCACGTTCTTCGGTCCGAGCGAGGCGATGACGATCGGGATGCGATCACGCACAGGGTGGTTGATGATCTTCAGCGGCTTGCCCAGTCCGGTGCCCTTCTCGGCAGGCAGCGGAATCTGGTAGTACTTGCCCTGGAACTCGACCTTCTCGCGGCGCCACACCTTGCGGCAGATCTCGACGACCTCGCGGGTGCGGCCGAGCGGGGCGTCGTATTTGACGCCGTGGAAACCCTCGATCACCTGCGGGCCGGACGCGCCGAGCCCCATCACGAAACGTCCGTCCGACACGAAGTCGAGGCCGGCGGCGGTCATCGCCGTCAGGCTCGGCGTGCGGGTGTAGATCTGGAAGATGCCCGAAGCGAGTTCCAGGGTGGTGGTCTTGGCGGCGAGGTAGCCGATCTGGCTCACCGCGTCGAACGAGTAGGCCTCGGGCACGAACGCGATGTCGAGCCCGGCTTTCTCCAGGTCGGCGACCTCGTCGACCGTCTCGGCGAAACCGCCGCTGTAGTTCAAGCCCATACCTATGCGCACGTCGTTCCCCAATCCTGGCGTTACCTGCAACCTGTTCCTGCTTCGATCCAGAACACTACTGCGCGTAATCGCCTCAGGGGCGTGCAGGCCTCACGACGACTACCGGGCACTGTGCCCCGCCGACCAGGCTGTTGCTGGTCGAACCGAGCAGCATCCCCTTGAATCCTCCGCGCCCCCGGCTGCCGACGACCAGCAGTTGCGCCTTCTTCGACCAGTCGAGCAACCGTGCCCGCGGGTTGTCGATGTACACCTCGCGGGTGACCCGCACGTCGGGGTATTTCTCCTGCCAGCCGGCGAGGCTTTCGGCGAGGACGGCGCGTTCGTCCTCCTCGAGTCCCTGCGGAACCAGGGCCGCGGCCCGCGGATCCTCGAACGCCTTCGATCCGAGGTCGCTCCACACGTGGACGGCCACCAGCGGAGCATTCCGCATCGACGCCTCCTGGAAGGCCACCGAGATCGCCCGTTCGCTGGTGGCGCTGCCGTCGACACCGACCACGACGGGCCCGCCTGCGTGGGCGTCTCCGCGGACCACGACGACCGGGCAGTGTGCGTGGCTGGTGACGTTGATGGCCGTGTTCCCGAGCAGCGCGGTGGCCGCCGCCCCGGACCCGGACGCGCCGACCACCACGATCCGGGCGTTCTCGGACAGGTCGACGAGCCACTGGGCGCTGCTCCCGATCGACAGTTCGGTGCAGACCTCGATGATCGGATTGACCGCGAATGCCTGCTCCTGCGCCTCGGCGAGAATCGCCTTGCCGCTCGCCTCGACCCACTCGTACACGCCGCCCGAATCCATGTACGGGCCGCCGAACCCGTACGGGGCGAAGTCGAGCGCGTGGATGATCTTCAGGTTCAGTCCACGTTCGGTGGCGAGTTCGGCAGCCATCCGGACAGCGGACTTCGAGCTGTCCGATCCGTCGACACCGACGACGACGCTGTTGCGGTCCCGTGTGCTCATGGCTTCACACTATCCCCGGCCTGCTTTTCGCGTCTGCCGCCCTTCACGTTTCGACATGGGACTTAAGTCCCCACCGATTTGGGCTCTCCGGCCGTAGCCGCAGCGGCCGGATTGCGCGATGATTAGAAGTGGATTCGTGTGCCTAGATCGAATACGACTGCGCCACTGCCTCTTTCGAACGATCCGACCCCGCGCGATGTCCGTCACAAATTTGGTATCCGAGATGAGAATTAAAGTACGTTCGGGTCATGCAACTCACACAGTTCACCGACCTCGGACTGCGGGTGGTCATGCGACTGGCCGTGGCCGGGGACGGCGAACGGCCGGGTAGCCGGGCGATCGCCGAGGAACTGTCGGTGTCGTACACCCACGCCGCCAAGGTGATCACCCGACTCGGCGAACTCGGCATCGTCGACGCACGCCGCGGACGTGCCGGCGGCCTGGCCATCACCGAACTCGGGCGTACCGCGTCCGTCGGCTGGCTCGCCCGCCGACTCGAAGGCGACGGGGAGGTCGTCGACTGCGACGGCGCCCAGCCGTGCCCGCTGCGATCGGGGTGCCTGCTGCGGTCGGCGCTCCGGCGCGCGCAGAACGCGTTCTTCGAATCGCTGGACGGCCTCACCGTCGAAGACCTCACCCGGACGCCCACCGGAACCGTGCTGCTCGCTCTCCCGCGGGTGGCCGCCACTACTTCCCAGATTTCTCGAACGATCGGAGAATGACATGCTCTCGCCCACCTCGACGGACGTCATCCGCGCCACCCTGCCCGTGGTCGGCGCCGCGATCTCGGACATCACGACGCTGTTCTACCGCAGGATGTTCGACGCCCATCCCGAACTCGAACGAGACCTGTTCAACCGCGGGAACCAGAAGCAGGGCGAACAGCAGAAGGCGCTCGCCGGCGCCATCGCCGCATTCGCCGCTCTCCAACTCGAGCCCGATCAGGCGCGCGTCGACCTCATCCTGTCGCGGATCGCCAACAAGCACGCGTCGCTGGGGATCGAACCGTCGCAGTACGCGATCGTGCACACGCACCTGTTCGCGGCCATCGTCGAGGTCCTCGGCGACGCCGTCACTCCCGAGGTCGCGGCCGCCTGGGACGAGGTGTACTGGCTGATGGCGGAGACCCTGATCGCGATGGAGGCCGGCCTGTACGCGTCGGCGGGTGTGGCCGCCGGTGACGTGTGGCGCGACGTGCGGGTCCGCGAGCGCAGGCACGAGTCCGCGGACACGGTGTCATTCGTGCTCACCTCCGTCGACGGCGCACCGCTTCCGTCGTTCGCTCCGGGGCAGTACCTCTCCGTCGCCGTTCGCCTGCCGGACGGCGCACGCCAGATCCGCCAGTACAGCCTGTCCTCGGCCCCGTCGCGCGGCGACTGGAGGATCTCGGTGAAACTTGCCGGTGAGGTGTCGAACTTCCTGTACCACAACGTCTTCGAAGAGGATGTCCTGACGGTGTCGACGCCGTTCGGCGATCTCGTCCTGCAGGACGACGACGCACCGCTGCTCCTGGTGTCCGCGGGCATCGGGTGCACCCCGATGATCGGGATGCTCAGCCACCTCGCCGACACCGACGACAGCCGCCCGATCTCGGTGCTCCACGCCGACCGGTCCGCCAGCAGTCACGCGCACCGCGCGGAGCTCACCGAACTGGTGGAACGTCTGCCGTTCGCGGTGATGCACCGCTGGTACGAGGACCTGGGCACCCGACGTCCCGGGGGCGGCCTGCGGGAGGGACGGGCCGACCTCGGTGAGGTCACGATCGCGCCCGGCACCCGCGCCTACCTGTGCGGCCCGCTGCCGTTCATGCTCGGAATACGCGAAGCGCTCCTCGCCAAGGACGTGCCCGCCGAGAACATCCACTACGAGGTGTTCGGACCCGACAGCTGGTCGGCCACCGTGTGAGAGCGGGCGCGGCGCCGTTCACACCGGCCAGGTGTGGACGGGGCCGCCCTCACGCATGTTCTCCACGTACTGACGCAACATCGCGGCCAGGGCTTCCCGGCGGCTCAGCCCAGCGTTCTCGTGCCGGACCACCTGCGCACGCTGCCACGACGCCCCCGTCTGCCGGGTGACGCACCGGCCTTCGATGACGCTGAGGTACCGGTCACGGGCCTTCGCCGACAACCCGAACGCGGCGAGCCCGTCGTCGGCGATCGGCAGCAGCCGCCGCAGGACGAGTTCGTCGGCGCCCGCGAACCCGACACCGGGCCAGTACAACTCGGCGTCCATCCCGAACTTCGCGCCGGCGTGCAGGTTCTCCTCGGCCGCGTTGAACGACATCCGCGACCAGACCGGCCGATCCGATTCGACGAGCCCGCGCAGCGCGCCGTAGTAGAACGCGGCGTTCGCCATCGTGTCGAGCACCGTCGGGCCCGCGGGCAGCACCCGGTTCTCGATCCGCAGGTGCGGCTTGCCGTCGTCGCTGTCGTAGACGGGGCGGTTCCACCGGTAGATGGTGCCGTTGTGCATCTGCAGTTCGTTGAGGTCCGGCACCCGGCCCGCGTCGAGTTCGGCCGACGGGTCGACGTCGGACACCTCCGGCAGCAGCGCCGGGAAGTACCGGGAGTTCTCCTCGAACAGGTCGAACACCGACGTGATCCACCGCTCGCCGAACCACACGCGGGGTCGCACCCCCTGGTTCTTCAACTCCAGGGGACGCGTGTCGGTGGCCTGCGCGAAGATCGGGATGCGGGACTCGTGCCACAACGCCTTACCCGCCATGAACGGCGCGTTCGCCGCGAGCGCCACCTGGGCACCGGCCAGGCACTGCGCGGCGTTCCAGTGGGCGGCGAATTCGTCCGGCGCGACGCGCAGATGCAATTGCAGAGACGTGCACGCAGCCTCCGGGAGCACCGAATTGGCGTCGACCTTCAGCTTTTCGGCGGCCCGCCCCTCGAGCGGCACGCCCTCGAGGTCGAGTTCGATGTCCTCCCCGCGCGCGGCGAAGATCTGGTCGTTGAGCTGCTCGTAGCGGGGGTTCGCGGTGATCCACTCGCGGCCGAGATGCTCGAGTTCCAGTGTGGGCAGCATGCCGACCATCACCAGCTGGGCGTCGTGCCCGTGGATCCGGGCGTCGGCGACGTGCAGCGACGCCCGCAGGGTCCGCTCGAGCTCGAACGTCCCCTCACCGTTCAGCGGACCCGGGCGGACGTTCATCTCGACGTTGAACTGGCCGAGCTCGGTCTGGAACACGGCGTCGTCGTCGATCGACTCGAGGACCGCGAGATTCGACATCGCGGGCGTCATGTCGGCGTGGACGAGATTGAACTCGATCTCCATGCCCAGCATGGGCCGCGGCGGGTCGACGTCGTCGGCGAACGCTCCCTCCCGCAGCATCCGCTCGAGCGCGTCGACGCACATGAGCACCTTCTGCCGGAACAGGCGCCGGTCTTCTCGGGTGAATGTCCGAGACGTCACTTCGCGACCCATACCACTCCCCAACTGCGCGTCGAACTGCGCTCACGGGGGAGCATATCCGTTCAGCCCGCGCGAATGAGGGATGGCGGGCTAACCTCGAACCAGACGCTGGTGAGCGGAAGGACCGGAGATGACGCCTGATACCGACTCCAAGAAGAAACCAGAGTTCTCCGTGGGCACACGCGTGAAAACGCGGCACTCGGCCGATCACGAACTGGCCGAGAAGAAGTGGCCCCTGGAGGCCGGCGTCATCGTGGACGATTTCGCCGGCGTCCAGGACATCAGCAACGATTCGTACGGCCGGGACTGGGCCGTGTCACGCCGCTGGGCGATCGCCCTCGACAGCGGACCACTCGTGTTCCGCAACGACGACGATCTCGAGCCCGAGTAGGCCCTTACGCGTTGGCGCCCGCGTTGCCCCAGGTGACGGACACGCCGCGCTCCTGCAGCCAGCGCCCGGGATCGATCTTGTTTCCGCTCGCGTCGTGCACCTCGAAGTGCAGGTGCGGTCCGGTGGACTGGCCGCGGTTGCCGACGTGGGCGATTTCCTGCCCTGCGGTGACGCGCTGCCCCACGCTCACGGTGTAGTCGTTGACGTGTCCGTAGACGGTGACGGTGCCGTCGTCGTGCAGCAGACGCACCCACAGTCCGAAGCCGGACGCCGCACCGGCGTCGATGACCTGGCCGTCGGCGGCCGCGAGAACCGAGGTGCCGATGGGCGCGGCGATGTCGATGCCGCCGTGGTGGGCTCCCCATCGGGAACCGAAATCGGAGGTCAGCTTGCCCGACACCGGCTGAACCGTGTGGGGTTTGACCGGGTTGACGGAGGACAGCCACTGCTGAGCCTGGGCGCCGAGGTCCGGACCGCCGAGATTCTGGGCGGCGGTGCCGAGGTCTGCGGGCAGTTCGAATCCGGCGGGGAGGACTCCGGCCGGGATCTCGAACGGCAGACCCGGCAGGGTCTGTGCGCCGCTCGTCTCGTGTGAGTCGACGGGCGCCGCGGCGGCGTTTCCGGCGCCCAGCTGGGCTGCACCGACCACGATGGCTCCGGTGGCGGCCGCGACAGTCGCGGCCTTGATGCCCACACCCGCTCCGGCCTGCTGGTTGCGATGGCGCCCGCGCGCCGCGTCCGGATCGATCTCGAAGCGAATGGAAGACCCGCTCGCCCGGTGGTGGGAACCCACAGTTAATACCTCGTCAGTCGTCGGATTGCAGCTCTCCCCATCCGGGGTGGGCTCCTCTGTCTGGCGACGAATGTAACAAAACGATATAGGCCCGCGCCACCGTTACCGAACGTTTATGTTCGGCGCTCCTCGAGTTCCGCCTTGAAGGCGGCATAACGAGCGCGGTGCGGGGCACGCCGGCGAATCACCGCCCACGCGATCCCGAGCACGATGAACCATACCGGGGTGACGAGGAGCGCCTCGAGGGTGTCGTCCTCCTGCGTCAGCGCCCAGATGAGGAAGACGAAGAAGGCCAGGACAACCCAGCACATCACGACCCCGCCGGGCATCTTGAACTTCGACGCCTCGTGCAGTTCGGGGCGGCGCTTCCGGTACACGATGTAACTGGCCAGGATCATCGTCCACACGAAGATGAACAGCACCGATGAGATTGTCGTCACAGTCGTGAATGCCTCGATGACCGAGTCGCCGGAGAACAGCAGCGCGATCGCCGACAGCAGGAAGGCACACGAGAACATCAGCGCGTTGGCCGGAACCTTGCGGGAACTGAGCCTGCCGAGCCCGGCCGGTGCGTCACCCTCCTGCGCGAGGCCGTAGACCATCCGGGACGTCGAATAGATCCCCGAGTTGGCCGAGGACGCCGCAGACGTCAGCACCACGAACTGGATGACTCCCGCCGCGATCCCCAGACCGGCGAGCGTGAACATCGCCGTGAAGGGGCTCACCCCGGGGACGACCTCACGCCACGGTGTGACCGAGATGATCACGATCAGCGACACCACATAGAACAGCAGGATGCGGATCGGGATGGAGTTGATGGCCTTCGGCAGGTTCTTCTCCGGATCCTTCGCCTCGGCCGCCGTGGTGCCGACGAGTTCGATACCGACGAACGCGAACACCGCGATCTGGAATCCGGCCACGAAGCCCATCGCGCCGGTCGGGAACATGCCGCCGTCGTTCCACAGGTTGTCGAATCCGGCCTCCGAGCCGTTCGGCGACGTGAAGTGGGTGAACACCATCACGAGTCCGACGACGATGAGGCTGAGGATGGCGATGATCTTGATCAGCGCGAACCAGAACTCGGTCTCGCCGAACGCCCGCACCGTCGGCAGATTCAGCAGCAGAAGCGCCGCGATGGCGACCAGCGCCGGGATCCACAGCTGGAGGTCGGGCCACCAGTACCGCACGTAACCGGAGATCGCGATGATGTCGGCGATACCGGTGACGATCCAGCAGAACCAGTACGTCCACCCCGTGAAGAACCCGGCCCAGGGTCCGAGCAGGTCGGCCGTGAAGTCGGAGAACGACTTGTAGTGCAGGTTGGAGAGCAGCAGTTCCCCCATCGCCCGCATCACGAAGAACAGCATGAAGCCGATGATCATGTAGACGAAGATCACCGACGGTCCGGCCAGCGAGATCGTCTTCCCGGACCCCATGAACAGGCCCGTACCGATTGCTCCGCCGATCGCGATCAGCTGGATGTGCCGGTTGGCGAGCTGCCGGGAGAGATGTGGTTCGCCCCCCGCTCCCGTCCCCGGGTCGCCGCCCGATCCGATCGAGTCCGTCGAGGAAGTGCGGTCAGCCATGGAACACCTGCAACCCTTCTCAGTCCTTGCTGTCACCGTCCGAAAGCGTGGGTCACGTTACGCCGGGGACTTGACAGAGGCCGAGTAGCTAAGGCTAACCTCAGTTTGTTACTTCGAGGCGAGGAGCCTGCACATGATCGAGGACCTGATCGAGATCGCGTACGCCCAGGGCGCTGTCACCTGCGTGGCTCAGGCCGCCGGCGGCGTCGACGAGTACGAACTCGCTCGGGTCGATTCGGTCGCGTCCAGCGTCACGGTCACGGTGCGGGCCGACGGCAAATTCGCGAAGGCCACAAGCGTCGAGGGATACCTCAGCCTCGGCCAGGTCGTCCGGGCCTGCGGACTCGACTACCGGCACGCCACCTCCAGCGCCCGCCAGTACATCCACTGATCGACTCAGGTGCTCAACCCAGGTGCTCCCCGAAGAAGCCGTCGATCCTCGTCCACGCATCGGCGGCGGCTTCCGGGTCGGGCACCATCCCCGTGACCTTCATCAGGGGACGCATCACCTTCGGCCCGGCCAGTGCGTCGTTCAGGAACGTATGGCCGGATCTCGGATACTCCTTCACGTCGTGGACCACACCGGCCCGGGTCAGCGCCGACTCCAACTTGGCTGCCGCCTTCGGCAGGGCGAAGTCCTTCCCGCCGTAACTGGCGACCACCGGGCACGCTCCCGCCACCGCCGCGTCCAGGTCACGCGGCAGGACCCCGTAGTTCGGGGCCGCCGCGTCGAACCCGGTGCGCAGCGTCATCAGAGCGAACCCTCCGCCCATGCAGAACCCGATGACCCCGATCTTCCCCGTGCAGTCCGAAGACCCGGACAGCCACTGACGTGCCGCCTCGATGTCCCCGTACGCCCGGCCCTTCCCCGAGAGCATCGCCCGCATCGTCGACACCAGGCAGCGTCGCGCACCGCCCGCACTGAACAGATCCGGCGCCAGAGTCAGAAACCCCGCCGACGCCAGCCTGTCCGCCTGACGCCGCATCACGTCGTCCAAGCCGAACGCCTCGTGCACCATCACCACCCCCGGCCACGGACCCTCCCCCGACGGCCTCGCCAGATAGCCGTGCAAGTTCAGCGAACCGTCGTGCCGCGCAGCGAGGTCGGTCAAGTCGATCTCGGACATGTGCGTCTCCCGTTCCGTCGTCACTTCCAGAACATCTGCGACAACCATGCCCTCCCCATCGCGAGCGCACCACCATTCCCGCTACACTCACCTCGGTGTGCGCCCCGCGCGTGCACCGCGCCTTCGTAGCTCAGGGGATAGAGCAACCCTCTCCTAAAGGGTAGGTCGCAGGTTCGAATCCTGCCGAGGGCACCACGCTCGCTCAGGTCCGGCAGAATTGCCGATCCAAGTCCGGAGCGAATGCAGACGTCAGCCCGCGCTGTCAATCGTCGCCGTCATCGGGGAGTCTCTCCCACTCCCGAGTCTCGTCAGGATCCTCCCGCCTGCGGGGTCGGCAACCTCGGCATCAGGCACACCCTGCCCCCCGGCGAGGGGGCGTGCGCGCCGACCGAGCCGAGGACGAGGACCAGCTTCCCGTCTACGACGTGTGTCGAGGAGACCTCGACGCAGAACTGTTCGGCTACGAAAATGCCGCCATCACAGCACCGTCAGATGACGGCTCAGCCCGCGATCGCCGGACTCATGAAGCCGTCGTCTTGGCGGGCCGGTTGCTGCCGAAGAGTTTTCGCGCCTGGTATCGCACCAGCCCGAATCCCACGTCGATGACGTAGAAACGCGCGGTCACGAGGAATTCCTGAAACTTGTTGCGGTTGACCGCATAGTTCAGGGAACGGACGAGTTCGGTATCGGTTTCGCCGAGTTCCGCCAGCCGCTCGAGGTTCTCGCGAGCGAACAGCTCACCGCCCTCCCCGGCGGCGTTCAGGTACATGCGGCGGACCGCCCTCGACGGGATCTCCCGGGGCAGGCTCGTGCACTGTCCGGACGCACCCACGATATGGAGCCCGATCATCGTCCGCAGGCACTTCTCGCATCTGCCACAGTTGTATTTGCTCGCCAGATTGAACCAGCACACCCGTAGGTGATTCATGGCGACCGCGGACTCCTTGATGCGGGCCAGTTTGGCAACACGGTCCGCTTCGATGCCGTCGTGCACGATCTCCACATCACTGCTCGACCACAGTGGATCGAGGTCGGGATGCGTCCCGAGCGGGGCGAGCCGCGATTCGTCGTCGGACGCCGGAATGTAGACCTTGCGCAGGTGAGGGGCCAACAGTAGCGAAACGTGGGCGAGGAAGGCGCCGTGTGCCTGACTCTGCCAGTGCGGTCCGTGCTTGGCGTGGAGCAGGCGAACGTTGGATCGGACCTCGATCAGTTCTTTTCCGAGTTCGGCCGCCATCGTTCGGGCCCGATCGACCGCCTCCTCCCACAGCACGTGGTTGTCGAGGCTGATATCCAGTCCGTGGATGATGATCAGGTGCGTGATCTCATCGAGATTCTTCAGTGCGGTGTAGAAGGAATCCACGCCGCCGGAGAAGAAGCACCCGACCCCTCTACGGTCCTGCTCCGCCGGGCTGGGTGCCACGGTCTCGGCCTGCGTGGAGGTGCGCTGAAGCATCTCGGGGAACCAGTCGAGGAGCACGTCTTGGGCAGCCAGGCTGCCCTTCAACGCGGTGTGGTCGACGGCCGGGGTGATTGCGAGCTGCAACCCTTTCCGCATCGCTGTCACACGAAGCGTGGGCAGCCACGGGGTGCCGGTGACGTCGACGGCCACGTCGGATTCGGTCCACACGGTGAACGATTCGCCGTCGATCACCAGTTCCGCAGTCGAGCGGTACGTGTCGTCAACCGACACCGAAGCCTTCAGTTCCATTGCCGCACCTCAATATCGGTATGCATTCGCGTTCCTCGTTCAGCTCTGTGTGACTCTCGCAAGTTACCGCACCGTGTCGTCGTCGGCCGAGCAAGCATCGGTGTGGGCCCGAGGACGAAGGAAGCCGGCGTCACCGAGCACCGGGCCCCGCAGCGGCGCCCACCTGCCTGACCAAGTCCCGAATCTCCTGCGCGACGAGATGGGGTTCCACCAGCGGTATGTAGTGATTACGGTTCTCCGAATAGACGTGCCGTCCGGACGGGGAGAGTTCCGCGGTTCGGCGGTGCGCGGCGCCGAGGAAATCGCGAGCGCGATCCTTCTCGGGTGGGATCCTGTTCGACGAAATCGTGGTGAGTGAGACGTCGGGTATGTGGGGGCCACTGTCGTGAAGTGCAGTGAAACTTTCGCGGAAGGCTCGCCACTCGGCCCACGCCGCGCGGACGGAGTTCATCGTCGATCCTTCGTCGATCGCTTCCTGCAGCGCCGCACCCTGCAAGAAGCGGTAGTACGACTTCCCCAGCAGCGGGCGAAGAAGTTTCAACCGCGCCAGAATCACCTGCGAACCGTACAGCACCGAAGCACCCCGCATGGCTGCCATCATCCGCTCGGGTTTGCAGATCTCCGACACTTCGTCGACGAGAGCGACGGCCTTGATCGTGCCCGGTCGACGGTTCGCCGCCACGCGTACCACCGGGCCGCCGTAACTGTGTCCCACAACGACGCAGGGGCGGTCGACGGTGGCGTCGAGGACGGCCAGATGGTCGTCGAGTATCCGATCGAAATCGCGTCCGGTCTCGTCCGGGTCGCTGAGTCCGTGCCCCGCGCGGTCGTACACGATGGTGTGTGCAAACTCGGCAACCAGCGGTTGAACAAGCGACCAGGTCGATCGACTCTTCCCCATCCCAGCCTCGAAGAACACCGACACCGATCCATCTCCGGCAGTGCAGTAATGCAACCGACGATCGGCGATCAGAACAAAATCGGACTTACTTTCAACAGGCATGGTGGAGCGGCCCTTCGGTCTGGCGCCGTGCGGCAGCGACGTGTTACGCCTCGAAATACACCGCTACGCGCCTAATTTCCTGCTCGGTGGTCTCTCGGAAGTTGGCACAGTTACTGATTCGAACTGATTCACCATACCGAGCATCGAAAATCGACGTGCCATCCCCATCGTCCTCGATGACAGCCGGACGGGGACGCGTGCGGGAATTCATGGACCTGCAGTACCCGAGGTCGGTTACCAGACGATCTCACGAACTTGATTGTCGGACTACCCCTTCGAAATCGGACTCGGACCGTCAGGTCGATACACTGCGCCCACCTGACCACCCTCGAACGCGTAACTGCGCGAGCGCGGGGTTGGTTTGCAGGTACGCGACATCGCTCCTCAAAACCATTGCCGTAATTGCCAACCCGTGGACCCAGTGGTCGACATAGCCTGTACCGTGCGCGGCGACTGTCCGATTCGCGCCGGAGCTCGATCTGCCTGAACACATCCGTGCGGCGTTACTGTGCGGGTCACGTTCGGGAAGATCGATCCGGTACGGCACACTTCGACGGAGATGGTGGAATCGGGATTCGGTGGTGTGACGACCGGGCACGCGCGTGCCTGGCATCATCACCGTGAAGAGAGGGATCAAGGCATGGCAGTGCAGGCATCCATCGACCTCGTCGGGGTGAACGTCGTCAAGTCGGTGTTCTCCATCGATGGCAAGAAATTCACCGTGCAGACATCTGCCAACGTTTCCCTGGATCGGAGCGGAACGCCATGGTTGCCCCCGGGAGTCGTGGTGGCGATGACGACCGAGCAGGACTTGGAACTCGACGCCCCGGTCGATCCGGCCGCTCTGTCCGGTGCCGAACAGGCACGTGACCTACTGCGCTCGTGGTACCCGCAACTCCACACCCCGAGCGTCGACGCGCCTGTCATGTCGACGAGGGATAGCGAGGGCGACGGCGTCGGATGCTTCTTCAGTGGCGGCCTCGATGCCTTCTACTCCGTTCTGAAGAATCGAGCGGAGATCACACACCTCATCCTGGTGCACGGATTCGACATCGATCCTCGTCGCCCGGAACCGTACGAGCAAATATCGGCAGGTGCGCGCGAAGTTGCTGCCGAGATGGGCGTAGAGCTGATCGAGATTCGTACCGACCTCCAGTTTCTCCACGCGAGACACGGAAACAACTGGGGTAGCACCGCACATGGCGCTGCGCTCGCGCATGTGGCGCTCCTTCTTTCACCCCACCTGCGCAAGGTGATCGTGGCCGCGTCGGGATCGTACGACTCGGGCAACATGACCCCGCACGGGAGTCATCCGGATCTCGATCCGCTGTGGTCGAGCGAGAATCTCCAGATCGTTCAGGACGGCACGGAGGCGAACCGGGTCGACAAGGCCGCGGCCATCAAGGACAGCGATTTGGCGATGCGCCACCTGCGCGTGTGCAATTTGAACTGGGACGGCGACTACAACTGCGGGAAGTGCGAAAAGTGCATCCGCACAATGATCAACCTTTACATCGCCGGCGGGCTGGAGAAATGTAGGACGCTTCCCCACACGATCCCGACCGAACGAATGAGCCGCATGCACGTCACGTCGGGCGCTTTTCCCTTCGCGAAGGAGAACCTCGACGCGATGCGCGCCCGGGGAATCCACGACGCCGAGCTGGAAGCCGCTCTGCAACGCATTCTCGATCGCACTCCCCTCGAGCAGCGAATTCTCGAGTACCGGTGGTTGCTCCTGGAAGTTGCGCCGCGCGTACCGCGCGTCTTGATCGGCCTATTGGTTCAGCGAGGCCGCACAATTCGCGCTGATCGATCAGCGCACTCTTCGCAGCGTTGACCGGGTCTCGAGCGAGCCGAGAGAGAAGGGACCTTCGTCGCGTGGGAATCGCAGCGTAGACGCGCCGACCGACATGTCACGGACCGTCGGTCACGGTACCTGTCTCGGCGTCGGCAACGACGCCGAATGACGGTGACGCGGACCCCGATAGCCGCGGCACCGCACGACGGTGTCAGTCGATCGCGAAGAGGCGCGCCGCGTTGTCGTGGCACACCGCCCGCAGCCACGGCTCGCCGAGGTCGAAGCGGGTGAGACCCTCGAGCGCGTCGAGGTAGGGGTACGGGATGTTGGGGAAGTCGCTGCCGAACACGATTCGTTCCTGCAGTTCCGCAAGCCGGTGCACCTGGTCGCGCGGAAACGGCGTGGCTGCTTCGGTGTAGTCCGTGAACGTCATCGTGGTGTCGAGATACACGTTGGAGTACTGATCGGCCAGGTCCAGGAATTCCCGGTACTCCGGCAGCCCCATGTGAGCGATGATCAGGTGCAGCCGCGGGTACCGCGACAGCAACTCGGCGATCGGGCCCGGGCCCGTGTGGGTGCCGGGCGCCGGCCCCGACCCGCAATGGATGACCACGGGGACACCCGCCTCCTGCAGCACGCCCCACACTGGGTCGAGGAGCGGATCGTTCGGCGAGTAGTCGCCCACCTGGATGTGGGACTTGAACACGCGCGTGCCCGACTCGATCGCCTCCGCGACATACGTGGCCGCGGACTCCTCCGGGTAGAACGTGGACGTCCGCAGACAGTCCGGGGTCTGCTCGGCGAATTCGGCCGACCACTGGTTCAGCCACGCGGCCATCTCCGGCTTGTGCGGGTAGATCATCGACGTGAACCGTCGGACACCGAACCCGCGGAGGTGCTCGACGCGGACGTCCTCTTCGTGCCGGTAGTGGATGGGCCACTCACGTCCGGTGAGGGGACCGACGGCGTCGAAGTAGCCCCACACCTTCTCCATCACGTTCGCGGGCATGAAGTGGGTATGGACGTCGATGATGCCGGGCAGCCCCAGCGCACGCCAGAACTCCTGCACCCGCAGATCCTCGGACAACTCTCTTCTCCTCGACGCAGTGCCGGATCACGGACCCCGGCGGATCGGAACGGGCCGACTCAGAACAGCGTGAACGCGTCCTCGGGCTCGGGTGCCGGCGCGACAGGCGCCGGTGCAGCGGCAGGGGCCGGGGCCGGGGCCGGGGCAGCGACCGGCGCCGGTGCGACCGCGCCGGATGCGACGGCACGGGCCGCCTCGCCGGCGAGGACGTCGGCCATCTCGTTGTAGTGGTTGCCGACGTGGCCGCGGACCCAGCGGAAACGGACCGGCCCGGGGCGTTCGGCGATGGCCCGGTCGATGGACTGCACCAGTCCGAGGTTCTTGACGGGAGCGCCGCCCGCCGTCTTCCAGCCCTTGCGTTTCCACCCGGGCAGCCATTCCGACGCGCACTTGATGGCGTACTGGGAGTCGGATTCGATCAGCAGCGGATCGGCGCCGGGATGCGCGGTGATCGCTTCGAGCAGCGCCCGCAGCTCGGCGATCTGGTTGGTCCCGGAGGGTTCGCCACCCGATTGGCTGGGACCCTCGTGATTGACCCATGCCCAGCCGATCGCCCCACCGGGGTTGCGGAGGCAGGATCCGTCGGTACTCACGATGATCATGGCTGGGACTTTACGTGCGCGCTCCGACAGCCGCCGGTAGCGGTCGCCTTCACAGTGGATACGCTTCATTTGATGACGGCTTCACTGGAGGTGGTCGAGACCACCGTGACCGCGCGGCGTCCCCTGGACGTCGCCATGTCGTTGCAGCCGTTGCAGCGCGGGAAGGGCGACCCCTGCCACCGGCGGACGGCCGACGGCGCGATCTGGCGGACGTCGGTGCAGAGGTCGGGTCCGGTCACCTATCGCCTCACCCAGATCGACCGGCACTCGGTGCGCTGCCAGGCGTGGGGTGCGGGTGCCCACGAGCTGGCCGCGGGACTGGGCGGCCTCGTCGGCGACCACGACGAGTGCGCCGACTTCGCCCCCGACCATCCGATCCTCGTCGAGGCCCATCGGCGTTTCCCGCACCTGCGGCTCGGCCGCACGGACCGGGTGCTGGAGGCCCTCGTGCCCGCGATCCTCGAGCAGCGGGTGCACGGTATCGCCGCGTTCGCGTCGTGGCGGCATCTCGTGTGGAAGTTCGGCGCGCCTGCTCCCGGTCCGGCCCCGGACGGGATGCGGCTGCCGCCGACCGCGGACGTGTGGCGGCGGGTGCCGTCGTGGGAATTCCACCGGGCCAACGTCGACCCAGGCCGATCCCGCACGATCGTCCGCTGCGCGCAGGTCGCCGATCGGCTCGAGAAGATCGTCGACCTCCCCCGCGAGGAGGCGAATCGCCGGCTGATGTCCATTCCCGGCGTCGGGATCTGGACGGCGGCCGAGGTGTCGCAGCGCGCGCTCGGCGATCCCGATGCCCTGTCGGTCGGCGACTATCACCTGGCCGCGATGGTCGGGTGGTCGCTGCTCGGGAAGCCCCTCGACGACGCCGGGATGGTGGAGTATCTGGCCCCGCTGCAGCCGCACCGCCAGCGCGCCGTGCGACTGCTCGAGGTGAGCGGGCAGGCCGTCAAACCCAAGTTCGGGCCCCGCACGACGCTCGTCGACCACAGCTGGCACTGAACCTCGTTCGCACACTCCACCTACCGGCATTCCGTTACCTATGAACACCTGTTCAAGTGTTCATACGAACAACTAGACTTCGAAGGATCAGCTGCCGGCCGGAGGAGACGCCGTGGAATCCGTGGCAATGCACATGAGCGACGGCCTGATCAACGCACCGACCTCCCTGCTGTTCGTCGTCGTCGCCGCGCTGGGACTGTCGATCGCCGCGTGGCGCGCGCGCTCGGAACTCGACGAACGCACCGCGCCGATGGCCGGTCTCGTCGCGGCCTTCATCTTCGCGGTCCAGATGGTCAACTTCCCGATCCTTCCCGGTGTGAGCGGCCACCTCCTCGGCGGCGCGCTCGCCGCCATCCTGGTCGGCCCGTACACCGGCATGCTCTGCATCTCGATCGTGCTGATCGTGCAGGCCCTGCTGTTCGCCGACGGTGGGCTGACAGCACTGGGGGCGAACATCACCAACATGGCGATCATCGGGGTGGTCGTCGGATACGGCGTCGCGGTGGCGTTGCGTCCGCTCGTCGTGCGGCAGGAACGACTGCGATTCCGCGTCCTCGGCGGGATTTCGTTCGCTGCGGCCTTGTGCGGAACGGTGGCGGCGTCGATGGGCTTCGTGCTCGAGTACGCGATCGGCGGACACGTCACGTCCGGGGAGTCGACCTCGCTGGGCGCGGTGGCCGCCTACATGCTCGGGGCGCACGTGCTGATCGGCATCGGCGAGGGCATCATCACGGCCGTCACGGTGACGGCCGTCGCGAAGGCCCGCCCCGACCTCGTGTACCTGCTGCGGACGGCGCCCCGGCGAGTGGAGGTGCGCGCGTGATCTCCCTCCGCCGCTTCCTCATCGGCTTCGCGCTGGTGGCGCTGCTCGTCGCCGGTGCGGTCTCCTACCTCGCCAGCCCGAGTCCGGACGGTCTCGATGCCGCGACGACGCGCGGGTGCGAGACCGTGCAGACCGATACCGGGGAGGCGCTCGTGGGTGACTGCATCGCCCGGAACGCGTCCGCGCATCACTTGTCGGACTCGCCGCTCGCCGACTACACGGTGGGCGGCCGGGCGCATCTCACCGGGGTCGCGGGCGTCATCGGCGCGACCGCGACGTTCGTCGTCGCGGGTGGCCTGTTCTGGCTGCTGTCCCGCGCGCGGCGCAACCGAACGAGCCCCTGACCGTGGGAGCCGGTCACGCCCATCCGCTCTACCTCGACGGTGCCTCCCCCCTGCACCGACTTCCCGCCGAGGTCAAGATCGTCTGCGCCGTCGTCTTCGTCTTCGCGGTGGTCGCGACGCCACGCGAAGCGTTCTGGGCGTTCGCCGGGTATCTCGCCGTCCTGATCGTGATCTGGCGGATCGCCGGCATCGCGCTCACGTGGATCGGGCCGAGGATGCTGATCGAGTTGCCGTTCGTGACGCTCGCGGTGCTGCTGCCGTTCGCCGAGGGCGGCGCCCGCGTCACCGTCGCCGGACTGTCGCTGTCCGTCGCGGGCCTCTACGCGGCCTGGGGCATTCTCGTGAAGGGCACTCTCGGCGTCCTCGTCTCGTTGACGCTCGCCGCGACGACGCCGGCCCGCGACCTGCCGTTGGGTCTGGCGCGGCTGCGCGTGCCCGCGATGCTCACCACGATCGTCGTTCTGATGCTGCGCTACCTCGACCTGCTCACCGCCGAGGTCGAGCGGATGCGCACCGCCCGGCTGTCCCGCGGCGACGACCCCCGCACGTTCCGGCAGATCGGCGCCGCCGCCCGGGGCGTCGGCGGATTGTTCGTGCGTTCCTACGAGCGCGGCGAGCGCGTCCACCTGGCGATGCTCTCGCGCGGGTTCACGGGTTCGGTTCCCACGATCGGGGCGCCCCCGGCGACCGCTGCGGCGTGGCGGACGGGGCTCGTGCCCGCGGTGTGCGCGGTGGGAATCTGTCTCACGACGTGGGTGCTCCGATGACCCCGGCCGTGCACCTCGAGAGCGTCTCGTTCGCGTATCCGGACGGCCGGGCCGCGCTGCACCGGATCGACCTCACCGTGGAAGCCGGCGAGCGGGTGGCCGTCCTCGGTCCGAACGGGGCCGGCAAGACCACACTGATGCTGCACCTCAACGGCATTCTGACGGCCACCGAAGGCAGCGTCACGGTCGGCGGGCTGGCGCTGTCGCAGGGGGCGTCGCGGGACACGTTGCGCGAGGTCCGGCGGCGGGTCGGGATCGTCTTCCAGGACCCCGACGACCAGTTGTTCATGCCCACCGTCGCGCAGGACGTCGCGTTCGGTCCGGCCAATTTCGGGGTCACCGGAACCACGCTCGACGAGCGGGTGCGCGACGCGCTGGCGGCCGTGGACATGACGGCGCATTCCGGCCGCAACCCCGCGCACCTGTCGGTGGGCCAGCGGCGCCGGGTCGCGCTGGCCACCGTCCTCGCGTGCGCCCCGAACGTCCTCGTGCTGGACGAGCCGTCGAGCAATCTCGACCCCGTCGCCCGGCGCGAACTGGCCGAGGTTCTGCTGGGTATCGACACCACGCACCTGCTCGTCACGCACGACCTCCCGTACGCCGCCCAGTTGTGCACGCGCGCCGTGATCCTCGACGAGGGGCGCCTGGTGGCCGACGGTCCGATCCTGGAGTTGCTCGGCGACGCCGAGTTGCTCGCCCGGCATCGCCTCGAGTTGCCGTGGGGTTTCCGGCTTCCCACGACCGGGCCTCATTCGCCCGGCGAACGATCCGTGACACCGCCGACCGGGTAGCCCACGATGGAGTGACGAAGCTTCGCCCGCACTCCGACCGGAGGTCAGCGATGTCCACACCCGAAGCCGACGCCGCGACGGTGTCCCAGCGCATTTTCGACGCGTCGCTCGGGGCCATCGACCTGCTGGCCGTCCATCTGGGAGACCGCCTCGGCTGGTACCGCAGTCTCGCGTCGGAAGGCCCGGCGACCGCGGACGAACTGGCCGAACGCACCTCCACTCATCCGCGGTACGCGCGCGAGTGGCTCGAGCAGCAGGCCGTGTCCGGACTGCTCACGGTGGACGCCGCGACGCCGCCGAAGTTCACGCTCCCCGCCGGTGCCGCCGAAGTGCTCACGGACGAGCAGAGTCTCAACTATCTGGCACCGCTCGCGCGGATCTTCGTCGCCGCGACCACGCAGATGCCCGCACTGCTGGAGGCGTATCGCACCGGCGGCGGGGTGGGGTGGTCCCAGTACGGCGCGGATGCCCGTGAATCGCAGGCCGATATGAATCGGCCGTGGTACGAGCAGGTTCTTCCCGGTGCGCTGGCGTCGGTCCCCGAGGTGGACGCGCTGCTCCGGACGCCCGGCGCCACCATCGCCGACGTCGGATGCGGCGGCGCCTGGTCGACGATCGCACTCGCGCGCGCCTACCCGGACGCCACGCTCCACGGCTACGACATCGACACCGCGACCGTCGAACTCGCGAGGTCCAACGTGCACGAACGACCGGATGTCAGCGATCGGATCACGATCACCGAATCGGATGCCGCGGGAATCCCCGAGGGCAGTTGCACCGCGGCCTTCGCGTTCGAGTGCATCCACGACATGCCCGCGCCGGTCGAGGTGCTGGCCGCGGTCCGCAGGGCGCTGGCCCCCGGCGGTGCGATGATCGTGATGGACGAGGCCGTCGACGACGAATTCTCCGCGCCGGGAAGCGACGTCGAACGACTGATGTACGGCTTCAGTCTCACCGTGTGCCTGCCCGACGGCATGAACCACACTCCCAGCGTGGGCACCGGAACGGTCATGCGCCCGAGCACATTGCGCGGTTACGCCGAGTCCGCCGGTTTCGGCACCATGGACGTCCTGCCGATCGAGGATTTCGGGTTCTTCCGGTTCTACCGGCTGACGGTGTAATCCTCGCACCGGTACCCCGATACGTACGTATTTTGCGGAAAGGCCGAAAACTGGGGCGCCCGAAGGGGGAAGATGTCTGCAGTAGGCAGGTTACGGACGCTTTCGCCGGTCGGGGCAACTGTGAAGCGCCAGGTCGAACCAGATTTGTCGTTTGTCATCCGCTACTACGCATGGGAAACACCATGAAACTGCATAGAGTGACAGCGCCCGCAGCGCTGTTGATCGCCACCCTGTGCGTCGGAATGGGTACCGCGTACGCCGCCCCCACTCCCGCCGACCAGGCCGTCATCTCGCACACCAGTCTCAGTGCCGACGGCCGATCGGTCGGCACCGCACTCGACGCGGGACAATTCACGCTGTCGCGGACGGCCGCCGCCGTCGACATCGTCAACGATTCGGGAACTCCGGTGGGCACGATCCCACTGCGCTACTCGATCGCCGGTGTGCAGTTCGCGATCGATCCGCTCGTCACCGACGGCGGCCGGTTCCTGAGCCTGACACCCACGACGACCCCCGTCGCGGGAACACTCGCGCTCACCCCTGTCGACAGGGATTCCGCGTACGCCAACATGATGACGCAGCTCGAGATCGGCTGGGTGAACGGCGGCGGGACCGCGACCGCGATCGGCGCAGGCATCGGATTCGTCGCCGGGTGCATCTTCCTCATCCTCGGCGGGTGTCTCCCCGGTGCCGCGGTAGGCGCGGCGATCGGCGCCGTCACCGGGATCAGCAACGCGAACCCCGCTGCGACACCGGCGGTTTACGAATTCCTCGGAACCCTGTAGCAGGGCTTCCGTTCCGACCTCGAGCGACGATTTCGGGAGGACTATGGGTTAGTTCGCACACGGGGAGCATCACCGCGCACCCACATATGCATGTAGCCGTTCCGGTTTTCCAGCGAATATGGTCCACGCACAACGATGTTCGGTGCACTCAGGTGGGGATCGTGTTCGTCCTACGACATGGTGGGAATTTCCATGAAACTCTTGAGAACTCTGGCATTGTCCATATTCGTCGTGTCCGCGATGGCCGTCGGGGCGGGAACGGCGTACGCCGATCCGGCACCGCAGGGAATCGACTGGTCGCAGCCGCTCATGACCCCGGCCGCCGACGGCGGTAGCAGCCAGGTGGCCGAGCAGTTCTTCCCGGAGAACGAGACCAAGCAGGACGCCTTCGACACAATGACCAACGAGATCAATACCGGCTGGAACAACGCGGGCCTGCAGGGCATGGCGATCGGTTCCAACGTGGGCATGGCCATCGGGTGCGTGTCGATCTTCCCCAACTTCATCGCAGGCTGCATCGTCGGCACCGTGGTCGGCACCATCGCCGGCGCCGTCATCGGTATCGGTGTGGGCAACCCCAATGCCCAGCCTGCCGTAGAGAAGTTCTTCGCCACACCCTGAGCGAAGAGCGGGCTGCAGCCCCGGCCTCACTCGGGCCGGGGCTGCGGCGTGTCCGCCCACGACTGGTTGATGCATGACCAGTTAGTGCGCTAACTGATCTGCCGGGTCAGCCGACGACACCCTCTGCGCGGCGGCTCGCGATGTCCTCCGCCGACCAGCCCAGCTCCCCGAGGATCAGATCGGTGTGCGCGCCGAGCGCGGGCACGTCCCCCATCCGCATCTCCACGTCGGAGAACGTCATCGGCGGCAGCATCGCCCGGATCGGCCCGGCCTCGGTCCCGACGTCACGCCAGCGGTCGCGCTGCTCGAGTTGCGGGTGCTCGATCAGCCCGCCCAGGTCGTTGAGTTCCGCCGCCGGGATCCCGGAGTCCGCGAGCGCCTGGTCGAGGGCGGCGCTGGTGAAACGTTGCGTCTCCTCGGCCACCAGGGCGTCCACCTCCGCCCGGTGCTGCACCCGCAGCATGTTGGTCGCGAACCGGGGATGGTCGGCGAGGTCGGGTCGTTTGAACACGTCCGTCACCAGTTGCCGCCAGCCGCGGTCGTTCTGGACGCCGATGAGGATCTGCCCGTCCAGGGTGGGATACGAGTCGTACGGGACGATCGCCGCGTGCCCGAGCCCGACGCGCGGGATCTGCTTGTCGGCGTACATCTTCATGTACATCGGATGGCCCAGCCACTCCGCGGTCGCGTCGAACATCGACACGTCGATCCGCGCTCCCACACCGGTGCGCTGCCGCCGGAACAGGGCACCGAGGACCGACGTCATCGCATACATTCCCGCCGCGATGTCGGAGACCGGTACACCCGTCTTGGTCGCGGTGTCCGGGGTGCCGGTCACCGAGATCATCCCCGTTTCCGCCTGGACCAGCATGTCGTACGCCTTGCGTTCGCGCCGCGGCCCGGCCGAGCCGTAGCCCGACATGTTCACGACGATCAGTTCCGGATGCCCGGCGCGCAGTGCGTCGGCGCCGAACCCGAGGCGGTCGGCGGCGTCGGGTGCGAGATTCTGGATGAAGACGTCGGCCTTCGCGATCAGCTGGGCGACGGTGTCCCGCCCGACCTCGGACTTCAGGTCGACGCCGATCGATTCCTTCGACCGGTTCAGCCACACGAAATGCGAGGCCTGCCCGAACACCGCGTCGTCGTAGTTGCGGGCGAAGTCGCCCTCCCCCACGCGTTCGATCTTGATGACCCGCGCGCCCATGTCCGCGAGATGGCGGGTGGCGAGCGGAGCGGCCACGGCCTGCTCGAGTGCCACGACGGTGATGCCGTCGAGCGGCAGCAGTCCGGGGTCGTTCTCCATGTCGGGATTCACCTTTCTTCTTCGGCGCCCGTGTGATTGTGATAGTGCGTGGCACCGATGGTGTGCAGCAGTTCGTGCACGGTGTCGTCGGTGAGCCGGTACCGCATCGAACGGCCGTCCCGCGTCGCCGACACCCACCCCTGGTTGCGGAGCAGCCGCAGCGCGTGCGAGACGGCGGTCCCGGTCATGTCGAGGGCCGCCGCCAGGTCGCCGACGCAGATGTCGGGGGCGTGGTGCAGGCACAGCAGCAGCCGGAGGCGGTTGCCGTCCGAGAGCAGTTCGAACCGGTTGGCCCAGCCGTCGATGTCGGGGGTGTGCAGTGCCGCCGCCGCACGCCGAACGTCCTCGGGGTTCAGGGCGGGGGTGGCGGCCATCACGCCAGTCTACAAACGCCGCGAACACGCCCGGCCCGGCATCCATAGGCGATTCCTCACTGTCCGTTCGGCTCTGTGACTTTGTTTCCGCACTCACACCGGTGGTCGACTGGCACCACACGTCACCCAGTCCCCCGGCGGCGTCGACGACTCATCGAGGAGCCTGATGTGAGCGGTCTGCATCTCCCCCAGCGCGTGCGGCACCACGCCGCGGAACGGCCCGGAGCACCCGCGGTGACGTGCGGTGATACCACACTGACGTACGCGGAACTCGACTGGCGGACCAACCGGATCGCAACAGCGCTGTCCACGTTGACATCCCGGGGAGGCCGCATCGGGGCACTGCTGCGGATGCGCACCGAGGGCGTCGAGACGTTCGTGGCCGCTGCCAAGTCGGGGCTCGTGTTCGTCCCGCTCAACTGGCGGCTCCCCGCCGCCGAGGCCGCCGCGGTCGCGGTCGACGCCGGGCTCGAGGTGCTGATCGTCGAATCCGAATTCGCGGCCACCGCCGACGCCGTCCGCGACGCACTCCCGCAGGTCGTCGTGGTGGTCGTCGATGCGGCCGACGGCGACACCCTTCCGCCCGGCGCCTGGACGTGGGAACGGCTGGTCGCGTCGGGCACCGCCACCGACCCGGGGCTCGGCGACGACCCCGCCGCCGAGGTGCTGCAGCTCTACACGTCGGGCACGACCGGGCGTCCGAAGGGTGTGGTCGCGACACATCGCAACCTGCACAACGAACCCGACGGCCTGCTGATCTACCACTGGAAACCCGACTCGGTGGCACTCGACGCCTTGCCGCTGTTCCATATCGCGGGCGCCGGCTGGCTGAGCACGTGCCTGTCCGCGGGCGTCCACGTGGTGTTGCTCGGTGCGTTCGATGCCCGGCAGGTCGCCGAACTGATCGACCGGCACCGCATCACCCACGCCTTCCTGGTTCCCTCGACCATTCAGATGCTCCTCGACGTGCCCGGCCTCGAACGCTACGACGTGTCGAGCCTCGAGCTGGTCGCGTACGGTTCGGCGCCGATCACCACCACACTGCTGCGGCGGGCGATCGATCGCCTCGGCTGCGGATTCGTGCAGCGCTACGGCATGACGGAGACGACGGGCTCGGTCACCGCCCTCGCCGCCCGGGACCACGACCCGTCCGGGGACCGCGCGCATCTGCTGCGGTCCGCGGGAAGACCCATGCCCGGTGTCGAGGTCGAGATCCGGGACGTGCTGACCGGCGCCCGGCTCCCGGTGGGCGAATCCGGGGAAATCGTGTGCCGCTCACGCAACAACGTCGCGGGCTACTGGAAACAGCCCGACGAGACGGCGAACCTGCTCACCCACGACGGTTTCCTGCGCACCGGCGACGCCGGGCACCTCGACGCGGAGGGCTATCTGTTCGTCACCGACCGGGTGAAGGACATGATCATCACCGGCGGCGAGAACGTGTACCCGATCGAGGTCGAAACGGTGCTCGCCGAGCATCCGGCGGTGGCCGAGGTCGCGGTGGTCGGTGTGCCGCACCGGACCTGGGGCGAAACCGTGACGGCGGTCGTCCGGCTCGTCGATCCGTTGGACGCACCGGACAAGCAGGACCTGATCGCGTTCACCGCCGACCGGCTCGCGTCGTACAAGAAGCCGCGCGAGATCGTCTACGTCGCCGAACTTCCGCGGGGAGCGAGCGGCAAGGTCCTCAAACGCGCCCTGCGCGAAGGACTCCGCGACACGGAGGTGTCGTCGTGATCGTCACCGAAGACGTCGGTACCGTCCAGCGTGAGGCCTGGGCCCGCGGCGTGCTGCCACCCGTCGAGCAGGTGCGCCCCGGATTGTGGTCGATCCCGGTTCCCATGCCGCGAAACCCGTTGCGGTACGTCCTGATCTACGCACTCGTGATCCCCGATGGTCTCGCGCTGATCGACGTCGGCTGGGATTCCGAGGAGTCGTGGCGGGCCCTCGTCGACGGGATCGCGCAGACCGGGCACCACGTCACCGACGTCCGGTACGCCGCCGTCACCCACCTGCATCCCGACCATTTCGGTCTCGCACCCCGGCTGCGGGAGGTCAGCGGGGCCGCGCTCGCGATGCACGGCGCGGATGCCGCACTGCTCGGCCACCATTCGCCGGCGGACACCGCAGCCGACGAACACACGTGGAACACCCAACTCGCCCAATTGGGGGCACCCACCGGCATCCTCGCGGCGGCCCGCGTCGACCTCGTCCGGCTCGGGCCGGGCGAATCCATGGACGTCGTACTCGGCGACGGCACTCCCCTGGACCTGCCCGGCTGGGATCTGCGGGCGGTCTGGACACCGGGGCACACGCCCGGTCATCTGACGTTCGTCGACGGCACCCATGGCCTCATGTTCAGCGGCGACCACATGCTGCCGCGCATCAGTCCCAACATCTCGACGGTCCCCGGCGAACTGGAAAATCCGCTGCACCGGTATCTGCTGTCGCTGCACGCCACCACCACGATGCCCGACGGCGAGGTGCTGCCCGCGCACGAGTACCGGTTCCGGGGTATCGCCGACCGCGCCCGGCAGCTGATGGGTCATCACGAGGAACGCTTCACCGAGATCGTCGCCGCTCTGAGCGTGCGCCCCGAATCGACGGCGTGGGAGATCTCGCAACACATTTCGTGGTCGCGTCCGTTCGACACCATGTCCGACCGCCTGCTCCGCCTCGCGGTCCGCGAAACTCACGCCCACCTGCTCGTTCTCGCCGACCGCGGAAGCATCCGCTCGGTCGGCGGCCACCCCGAACGCTGGACCCCCACCTCCCGTAAGGAAGTCACCCCATGAGTGTGGTTCTCACCGAATTCGCCGACGGCGTCGCCGTCATCACCCTGAATCGCCCGGAGGCGAAGAACGCCGTCGACCTCGAGGTCGCGAAGGCACTCGCTGCCGCGATCGACGAATTCGAGGCGCGGCCCGACCTGACGATCGCGATCCTCACCGGCGCCGGGGGCACGTTCTGCGCGGGCATGGACCTGAAGGCGTTCAGCCGCGGCGAACGGCCGTCGCTGCCCGGCCGCGGATTCGGCGGACTCACCGAGGCCCCGCCGACGAAGCCGCTGATCGCCGCCGTCGAAGGGTGGGCGCTCGCCGGCGGCTGCGAGTTGGCGCTGTCGGCCGACCTGATCGTCGCGGCCCGCGACGCCAAGTTCGGCATCCCCGAGGTCAAGCGGGGCCTCGCCGCCGCAGCGGGCGGTCTGCTGCGGCTGCCGAAGGTGCTGCCGTACCCGATCGCGATGGAAATGGCGATCACCGGCGATCCCCTCACCGCCGAGGTCGCGCACGCGCACGGACTCGTCAACCGGCTCACCGAGCCCGGTCAGGCCCTCGACGCCGCGCGCGAACTGGCGGCCCGGGTCGCCGCCAACGGTCCCCTCGCCGTCCGGGCCACCAAACAGGTCGTCGCGATGTCGGCCGCCTACACCGACCCCGACGCGTTCGCCGGGCAACGCCGCTTCCTCGATCCGGTGTTCGCCTCCGAGGACGCCCAGGAGGGTGCGCGTGCGTTCGCAGAGAAGCGCCCGCCGGTGTGGCGTGGCCGATAGCCGCATGACCGGCACGGCCCGCGTCACAGCTTCCGTACGATGACGGCGTGGACCTGCATCTCGTCACCTACTTCGTCGCGGTAGTCGATCACGGCGGGATCACCAGGGCCGCGCAGTCCCTCTACATCTCACAGCCGTCCCTTTCGCAGGCCATCCGCACACTCGAACGCCGCCTCGGTGTCACCCTGTTCGACCGCACCGGGCGGCGTCTCGAACTGACCGAGGACGGCCGCACGCTCGACGTCGCCGCCCGGCGCATCCTCGCCGACGTCGAGCGGGCCAAGGCCAAGGTCGCTGCCGTGCGCGAACTCGTGTCCGGCCGCGTCGACGTCGTCACGTACGCGGCGTTCTCGATCGATCCGATCGTCGACCTGGTGCGCCGGTTCCGTGAGCAGTACCCCCGGGTGACGGTCCGCGTCATCGACGCCGACGGCCCCACCGGCGTTCTCGGTGCCCTGCGCCGCGGCGAGGCCGAACTCGGGGTGATCGATCTGTCCGTCGACCACAGTGCGCTGCACTCGGTCCCCATCCGCGATCAGGAACTGGTCCTGGCCCTGCCGAACGCGCTCGCCGAGACCCTCCCCGATCCGGTGCCCCGCTCGGCGGTCCGGGACATTCCCCTGATCCAGGATCTCGGCGACAAGAGCGACGCGGCCCTCATCACGGAACTGGTGGGCGACCCCGCGAACGTCGTCGTCGACTGCACCCACCCGGGCGCGACGTGGGAACTGGTGATGCGCGGCGCGGGGGCCACGGTCCTGCCCCGCCTGGTCGCCGAGGAACAGTTGCGCGGGGTCGCGATCCGGTCGATGACGCCGAAACTGACACGCCCCGTCGGTCTCGTCCAGCGGTCCGGCCCGGGATCGCCCGCGGCCTCGGCGTTCGTCTCGATCGCGCAGGCCACGGCAACTCGAGAGGGGAACTGACCACATGGAGTTGCGTCAGGTCGAGTACTTTCTCGCTGTCGTGGAACACGAGGGCATCAACGGGGCCGCGGCGTCGCTCGGCGTCGCACAACCCACCATCTCGCAGGCACTGCGCGGGCTCGAGCGGGAACTGGGCGTGCAACTGTTCCACCGCATCGGCCGCGGCATGGTGCTCAGCGCCGCAGGCCGCAGCCTGGTCGGGCCGAGCAGGCAGATCCTGCGCGACGTCACCGCCGTCGAAGACCTACTCGCCACCTCCGACGGGGCACTCGCCGGCCGCCTCGACGTCATGGCGTTTCCGGCGCTGGCAATCGGGCCCCTCGTCGACCTCGTCACCGAATTCCGGCGGACCCACCCGAATGTGCTGGTGCGCTTGGGTGAATTGAAAGACGAGGCCCAGGCCGGGTCGCTGATCGAGGACGGGCACTGCGAATTCGTGGTGGCGCACCTCCCGCTCGACGACGCCCGGCTGGACGTCCTCGAACTCGGCGAACAGGAGTACTGGCTCGTGTACCCGCCGGGCACCGACCTGCCGGAGGGACCGGTTCCGCTCGCCGACCTCCCCGACGTCCCGATGGTCTTCGTTCCCCGCGGCCACTCCGTCGCGAACGAGATCGAGGAATCGATCCGTCACGCCGGAGCCCGCCCGCACCTCGCGGCGCTGTCCGATCACCGCGAGGCGCGACTTCCCCTGGTACTCGCGGGGATCGGCGGAACCCTGCTGGAACGGTCGATCGCGGAGGCGGCCCAGGACCGCGCCGTGGTCCGCCGGGCGGAGCCGACGTTCGCCCGCACGTTCGGGATCGCGTTCGACCCCGACATGCTCTCCCCCGTCGGGCACGCGTTCGTCGAACTGGTGCGGGCGCACACCTCGAACCCTGAACAGAGTTCATAGGTTTCGCCTCATCCTGTGTGTCCCAGAACGACCTTGCGGTGGAACGTCTCCGGTGATCGACTGGCTGGGAGCGGCACGGCGCCGGCCACCCGGGGCGTCGCCGAGAACCGCGCCGACGTCTGGAGCCGCGCATGAGCATCGAATCCCTCACCTCCACCCCCGAGGCCGCAGCGGCAGAATCCGACGTCGTGATCAGCCGGGACGGCGCGGTCGCGACGATCACGCTAAACCGGCCCACGCGGCGAAATGCGATGACCCTCGACTCGTGGATCGCGTTGCGCGAGGCACTCGCCGAACTCGCCCTCGACGACGCCACCCGCGTCGTGATCATCACCGGGGCGGGCAGCGACTTCTGCACCGGCGCAGACCTCGACAAGCGCGCCCCGATGCACCCACTGACCCGGATGCGGCAGATCAACGCGACGGCGCTGGCGGTCGCGGAGTTCCCCAAGCCACTGATCGCGAAGGTGCGCGGCTACGCCGTCGGGGCGGGCTGGAACCTGGCGCTGCTGTGCGATCTGCTCATCGCCTCGCGCGACGCGCAGTTCAGCCAGATCTTCGCCAAACGCGGCCTGTCGGTGGACTTCGGCGGCTCCTGGCTCCTGCCGCGCATGGTGGGACTGCACCGGGCGAAACGGCTGGTCATGCTCGCCGAGATGATCGACGCCGAGCAGGCGGACGCGCTGGGGCTGGTCAGCGAACTCGTCGAACCGGAAGAACTGGACGCCACGGTCGCCCGGTTCGCCGCCGGCCTCGCCGCGTCGCCGACCGTGGCCGTCATGCAGTCGGCGCGACTGATCGAGGACGGCACGACGTCGTCGCTACGGGACGCACTCGAGAACGAGGCCCGTTCGCAGGCGGTCAACTTCGCGACCGACGCACCGGCGGCTTTGCGCGCCTTCGTGGAGAAGCGTCCCCCCGCCTTCAGCGGCGAATGGCAGGTGCCGCAACCGTCGTAGTCAGATGATCGCGCCGTCGATCGCGCAGAAGCTGTGGCAGAGTCGGGTGACGATCCGCGGCCCGCGTTCGGGATCGAACCACCGGTCGATGTGCGCCCAGTGGTAGGGGTGCGTCATGTACGGGCCGGACAGTCCGTCGAGGTCGGCGTACTCCTGCTCCCAGACGTGGGTCCACGGCGCCGAACCGGCCGACGCGTGCACCCGGCTCAGCTGCGACGTCCCGATGGTGCGGATGTAGTCCGGCATCGCCCGCGTCTCGGATTCGAACTGCTCCACCACTGCCGGGTCGGCCGAATTTTCGACCGAGACGAGGAGTGTCCGGTACACGGCCGGTTCGAGGGCGCGTGGGGCGGGAGTGGGCAAGCCCGTGTAGCCGACGCTGTCGACGTGCTCGATCTCGGGGATGGACAGCTGTGCGGTGATGTCGGGTTCGACGGCGCGCCAGTCGGATTCGTCGTCGAAGTGGAGGTGCGCGATCATGTCGCCGCCGTTGATGCCACCGGCCAGGGTCGGTGCCACGAGAACGCGCCGAGCCCGCGGAGCCGCGACGTCGCGCAGCCTGCCTGCCAGCGACGCAGCGGCGGAGTCGTCGGACTCGGCGACGAGGTGAATGAGCTTGGTGACCTTAAACATCGGCCGCGACCTCCACGTCCGCGGGCGAGCAGGAGATGGTGCGACGCCGGATGGTGAGAAGCTCGTCGGCGTCCTCCCACCAGCGCAGCACGTCCGCGTCGTGGCGTGCCAGAAGACTCTGGTGCCACCAGGCGCGAGCGCCGCGCACGGTCCAGCTGACACTGACGGTGTTGGACTGGTCCTCGAGCCATACCGGCGGCGAGACGAGCACGCGGTCCAGTGTCAGGCCGCGCGCAATCGCGCCGGGCGCATAGCGTTCCAGGTAGGCGGCGAGAAGCGCGCGCGCCCGGCCGGGCGTCACCACCATCTCGTCGACGATGTACACGATCGGTTCTGCCGCAACCATCAGCGCTCCCTCCTTCCCACTACCAGGACGGTAGGGGACGGAGGGAGCGCGTCACAGGGTTTCGTCCACCCAGCGGGAGCTACGTCGCCGCGGTCGCGAGTTGCTCGCGCAGCTTCGTCTTCAGGATCTTCCCGGCCGCCGAGGTCGGCAACTGCTCGACCACCACCACGTCGCGTACCTTCTTGTACGGCAGCACCCGCTCGGCGACGAACGCGGACAACGCATCCCCGTCGATCGTCGCGCCGGGCATCGGCACCACGAACGCCACCGGTTCCTGGCCGACGCTGCCCGCCTCCCGGCCGACGACGGCGGCGGAGGACACGTCCGGGTGCGAGACCAGGATCTCCTCGAGCTCACGCGGATACACGTTGTAGCCCTTGTAGATCAGCATGTCCTTGGTGCGGTCGCAGATGAACAGGTACCCGTCCTCGTCGAGGTAGGCGATGTCGCCGGTGTCGAGCCAGCCGTCGACGAACTGCTGCGCCGTGATCTCCGGATGGTTCAGGTAACCGTCCGTGACCTGCGGTCCCCGGACCCACAGCTTGCCGCGGGCGCCGGCGTCCAGTACGGCACCGGAGTCGTCCTGGGCGCGGATCTGCACCTCGGTGTCGAAGACCGGCAACCCCACACTGCCGAGCTTGTAGGCGACGGAGCCGGTCAGCGGCGCGGAGGCGACCAGGCAGGTTCCCTCCGTCAGCCCGTATCCCTCGACCACGCTCGCCGCCGGGAACGCCCGCCCCAGCGCCTCGAGGGTCACGTGGTCGATCGGTGCGGCACCCGAGGAGACCACCCGCACCGAATCGGTGTCCCGGGTGGCGGCGTCGGGATGCGTGGCGACGGCGTGCCACATCGCCGGGCTCCCGGTGATGTACGTGGCGCGGTTCGTCTCGATCAACTCCAGCATCCCGCCGGGCTCGAAGCGTCCGGCGAACACCTGCGTCGCCCCGCACAGCAGCAGGAACGACATGTTGATCAGCGCGTGCGCGTGGAACAGCGGCGACACGACGACGGTCGCGCCGGCCCCGGGCACCACACCGCGGTCGCCGAGACTCTCGATGGGACGCAGTTCGATTCCGCCGTCGGCGGTGGCCCGCACCTCGTGGCCCGCCCGCCACGCGATCATCTGGGTCACGTTGGCGAGAACGTTGCGGTGCAGTACCCGCACGCCCTTGGACAACCCGGTGGTGCCGCCGGTGTAGGCGAGGTGGGCGACGTCGTCCCCGGACACCGCCGGGGTGAACGGCGCGGTGGCGTACCCGCGGACGAATTCCTCGAACCCGAACTGACCGCGACCGGCGCCCGCCGGGAGGCCGGCCACCACGATGGTGCGGACGGTGGTGCCGCTCGCCGCCTCGGTGAGGGTGTCCAGCTGCCCGGGCTGGGTGACGGCGGCGACCGCAGCGGTGTCGAGGATCTGCGAGCGCAGTCCGGGGCCGGGCTGCAGCGGGTTGACCAGGGTGACGGTCGCCCCTGCCCGCAGCGCGCCGTAGTAGGCCACGACGAACTCGATGCAGTTGCCGAGGTGCAGGAGCACCACGTCGCGCTCGGTCACCCCCGCATCCCGCAGCGCGGCGGCGAACGCTCCCGACCGCTCGTCGAGTTCGCGGTAGGTGCACACGGCGTCGCCGTCGACCACCGCGGGCCGGTCGCCGTACAGGAGTGCCATGCCGGGCGGGAACGCCGCCATCGTCAGTTCCGGATAGTGCAGTGCCGGTGCGGGATTGTTCACGTTCGGTCCCCTACTCGTCAGCGGGGTGCCATGCGGATGGCACCGTCCAGGCGGATGGTCTCGCCGTTGAGGTAGCCGTTCTCGAGGATCTGGCAGGCGAGCTGCCCGAACTCGCTCGGCTTGCCCAGACGCGACGGATTCGGCACCGACTTCTCCAGCGACGCGCGCACGTCGTCGCGCAGCCGGGCGAGGAGCGGGGTGTCCATGATCCCCGGGGCGATGGTGCACACCCGGATGTTACGGCTGGCGAGGTCGCGGGCCGCGGTGACCGTCATGCCCACGATGCCGGCCTTCGACGCGGTGTAGTTGATCTGGCCGATCTGGCCTTCGAATGCGGCGACGGACGCCGTCAGCACGACCGCGCCGCGCTCGCCGTCGATCTCCTCCTGCCGCGCCATCCGCTCCGCCCCGAGCCGCAGGGCGTTGAACGACCCGACGAGGTTGAGCCGGATCACGAACTCGAAGTCCTCGACGGAGCCCGCCTTGCCGTCGGAGTCGAGGATGCGCATCCGGCGTCCGGCACCGGCGCAGTGCACGAGGCCGCGCAGTCCGCCGCGCTCGTCGGCGACGTCGAGTGCGGCCGCGAACTGCTCGGAATCGGTCACGTCGGCGGGGGCGAACTGGGCGGCGCTGCCCAATTCCTTCGCCGCCGCCTCACCGTCGGAGTTCGGCAGGTCGATGAGCGTGACCTGGGCGCCCGCGTCGACGAGCCGGCGGGCCGTCGCCAGCCCGAGACCGGACGCGCCGCCGGTGACCGCGGTCGAGATTCCCTTGAGTTCCATCGTGCGTGTGTTCCCTTCGAAAGATGTTGTCGGATCAGAGAAGTTCGAGAATGGTGGCGTTGGCGAGGCCACCCGCCTCACACATCGTCTGCAGTCCGTACCGAATGCCGTTGTCCCGCATGTGGTGGACGAGCCTGGTCATGAGGATCGCCCCGGATCCGCCGAGCGGGTGCCCGACTGCGATGGCGCCGCCGAGCGGATTGAGCCGGTCGGTCGCGGCGCCGGTCTCCGCCTGCCACGCCATCGGGACGGGAGCGAACGCCTCGTTCACCTCGAAGGCGCCGATGTCGTCGATCTTCAGTCCCGAGCGGGACAGTGCCTTCTCCGTCGCGGCGATAGGTCCGGTCAGCATGATCACCGGGTCGTCGCCCGCGACGGCGCACGTGTGGATGCGGGCCATCGGGGTCAGGCCCAGCTGGGCGGCCTTCTCGCTCGTGGTGATGAGCAGCGCACCCGCTCCGTCCGAGATCTGCGAGGAGTTGCCGGCGTGGATCACGCCGTCCTCCTTGAAGACGGTCTTCAGCTTGCCGAGCGATTCGAGGGTGCCGCCGCGGCGGATCCCCTCGTCCCCGGCGAGGACGTCGGAGAGCGGCGCGAGTTGCCCGTCGAATGCGCCCCGGTCCGCGGCCTGCGCCGCGAGTGCGTGGGATCGCAGCGCGTACTCGTCGAGTGCCTGTCGGGACAGTGCCCACTTCTCGGCCATCATCTCGGCGCCGGTGCCCTGACTGAACCCGCCGACGCCGTACCGGTCGAGGACGGCCGCCGGGAAGTGCTCACCGTTCGTGCTCGCGCTGCCCATCGGAACCCGGCTCATCGACTCCACACCACCGGCGACGACGATGTCCTCGTGGCCCGCGATGACGGTGGCGGCGGCGAAGCTCACGGCCTGCTGGCTCGACCCGCACGCCCGGGTGAGGGTGGTGCCCGGGACGGTCTCGGGCCAACCGGCGGCGAGCACGGCGGTGCGGGCGACGTTGCCTGCCTGCTCCCCCACCTGGCTGACGCAACCCCAGACGACGTCGCCGACCTGATCCGGGGACAGTCCGGTGCGCGCGGCGAGGGCCTCGAGAACGTGCGCCGACAGGTTTGCGGGGTGGATTCCGGACAGGGAACCGCCACGCCGCCCGATGGGCGTGCGGACGGCGTCGACGATCACTGCATCGCGCATGGTGTGTTCCTTCGATCTGAGGGGGTGACTCGAATCAATCACGGGCGAAGTCGTCAGCACAACGACTTTCGGCCGATCGCAGCGTTAGTTCGTGCCTATGACCGCAGCGTCGCCCCGGACCAGCTTCTTGTCGCGCTCGGGGTTCGCGAAGAGGAGCGCACCGACGGCGCACACGGCGGCGACGAGTCCGAGGGCCTGGAACGCGGTGGCGTACCCCTCGGCGGGCGAGGAGGCCGCGTCGACGATCAGACCCGTCGCGTAGGGGGCGACGAGTCCGCCGATCGCCATGACGGCGAGGAAGACGCCCAGGGTGCCCGCGGTCTGGCGGGGCGGGCAGATCTCCGAGATCGCCGCGTTGAGCAGCGGGAACACCGACGCGGCGAAGCCGTAGCCGACGGAGACGACGAGGACGGCCACCGCGGGCGCGGTGATGGACGGGAGGGCCAGCAGGATCGCACCGCAGATCAGCACCCCGACGGCGGGGACGACGACGCGGACCACGCGGGACGTCGAGCCGCGTGCGAGCAGGCGGTCGCCGATGACGGACGACAGCAGCATCAGGATCAGCCCGGCGATGCTCGGGAACGCGAACATGGAGCCGGCCTGCAGGCGGCTGTACCCGAGGCCCACCTCGAAGTACGACGGCAGCCACGTCAGAACCACGGCGACCAGGGCGTACACGCTCATGACGAGAAGCGCGCCACTGATGAATGTGCGGGTCCGGAAGATGCGACCCCACGGCACCGCCGGTTCACCGGCGTCACCGGCAACCGCGGAATCGGCGCCCTTCCCGCTGCGGATGTACGGGCCCTCGCTCCAGACGGTGAGCCAGACGACGCACCACAGAACTCCGATGGCGGCCAGTGCGACCAGCGCGTAGCGCCATCCGAACGTGACGGTCACGAATGCGAGAGCAGGCGCGACGGCGATCTTCGCGATCGATGCGGCGCCGGCGAGCAGGGCGCTCGGCAGTCCGCGCTTGGCGGGGGCGTGCCACGAGTACGCCCCCGTGTGAAGCAGAGCGGAACTCGGACCTTCCGCGAGCCCGAGCAGCAGGCGGCTGACCAGGAGCACCGCGAAACTCGCGACGACCACGAGCGGAAGTATCGCGACGGACCAGGCGATCGCGAGCAACAGCAGCGCCCACCGGAGCGACAACCAGCGGTTCAGAGCACCGGCGAAGAAGCCGCCGACGGTGAACGTCAGAAAGAAGAGGCTGCCCACCAGCCCGATCTGCGAGGCGCTCAGCCCCAGTTCGTGGGCGAGGGGCTGGGCGATGATGCCGAGGACGGCCTTGTCGGCGTAGTTGACGACGTAGAGCAGCACGAGGAGCGCGGTCAGGCCCCAAGCGCGGCTGCGGGACTCGGAACCGATGGCGACGGCCCGGTCGAGGGTGGCAGAGGAGCGGGTCACGTGGTGATCCCTTCGGAGTATGTCGTGGCGTGGGTCACAGTGTCTCGATTCATTGAACGGACCGGGAAGCCGTCGATCAATACGTACTCGGCGAAGGCACCGGCTACGTCAGCCTATGGGTCGCCGGGGTGCGGGTGCATTGGACTGCGCTATCCGACAGATAGCCCGAACACCTCTAGAAGGGCACCCGCGGATCGGGCATTCTGAAACCATGAGCCGCCTCGCCCACACCCTCGGTCTGACCGAATTCCAGACCGAGATCGTCGACACCGTGCGCACTTTCGTCGATCGCGACATCATCCCGGCCGCACAGGAACTCGAACACTCCGACACCTACCCCCAGGCCATCGTCGACAAGATGCGCGACATGGGCCTGTTCGGGCTGATGATCCCCGAGGAGTACGGCGGGCTGGGCGAATCCCTGCTCACGTACGCGCTGTGCGTCGAGGAACTCGCCCGCGGCTGGATGAGCGTGTCGGGTGTGATCAACACCCACTTCATCGTCGCGTACATGATCCGTCAGCACGGCACCGACGCCCAGAAGGACCACTACCTGCCGCGGATGGCGACCGGTGAGGTGCGTGGCGCGTTCTCGATGTCCGAGCCCGAGCTGGGTTCCGACGTCGCCGCGATCCGCACCAAGGCCAAGCGCGACGCCGACGGCGACTACGTGATCAACGGCCAGAAGATGTGGCTCACCAACGGCGGCAGTTCGACGCTCGTCGCCGCACTGGTGCGCACCGAGGAGGGCGCCGCCAAGCCGCACGACAACCTGACCACGTTCCTGATCGAGAAGCCCGCCGGTTTCGGTGAGGTCCGCCCTGGCCTCACCATCCCGGGGAAGATCGACAAGATGGGCTACAAGGGCATCGACACCACCGAGTTGCTGTTCGACAACTACCGCGCTTCTGCCGGCGACGTCCTCGGCGGAACCCCGGGCCGCGGGTTCTCGCAGATGATGGACGGTGTCGAGGTCGGCCGGGTCAACGTCTCCGCCCGCGCGTGCGGGGTCGCGATCCGGGCGTTCGAGCTCGCCGCCCGGTACGCGCAGCAACGCAGCACGTTCGGCAAACCGATCGCCGAACACCAGGCGGTCGCGTTCAGCCTCGCCGAGATGGCGACGAAAGTGGAAGCCGCGCATCTGATGATGGTCAACGCGGCCCGCTTGAAGGATTCCGGGGAACGCAACGACGTCGCCGCGGGCATGGCCAAGTACCTCACCAGCGAGTACTGCTCCGAGGTGACCCAGGCCAGCTTCCGCATCCACGGCGGCTACGGCTACTCGAAGGAGTACGAGATCGAGCGTCTGATGCGCGAGGCACCGTTCCTCCTCATCGGCGAGGGCACCAGCGAGATTCAGAAGATGATCATCAGCAAGGGCGTACTGCGCAGTTACGCACTGTAATCCGAAGGAGACAACCCGTGCAGCGTACGGTGTTCAACGAAGATCACGACGCGTTCCGGAAGACGATCCGCGACTTCATCGCCAAGGAAGTCGCGCCCGTCCACCACGACTGGGAGGGCGAAGGGCATCCGCCTCGCGACTTCTACCGCCGGCTCGGCGAGCTCGGCGTGCTCGGGATCCAGGTGCCGGAGGAGTTCGGCGGCGGCGGTGAGAAGAGTTTCAAGTTCGCCGCGGTGGTCGGCGAGGAGACGGCGGCCGCGGGTGTCACGTTCGGCAGTTACTCCGTGCACACCAACCTGATCCTGCCGTACCTGCTCGAGTACGCCAGCGACGAGCAGAAGCAGCGGTGGCTCCCCGGATTCGCGTCCGGCGACATCATGTTCGCCATCGCGATGACCGAGCCGGGCACCGGTTCCGACCTCGCAAACATCGCGACGTCGGCCAAGCTGTCGGCGGACGGGTCGCACTACGTCCTCAATGGCGCGAAGACGTTCATCACCGGCGGCGCGCTCGCCGACCGGATCCTCGTGGTGTGCCGCACCGCGCCCAGCACCCCCGAGGACCGCCGGGCCGGACTGACCATCCTCGTCGTCGACACGACCGCCGAGGGTTTCGCGGTGGGCCGCAAGATCGAGAAGATCGGCCTGAAGGCGTCGGACACCGCCGAACTGTCCTTCACCGACGTGCAGGTGCCCGTGGCGGACCGCCTCGGCGAGGAGGGGGCCGGGTTCAGCTACCTCACCCACAACCTCGCGCAGGAACGTCTGTCCATCGCGCTCGGCGGGTCGGCGACCGCGGCCGCGGCGTTGCAGCACGCGATCGCGTACGTCAAGGAGCGCAAGGTGTTCGGCAAGCCCGTCGCGGCGTTCCAGAACACCAAGTTCGTGCTCGCCGAGTGCGCCACCGAGGTCGAGGCGATCCAGCTGATGGCCGACCGCGCACTCGAACTGCACGACGCGGGCGAACTGACGGTCGCCGACGCCGCGAAGGCGAAACTGTTCTGCACCGAGGCCGCGGGCCGGGTCATCGACAAGTGCCTGCAACTGCACGGCGGTTACGGCTACATCCTCGAATACCCCATCGCGCGCCTGTACGCGGACACCCGGGTGTCCCGCATCTACGGCGGGACGAGCGAGGTCATGAAGACGATCATCGCGAAGGATCTCGGCCTCTGACCCCACACGGCAACAGTATGGGCGTACCGTTTGAAGGCGTGGACGACATCTGGGATCCGGACAAGTACCTCGCCTTCGCGGACCATCGCGGGCGCCCGTTCTACGAGTTGCTGTCGCGCGTCGACACGCGGTCACCCCGCCGCGTCGTCGACCTCGGCTGCGGCCCGGGAAACCTGACCGTCAGCCTCGCCCAGCGGTGGCCGGACGCCGTCCTGGAGGCGTCCGACAGCTCAGCCGAGATGGTGCGGGCCGCACGTGACCGCGGACTCGACGCCGCCCGGCTGGACGTGCGCGACTGGACGCCGCAGCCCGACACCGACGTCGTCGTCTCCAACGCCGCCCTGCAGTGGGTGCCCGAGCACCGGGAGTTGTTGCGCCGCTGGCCGGCACAGCTGCCGTCGGGGGCGTGGATCGCGGTGCAGGTTCCCGGCAACTTCGACGCGCCCTCGCACGCGATCGTCCGGGACCTCGCCGGGGCCGAGCGGTGGTCCCGGTGGTTGGCGGACGTGCCGTTCCGGGCGGAGAACGTCGTCGACGATCCCGTCGGGTACGCGGGACTGCTCGCGGACGCCGGGTGCGTCGTCGACGCCTGGGAGACCACGTACGTCCAGCAGTTGACCGGGGACAACCCGGTGCTGGAATGGATCACCGGGACGGCGCTCCGACCGGTCAAGGATGCCCTCTCGGCGCCGGACTGGGACCGCTTCCGCGACGAACTCGTCCCGCTCCTCGACGAGGCGTATCCCCGGCGACCGGACGGGAGCACGTTCTTCCCGTTCCGGCGCATCTTCGTCGCCGCCCGGGTGCAGTAGACCCCGGTCAGCCGTGGTGCCTGCGGTACGCCGCGGCCGCTCCGGGATGCAGCGGCACGCCGGCGGTGACGATCAGCGACTGCCGGTCCAGGAACTGGCTGCCGGTCGCCTGATCCGGCACCAGTTCCGCCGCGTGGTCGATGAGCACCTCGACGATCGCGCCCGCGGCGTCGTCGGACACGGACGGGTCGGCGAGAAGCAGGTTCGCGAGACCGATCGTCGCGACCGACGTCTGCTGTCCGTACGTGCCGGGCGGAATCAGCACCGGCTCGTATCGTGGGCCGAACCGCACCCGCAGTAGCTCCAGTTCGGCGGACAGGTCGAGCAGTCGCAGCGGGATCCCGAGATCCGCGAACGACGGCGTCGGCACCCCGCCCGCCCACAGCACCGCGTCGACGGTGCCGTCCCGTAGGGCCTGCCCCGCGTCGGTCATCGACAGGTGCAGTCGCGTCACGTCTTCCGGACCCGCCAGGCCCAGGACGTCGAGGATACGTTCGCCCGTCAATTCCGCGCCGGAGCCTGTGGCGCCCAGACTGATTCGGGTGCCCCGCAGCTGCGCGGTGTCCGTGATCCCGGAATCGGCGCGCACCGCGAGCTGCATGTAGTTCTCGTACACCTTGCCGAGGGCGGTGAATGCGGCGCCGGCCTCCATCGCCGACACGGCGGCGTCGGCGAGGCTCAGGGCCAGTTCCGCCTCCCCGGACGCCAGCGCCGCCAGATTCTCCATCGACCCGGCGGTCCGGAGCGGGACGATCCGCACCGGCAGTGCGGCACGTTCCGCGGCCGCGGCCGTCAACTGGGCGAACTCCCAGAAGAATCCGCCCTCCTCACCCGCGGCGAGCCGCAGCGGATCGGCGCCGCCATCCGAGCATGCGGCGAGAACCGCACCCGTGGCCGCGGTCGCGCCCGCGGCGAGGACGCCGCGCAGCAGTGTTCGTCGCGTGATCACGCCGGCACCGCCGGTTCCGGAAGCGTCAGCGTGACCTGCAGCCCGTGCGGCCGGGCCGCAGCGACCGTCAGCGTTCCACCGCCGCCCTCGACCAGTGCGGTCGCGATGGACAGTCCGAGCCCGGTGCCCTGCTGCGCGGCCCCGGACCCGCGGAAGAACCGCGAAGACAGTTTGCCGATCTCGTCCTCGCTCACCCCGACGCCGTCGTCGCTGACCCGGATCTCGATTCCCGAGGCGGATCTTCCGGTGTCGATCCGGACCGTCGCCCCGCGGCCGGCGTACGCGTGCGCGTTGCTGAGCAGGACGTCCAGGACCTGGGACAGGTGACTGTCCCGGAAGTCGGCGACCAGCGGTTCGGCCGGTGGCCGGAACGCGAGGGCCATCCCCGAATCCCCGAGGGCCTCCGTCCAGGCGTCGGCACGGTCTGCGAGAACGGCACCGATGTCGCACTCGCCGCGCGCGGACTCGTCCTCGCCGGCGTCGGCGGGTGATTCGGCGACGGCGAGCGCCAGCAGTCCGTCCAGGATTCCGCCGAGCCGATCGACCTCCATCCCCGTCCGGCGGTAGGTTTCGGCACCGGCCTCGGCGACGTGCGGGCCGAGGGAATCGAGCCGGATGTGCAGGGCCGCGAGCGGGTTTCGGAGCTGATGGGCGGTGTCCGCGATCAGCTGACGCTGCGCCTGACCCGACGCCTGGACGGCGCCCGACATGGTGTCGAACGCCTTCGAGAGTTCCTGCACCTCCGGCGGTCCGCTGTACCGGCCGGAGGGCCTCCCGGAGTTGCGACCCGCCCGCGGGCGCGGCGACGGGACCGCCTCGGTCAGGGCGCCGACCCTGGCGGTGAGCGCCCCGAGCGGGCGAACGGTCCACCGGGACAGCGCGATCGCGACGGCCGTGACCGCTGCCAGCGCGCCGAGCGCCCCCGCGACGATCACCAGCCACGACGTCCGGATGGATTCCCGGGCGGCGCGGGTGGACACGTCCAGCACGACGGCGCCGTCCACCTGCGCCCCGGTGCCGACGGGCACAGCCGACAGCACCCGGTTCGCCGACCACGGGGTCAGCGAACCGCTGATCCCCTGCTTCTGGTTGCGCAGTCCCGCCGTGATCGCCGCGGCGACGTCGGTGTCGTCCGGCGACAGTCCCGCCCCCGCGCGGACGTTGCCCCTGGCGTCGACGATGAGGACGCCCTCGCCGTACAACTCGTGGTAGCGGGCCACCTCCTCCCGCAGCAGCGTGGTACTTCCGGGGGCCTGGGTCTGCCCGGCGAGGCTCGCGAAATGCGTCGCGTCCGCCTCCCGACTCAGCCGCAGGGCCTGAGTCCGCCCGGCGCTGGTGGCCAGCGCAAGGGGGACGGCGAAGGCCACCACTGCGACGGCCGCGAACACCAGCAGGACGGCGAGCACCCGGCGGCGCACGTCAGGTGCCCCAGCGGTAGCCGTACCCGCGGATGGTCGAGATGAGGCCGGGGCGGCCCAGTTTCGCGCGCAGCCCCGTCATGTGCACGTCGAGGGTGCGGGAGATTGCCACATACGCGTCGCCCCAGACGGCGTCCATCAACTGCTGCCGGCTCACCGCGGCGCCGGGACGGGTCACGAGCACCTCGAGCAGCTCGAACTCCTTGGCCGTCAAGGTAACCTGCGTCCCGCCGACCTCCACCTCGCGTGCCGCCAGATCGACCACCACATCACCCTCGGTGACCGTCTCCCCGGCCGAGGGTCCGGTCGCGCGCCTGCGCTGGGTCACGACGTCGAGCCGGGCCAGCAATTCCGCGAGCCGCGCCGGTTTGACGAGGTAGTCGTCCGCACCGCCGCGCAGTCCCCGCACGACCGACCGTTCGTCGTCGCGGGCCGTGAGGATCACCACCGGAACGTCGCTGACGGCCCGCAGCTGCCGGAGCACCTGCAGGCCGTCCGCGTCGGGGAGACCGAGGTCGAGGATCACCGCGTCCATACCGCGATGGCCGAGAAGGAGATCGGAGCCGCGGCGCATGCGCACCGCCTCGTGGCCGTGGGTTCCCAGCGCCTCCACGAGTGCGTCGCCGACTCCGTCGTCGTCCTCGACCACCGCGATCTGCACGTCACTTCCCTTCGATCAGCTCCGCGAGTCGACCAGCTCGACGTCGTCGTCCGGGGTGTCCTCCCGGCTGGCCGGCCGGTCGAGGGGCGAACCGTTCGAAGTCTCACGCATGAAGACGTAGACGACGAGCGAGATGGCGATACACCCGGTCACGTAGTAGAAGAATAGCGATTCGTGGCCTGCCCGCTTCAGGGCGAGGGCGACGGTCTCGACGGTTCCGCCGAAAATCGCCAGTGTGAGGGCGTACGGCAACCCGACGCCGAGCGCGCGGACCTTCGTCGGGAACAGCTCCGTCTTCACGATCGCGTTCACCGACGTGTAGCCGGTGACGACGATCAGCCCCAGCATCATCAGCGCGAACGCGACGAGCGGGTTCGTCGTCTTCCCGAGCACGGTCATCAGCGGCACGGTCAGGACGGTTCCGCCCACGCCGAAGAAGATGAGCAGCTTCCGGCGGCCGATGCGGTCGGACAGTGCGCCGCCGATCGGCTGCAGCACGATGAACACCAGCAGGGCCGCGAAGTTGATCCACGCCACCGTGTCCTTGGAGATGCCGGAGGTGTTGATCATGTACTTCTGCATGTACGTGGTGTACGTGTAGAACGCCACGCACCCACCCAGCGTCAGCGCGCACACCAGCAGGCATTCGCGGGGGTACTGCAGCAGCATCCGCAGCGAACCCTCCTTCGGCCCACTCGCCGGCGCGTCGTCGTCACGCGTGGCCTCCACCTCTTCGGTGAACGCCTCCGACTCGTCCATCGTGCGACGGAGCCACATCACCGCGACGGCACCGGCGGCGCCGATGAGGAACGGGATCCGCCAGCCCCACGACTGCATGGCCTCCGCAGGCAGCGTCAACTGCAGGACGATCTGCACACCCAGCGCGATCAGCTGACCGGCGACGAGCGTGACGTACTGGAAGCTCGAGTAGAACCCCCGCCGGCCGGGCGACGCGACCTCCGCCAGGTACGTGGCGCTGGTGGCGTACTCGCCACCGACCGACAGTCCCTGCAGCATCCGGGCGATCACCAGCAGCACCGGTGCCACGATCCCGATGCTCGCGTACGACGGCGTGACGGCGATGACGAGCGAACCCGCCGCCATCACCGTCACCGACAGGGTGAGCGCCGACCGGCGCCCGTGCCGGTCTGCGTACCGGCCCATGATCCAGCCGCCGATCGGCCGCATGAGGAACCCGACCGCGAAAACCGCTGCCGTGGAAAGCAACTGCGCGGTTGTGTCGCCCTCGGGGAAGAACTCCTTCGCGAAATACACACTGAACGCCGCGTAGACGTACCAGTCGTACCATTCGATCAGGTTGCCGACCGAACCCTTCAAAACATTGCCGATGACTCGGCGCTCACCCGTCGATGTGGTGCTCACGCGGGACTCCTCTCGATGCCATGGATCTCTGCGTTCACACCACAGTGGGTCACGTCACATCGATACGGAAGGGCCGCGGAGCCTTCCTAACACTCCCTTAGGAAAGAGCCCCCGTGAGTACTTATCAACGTCCGGCGGTTAACAAGTACTCACGGCTGGGGTGTCCTCGCCCAGCCGCGGCGGGGCGCTGCGATAGCTCGCCGGAGTGGCGCTGAGCCGGATCGGGTTCGCCACCTGCCGCACCGGCCGGTCCCTGCGCGGATCGTCGATCTCGACCACCGGGTTCAGCCCGAGCCGCTCGGCGAGCGCCACCGCGTCGGCGATGTCGTTGAGCGGCCCGCACGGGACACCCTGCTCGGTCAGCTTCTCGAACCACACGTCCGCGGAGTCCACGGACAGCGCGTCGGTGATGTCCCGGACCAGTTGCTCGCGGTGCGCCACCCGTTGCGTGTTGGTCGCGTACCGCTCGTCGCCGGCGAGTTCGGGCACACCGAGAACCTCGACGAGAGAGGCGAACTGACGGTTGTTCCCCACCGCCAGCACCAGCGGACGGTCGCCGGTCCGGAACACCTCGTACGGCGCGATGCTGGGATGCCGGTTGCCCATCGCCTGCGGGACGACACCGGCGCCCACATACCCCGACGTCTGGTTCGCGAGCGCGGACAGCAGCGACGACAGCAGGTTCACCTCGACCCGCTGCCCCTCCCCGCTCCGGTCGCGGTGACGCAGCGCCGCCAGGATCCCGACCGCGGCGTGCAGCCCGGTGATGACGTCGACGACGGCCACCCCGACCTTCGTCGGAACGCCGGGTTCCGGACCGGTGATGCTCATCAGCCCGCCGACGGCCTGGATGAGCAGGTCGTATCCGGGGAGGTTGTTCTGGCCGCCGAACCCGGTCACGGAGCAGTAGACGACGTCGGGATTGATCTCCCGCACGGCGTCGTAGCCGAGCCCGAGCCGGTCCATGGTGCCGGGCAGGAAGTTCTCCACCACCACGTCGGCCCGGGCGGCCAGTTCCCGTGCCTGTTCCAGGTCGACGGGGTCGCGCAGATCCCAGGCGAAGGACCGCTTGTTGCGGTTGACGGACTGGAAATAGGTGGACTCGTCGCCCACCCACGGCGGACCCCACTGCCGCGTGTCGTCGCCGACGCCGGCGCGCTCGATCTTCACGACCTCGGCGCCGAGATCGGCGAGCAGCATCGTGGCGTACGGCCCGGCGAGCACCCGCCCGAAGTCGGCGATCAGCAGGCCCTCGAGCGACCCACTCCGAGCAGATTCGAGCGACCCGCTCACCGGAACGCTGCCTCGCCCGTCAGCGCCCGGCCGATCACCAACTGGTGCACCTCGGACGTCCCCTCGTACGTCAGCACCGACTCGAGGTTGTTGGCGTGCCGGATCACGGGGTATTCCAACGTGATTCCGTTGGCGCCGAGAATCGTGCGGCACTCGCGGGCGATGGCGATGGCCTCGCGGACGTTGTTCAGCTTGCCCGTGCTGACCTGCTCGGGGCGCGCCTCGCCGCGATCCTTCAGACGTCCGAGGTGGTAGGCCAGCAGGTGCCCCTTGCCGACCTCGAGGGCCATGTCGGCGATCTTGACCTGAGTGATCTGGTAGGCGGCGAGCGACTTGTCGAACACCTGACGGTCCTGCGCGTAGGAGATCGCGGACTCGAGGCAGTCGCGGGCGGCGCCCATCGCACCGAAGATGATGCCGAACCGGGCCTCGTTGAGGCAGCCCAGCGGGCCGCCCAGCCCCTTGGCCTCGGGCAGCATCGCCGATTCGGGCAGCCGGACGTCCTCGAGCACGAGTTCCGAGGTGACGGACGCCCGCAGCGACATCTTGTGCTTGATCTCGGGCGCCGAGAAGCCGGGGGTGTCGGTCGGCACGACGAATCCGCGAATGCCGTCGTCGGTGCGCGCCCACACGACGGCGACGTCGGCGACGGATCCGTTGGTGATCCACATCTTCGTGCCGTTGAGGATCCAGTCGTCGCCGTCCCGCTTGGCGTTGGTGCGCATGCCTGCGGGGTTGGAGCCGAAGTCGGGCTCGGTCAGACCGAAGCAGCCGATCGCCTTGCCCGCGGCCATGCGGGGCAGCCACTCCTGCTTCTGGTCCTCGCTGCCGTAGTGGTGGATCGCGAACATCGCCAGCGAGCCCTGCACCGACACGAGGCTGCGGATTCCGGAGTCGACGGCCTCGAGTTCCAGGCAGGCCAGGCCGTAGGCGGTGGCGCTCATGCCGGCGCAGCCGTAGCCGTCGAGGTGCATGCCGAGGACGCCGAGTTCGCCCAGCCCCTCCGCGAGCTCGCGCACGGGCAGCGCCGCCGCCTCGAACCATTCGCCGATGTGGGGGCGGATCTTCTCGTCCGCGAATCGGCGCACGGTGTCGCGGATCGCGATCTCCTCGGTGTCGAGCAACGAGTCGAGGGCGAACAGCTGGGACAGGGACTGCGAGTCGGACATTGTTCCTCCACGGGGCCGGTGGGGCTGATGTGCAAACGTTCGCGAGAACGATTGCACGAACGATTTCGTCACGTAGACTAGGGCGCGTTCCGGCGGACGTCAACACCGAGGTCTGCCAGGTCCCCGACCCCGACCGCGAGGATTGCCCGTGAACCTGCCGGACCGCCCGACACGCACCTCCGGGCGTCCGCCGACCCTCCGCGAGATCGCCGAACGCGCCGGCGTCCACGTGTCGACGGCGTCCCGGGTGCTCCGGCAACCCGAACCCGCCGACGGCTGGTCCGAGGCCGCACTGCGGGTGCGCGAGGTGGCGGTGGAACTCGGCTACCAGCCGAACCTGTGGGCCGCGAGCCTGCGGACCCGCAAGACCACCACCCTCGGCGTCGTCATGCCGCGACTCACCGACGGGGTGGTCGCGACCATGTTCCAGGGCATCGAGGAGACGGCCACGCAGGCCGGCTACTCGGTGCTGCTGTCGAGCCCACCCGACGACCTCGACGCCCAGCGCCGCGCCATCGAGTTCCTCGTCAGCAGGCAGGTCGACGGCCTCCTACTCAGCAGCCTGCACAGCCCCGGCCGCGAATTCGTCGACTCGCTGTCGGTGGGATCGCTGCCGATGCTGCAACTCAACCGGCACGCCGACGTCGGTCTGCCGTTCGTGTCCGGCGACGACCACCGCGGCGGCTACCTCGCCGGACGCCACCTCCTCGACCGCGGGTTCACCGAGATCGCCGCCATCGCCGGCCCCGACCACGCCAGCACCTCCCGCGACCGGCTCGCCGGATTCCGGGACGCACTGGCCGAGAACGGCATCGAACTGGGACCGGACCGCGTCGTGCGCTCCGACTTCGACGTGTCCGGCGGTGTCGCCGCGGCCACCGTCCTTCTGGAGTCGGATTCGCGCCCCGAGGCGATCTTCACCGTCAGCGACACCATCGCGATCGGCGTCCTCGGCGTCGCCCGCGACCTCGGACTGCACATCCCCGACGACCTCGCACTGGTCGGCTACAACGACATTCCGGTGGTCGCCCAGCTTCCGGTCCCGCTGACCACCATCCGGTCACCCGCCCGCCTCATCGGCGCGACGGGTGTACGTCATCTCCTGTCGATCATCGCCGGCAACGACGTCGAATCGGTGAAGCTCCCGGTCGAACTCATCGAGCGGGCATCGACGCTGCGATAGTCAGAGCTTGGCGCGCAGTTCGCGTTTGAGCAGCTTGCCGCTCTGGTTGCGAGGCAACTCGTCCACGAACACCACCTGCTTGGGCACCTTGAACGGCGCGATGCGCTCCTTGACGTGGGCGATCAACCCGTCCGGGGTCACGCCGGACGCGTCCTCCCGCAGCACCACCACCGCGGTGATCGCCTCGATCCACTTGTCGTCCGGCGTCCCGATGACGGCCACCTCGGCGACGGCCGGGTGCGTGTAGACGGCGTCCTCGACCTCCCGCGACGCCACCAGGATGCCGCCGGTGTTGATGACGTCCTTGATGCGGTCGACGACGGTGATGTACCCCTCCGGGTCCCGCGTCACCAGATCGCCCGAATGGAACCAGCCGTCGCGGAACGCGTCCGCGGTGGCGTCGGGATTGTCCCAGTACCCCAGACACAGTTGGGGCGAACGGTAGAGCACCTCGCCCGGCGTGCCGTCCGGAACGTCGTTGCCGTCCGGATCCACCACCCGGGTCTCGACGAAGAACACGGCCTTGCCGCACGACGACGGGCGCGCCTCGTGTTCGGCGGGCTGCAGCACCGTGGCGAGCGGCCCGATCTCGGACTGCCCGAAGCAGTTGTAGAAGCCGAGGTCGGGGTAGCGTTCGCGCAGCCGGTTCAGCACCGTCACCGGCATGATCGACGCACCGTACTGCGCCTTCTTCAGCGACGACAGGTCGCGGGTCTCGAGATCGGGATGTCCGGCGAGCGGCACCCACACGGTCGGGGCCAGGAACAGCGAGCCGATGCGATCGGCTTCGATGCGCCGCAGGATCTCCGGAATATCCGGGGTCTGCATCAGATTCACCGAGGCGCCCACCGACAGGTACGGCAGCATGAACACGTGCATGCCCGCGGAGTGGTACAGCGGCATGCAGATCAGCGGATTGTCCCCCTCGCTCAGCGCGAGGGCGATCACGGAGGAGACGTACTCGTGCACGAGCCCGCCGTGAGTCATCATGGCGCCCTTCGGCTTCGACGTCGTCCCCGACGTGTACAGCAGTTGCGCCAGGTCGATGGACGCGACCGGAGTGGCCACTGCGGGCACGTCGCCGGAGCCGCTGTGGGCGAGCAGGGAATCCTCGGCGTCGCGCAGCGGCACCACGTGGCGCAGGTCCAGCCCGTCCCGGACCGAGTCGAGGGTGCCCCGCAAGGCCGGATCGACCAGCACCGCGGCGCTCCCGGACTGCGACACCAGATAGGTCAGCTCTTCGCCCTTGAGCGCATAATTGACCGGAACGTGCACGAGACCCGCACGCGCGCAGGCCAGGAACCCGATCGTGTACGCGTCCGAGTTGGTGCCGTACGCGGCGACGCGCTCACCGGCCGACAGTCCCAGCGACTGCAGGTAGGCGGCAGCGCGGCTGACCCCGTCGTCGAGTTCCCGGTACGTCCACGTGCGGTCCTCGAACGTCAGCGCCCTGCGGTCGGGGAACTTGGCGGCCGAGCGCCGCAGCACTCCGTCGACGGTATCGGTGCGCGCATCCAGACTCATGCACGAAGGTTATAGGACGTCCAACTACCTCGCCAGAGGTTCGCTACCTCCCAGCCGACACCAGCATCGGCGAATGCATGTCGTAGTACGTCACGTCGTCGGTCAGGCGGCCCTCCTCCTCGAACAACGACCTCAGGTCGTCCGGTATCTCCAACTTCTCGTGGGAACGGGCCTCCGCTTCGGATGTGAAGTACACCGCCTCGACGTATCCGCCGTCGCCGTACGTGCACAACGTCCCACCGAGGATCTCCGGTCGCAGTTCGTGCACCCGGTCGGCAGCCTCGTCCAGCAACTCCCGCATCCGGTGCGCGTCCGTCGTGTGGCCCTCCATGACCTGCACGAACGTCGCGTCGTCCGAACCGCCGCCCATCCACTCGGCCACCTCGGGGCAGTCCATGAAGGACACCGGGCCGTCGAAGCACCGCTCGGTCTCCGCCCACCAGGCGCCCTGCTCGGGACGCTCACTGTTGAGCCGGGCCGCTTCGGCGGATTCGAATCGCGCCAGTGCGATGAACGTTCCGTCGTCGCACAATCCCTGGGTGCATCCGAGGAAGCCCGTCGCCCCCGGACGGATGTCCTCGGTCCAGCGGTCCATGCACCGGACGAGGCCGGCCTCGTCCGACACCTTTCCTTGAATGATCTGAATGAACATCGATGTCACCTCCCGCGGGACAGTCGCCCCGCAGTGAGAACATTCTCGGTGGCCGGCCTGTCGCGGTCCACCGTCGGCGGGCGCCGACGGCCCGCGGCCGCAGCCACTGCACCCCTGATCTTTCGCCGGTTCGCTACACCACGCAATGCACGCAGGGCCTGTCGCGGAGGGCTATTTTCCCTGCCACTGCGGGGTGCGCTTCTCGACGAACGCCTGCATGCCTTCCTGGGCGTCGCAGGTGACGGCGTTGGTGGCCATCGTCTCGGCCATCGCCCGGTACGCCTCGTCCTGGGGCAGGTCGATCTGGCGGTAGAACGCCTGCTTGCCGATCTTCACGGTGAGCGGGCTGGCCTTCGTGATCTTCGCGGCGAGCGCCCGGGTCTGCACGTCGAGTTCCTCCGGCTTGACCACCAGGTTCACCAGACCCCAGTCGGCCGCGGTCTCGGCATCGATCGTCTCGCCTGTCAGCAGCATCTGCAGTGCACGCTTGCGTCCGATCGCGCGGCTGAGCGCCACCATCGGGGTCGAGCAGAACAGGCCGATCTTCACTCCCGGCGTCCCGAACACGGCGTTCGACGACGCCACCACCAGGTCACACGACGCCGCGAGCTGACAGCCCGCCGCAACCGCCGCGCCCTGCACGGACGCGATGACCGGCTGCGGAATGTCCTGCACGGCCTGCATCATCTCGACGCAGGTGTCGAAGATGGCCTGCTCGTCCTCCAGCGTGCGGCCGATCATCTCCTTCAGGTCGTGACCCGCGGAGAACACCGGTCCTGCAGCCCTGATGACGACGACGCGGGTGGTGTCGTCGTCGCCCAGCTTCCGAAGCGCAGCGGTGACATCCCGCATGGCCTCGGACGACAGCGGATTGCGCTGGTCGGGGCGGTTCAGGGTGAGGAACGCGACGCCGGTGTCCGGCAAGGCAGTGGTCTCGACGAAGTTCTCGGTCATGACTACTGCCTACCACCCGTGAGTACTTGTTAACCGCCGGCGGTTAAGAAGTACTCACGGGGGGAGCAATGCGGGCCCGCACCTCACCGAAGCCGATGCGGGTGCCGTTCGGGCCCGGGGCGGTGGCGGAGATGGCGATCTCGTCGCCGTCCTCGAGGAACGTGCGCTTCTCGTCGCCCACGACGACGGGTTCCTGCCCACCCCACGTCAGTTCGATGAACGCACCACGCTGGTCCTTCTCGGGTCCCGAGATGGTGCCCGACGCGAACAGATCACCCGTGCTGGCCGTGGCACCGTTGACCGTGGTGTGCGCGAGCATCTGCGCCGGCGACCAGTACATCTGCGCGTACGGCGGCCGCGACACGACGTGCCCGTTCCATTCGACGGCCAGGTCGATGTCCAGACCCCACTTCTCCTCGCCGCGCAGGTACGGCAGCGGCTGCGGATCCTGGATCGGGGTGTCGATGCGGGCCGCCTCGAGAGCCGCCAGCGGCACCACCCACGGGGAGATGGACGTCGCGAAACTCTTCCCGAGGAACGGGCCGAGCGGAACGTACTCCCAGGCCTGGATGTCGCGGGCAGACCAGTCGTTCACGACGACCGCGCCGAACACGTAGTCCGCGAATCGATCCGGGGTGATGGTCTCCCCCAGCTTCGTCGGGACGCCGACGAGGAAGCCCATCTCGGCCTCGATGTCGAGGCGGCGGGACGGCCCGAAGTCGGGGGCGTCCTGATTCGGGGCCTTGCGCTGCCCGCACGGCCGGACCACGTCGACGCCCGACACGATGACGGTGCTCGACCGCCCGTGGTATCCGACCGGCAGGTGCTTCCAGTTGGGCGTCAGCGGCTCGGAGTCGGGGCGGAACAGTCGTCCGAGGTTGGTGGCGTGATTCTCGGACGCGTAGAAGTCGACGTAGTCCGCGACGGCCACCGGCAGGTGCATCGTCACGTCCTCGACCGCGAACACGGCCGTGTCGGCGACGTCGCCCTGGACGAGTTCGGTGATCTGCCGGCGAACCTCGCTCCAGCGGTCCGGGCCCTGCGCCATGAACGCGTTGAGGGTGGGCTGCGCGAAGACGTCGTCGCCCAGGGTGGCGGCGAGATCCACGACGGAATCTCCCACCCGCACACCGACCCGGGGGGCCGAGTCCGCGGTCGAGAACACGCCGTACGGCAGGTTCTCCAACCCGAACAGGGAATCGGCGGGAATCTCGAGGGCGGTCATGCGTGGGCTCCTTCATCAGCGGAAGCGTGTTCATCGGCGAGGGCGGACGTCGGCACGAGGTGCAGTGCGACGAGATCTTCGAGGGGCTCGAGGATGCTGCACGTGCCGAAGGATCGGAAGGCGGTGCGGACGGCGCCGACGACGTCTGCGGGGAGGTCGCTCAGCTCGCGGGCGATCCGGGTGCCGTCACGCTCCGCGAGGGTCGCGGCGATCCGGTCGGTGTCGGCGCCGTCGAGTGCGTGCCGGGTGGCGAGAAGCACGTTGAGGAACCCGTGCTGCTCGAAGCCGGTGTGCGGATCGGTGTTGCGGACGGCGTGGTGCAGTCCGGCCGTGGCCTTGAACGGGACACGAGTCGTGACGGCGGCGCGCACAGCGGACGCGAGTTCGCGCTCGTCCGGGTAGGCCTCGGCGACAACGCCTCCCGTGCGGAACTTCGCCGCGAACGGGCCGCCGACGAATGCGGCGAGGAAGTCGGCCCGGCGCTCGCCGCGCGGAACCTCGACGAACACCTCACAACCGGAGATCAAGTCCGCGGCGGCGTCCAGTGCGGCAAAGAACTCCGTGGCCGTCTGTTCGGCGGGCGCCGCGATCTCGAGTGCGACAGCCTTGGCACCGTCGATCTGCGCGAGGCGGTCCAGTGCGGGTTCGAGAGTAGCCGGGCCACCGGGCAACGTCAGGCTCAATTCGATCGCACCGGCCGTCAGTTCGTCCAGCCGGGCGACGGGAAACACGAAGGGGCCGACGAGATCCCCGTACGGCGCCGACAGATGCCTGGCGTGCGCGGGCAGAGCGTCGGGGAGCGGCGCGTTTCCGGGCGGAAACAGCGCGGCGTCGTCGCAGAGACCGGAGAAGAGAGCGGGGATCACTGCTTCGGCCCCCGTCCCGCCCAGGTCCAGGCATAGCCCGAGTCCTCGCAGGCGAGTGCGCCCTCGCCGAGTTCGAGCGGACGGAACGTGTCGACCATGACGGCGAGTTCGTCGAAGAACTCGGCCCCGATGCTGCGTTCGTACGAGCCCGGCTGCGGTCCGTGCGCGTGGCCGCCCGGGTGGATCGAGATGGAACCCTGCCCGATGCCGGAACCCTTGCGCGCCTCGTAGTCTCCGCCGCAGTAGAACATGATCTCGTCGGAATCGACGTTCGAGTGGTAGTACGGCACCGGAATCGACAGCGGGTGGTAGTCGACCTTGCGGGGTACGAAGTTGCAGATGACGAAGTTGTTGCCCTCGAACGCCTGATGCGCCGGCGGCGGCTGGTGCACCCGTCCGGTGATGGGCTCGTAGTCGGAGATGTTGAACGTGTACGGGTACAGGCAGCCGTCCCAGCCCACGACGTCGAAGGGATGCTGCGGGTAAACCATTCGCGTGCCGACGATCCCGTGTGACGTCCTGTGCTTGACGAGCACCTCGACGTCCGTGCCCTCGGACTGCAGCGTGTCGGACGGCCCGTGCAGGTCGCGCTCGCAGTACGGCGCGTTCTCGAGCAGCTGGCCGAACCGGGACAGGTAGCGCTTCGGCGGGACGATGTGGCTGTTGGCTTCCATCGCGTAGGCGCGCAACGGTTCCGGGCCCTGTGGAATCCAGCGGTGCGTGGTCGACATCGGAATCAGGACGTAGTCGCCCTGCTTCGCATCGAGCGCACCGAACACGGTTTCGACGGTGGCGGCACCGGATTCGACGTACACCATCTCGTCGCCGATCGCGTTGCGGTACAGCGGCGACTCCTTGGCCGCGACCACGTAGGAGATGCGGACGTCGGCATTGCCGAGGATCAGCCGGCGTCCGGTGACCACGTCCGTGTCGGCCCAGACCGTCTCCGGGAAGAGGTCGTGCAACTTCAGGTGGCGCGGCTTGAGCGGGTGATTGGGGGTGGTGCTCTGGTCGGGCAGCTCCCACACCGTGGCGTCGACGATCGCCGACGGGATGTGGCGGTGGTAGAGCAGCGAGGAGTCCGAGGAGAAGCCCTCTTCTCCCATCAACTCCTCGAAGTAGAGCTGACCGTTGTCGTCACGGTGCTGCGTGTGCCGCTTGGGCGGAATGTTGCCCACGTGCCGATAGAACGCCATGACCGGCCTCCCTAGAAGTGCGTGTCCGTAGTAGTAAACACATTAACTAAATTGAGGGCGTGATGGCAAGCACGGGTTTTTCGGGGAGGCCAAGCAGGGTCAGTTACGGCCGCGGACGTCGAACTGGCTGCGGTTGGTGATCAGCTTGTCGAGCAGCATGACGAGAATGCGCTGCTCCGGCTCGGTGAGGACACTCGCCCACGCGTGTTCGCGCTCGTTCTGCTCGCGGTAGATCTCGCCGATCTCGCTGCGACCCTTCTCCGTGAGCGACAACTGGACCGACCGGCCGTCCCGCTCGTCCGGAGCCCGCTCCATCAAACCACCACTGACCAGCGTTTTCGTCAAATTCGACACGGCGGCCCGGCTCATGCCGGTGAGCTTGGCGGCGGTCTTCGACTCGACCGGCCCCGCCAGCCACGTCACGAACATCAACCGGAACGCCGACCACGACAGCCCGCGCGGTCGGTGGATCGACGACTCCAGGTCGTACGTCACCACGTTCGACGCACGGTTCAACGTCAGGAGCACCTGCGTGGCGAGTTCGTGCGTCGAACCGTATTCGGTGCTCAGACGCCTGTTCGCCAGTTCGATGAACGACCAGAAGTCGAGGCTGTCGGGCACCTCGACAGGCACCGGCGCTACGTCATCGGTCATGGGGGAACCCTATCGCGAGCCGGTGGCGGGCCCAGCGCCCGCCACCTCCGCTTTTAGTATATCCATGAACTAGTTGACGCTGGCTGTTTCTTCCAATTCGACAGGCTCCGTCTTCGGGATCTTCAGGAACGCGAGCATGACGGCACAGACCAGCAGGCACCCGATCGGGAAGTACAAGCCGATGGTGACGTCGTCGGCCGTGGCGTTCTTTCCGATCACGTAGGGACCGAAGAATCCGCCCATCGCGGCGATGGTGTTGATGGCTGCGAGACCGACGGCGGTCTCGGCGCGGGTGAGTACCTGCGCCGCCATCGCCCAGTACGGTGCCATGTACCCGAGAACACCGACCGCCACCATCGACAGCGACGTCAGCGCCAGCACCGGCGAGTGCCGGAACAGGATGGTGCCGAACAACCCCACCGCGGCGAGGACCATCAGGCCGATGACGAACAGCTTGCGCTCGCCGGTCCGATCCGAATAGCGGCTGATCAGGAGCATTCCGACAGCCCCGACCACGAACGGCACAGCGCCGAGGAATCCGATGTTGGTGGCCGAGTAGCTCGGATCCATCTGCTTGACGATCTGCGGCAGGAAGAACGTGAAGCCGTACAGCCCGCACGCTGCGAACAGGTTCGCGACGGCGAGGTGCAGGATCTTCCGGTTCTTGATCGCGCCGAGCTGCTCCTTCACACCCGCGTGGGTGTCGGGCTCCTGGTACTCCGCGGTGATCTCACCTTCGAGCCACTCGGATTCCTGCGTGGTCAGGAACTTCGCCTCACGCGGTCGGTTGGGCAGGTAGACGAGGACGATCAGGCCCAGCACGATCGTCGGCGCACCCTGCAGGATGAACACCCAGCGCCAGCCGCTCATATCGAACCAGGAGATGTGGTCGAGGATCAGACCGCCGGTGAAGGAACCGACGATCATGGCGATCGGCTGCGCCATGGCCATCATGGCGATGGCCCGGGCACGCTCACTCGAGCGGAACCAGAACGTCAGGTACAGCAGCAGTCCGGGGAAGAGACCGGCCTCGGCGATGCCGAGGGCGATGCGGGCCACGTAGAGCTGCGTGACGCTGTTGACGAAGCCCATGATCACGGTGACGATGCCCCACGTGATCGCGATGCGGGCCAGCCAGATGCGCGCGCCGAACTTCTTCAGCGCCATGTTGGAGGGGATCTCGAACACGACGTAGGCCAGGAAGAAGATCGACGCCACGGCGCCGAACGTCCCGACCGTGATGCCGAGCTCGTGCTGCATCCCCAATTGCGCGTAGCTGATGTTGGTGCGGTCCATGTAGTTGAAGATGTACAGCAACATGACGAAGGGAAGGATGCGGTACGACACCTTCTTCAACGTCCTCGCACCGATTTCGCTGTCGTGAACAGCGGAGCGGGTAGCTCCCATGACATTTCTCCTATGAGGGGTGGGGTCCTTGTGCGGTCTTCGCCGCGTTTCGGCCCGCGATGCGGCCCATGGTCAGAGCGTTCGCCACGGCATTGCCGCCACCGACATACCTGAGTCCCAGGATGCCTGCACCGGCTTCGCCCGCCGCGAAGAGGCCCGGGATCGGGCGTCCCCGCACGTCGACGACGGCGGCGTTGTGATCGATTTCCAGGCCCGCGTGGGTGCACACGAGCTCGGCGGGGAGGATCTGCGCAGCGTAGAACGGAGCCTCGCCGATGGGGTCGGGGTTCTCGTCCGAACCCTTGTTCCGGAGTGTCCGGTGCCGCAGGAAGTCCTCGTCGACGCCGGCGGGTAGCTGGTCGTTCCAGCGAGCGACGGTGGCGGCGAGGGTCTCGGCGGGCACCTGGATCTGTTCCGCGAGTTCCCGCAGGCTGCCTGCGGCGAAAGCGCGCCCGGCGGCCACTTCGTCGGCGATCCGTTCGGGTGTCCAGTCGGCGTAGCCCGGCGCGAGGTTCACGCGAGCCTTCTCGTCGAAGATCATCCAGGCGTGGCCGCCCTGGGATTCGATGATGCCTGTCGACACGGCGTAGGACGCGTCCTCGTCCATGAACCTCCGGCCGTCCCGGTTGACGTACACCCGCGACTTGGGGGGGAACCCGGACTGCCAGTGATGGAACCGCTGGAAGTACACGGTCGGGAGCATGAGCCCCCAGCCGTCGCCGGTGACTGCGGCGTCGACGGCGCGCGCGAAGCGGAGGTGGTCTCCTCGACTCCCGTGGGCCGCGACCACGAACAGCGAGTCGCCGGCGTTGTTCGCGGCCGGGTAGTGGCGGTCGACCAGCTCGGGGTCCTGCGCGAACCCGCCGGACGCGACGACGACGGCGGCGGCCCGGACCTCGATGTCGTCGGCGACGACTCCGACGACTCGGCCGTCCTCCTCGATCAGCCGCTGCACGCGGGTGTTGAGGATCGCCTCGACGCCGTGCTCACGGCGCGCCCGGTCGAGCACCTGGACCAGACCGTACCCCTGGTCTTTGGGGACGTGCCCCCGCCAGACGTCCTCGACTCCGGCCTGGCAGAGGCCGGGCTGGTGAGCATTGGAGGAGACCACTGCCGGAATCTCGACGCCGAGTTCGATCAGCCATTCGAGGGTCGGTCCGGCGTTCTCGCAGAACGTGCGGATCAGACCGGGCACCAGCATCCACTGGTTGAGGTCCATGTAGTGCTGGAAGAACTTCTCGGCGGAGTCCTCGACACCGAGGCCACGTTGCACGCTGGTGCCGGCTGCGGTGAACAATCCCGCCGACAATTGCGTCGAGCCGCCGAGTTCTGTTTCCGATTCGAACAGCAGCACCGCGGCGCCCTGTTCGGCGGCAGAGACGGCCGCGGCGAGTCCGGCCCCGCCGCCGCCGACGACGATCACGTCGAAGTCCTCGTTCATGAAAGGTTCGCTCCCGTCTCGGCAATGATGCGGTGGTACAGGCCGTTCGACACGAGGCCGCCGTCGACCGTGACCTCACTTCCGGTCATGTAGGTGGATCGGTCCGACAGCAGGAAGAGGACGGCGTTCGTGATCTCGTCGGGGGTGCCCATTCGGCCGAAAGGAATGCTGTCGACCGCGGCCCGGACGAAGTCGTCGGCGCCACCGAGCAGCGTCGTTCCGACCAGGCCCGGGTGCACCGAGTTGACGCGGATACCCCACCGGGCGAAGTTGCCGGCGGCCGACTTCGACAGCCCGGTCAGTCCCCACTTACTCGACGAGTACGCAGGCGAGAAGTACCCGATCTGCCCCGAGATCGACGAGATGTTGACGATGGACCCGCCGCCGCTGTCGCGTAGAAGCGGCGCGACGGCCTTCATGCCGTAGAAGGGCCCGAAGAGGTTGATCTTCATGGTCTGTTCCCAGACGTCGTCGGGTGTGTCCAGGAACTCCAGCCGCCGCGAGATGCCCGCATTGTTGACCAGTCCACCCAGTTCGCCTCGGGTGTTCTGGATCTCGTCGACGACCCGCGCCCAGGCAGTGGTGTCGGTGACGTCGAGTTCGTGAGCGGACGCCGATCCCCCTGCCGCCGTGATCTCCTCGACGACGGCCGAGCAGTCCGCCACGTCGGCAATACATACGTGCGTTCCCCGGGCCGCCAGGGCGCGAGCGTGATTCGCGCCCATACCGCCGGCCGCTCCGGTGATCAGAACGACGCCGGGGTAGTTCACCGACTCAGACATGCCGCGATCCACCGTCGACGGCGATGCTGTGACCCGTCACGTAGCGTGCGCTGTCCGACAGCAGGAACAGCAGCGGTCCGAATACCTCCTCGGGTGAGCCGAGGCGGTGCAGCGGGACCACGTCGAGGGCGTGCTTCAGCGCGGCCGGGTCGTCCTGCACCCACTGCGTCATCGCAGTGTCGATGTACCCGGGCGCAATGGAGTTCACTCGAATACCCTTGTCCCCGAACTCGACCGCGAGAGACTCGGTGAGATGCGCGACCGCAGCCTTCGACGTGCAGTATGCGCCGCGACCCTTGCGGACCCGGAGCGCCGACACGGACGACATGTTCACGATCGCACCGCCGTGCTGCATGTGGCGTGCCGCCGCCTGAGCACCGAACAGGACGCCCTCGACGTTGACGGACAGCGTGGCACCGATCTGTTCCGGTGAGATCTCTTCCGCCAGGGCGAAGGGGAAGATTCCCGCGTTGTTGATCCAGAAGTCGATGCGGCCGAACTCTTTCAGCGCCACCTGTGCGAGAGCCTCGTGCTCGTCCGCTTTGGTGACGTCGATCCGCGCGCCGACGACGGTCCCGGGCCGATCCGCCAGGGACTTCGACGCGAGAGCGGTCGCGATCTCCTCCGCGGTGAGCTTCATCTGGTCTTCGTTGATGTCGGCGCCCACCACGTGGATACCGCGGGTGGCGAGGCCGGATGCGAATGCCGCACCCATGCCCTGGGCTGCGCCGGTGACCACCGCTACCTTGCCCGCCATCTCCGGGTAGTGCGCGGTCATCTGCGCGGTCACGGTACGGCCGGGGTTGGTCTGGTCTGCATGTGCGGTCATGATGTTCTCTTCCTCTGTCATGTCGAAATGTGCTCTCGGCCCGGCGGGCACTACTGGGCGTCGTCGCGCCGGACGTCCCGGCGGGCGATCCTCCACCGGTCGCCGACCCGTACCACGCGGTCGGTGAACGTGGTCATCCGCACGAGTCGCGACTCACCACCGATCGAGGTGGCGACGATCTGGAGATAGGCCCGCACGGTGGCGGCGCCCTCACCCGGCTCGTCGATCGCGAGGTTGGTGATCACGTGGCGGTGGACCTCGTTCGCAGCCCGCGCTGCGGCATGGAACCGTTCGGCGAAGGCGATCAGCGCGTCGGTACCCGCCACCGGCTCCGGGTAACTGGGGGAATGGAATTCACCGTCGTCCGTGAACGTCTGCGCCCACCCGGAGGTGTCGCCACCGTCGATGAAGTGACTCTGCCGTCCGTACAGCTGATGCAGCTCGGCGACGGTCGCTGCGTCGACTTCCCCGGTTCCAGTGCTCATGGAGTACTCCCCGGGCTCGCTCTCCGCGCTGTTCGCGGACGCTTGCCCTGCTCGAATCATTTGTGCGATAATCGCACGCACTGTGCGATATGGTGATAGAGTAGGTGTCGCACCTCACAGACGTCAAGGAGGGTGGGTAAGGCAGTGAGCACGACCGATGAACGGCCGCCGGGACTTTCACGCAAAAGCGCAGTTCAGCTCGATGCGGGGATGTCGAAGACTCTCCACCACGGGCTCGAGATTCTGGAGTTGCTGACGGACCATCCGCACGGACTGTCCGTCACCGAGGTGGCCGACGGGGTCGGCGTCCACCGAACCGTCGCGCACCGCCTGATCCGCACCCTCGAGGCGCATCGGCTCTGCCGGAAGGACGGGTTCAAACGCGTCACGCTCGGTGCGGGACTGGTGACCCTGGCCGAACCCGTCGAGCAGGATCTGCGCACGTTGGCGCGGCCCGTACTCGAAGAACTCGCCGACGCCGTCCAGGCCACCGTGCACCTCGTCGTTCGCGAGAACACCGCCGAAGTACGGGCCCTGATGGTGGTGGAACCGCGCAGCGCGAAAGTGCACGTGGCATTCCGCCCCGGCCAGGTCGACCCCATCGACCGGGGGTCGGCAGGACTGGCGATCCTCGCCTCGCTTCCCGCCGTCGAGGGCGAACGCGAAGAGGTCACCGTCGCGCGCGGCCGCGGCTACGCGGTCACCGAAGGCGAGGTGATCCCGTCCGTACTCGGCGTCTCCGCCGCCGTTCCCGGACGTCGTGGCGATGCACTTGCGAGCGTCGGCGTGTCGGTGTTCGAGATCCCCGACGAAGCTGCACTGGGTTCAGCGGTCGTCGCCGCCGCCCGCAGGCTCGGCGGCCTTCTTGCCTTCGGCCCGTGAGTACTTGTTAACCGCCCGACGTTAATAAGTACTCACGGGCGGCGGAGCCGCATATCACCGCTCGTAGCCCTTCCGCATGTCGTCGACGATGCGGGGCCGGTCGAGGGTCGAGGGCTCGAGTTCGCGGCGGGGACGGTCGCGCGGGAAGATCGCGGACGCGGCGAGGGTGGGTTCGTCGAGGAAGCGGAGTTCGGGGACGTCACGGGGCAGGCGCAGTGCCGGCGGTTCGGGACCGCGGCGGGCGAGGACGTACCCCCAGTCCCCGAAGCTGGGCACCAGCACGTGGTACGGCGTGACGGCCAGACCCGCCGACGCGACGGTCGACGTGGTGCGCCAGAACGCGTCGGGCGTCGAATAGGGGCTGCCCGACTGCACGACCATCAGGCCGCCGGGGTTGAGGGCGGCGGCGGCGAGACCGTAGAACTCGGTGGAGTACAGGCGGCCGAGCGCCGGGGTGTCCGGGTCGGGGAGGTCGACGATGACGGCGTCGAATCCCGAGTCGGGTGCGTCGCGGAGCCAGCGGAACGCGTCGTCGAGGACGACGTGCACGCGCGGGTCCTGCAGCGCACCCTGGTTCAGCCCGGACAGTCGCGTGTTCGCGAGTTCGATGACCGCCGGGTCGAGTTCGACCTGCACGATGTCCTCGACGCCGGGTAGTCGCAGGACCTCTCGGGCGGCGAGGCCGTCACCCCCGCCGAGGATCAGTACCCGTTTGGGGTCGTCGGCCATCGCGGGGTAGACCAGCGATTCGGTGTACCGGTGTTCGTCGACGCTGGAGAACTGGAGGTCGCCGTCGAGGAAGAGTCGCACGTCTCCCCCACGCTCGGTGACGACGATCTCCTGGTACTGCGACCTTTCCGCGGCGACGACGGGATCGGTGTAGAGGCGTTGCCGGGACGTGGTCTCGATGCCGTCGGCGCGCACCAGCAGCACCGCGATGCAGGCGGCGGCGACGAGCAGCGCCACGACGGCGAGGAGTCGCGTGCGCAGGCTCAGCTGCCACCGCAGCAGGATCAGCGCCACGACGGCGGCGGCGGCGAGGTTGATGATGCCGGTGATGGCGGCGCCGCGGATCATCCCGGCGACGGGCAGCAGGACGAACGGCCAGAGCAGTCCGCCGACCAGGGCGCCTGCGTAGTCGGCGGCGTTGAGGTTCGCCAGCACCTTTCCGGTGCTCTCTGCGTCGGTGTCGTTGCGGCCCGACTGCAGCAGCGTCATCAGCAGCGGCACCTCGGCGCCGACGAGTACACCGATCAATGCGGTGGCGAGCACCAGAACGATTGCGCTGGAACCGAAGAACGTGAATGTCACGTACAGGGTCACCGCGCTGAATCCGCCGACGAGTCCGAGGACGATCTCGACGACCACGAACGACGCGGCGGCCGTGGAGAGCAGCGGTTTGGCGGCGAGGGCTCCGACCCCGAGTGCGGCCACGAAACCCGCGACGATCAGCGACGTCTGGGTGATCCCGCCGCCGGTCAGGCTGACCGACAGCGTCAGCAGTGCCAGTTCGTAGATCAACCCGCACGCTGCGCACGCGGCCACGGCGGCGAGCAGGAACGCCCGGGCCCGCCCGCCGAGAGCGCGGGTGGTGGAGGAATTCGGCTCTGCCGCTGTGGTGGTCACGTCGATCAGGTGAGTGCGGCGGCGTTCACGAGGCCGATGGCGAAGAGGCTCGCACCGACCGCCCAGGCGGCACCGCACATCTGCGGGTTCCCGACCAGTCCGACGAGTTGCCCCGGCAGCAGCACGTTCATGAGACGCAGCGCGATGACCTGTAGCAGCACGCCGAAGAGGCCGTAGACCGCGGAGTCGGCGAGTCCCTGTGCGAATCCGTCGGAACTGGTGAGGATCGCGGTGACCACGACGACGGCGAGGGCGAGGTGGTTCGAGGCCAGCAGGATTGCCGCGTTGGGGTTCTTGTCTACGTACACCTGGTGCCGGAGATTGCCGGGGGTGGCGAGGTCGAGGACGGCGAAGCCGACGCCGAGGACGGCGATGCCGATGACGAAGTACGCCAGGGTGCCGAGCATGCCGACGGCGAGCAGTCCGACGTCGACGCTGCCGATTTCCGTTGCTGCCGCGGTGTAGGTGGTGTTCACGCGCTTCTCCCGAGTCGAGTGGTCTCTGTCATTTCGCGCTGCCGGATCCGCCGCTGCCGCTGGCACCGCCCGCCGGTGAGCCGGGATTGAACCCGGACCCCAGATAGGCGTATCCGCCGCTTCGGTAGCGTCCGTCGATGTCTTCGACGCGCACGAGGCTGCCGCCGCCCGGCGCGGCGCTGACCGTGACGATGTCGTCGTCGTAGCGCAGGTATTCGCTGCCGCCGTCCGCCTTCCGGGCCGCAGGCTGCTCTTCGGCGACGATCGACGAGACGGTCGTGCCCACCGGGTCTTTCGACGTGTACGTCTTCGCGTCGCCCGCGGTGTTCTGCAGTGCGTACGTGTCGGCGATGTAGTCGCGCACCCCGCCGCCGCACGCGGTCGCGGCCAGCACCAGGAGCAGCATCGGGGCGAGCCGCACCCATGTCCCGAACCTGCTCACGGCAGCCACCTGCTTCGTGTCTTCACGATCACCCCACCCTTGTCTACCGGATACAGATGCCAGGTCTGCCAGGCCCATCCGCCGGAATGCTCACGCGTCGCCGTGAGCGCGGTCAGTGCGGTGTGGTCTCCGGGGAACGCCCCGCAGATCCACCCCTCCACCTCGGTGGCCTGCCGCCGCAGCCAGTCGGCGGTCTGCTCGAGGTGGGCGCGGTCGACGGTGTCGGTGGTGGAGTCGAATCGGTACCCGCCCGCGCTGTCGGACACCGGCAGCGGTCTGCCGCCTGCCTGGATCGCGTCGCACGACACCTGCTCGGTGATCGTGCTGTCCGCCGCGGACGCCGTCACCGCGTGCGACGCCCCGAGCACGCCGAGGGTCACCCGCTCGTCGCCGTAGGTGATGGTGAGTTCGGCTAGTGGACGCGGGGTTTCGGCGTTCACGACGAGACCGAGCGCCTCCGCCGTCACATCCCGGGATTCGATGTCGAGGACGTGCAGCGTCACTGCGGCGGACCGGAATGGATCACGGTGAGTTCGCCCCGGGTGACGCCGCGGCCCGTGGAGACCTCCCACGACTGCGTCCGCGCCCAGCGTTCGAAGGACAGCAGGCCGGTCTTGTCGGCGGTCTCGTAGTCGGCGTAGTCGACGATGCCCTGGGGTGCGGTCCCGGTGGTGCCTTCCGCCGTGAACGAGGCGGTGCCGCGCTCGATCTGCCGGTGCACCCTGTCGTCGAGGATCACGTCACCGCCCGGTTCGAGGCCGGTGCCCTCGCGGCGCATCCACAGCGTCATGTCGAGGTTGCCCTCGTCGTTCTCGACGGTGAGCCATCGCTGACCGGTCGACCCGTCGAGGAGGTGTTCGTGCCAGATGTATCCCTCTTCGTCGAGGGTGATGGTTCCGCGCACGACGTGATCGATTCCGGCGTACGTGATGATGTCGCCGACTCCGATCTTGTACGGGTCGTAGACCTCCGGGTAGTCGGCGAGCGGATCGACCCTGGCAGCAGGAGCTTTGTTCTTCCCGGCCCGATTTCGCAGGATCAGCACGATGCTCACGATCACGACAACGATCAGCAGCAGTAACAGCAGCTTGGTCAACGGTCTCTCCTGGTCGGCGGCTCCGGCGCGGGAGGCCAACGCCCGGCCCCCACCGGTCAGTCACCTTACTGTGCGCCTCAGACCCGCACACGTAGCGATTGCAGAAGCCAGGTAGCAAAGGCTAGCCTAACCGAACGCGCGAGCGGTGGGGCGGAGCGCTGTCGTTCACCGAGATTCGCGCGGCATACGCCCTGAAGTCGACAGAACCGACAGTGAGGAACCATATGGCCATCCCGCCCATTTCGACCTACACGATCCCGGAGATCCACGAGGTCCCCGAATCGAAGGTGTCCTGGCGCCTCGACCCCCGGCGCTCCGCACTGCTGGTCCACGACATGCAGAACTACTTCATCGACGCGTACGACGTGCGTGCGGAGCCGATGTCGACCGCGATGGCGAACATGGTCCGGATTCGCGAACTCTGCTCGGAAGCCGGGATTCCCGTGATCTACACGATGCAGCCGGGTGACCAGCATCCGTCACGTCGCGGCATCCTCGCCGACTTCTGGGGTCCGGGACTGACGTCGGGTCGCGACACCGAGGTGGTCGAGCCGCTCGCTCCCCGCGACGGCGACATCCAGGTGACCAAATGGCGCTATTCGGCCTTCCAGCGCACCGACCTCCGGCAGTTGCTCGGCCACCACGGCCGCGACCAGCTGATCGTGACGGGCGTGTACACGCACATGGGCTGCATGTTGAGTGCCGCCGAGGCGTTCATGTCGGACGTCCAGCCGTTCCTGGTCTCCGACGCGACTGCGGATTTCAGCCGTGACGAGCACCTCATGGCGCTCACGTATGCGGCGAAGCGCTGCGGTTCGGTGACCACCACGGATGCGCTGGTCTCCGCGCTGTCCCCGCTCGAAGTCGGCTGAGCCGACCCCGACGACCCCACTCCGGCGCAAGCCTCGTTCCGAGGCCTGCGCCGGTGTGCGTAGACGGTCGGATCACCATAGCCCGTGTGGTTAGGCTAACCTGACACGCTGAGTAGCTGAAAGCCCGAAAGCCCCAAGCCCGAAAGCCGAAAGCATCAGGAGCGCCTGTTAGATGTCCCTTTCGATATCGTCGCCGTCCACCCTGCAGACCGGGGCGGACACCGACGTCAGCTTGACCGCCGCCCAGCGCGAACTGTGGGCCGGGCACCAGCTGGACCCGACCCGGTCGGCGTTCACAACAGCCGAATACGTGGAGGTCGCGGCCCCCGTCGACCTCGACGCTCTCGCCGCGGCGATACGCACGGTTGTCGAGGAGGCCGAGGTCCTCTCGATCCGATTCGAGGGCGAAGCAGACGCCGATTCTGCCGACGTGATCCAGGTACACGATCGACATCACGCACCCGAACTCGAGCGCCTCGATCTCGACAGGGCCGCGGCTGTGGAGTGGATGCGCGAGGACGTGCGCCGACCACTTGATTTCGACACCGCTCCCCTCGTGCGCACGGCGCTGATCAGCATCGAATCCGGTGCGATCTGGTACCTCCGCGCTCCCCACGCATTGCTGGACGCCTACGGGTATTCGCTGCTCACCCGCCGTGTGGCGGCGCTGTACGCGGCCCGACTCGCGGGCACCGAACCCCGACCTGCGAAGTTCCCGCCGCTGCGCGAGCATGTCCGGGCGGCACAGGAGTTCGACGCCGCGGCCCCAGACGGCGCGCCGCCTGCCGCATCGCGTCCGGTCGGATTCAGCGACACGGTGCGCCGGCCGGCCCCCGATCCCCATCGGTGCACGATCCCGATCGACCCCGACGTCGCACAGAGCCTGCGCGCCGCGGCGACCGCGCAGGCGACCACGTGGGCGGAGGCGGTGTACGCGGCCGCCGCCGCGTACCTGGGCGCCCACACGGGAGCCGAGGAGGTGACGCTCCGGGTTCCGGTGCTGGCCCGCAACGGAATCGAACTGGCGTCGCCCGTGACGGCCACGAACATCGTGCCGCTCCGCATTCCCCTCGACATAAGTTCGACGTTCGCCGACGTGATCGGACGGGTGGCCACAGCACTGTCCGACACTCGCCCGTTCCAGCGCGTCCGGGACGCCGGCAGCCGCGTCACCGGCGGTGCGGTGGTGAACGTCAAACCGTTCGCCGCCAGAATCGCTTTCGGTCCCACCTCCGGGTCGGTGCACCAACTGGCCACCGGTCCGGTGGAGGACGTGGTGATCTCCGTCTCCGACGCCGGTGACGAACTCACGCTCGAATGGGCCGGAAACCCCGAGGTCTACACGGACGTCGACATCCGGAACCATGCACACCGCTTCGCGCACTACCTCCGAAGCATTTCCGTGGCAACCGAACCCGTCGCCGTCGTGGACGTCTGCGCCCCGGACGAGCTGCACTCGTGGCGGTCGGTGGCCGGGCTCGACCGGCGCGCGGCCGCAGCGGCACTTCCCGACAGCATCGTCTCCGCCTTCCTCGCCCAGGTGCGCACCCACTCGGACCGCCTCGCGGTGAACGAACTGACGTACCGGGAACTCACGGATCGCAGTGCCGCCCTTGCCCGCCGGCTGAGGTCGGCCGGCGCCGGGCGCGGCACGGTCGTGGCCGTCAGCCTCCCTCGCGGCACCGATCTGATCGTCGCGGTCCTCGCGATTCTCCGCAGCGGCGCGACCTACCTGCCGATCGATCCGTCCTCCCCGGCCGAGCGAGCCCGGTTCATCCTGCACGACGCGCAGCCGACGCTGGGCATCGGATCCGCCGAACTGCTCGGCGACCTCCCCCGCGTCGAGGAGGGCGCGCCGCAGTCCGGCGCCGGAGAACTCGACGACCCGGTGCGCGCCGACGACATCGCGTACATCATCTACACGTCCGGATCCACCGGTGTGCCCAAGGGCGTTCCGATTCCGCACCGCAACGTGATGCGCCTGTTCGACGTGTCCCGGGCATGGTTCACGTTCACGGAGGACGACTGCTGGCCGCTGCTGCACTCGTATGCGTTCGATTTCTCCGTGTGGGAGATCTGGGGTGCGCTGCTGCACGGCGGCCGCCTCGTCACGGTCGACGAGACCACCCTCACGTCACCGGCCGACCTCGCCGCCCTTCTCGTCGACGAGGGTGTCACCGTCCTGAACCAGACGCCGTCCGCATTCGGGCATCTCGTCGACGCCCTGGTTCGCGCGGACTCGTTCGACCGCCTGCGACTGCGGTACGTCGTGTTCGGCGGTGAGGCCCTCGATCCGGCCGTCCTGCGCGCCTGGTTCGCCGCCGCGGGTCCGGATGCGGAAACCGCCCTAATCAACATGTACGGCATCACCGAGACCACCGTCCACGTCACCGCCACGAAGGTCACCGCCGCCGACGTCGTGGACATCGGCGTGCCGCTCGGCGACCTGTGCACGTACGTACTCGGGCCGGGACTGCGACCGGTGCCGCCCGGCGTCACCGGTCAGATCTACGTGTCCGGCCCCGGACTGTCCCCCGGCTACCTCCGGCGTCCCGACCTGACGTCGGCGCGCTTCGTCGCCGACCCGTTCGCCTCGGCCGGGACGCGCATGTACCGGACCGGCGACCTCGCCCGGTACGACGCGACCGGCACCCTCCACTACCACGGCCGGATCGACGACCAGATCCAATTGCGCGGTTACCGTGTCGAACTCGGCGAGATCACCGCCGCGATGACCGCGGTTCCCGACGTACAGGCGGCGGTCGCGACGGTGCACGAACAGGCCGGCGGCGACCAGCGGATCGTCGGGTACGTCGTTCCCCGTCCGGGCAGCGCGCCCGACACGGTCGAGGAGGACGTGCGGGCGCACCTCGTCCGCTCGCTGCCCGGGTACATGACGCCATCCGCGCTGGTGATGCTCGACCGGTTGCCGTTGACCCACAACGGCAAGGTCGACAAGGACGCGCTGCCCGCCCCCCGGTGGCTCGGACAGTCCGGCGACACACCCCGCACCGGCACCGAGGCCCGGATCCTCCCACTGTTCACCTCGATCCTCGGCGCCGAGCAGGTCGGCGTCCACGACGACTTCTTCGCGCTGGGCGGGAACTCCCTCCTCGCCGCCGCCCTCGTGTCGGCGATCACCGCGGAACTCGGTGTGCCGCTGCGGGTCGCGACGGTCTTCGAGAATCCCACCGTGGCCGCGGTGGCCGCGCAACTCGAGGACGCCGGGGAGCGGGTGCAGGCGAGCAGGCCGTCCCCGCGGGACCTCCCCGAGGGCACCCCGGTGCCGTTGTCCCCCGCGCAGGAACGCCTGTGGTTCCTCGACAGCGCGGCCGGCGGCGGGACGTACCTGCTGGCGCTGGCCGTCGATTTCGGGGACGGCCTCGAACCCGGCGCCCTGTCCGCGGCGCTCACAGATGTCGTGACCCGGCACCAAGCGCTGCGGACGGTGTTCCCCCTCGTCGACGCGGTGCCCCACCAGGTGGTGCTTCCCGCCGGGGACGCGAAGGTCCGGCTCGAGCGTGTCGACAACGTCGGCAACATCGAGGGGCACATCGCGGCGATGACGACGGTGGGGCTCGGACTCACCGAGCAGCCGCCGCTGCGGGCCGTGCTGTACGAACCGCAGCACACGCTGGTCCTGTTGATGCACCACATCATCGGCGACGAATGGTCGCAGTCGAAGCTGCTGGACGATCTCGCGTTCGCGTACAACGCCCGCCGCGCCGGGCGGGCACCGGAGTTCACGCCGCTGCCGTTGCAGTACCCGGACGTCGCCGTGTGGCAGCGCGAACGGATCGGCGCAGAGGACGCGACCCCGTTGCTGACCGGTCAGCTCGACTACTGGCGTGAGCAACTCGCCGGTCTGCCGCTCGAACTGGGCTGGCGCACCGACCGTCCGCGACCGGCCCTGCCGACCAATCGCGGCGCGAGCGTCCACCGCACGCTGTCGCCGTCGCTGCACGCGGCGGTCGATGCGCTGGCCGCCGAGCGGCGCGCGAGCTTCTTCATGATCGTCCACGCCGCGGTGGCCGTGCTCCTCGAAAGGCTCGGCGCCGGAAAGGACATCGCCCTCGGTGTGCCCGTCGCCGGTCGCAGTCACCCCGACCTCGACGCCATGGTGGGCTGCTTCGTCAACACGGTGGTCCTGCGCACCGACGTCTCGGGCGACCCGACGTTCGACCAGTTGCTGGACCGGGTCCGGGCCGTCGACCTCGACGCCGTCGACCACGCCGACGTGCCGTTCAACCGCATCGTGGAACTGGTCAATCCCCCGCGGTCGTCGGCCCGCCACCCCCTGTTCCAGGTGATGCTCTCGCACTGGAAGCAGGACGGGACGGCGGAGCGGTTCGACGGGACGACCGCGTCCGTGCGGATGCTCGACGCCACGTCCGCGAAATTCGATCTGGCACTGCGCTTCCAGGAACGCCCGGACAGCGGCGGCGTCGACGTCACGTTCGAGTACTCCACCGAACTCTTCGACGCTGCCACGGTCGAATCCCTCGCCGACCGCCTCGCCGTGATAATCGAGCGACTCGTCGCGAACCACGAGCAGCGGATCGGTCTGCTCGACATCCTGACCCCGCAGGAGCGGGAGCGGGTGCTCGGCGAATGGTCGCACGCGGAGCACTCCATCCCCGCGCGCACGTTCGACGAGTACTTCTCGGAACAGGTGGCCCACACCCCCGACGCCGAGGCCCTCGCCGTCGGATCCAGCGTGCGGCCCGCCGTCTCGCTCACCTACCGGCAGCTGGACGAACGCGCGAACCGGATTGCCCACCTGCTGATCTCGCGGGGCGCAGGCCCCGGCGACGTGGTCGCGCTCGCCCTCGACCGGTCCGCCGAGCTGATCATCAGTGTTCTCGCCGTGCTGAAGAGCGGTGCCGCATATCTTCCCGTCGACCCGACGTACCCGGCCGACCGGATCGCGCACATGCTCGCCGACGGCGCCCCGGTCGCGATCCTCACCTCATCCGTCGGTGTGCCCGACCGGAGTCCGCTGGGCACCGACGTGCCCATTCTCGACCTGGACGATCCGGACCTGCAGACGCTGCTGGGCACCCAGCCGGTCGGCACCCCCACGGACGCCGACCGCAGCAGGCCACTGCAACTCGACGACGCCGCGTACCTCATCTACACGTCCGGGTCGACGGGAGTTCCCAAGGGCGTCGTCGTCCCGCACCTCGGCATCGCGGACCTGCTGTCGCTGCAGTCGGACGTGATCGGCATGGACCACCGCACGCGGGCGCTGCACTTCTCGTCCATCAGCTTCGACCTCGCGTTCTGGCAGATCATGTGGGGAGTGCTGTCGGGCGGAACGCTGGTGGTCGCGACGGACGCCGACCGCATCCCCGGCGAGCCGCTCGCCCGGGTCATCAACGAACACGACGTGAACTTCGTCGGAGTGCCACCGTCTTTCGCCGCCGCGTTCCCACCGGAGCATCCCATCCCGGACGGCGTCGACCTGATGCTCGGAGCCGAGAAGCTCACCCCGCAACTGATCGAGCGGTACGCACCCGGCCGCCGGCTGTTCAACGCGTACGGACCCACCGAGTGCACGGTCAACGCCACCCTGGCCCTCGTCGAACCGGGACACGAAGGTCCCGTCCCCATCGGCGTCGTCGACCCGGGCAAGCATGCGTACGTCCTGGACCACGCGCTGCGGCCGGTGCCGCCGGGCGTGTCCGGCGAGCTGTATCTCGCGGGCGACAGCGTCACCCGCGGATACCGCAACCAGAGCCCCAAGACGGCGGAACGCTTCATCGCCGACCCGTTCGCGGATCCGGGCAGTCGCATGTACCGGACGTCGGATGTGGTGTGGTGGGGCCGCGACGGTCAGATCTACTTCACCGGCCGCGCCGACTCGCAGGTCAAGGTGCGCGGGTTCCGCATCGAACTCAACGAGATCGAGGCCGTGCTGTCCGGTGACCCGGACGTCGAGCACATCGTCGTCGTGGTCCGCGAGGACCGGCCGGGCGATCAGCGGCTGGTCGCGTACGCCACGTCGGTGCCGGGCGGCCGGATCGACCCCGACCAGTTGCACCGCCGCGCCGCCAGCCGGTTGCCGGACTACATGATCCCGGCCGCGTTCATCGCGGTCGACGAGTTCCCCACCCTGCCGAACGGCAAGCTCGACCAGTCGTCGCTCCCCGTTCCGCACCTGTCGCTGCAGGTGTCCGAGCGGGGGCCGCGCACGGCCCGCGAAGAGGTGCTGTGCCAGTTGTTCGCGGAGGCCCTCGGTATCGAGCGGGTCGGCATCGACGACAGCTTCTTCGACCTCGGTGGCCACTCGCTGATGGCGGCCGGGTTGATGAGCGCGATCTCCTCCCGCCTGTCCGTCACCGCGACGGTCGCGTCCCTGTTCGCGGCGCCGACCGTGGCCCAATTGGCGGGGCGCCTCGACGACGATCACGACGCCGACGCCCTGGCCGTGCTGCTTCCGTTCCGCACCGAGGGCTCCCGGCCGCCGGTGTTCTGCTTCCACCCCGCCGGCGGGATCAGCTGGGGTTATTCGGGACTGCTGCGGCACATCGACGACGACTACCCGCTGTACGGCGTGCAGGCGTCCAACCTGTCGACGTCCAAGCGGCCGCCGGAAACACTCGAGGACATGGCCGCCGAATACATCGAGCACATGCGAACCGTGCAGCCGACGGGCCCGTACCACCTCCTCGGATGGTCGCTGGGCGGCGTCGTCGCACACGCCATCGCGGGCGCTCTGCAGAACCAGGGCGAGGAACTCGGCATGCTCGTCATGCTCGACTCCTTCCCGTCGGATGCATGGGCGTCGATGCCGACGGAGCAGGACGCGCTCGCCGCGCTGCTGTACATGGTCGGCTACGACCCCGAACCGCTCCTCGCGGACGGTCTCGACCGGCAGCAGGTGATCGATATCCTGCGCGGCGAGGGCAGTGCCCTCGCCGGGATCAACGAGCACACCCCGGCCGCGATGATCGACAACTTCGCGAACGCCGTGCGTCTCGAATCCGAACCCTCACAGATCGTCGTGGACTCCGACATGCTCTTCTTCACCGCGGCCAGGAATCCAGCGACCGCGGCGACGTACGACTTGTGGCGGCCCTACCTGACCGGCACCATCGTCAACCACGACCTCGACTGCGAGCACAAGGACATGACTCAGCCGCGTTGGATCGGCGAAGTCGGCTCCGCCGTGAACGAGGCACTCGCCTCGTTCGGCTCGCACACGAACCCCATCAACAAAGAACAGGGAGATCGATGAAAACGTCCGGAAGATACTGGCGTAGAGCCGGAATCGTGATGATGGCGGCAACCGCGCTGTTCGCGGGTGCCTGCAGCGAGTCGACGACCGACTCGACCGACGCGGCGGGATCCGCCACCGGACAGGCCGACGCGTCGGCCTTCCCCGTGTCGATTCCGTCGGCGCTCGGCACCGCCGAGATCCCGGAGGCACCGGAACGGGTCGTCACGCTCGGCTGGGGCAGCGAGGACGCGGCGCTGTCGCTCGGCGTCGTGCCCGTGGCCGTGCAGAACATGAAGTCGGACACCGGAACCGACGACGGCCTGCTGCCGTGGTCGCGCGCGAAGCTCGAAGAGCTCGACCCGAACGCGGAACCCGCGTTGCTGACGGCGTCGAGCAAGGAGATGCCGTACGAGCAGATCGCGGCACTCGCCCCCGACGTGATCCTGGCCGTGCACTCCGGCGTGAACCAGGAGCAGTTCGACAAGCTGTCGGCGATCGCCCCCACCGTGGCGTACCCGGAGCGTCGCTGGGCGACCAGCTGGGAAGACCAGATCACCACCGTCGGCAAGGCCCTCGGCCGGTCGGCACAGGCCGAGGCGCTGGTGACGCAGACGCAGGACACCCTGGCGCAGGCGAAGTCGCAGCACCCCGAATTCGCCGGCAAGACGGTGGCCTTCGGCAGCGGCACCGAGCCGGGGTCGTACAACTTCTACTTCGACACCGACCCTCGCCTGAAGATGCTGGCAAGCCTCGGTTTCACGGTCGACCCGCTCGCCCAGAAGTTGCGCGAGAGCAGTGACCAGACCAAGTTCGCCGCCCCGGTCAGCATGGAACTGCTGCCGACGTACAACCCGGATGTGCTGCTCGCCTGGTACCTCTCGCCCGAACTGCAGAACGAGGTCCAGTCGAACCCGCTGTTCGCCGGCGTGAAGGCCGTGCGCGACAACGCCTACGTGGGTCTGACCGATCCGCCGCTGGTGTTCGCGTCGAGCTCGCCGAACGTGCTCAGCGTGCCGTGGCTGCTCGACAAGCTGCTCCCGCAGCTGTCGCAGGCCGCGAACAACGCTCAGGCCAGCTAGTTCCCGCCTGACAGCGTCACTGTGCCGCTGCCGAGAGGTCGTCCTCTTCGGCAGCGGCACTGCTGTAGGTGCGTAGTCCCTTCAAGGCCACCGCGAGAACCGCCAGCACCACGATGCCGCCGGTCCCGTAGAGGAGGAACGCCTCCCGCGGGCCCACCGCGGCGCCGACGGCGCCCGCGACGAGCGCTCCGGCCGCCGAGCCGGTGGAGATCTGGGCGCCCCACACACCCGCGACGCGTCCGCGGTATTCCTCGGGGGTCTCGGTCTGGATGACCGCGTACCGGAGGATGTCGCCGAGCACACGCCCGAAACCGTGGGCGGCGAGACCGAGGAACGTGACCGCAATCATCGGGACCGCGCCGACGCCGACCAGCCCGGCCGACGCGATCATCGCCGCGAGGAACACGATCAGGCCACCGCGCCGCGCGGTACCCGTCCAGCCGCTCGTGAGCGACCCGGTGAGGGCGCCGACGGCGGGCGCGCTGTAGAGAAGCCCGGTGGCGGCCGGTCCGGCATGCAGCACCTGGCTCGCGTAGGCGGGCAGCAGCACGTTCCAGCCGGTCAGCATCATCGCGCAGAAGCCGACCAGCAGCGTTCCGCCGACCACGGAGTCCTTGGCGGCGTACGTGAAACCGCTGGCGATCGACCGCAGCGGACTTTCGGTGTTCTTGACCGGCGGCGGCAGCGACGGCAGCCTGGCGATGCAGTACGCGGTGATCCCCGACGACACCGCGGCGAGAACGTAGTTGGTGCCCACGGACGTGGCCGCGATGATCACACCGCCGATGGCGGGCGACGCGACAGTCCCGAGATCGGCCATCACGGTCATCAGGGCGCCGGCGGCGGCCATCTTGTCCTTGGGCAGCAGCGACGGGATCACCGCCATCAGTGCGGTCGCGGAGATGCCGCCCGCGAGGCCCTCGATCACGCCGCACAGGTAGATGATCCACAACTGGGGTGTGGGGAGGAACGCGTTGACCGCGAGGATCGCGAACGCCACACCCGCGGCGGCGCGGGCGAGCGAGATGACCGGCCTGCGGTCGTACCGGTCGGCGATCACGCCGCCGAACAGGGTGCCGACGAACACCGAGGAGCCCACGACGATGCTCGCCGCGCCCACTGCCAGTGTGGAATTCGTCATGTCGTACACCTGCAGCGGCACGGCCACCAGAAGCAGACCCAGACCGAAGATGGAGATCGTGCGGGCGATGAAGATGTATCGGAACTCGCGACTCGTCCGGAGAGGCGTCAAGTCGATTGCGTATCGCGATAATCCAGCCATTGTCATCCATTCACATTCGGTTGCAACAGCTCTCCGTTTCGCCGTTCGCGCGGAGAGCAACTATGCTTAGGCTTCACTAACCCAGCAACCTACCCCATGCGGCCGAAGCGGCTCAACGCGCCGTGGTCCGGCCGACGAACCGGAGGATGACAGTGAGTTCCGCTCCCAGCACAGTTCCGACCCGCGACCGAATCCGCGCCGACGTCGCCGACGTCCTCGACGTCCCGGTCGCCGACATCGACGACGACGCCAACCTCCTCGACGAGGGAATGGACTCCGTGCGCGTGATGGCGCTGGTCGAACGGTGGCGGGCGGACGGCGTCCAGGTCGATCTCGTCGACCTCGTCGGAGAGCCGACGCTCGACGCCTGGTTCGAGGTCACCGCCGCGCGATGACCGACGCGGCCCGGTCGTCCACTCGGCCCTGAAATTCCCGCCCCACCGCTTACGCTTGACCGGGCTGGTCGATCCGGGGAGCGACACGGACACGGGAGGACGCGAGGGGCCATGGCACACGAAACCAGCGATACCAGCAAGATGAGCGTGCTGCGGACACCACGGTTCTGGATAGCCCCCGTACTCCTCGTCTCCGTCGTCATGTCCCTGCTCGCCGCTCTCTACATGGGCGGCATGCTCAATCCCCCCAAGCACCTCAACCACTTCCCCATCGCCCTCGTCAACCAGGACGAGGGCGACACCCTGCCCAACTCCGATCCGCCGCAGCAGCAGAACTTCGGCAACCAGATCGCCGCAGGTCTTCTCGAGGGCGTCGATCCGAACAAGATCGAACTGCGGCAGATCGGGATCGCGCAGGCCCAGTCCGCACTGGACAACGGCGAAATCTACGGCGCGATCGTCATCCCGAGCGACTTCACGAAACGCACCTTCATCCTCGCCCAGGCGAGCGTGATCCCCGGGGACGTCGAGCGACCCGTGATCACCATCTACACGAACCCCCGCGCCGGCACGATCAGCGCGAACCTCGTCCAGAACATCGGTGAGATGGCGATGGACAAGGCCAACCAGACGATGGGCGAGCAGCTCACCACCCAGGTGACGCAGCAACTCCAGACGACGGCCCCCGACCTCCAGCTGTCGGGGGCCAGCCGGCTGGTGCTCGACGACCCCATCGACGTGCGGGTCGTGGCGCACAACCCGCTGCCGGACGGCACCGGTTTCGGGCTGGCTGCGTTCTACTACGCGCTGCTGATCGTCCTGGCCGGATTCACCGGTGCGACCATCGCGAGCACGCTGATCGACGGCATGCTCGGATTCACCCCGACCGAGGTCGGGCCGCTGTACCTGCACAACGAGGCGGTCCCGATCTCCCGGTTCAACACCCTGCTGATCAAGTGGGCGGTGATGGTGGCGCTGGCGATGATCGTGTCGGGGTTGTACCTGTGGATCAGCTCCGCCCTCGGGCTGCCGATCACCGATCCGCTCGCGCTGTGGGAGTACGGCGCGTTCGCGATCGCCGCCGTCGGGATCACGGCGATGTCGGTGATGGCCGCGTTCGGGAACCTGGGCCTGCTCATCAACCTGATGGTCTTCGTCGTCCTGGCGCTCCCCTCGTCCGGGGGCACGATCCCGCTCGAGGCGGCGCCGCGGCTGTACAGCTGGCTCGGTGAGTTCGAGCCGATGCACCAGATCTACATCGGGGTGCGCGCCATCATGTTCTTCGGCGCATCAGGCGACGCCGGCCTCATCCACGCCGTGTGGATGACCCTCGCCGGCCTGCTCATCGGCCTCGTCTTCGGTGCGGTCATCACCCGGTTCTACGACCGCAAGGGCCTGCACCGCCGTCACAAGGCACAGACCGAACCCGAACAGGTGGACGCGGCCGGGGCATGAGTCACGCGGGCGCGGACGACCAGGCCGTGCCGAACTGTTCGTACCAGGGATGCGGGGCGGGCACCGCCGCCAGGATCCGCTCGACGAACCGATCGGGGTCGCCGAGTTCGGCGAGTCCGACTCCGCGGCGCTCGTAGTCGGCGAATCGGTCGTGCAGTCCGGCGATCACCTTGTCGGTCACCGTCTGCTCGAACTCTTCGATGGTTGCCATCGGATGCCCCTCCTTCCGGCGAGAAGCGTCTGCGTTCAGTGTAGTGCCGACCTGCGGATTCACCCCCGTCCGGCGGCGGATTATCGCCTGTCGGTGGCGCAGAGCAGACTGGGCCCGTGAGAGTGGTCATGGTTCCCGGCGCCGAGGGTGGCGCGACGACCGTTCGCACCGATCCCGCGGGAGTTCCGGTCGAGTCGCCGCGTCGGCACTCCGACGCCGTGGCCGCGGTCCGCGACATCGAAGCAACCGAACACCCTCGCTGGGTGTGGACGAGCACCGCCACCGTCTATCCGGCGCTGCTGCGGGCCGGGGTGCGGGTCCGGCGCTGCCACGACCTCGCGCTCACCCACGCAGTCCTCAGCATGCGCGACGGTGTTCCCGCGCCGCCTCCCGACGAACCCGTCGACGAACGCCCCGGCCTGTTCGACACCGCACCCGCCACGGATCCGGCGCAGGTGGTCGCCGACTTCGCGGAACAGCGGAAGACGATCGGTGACGACGCGAAACTCGACCTGCTGGTGGCCGCCGAGTCCGCGGGAGCGCTGGCCGCCGCGGAGATGAGTTTCGACGGTCTGCCGTTCTCCACCGCCGCCCACCGCGCGTTCCTCGAGACGACGCTCGGGCCCCGGCCCGCCGGGTACGACCCGCCGCAGCGCATCCAGGACGTCACCGTGGAGATCGGGGCGGCGTTCGGCCGTCGCATCAACCCGGCATCCCACGTCGAGGTCGTCGACGCCTTTCGCCGGGAGGGCATCGAACTGGCGTCGACCCGCAAGCGCCTGCTGCGCGAGATCGATCACCCCGCCGTCCCGCTGCTCCTGCACCATCGGGATCTGTCCAAGCTGTTCAGCACGAACGGCTGGCAGTGGCTGGAGAGCTGGGTCCGCGACGACCGGTTCCGCCCCGTCTACGTTCCCGGCGGCGTGGTGTCGGGCCGCTGGGCGAGCCGCGGCGGCGGCGCACTGCAGATTCCGAAACCGCTGCGGTCGAGCGTGATCGCCGACCCGGGCCATACGTTCGTCATCGCCGACGCCGGCCAACTCGAACCCCGCATCCTGGCCGCCATGTCGGGTGATACCCGCATGGTCGCCGCCGCGGGCGCCGACGACCTGTACGCACCGGTCGCGGCGGAGACGTTCGACGGCGACCGCGGCAAGGCCAAGGTCGCGATCCTCGGGGTGCTGTACGGCGCCACCGCCGGCGAGGCCCGTTCCCTGCTCACGCTGTTGCGCACCCGCTTTCCCGTCGCCGTCGAATACGTCGAGCGGGCGGCCCGCGCCGGTGAACGCGGCGAGGTCGTGCACTCGTGGCTCGGCCGGGCCTGCCCGCCGCCGTCCCCCGACTTCTGGTCCCACGGCGATGCGCGGTCCCGCGGCCGGTTCACCCGAAACTTCGTGGTGCAGGCCACGGCATCCGAGTGGGCGCTGTGCGTGCTCGCCGACCTGCGACGCAGGCTGGCCGACGAACCGGACAGCGAACTGGTCTTCTTCCAGCACGACGAGGTGATGGTGCACACCCGGGACCCGGAGTCCGCGACGCGGCACGTGCTGGGCGCGGTCGACGTAGCCACCCGGTTGCTGTTCGGCAAGACGCGGGTGCGATTTCCCATGGATGTGGCCGTGCGCGACTGCTACGCGGAAACCTCCGACGAGGCCTGACCCGCGCAGGTTTCCGGTGTCGCGGGTGCGCCCGGCATGGTGTACTGGGACGCACTGCTGGCGGGGGCGGCGAAGGAGAACCCATGACGAAGTTGGATTCGACGGACTCGAGCACGAGCGGCGAGAAGTCGCGCAGATTTCGCTGGCCCGCGTTCACCATCGTGGCCATCGCGATCGTCGCGTTCTTCGCGGGCGGATTCGGGGGGACGTTCCAGGGGAAGCTCACCGAGGTCCAGAAGAACGACAACGCCGCCTACCTGTCGAGTTCCGCCGAATCGACGATCGTCACCAACGAAGCGTCCAAGTTCCTCACCGTCGAAACCATCCCCGGTTTCGTGATGTTCCACAGCGACGCACCGCTCACCGACCAGGACAAGGCCGCCGTCGCCCAGGCTCACGACGCCATCGCGGCCGTCGACGGCGTCGACGCCGAAGGCATGTCGCAGCCGCAGTTCTCGGAGGACGGCACCACGGCGTCGATCTTCGTACCCCTCGTCGCGAAAGAGGACGGCACGGCGGTCGCCGGCGACGTGCTCGCCGCCACGGAGGAGAACGTCCTCACCGCCGCGAAGGACGCGGCCACCGGACTCGAGGTGCTCCCCGCCGGTCCCGGCGGCCTACTGGTGGCGTTCATCGACGCGTTCGCGGGTCTCGACGGCGCTTTGCTGGGGGCGGCACTGCTCGTGGTGGTCCTGATCCTGCTGGTGGTATACCGCTCCCCGGTGCTGTGGTTCTTCCCGCTGTTCTCGGCGCTGCTCGCGCTCGGTCTGGCGTCGATGGTCATCTACTTCCTCGCGAAGGCCGACGTGCTCACGCTCACCGGGCAGAGTCAGGGCATCCTGTTCGTCCTCGTGATCGGGGCGGGCACCGACTACGCGCTGCTCCTGATCTCCCGCTATCGGGAAGAACTGCACTTCTATCCCAGCCGGTTCGACGCCATGATCAAGGCTTGGAAGGAATCCGCTCCCGCCATCACGGCGTCGGCGGTCACCGTCATCCTCGGTCTGCTGTGCCTGACGTTCTCCGAACTGAACTCCAACAAGAGCCTCGGGCCGGTCGCCGCGATCGGCATCGCGTGCACCTATCTCGTGATGATGACGTTCCTGCCGGTGGCACTGTCCGCGGCGGGACGGTGGGTGTTCTGGCCGCGGAAACCCAAGGTGGATCAGGCCGCCGACCTCACCACGCACGGCCTGTGGGGCAAGATCGCCGCCCAGGTCGGAAGCAAGGACCGATCCCTCTGGATCGGCACGACGGTGCTACTGGCCGTGCTGTTCCTGGTGGGCATCGGCAGTCTGAAGACGGACGGGCTGTCGTCTTCGGAGAACTTCACCAACCGGCCCGACGCCGTCGTCGGCCAGGAGTTGTACGACTCCAAATTCGATCCGGGCGCAGGCGCGCCCGCCGTCATCGTCACCAACGCCGATCAGACGGACGCGGTCATCGCGGCCGTGAGCGGCGTGGAGGGTGTGTCGACGGATCCCGGCGCGGTGTGCCCGCAGGTCGATGTCGAGAAGCTGTCCGCCCTCGTCAAGTCGAACCCGGCGGCAGTGGCCTCGGCGGCCGGGCAGGGGTGCGCACCCGACTTCCTCACGGCCGCACCGATCGACGGGCGAATGGTCGTCAACGTGACCCTCGCCGACTCGTACGATTCGCCAGAAGCCCTCGAGACGGTGAAACGACTGCGGGACGCGGCGCACGCCGTGCCCGGCGCCGATGCGCTGGTCGGTGGCAGCACGGCAACCACTCTCGATGTGCAGACGGCGTCGGTGCACGACCGGAACCTGATCATCCCGATCGTTCTCGTCGTCATCTTCGTCGTGCTGTCCCTCCTGCTCCGCGCGTTGCTCACCCCGATCATCCTCATCGCGACCGTAGTCCTGTCATTCGCGGCGACGCTCGGGGTGTGCGGGCTCTTCTTCACTCACGTCTTCCATTTCGCGAACGCGGATCCCGCGTTCCCGCTGTTCGCGTTCGTGTTCCTGGTGGCCCTCGGCATCGACTACAACATCTTCCTGATGACGCGGGTCCGCGAGGAAACCGAGGAACACGGCACCAAATCCGGTGTGCTGCGCGGACTGGCGGTGACCGGTGGGGTCATCACGTCGGCCGGTGTGGTGCTCGCCGCGACGTTCGCGGTGCTGGGTGTGCTGCCTCTGGTGTTCCTCGCCGAGGTCGGCTTCGCGGTCGCGTTCGGCGTGCTGCTCGACACGATCGTCGTGCGCAGCATCCTCGTCCCGGCGCTCTCCCACGACATCGGCAAGAAGATCTGGTGGCCGTCCGCCCTGGCGAAAGCCAAGGACTAATACGCTTCGTCCGTCCACAGGTGGAACAGGGCGTAGGCCCGCCAGGGCCGCCACGCCTCGGCGAGTTCCGCTGCCTGCCTGCCGGTCTTGACCCCCAGCGCGCGTTTGAGGACGAGGTCGTCGGGTGTGAACGCGTCCGGGTCGCCCAGTACCCGCACCGTCAGATAGTCCGCCGTCCACGGACCGATGCCGGGCAGCGCGAGCAGACCGGCCCGGAACTCGGCCGGGTCGGTGTCCGCTCCGAGGCGAAGTCCGTTCGACGCGGCCTCGGCGAGTGCGAGCACCGTCCTGGCCCGGGCCCCGGTGAGACCGAGGGTCGAACGGAACTGTTCGGGTGCGAGCGCCGCCAGCGTCTGCGGTGCGGGGAACGCGAAGAAGCCGTCGTGAACGGGTCGGCCGTACGCGGCCACGAGGCGGCTGCCGAACGTCCGGGCAGCGGCCAGCGAAACCTGTTGCCCGAGAACGGTCAGGACCGCCGTCTCGAACCCGTCCACGCTCCCCAGGCGCCGCAGTCCCGGCCGCTGCGCCACCAGCGGAGCAAGCTGCGGGTGGCGGCTCAACGCGACGTCGATCGGCAGCGGATCCGCATCGAGGTCGAGCCAGCGCCGGATCGTGGCGGTCAACGCCTCGACATCGTCCGGGTCCGCCGGTGTCAGGTGCGCCTCGACGTACCCGTCGGCGGAACGCACGAGAACGGACACCAGCGCAGGCCCGTGCGGTCCGTCCACCACCCGGGTGTGGGTTCCGTCGGGGTCGTGCCGCTCGAGCCCGGACACGGTGTGCGCGCGGAGCGCACCCCACAGCGGTGCATGGGTGAACGGACCCCGATACGGCAAGCGCACTCTCATGTGTCCTCGAGACCCGTCACCCGCAACGTGATGTTCAATCGGCCCGTAGTCAACCCGCAGTCCGGATCACTCGTGCCGGGAAACACTTTCGGCACTCCGTGATACGCGAAGCGGGACTCGCCGCCGAACACGAACAGGTCGCCGGACAGCAGTTCGACGTCGGTGTACGGCTTGGTGCGGGTGGCGGTGTTCCCGAACCGGAACGTGCACGTGTCGCCGATGCTCAACGACACCACGGGCGCGTCGGATCGTTCCTCCTTGTCCTGGTGCATGCCCATCTTCGCGGCGTCGTCGTAGAAGTTGATCAGCGCGGCATCGGGTGTGTACCCGGCGGCGGGCTGCCCGTAGGCCTCGCCGACCGCCCGCCTGCCGAGTTCGACCAGCCAGTCGGGCACCGGCGCGACACGCCCACCGCCCGCGTCGTCGGCGGTCCGCGAGTAGGAATACGGCTTCCAGTGCCAGCCGAGGCACACCGTCTGCACCGACATGCGGTGGCCCGTCGGCAGTTGCGCGGCCCGCATCGGGACCGGCGCGGTGGCCCATCCCCGGCATTCGGCCACCAGGTGGCGTTGCTCTTCCAGCGTGAGCCAGTCGGGGACGTGGACGGCACCGGGCGCGACCACGGTCCGGGGGCGGGGTATCAAGGCAGACATCACGGTCACTCGGCATCGTGCAGGACCAGGCCGAGGGTCCGGCGGGTGCCGCGTCTGATGGTGCTGACGCCGTGCCGTACCGGTCCCGTCGACCAACCGCGGGTCGAACGTACGGGACGGTCCCGGGTGGTGAAGATCAGCGCATGCCCTTGCCGCAGCGTCGTCACCGTGCCTCGCGACTGGGCGCGGGGCCGCTGCTCCACCAGCATGAACTCGCCGCCCTCGTGATCCACCCCCGGACGGTCGAGTCCGATCACCACCTGCAACGGGAACACGAGTTCGCCGTAGAGATCGCGGTGCAGGGCGTTCCAGTCGTTCGCGCGGTAACTGAGCAGGATCGGCGTGGCCCGTTTCTGACCGGCGTCGTGGCACAGATCAAGCCATTCGTCCAGGGTGTCCGGCCAGGGCGACGGCTGCCTCAGCTTGACCGCCCAGTCCCGAGCCACGGGAAGCAGTTTCGGGTAGAACGCGGCGCGGAGTTCGGCCACGACCTCCGGCAGCGGATAGTCGAAGTACCGGTACTGTCCCGAGCCGAAGCGGTGCCGGGCCATGTCGACGGTGGACCGGAAACGCTCGACCTCCTCGTACATGTCCGCGATCTGCCCGCACTCCTCGGCGGTCAGGATCTGCTCCGATTGCGCGCATCCCGCGGCGTCGGTCTCGGCGTGCAGTGTCGGCCAATCCAGAGCGTTCACGCGGTGCGTCACGGTGCTCATGCCGCCGCCTCCAGGGTCAGCAGAATCGACTTGGCCTCCGGCCCGCCGGCGTATTGGCCCATGCTGCCGTCGCTGCGGACCACCCGGTGGCAGGGCACCACCACGGGCAGCGGATTGAGCGCGCACGCGGTGCCGACCGCACGCACCGCTTTCGGACTGCCCGCGGCGACCGCGACCGCAGCGTAACTGGCGGTGTGCCCGTAGTCGATGTCGGGGAGATGGCGCAGCACCTCGAGCCGGAATCCCTTGGACAGCCGGAAGTCCAGCGGGACGTCGAAGCTCGTGCGCCTGCCGAGGAAGTACTCGTCGATCTCGTGGGCGACCCGGTCGAGCCGGGCCGGTGCGCGCAGGATCCGGGGACTGATCTGCTCGGCGAGGGTCTGCAGCACGGCATCGTGATCCTGGCTGGGGAAGGCGACCCGCACCAGCCCGCGATCGGTGGCGGCGAGCAGCAGCGAACCGACCGGGGTGTCGAGTGTCCGGTACGCGACGTCGAGGAGCCCGGCTTCGGCGGCGGCGACGGCGAGACGCTCACGCAGTTTCTGCTCCACCGGGGAGTCCAGCGGGTACAGGGAATAGACGATGTCGGGCATGTTCATGTGATGTCTCCACTCACAGAGATCGAGAGGGTCTTGCGTAGCGCCGCAACGCCGTCCGCGGCCGCCCGCCGCGACGCGGCCGGGGAGTTGCCCAGGATCACCGCGATCTCCGTGTACGGCAGCCCGGCCAGGTAGTGATACGCCACCGCTGCCCGCTGCTTCATCGGCAGGGCGCCGACCGCCTTCCACAACTCCGGGTCGTGGCCGCCGGGAAGTCCGCGGTCGGTGGTCTGCTCCGGCAGTTCGTCGGTGGGGACGGGCCGCCGGTCGCGGGCACGGATGTGGTCGAGCGCCTTCCGGTGGGCGATCGTCACCAGCCACGCCTCGACGTTGCTCTCCGGACTCAGGTCGGGGTACGCGCGCATCGCGGCGATGAACGTCTCCGACCAGGCGTCCTCGGCGTCCACCGGACCGACCACGGCCCGGCAGACCCGCAGGACCGTCGGGCCGTGCTCGGCCACGACGTCTTCGAACGGCTTCAGGGTCATCGGCTCAGCCGGAGCCCCGCCCGTTCCGCTTCGCGTTCGAGCAGGAACCGTTTGCGGTCGAGACCGCCCGCATACCCCGTCAGGCTGCCGTTGCTCCCGATCACTCGGTGACAGGGAATGATGATGCTGATCGGATTCCTGCCGTTCGCCGCCGCCACCGCGCGCACCGCAGTCGGGGTGCCGAGGGAATCGGCCAGCTGACCATACGTCCACGTGTCGCCGTACGGGATGGTGCGCAGTGCGTCCCACACCCGTTTCTGGAACGGGGTGCCCCGCGCGGCGAGCGGAACGGTGAAATCGGTGCGCCGTCCGTCGAAGTATTCGGCGAGCTGAGTGGTTGCCTCGTCGAACCCTGCGGTGTCGCGGTCCCCGAACGTCGCGGGATTCGGCTGGTGCCGGTGTTCGACCATGTAGATGCCGCTCAGCACCCCGCCGACGCTCGCCAGCGTCAGGGGGCCGATCGGCGAATCGATGACAGTGTGTGCTGCTCGGTCGGCATTCACGGTGCCAATCCTTCCAGGTGTACGGGCGTCTGAAAGGTAGACGTCTGCCACGACCGAAACGTGAGGTGCGGAATGCATCAGGCAGGATGGGCCGATGTCTCTCGTACAACTCGGCACCCGCGACCTGGTGCGTACCGTCACCGGAATCGCCCGGTGGTCGGCGGACACCGCTGAACTCGTCGTCTCCCTTCCCGGCCGGATCGGCGTCCTCCTGGACCAGGTCGAGGTGCTGATCGCCCGCATCGAGGCGATCAGCGGCGGCGCCGAGATCGCGGTGGCGCGGGCGAACGCGGTTGCGGAAGCGGCGGCCACCGTCGTCGCCACGGCGGGGACCACGTCCGCGTCGGCGCAAACCCTGATCGACCTGTACGAACCGCTCGCGACGAAGGCCGCCCCACTCGCGCAGCGGTTCGTCGACGACCTCACCGAGGAGGAGATTCACGCCGCGATCGGGTTGGTGGACCACCTGCCCGAGCTGACGATGCGCATGGAGGGGCTCATGCCGATCCTGGCGACCCTCGACACCGTGTCGCCGGAGATCCACCAGCTCCTCGAGGAGGTCCAGGGGGTGCGTCAGGCGATCCAGGGCGTCCCCGGGTTCAAGTTCTTCCGCAAGCGCGGCGAGGCGCAGGAGGACGAGGACTAGGCGCGGTACCCGTCCGTTCCGGCACGTCCGACGACGATCTTCGGGACCACCGCGCGTGAGGACAGCCGCAGCACGGCGTCGACGAGTTCGACGATGTCGTTCACCTCGATCATCGTCTCGGGTGGAATCGTGTCGTGCGTCCACGCGGCCATGTCGGTGTCGACGTAGGCCGGGGCGAGTGCGGTCGCGGAGATCCCGTTGCCCGACTCCTCCACGTTCAGCGTCTCGGTGAGCGAGATCAGCGCGGCCTTGGTCGCCCCGTAGACGGCGAGCCCTGCCTCGGCGTACACACCGGTGATCGATGCCAGGGCGACGACCTTGGATCCGCGTCCCGGGTTCTCCGCCGCACCCGTCCGGAGCAGCGGCAGCGACTGCTGCAACAGGCTGAACGGCGCCCGCAGGTTGACGCCCAGGCTCTTGTCGAATCGGCGCATCGGGAATTCGCCGATGGCGCCGGCGGTGCCTACCCCGGCATTGAGTACCAGTGCGTTCAGCGAACCGAAGCCGTCGGCGTGCGCCTCGACGACTCGTCCCGCCGACTCCTCGTCGGCGAGATCCCCCGCGACCACGACGACGTCCTTCGCGCCTGCGGTCCGCAGGTCGGCGGCCACCGCGTCGAGCCGTTCCCGGTCGCGGGCCGTGATCGTCAGCCCGTACCCCTGCTCCGCGAGGCGGGTGGCGATGCCGAGTCCGATGCCACGCGAGGCGCCGGTGATCAGTGCGCTGCGGCTCATACGGTCTGTCCTTTCAGGGCGCGCAGGCCGGCCGCGATGAATTCGGGCACGGCGTCGCCTGCCTTGTCGAAGCCGTCTCCGACGGTGGCGCCTGCCCGGTAGCGGTGGTTGATGCCCTCGGCGATGACGGCGAGCTTGAAGTTCGCGAGGGCCAGGTAGAAGTTCCAGTGCACCAGGTCACGCCCCGACGCCACGGTGTAGCGCTGCGCGAGATCGTCGGCCGACGGCAGTCGCGGGCTCGTCCACGCCGCGGGTTCGCCGAGCACCAGGTCGAGAGCCGGATGCCGGTAGACGCACATCAGAGCGACGTCGGTGAGCGGGTCACCGAGGGTCGAGAGTTCCCAGTCGACGACGGCCGCCACGGTGCTCACGTCACCGGGCGCGAGGATCGTGTTGTCGATGCGGTAGTCGCCGTGCACGATCGACGACTCCGACTGCTGCGGAATCGACTCGGCCAGCGCGGCATGGAGGCGGTCGACGTCGGCGGAATCCGTCGTCTTCACCCGCGCCCACTGACTCGCCCACAGCTTCACCTGCCGGGCCACGTACCCGTCCGGGCGGCCGAGTTCGCCCAGGCCGACGGCGTCGTAGTCGACGTTGTGCAACGCGCCGAGCACGCGGACCAGTTCGTCGGTGCACGAGTCGATGTCCGCGTCGGACAGCGCATCGAGGTCCGACTTGGTCCGGATCACCTGGCCCGTCACGTGTTCCACCACGGTGAACGACGCGCCCATGACGCTGTCGTCCTCGCACAGCGCGACGGTCGCGGCGACCGGCACGTCGGTGCCCTGCAGCGCCGAGGTGATGCGGAACTCGCGGGCCACGTCGTGCGCCGAGGGTGTGAGCCCCGCGGTGGGCGGCCTTCGCAGCACCCACCGCGAGGAGTCGTCGTGAATGGCGTACGTGAGGTTGGACTTGCCGCCCGAGATCAGGTCGGCTCGCAACTCGCCATTCAGAGGGACATTCGAATCGGACAGGAACTTCTGCAGGGCAACGAGATCGAGGCCGCGGTGTTCGGTCATGCGCCTGCCTCCCGCGCGGCCTTCTTCGCGGCACCCACCACGCGCTTGGCGATGGCCCAGCGGTGCACCTCGGACGGCCCGTCGTACACGCGGAACGGCCGCACCTCGCGGGACAGCCGGGCGAGGGGCAGGTCGCCGGACACGCCGAGACCGCCACACATCTGCACGGAGTTGTCGACGATCCGGAAAATCGCCTCCGCGGCGTAGGTCTTCGCGATGGACGTCGAGTTGCTCGCGTGGCCGCCCTGATCGAGTTCCCAGCAGGCCTGAGTCAACAGTGCCCGGGTGGCGGCGATGTCGATCTCGTTGTCCGCGATCATCTTCTGGACCATGCCGAGATCGCCCAGCTTGCCGCCGAAACCGTCACGCTGCGCGACGTGCGCCACGGCGACGTCGTGGCCGCGGCGCGCGGCGCCCAGCCAGCGCATGACGTGCGTCATCCGGGCGGGCCCGAGCCGGACCTGGGCGTAGGCGAATCCCTGGTCCACCTCGCCGAGGACCCCGCTGTCGGGGACGAACAGATCCTCGAAGAACACCTCGCAGTGCCCACCGATCATCGAGCGGTCGAGGGTGTCGATGTGACGCCCCACCGTCAGCCCCTCGGCGTCGGCCGGCGTGAGGAACATCGTGGCGCCGCCGCGGTCGCCGGGCACGCCGGACGTGCGGGCGAAGATGATGAAGAATCCGGCGCCGTCGGCTCCGGTGATGAAGTACTTGTGGCCGTTGATCTTCCACCCGCCCGGCACCTTCTCGGCGCGCGTGGTCAGCGCGGACGGGTCGGAGCCGGCTCCGGGCGACGGCTCGGTCATGGCGAACGCCGACCGCACGTCGCCGTGCGCCAGCGGAGCGAGGAACCGCTCCTTCTGCTCGGGGCTCGCGATGTGCGCGAGCATGTGGACGTTGCCCTCGTCGGGTGCGGCGATGTTCAGTGCCGTCGGTCCGAATAGCGAGTAACCGGCGGCCTCGAAGACGGGCGCGCGGTCGGTCATGTTCAGGCCGAGTCCGCCGTACTCGACGGGTGCGTGCGGGGCGAAGACTCCGGCGTCCTTGGCCGCCTTCTGCATCTGCACGCGCAGGGTGTCGCCACCGGCGGCGGTGATGTCGCCGCCGTGCTCGTCCTCGATGGGGAGCACGACTTCGCGGATGAACGCCTCGGTCTTCTCGACGAGTGCGGTCACCTCGGGTGCATAGGACAGATCGATCGCCACAACTACCTCCAGTCAGTACGGCGACTCCGGTACCGACCGATCACTCGCTCGGTCGGAGTCGTTCCCGAGAATCCCACAGGTTCGGAACGGGGTCAAGCCTCAGCCGGATGCGCCGACGGCGCTCCTCGCGATCGCCAGGTACCGGTCGACCAGTTCGTCGGGCGACAACGGCCCGTCCTCGCGGTACCAGGTGGACACCGCGACGCACATGGTGACCACGGCACGGCTCGCGTCCTCCGGGAACGGTGTCCGGAAATGCCCGGCCGCCACCCCGTCGCGGACGATGTCGTCGAGCATCTCCTGCTGCTCGTCGCGCAGCGCGATGTACGCCTGCCTGCTCTCCGGTTCCATGCTCCGCGTCTCACGGGAGGCGACGAAGGCCTGCTCGCGGCGGTACATGTGGAACCGCAGCAACGACTCGATGACCGCGTCGAACCGCTCCCCCGGTGTCGGGCCCGCCTCGGACACCGCCGCGCGACTGCGATCGAGGAGATCTCGCATCACGACATTCGTCAGCCCCACCAGCAACGCCTGCTTGGACGGGTAATGGTGATAGAGACCGGGGACCGAGAGCCCCGCACGTGACGCGATCTCACGGATCGACGCGCCGTCGTACCCCTTCTCGACGAACGCCGCCAGCGCCGCGGCCAGAACCTTCGACAACCCCTGGTCGGTGTACTCGCGCCAGGAGCTGCTGCGCTGGGCGCCCTCTACCGTCATGGGTCCTACGGTAGAACAGGTACCCGCCGGTCCCCTGCCGTGGTCGCGGGAGTTGACTAGAGTCGAACGAGGTCGCCCAGATCGACAGCCTTCTCCGACAGAGAGCCAGGGACCACCCGATGATCCATGTCCGTCACTCCGCGATCGCAGCCGTGCCCCTCCACGTGGCCTTCGCGTACATCGACGACTACCGGACGGTGCCCGACTGGATGTTCGGGGTCTCGGAGTTCCGTCCGATCGGCGAATTCGACCAGGGGCTGGAGTCGACATTCGACGCCGCGATACACATCGGCCCGAGCACCCTGCGGTCCCGTCTCGAGGTCACCGAGTGGGTGCAGGACCGGGTCATCACCCTGGCGTCGCTCGACGGCGCCGCCAACTCCTCCACCTGGGAGTTCACCGCGCACGGTGAGGACAAGACCGAGATCAGCGTGGACTTCGCGTACAAACTCCCCGGCGGTCTCACCGGCAAGGCCCTCGGTCTCATCGTCGAACCGTTCGTCGAAACGGCCGTGAAGAACACCGAGGCCACCCTGCGGCAGAACCTCGAGGAGTTGTACGCGAAGCGCGCCCGCTAGCGTCCGGGCAGGAACGCCAGCCGTCCGACCGTCGTCCCGTCGCCGAGGCGTCCGATGCCGTCCGCGACGTCGGTGAGTCCGAGTCGCTCGCTGATCATCGGTTTGATCTCGCCTGCCGCGGCCATCCTCGTCAGCTCGTCGTGACACTGCCGGATGGCGGCGGGGTCGTAGGCGTTGTACAGACCCCAGTGCAGCCCGATGATCGAGTAATTCTTGATCAGCGCATGGTTCAACCCGGGTGACGGGATGGTGCCACTCGCGAACCCGATCACGATGATGCGTCCCTCGAACGCGATGCACTTGGTCGACTTCGTGTAGGAGTCGCCGCCCACCGGATCGAACACGACGTCCGCACCGCGGCCGTCCGTGAAGTCCTTCACGACCTGGACGAAATCGTCGCTGTGCCGGTCGATGACGAGGTCGGCACCGAGTTCCCGCGTGTAGGCGGCCTTCTCGGGCCCGCCGACGACGCCGATCACCTTGGCGCCTGCCGCCTTGCCCAGTTGCACGGCCGCGCTGCCCACGCCACCTGCCGCGGCCTGCACGAGCAGGGTTTCGCCGGGCCGGATCTGCGTTCTGCGGTGCAGCGCAAACCATCCCGTCTGGTACCCGATCGACAGTGCCGATGCTTCGGCGTCGTCGAGGGCCTCAGGGGCGGGGAACGCGGTGGCCGCCGACATGACGGCCAACTCCGCGAACCCGCCGTTCGGCAGGCTCGGCATGCCGATCACCCGGTCGCCGACGGCGAACCCGGTGACGCCTTCTCCCAGCTCCACCACCTCGCCGCACAGCTCGACGCCGGGAGTGAACGGAAGCGGCGGCTTGATCTGGTACTCACCGCGGCACAACAGCACGTCCGGGAAGTTGGCGGCCGCGGAGAGCACCTTGACCAGCAACGCTCCGGCCTTCGGCTCGAGGTCGGGGATGTCCTCGAACGTCAGGACGTCCCGCGGCTGACCCAGTTCGTGTACACGCCACGCCTTCATCGATCAGTCCTTCGGTCCACCGGCGACGTAGACGACCTGACCCGACACGAATCCGGCGCCCTCGCTGACGAAGAACGACGCGGTGTGCGCGATGTCCTCGGGCTGCCCGACGCGGTTGACGGGGATCTGCGACGCCGCCGCCTTCTTGAAGTCTTCGAAGCCGACACCCACCCGCTCGGCGGTCGCGGCGGTCATCTCGGTCTCGATGAATCCGGGGGCGATTGCGTTGGCGGTGACCCCGAACTTGCCGAGTTCGAACGCCAGGGTCTTGGTGAAGCCCTGCATGCCGGCCTTCGCTGCCGAGTAGTTGACCTGGCCGCGGTTGCCGAGCGCGGACGTGCTCGACAGGTTCACGATGCGGCCGAACTTGGCGTCCACCATGTGCTTCTGCACGGCGCGCGACATCAGGAACGCGCCACGCAGGTGCACGTTCATCACGGCGTCCCAGTCGTCGACGGTCATCTTGAACAGCAGGTTGTCGCGGGTGATTCCGGCGTTGTTGATCAGGATCGTCGGGGCCCCGAGTTCGGTCGCCACCCGTTCGACGGCCGCGGCAACGGACGCCTCGTCGGCGACGTTCGCGCCCACGGCCAGGGCTTCGCCGCCCGCGGCCTTGATCGCGTCGACGGTGCCGGCGCACGCGGCCTCGTCGAGGTCGAGCACGGCGACGGCGTACCCGTCGCTCGCCAGCCGCTTCGCGACGGCGGCGCCGATGCCCCTGGCCGACCCGGTGACGATGGCGGTTCTACGTTCCTGGCTCACTTGTTTCCTCCATGCTGGTTGTTCTCGGTCTTCGTACGGTATTCGCGCAGTTCGCTTCTCGGTAGGGTCAGGACGGCTGGGCCAGGAGCGTCGCCTGATAGCGGCGCATGCCCCGGATCCATCGGTCGTAGTCGGCACCCTTGTGCCGGTACATTTCCAGCACCTCGGGGTGCGGAAGGATCAGGAATTGTTCGGCTTCCATTGCGGCGAGCACGCATTCGGCCACCTCGGACGGCTCGAGCACGGAACCCGCGGTGGTGACGGCGCGTGCGGCGGTGGCCGACAGGGCGGCGTCGTCGGTGAGCAGTTTGGTGTTGACGCCCATCGGGCACAGGCAGCTGACGCGGACGCCCTTGTCGCCGTAGGTGACCGACAGCCATTCGGCGAATCCGACGGCGGCGTGCTTGGTCACCGAGTAGGGGGCGGAACCGATCTGTGTGAGCAGCCCGGCAGCCGACGCCGTGCTGATGAAGTACCCCTCCCCGCGCTCGATCCAGCCGGGAACGAGGCGGCGGGCGGCCCGGATGTGCGCCCGGACGTTCACGTCGAGGGCGAGGTCCCACACGGCGTCGTCGGGTTCGAGTTGGTCGCCTGCCGCGACACCCGCATTGGCGAAGTAGAGGTCGACGGGGCCGAAGGCCTGCTCCGCGGCGTCGATGACCGACGCGATCTGAGCGTCGTCGGACGCGTCGGCCTGCACTGCCAGGGCGGCGCCGGGATGGTCGGCGTCGATTCTCCGGACGATCGCTTCCAGCCCGGTGCCGTCGAGGTCGGTGACGACGACCTTGGCACCCTCGGCGGCGAGCCGCTCCGCGAGTGCACTGCCGATTCCACCGCCGCCACCGGTGACGACGGCGACCTTCTGCGCAACCTGCACGAGATTCCTCCCTCGGGGGGACACGGACGTGGCCCCAGTCTTCCACAGAAATAACTTGAACCCGGTGTCGGATTCAGTTTTCTGGACCGAAGTGTCCCACACGCTCACGCCGCCGGCGAGAGCTCAGCTCCGCTCGGGGAACCTCAGTCCGTTCGCCCAGATCCGCGTCGTGGTGAACACGACGTCATCGAAGTCGACGGGAGTGCCGTCGGTCCCGTTCGCGCTGGCCACGAACACGTTGTACGCCAGCCTGCTGACCATCCCCGACAACGCCCGCGACGCCAGCATCGGATCCAGTTCCTTGTCGGCGATGCCCCGCGCCTGCAACTCCGCGATACCTCGCGCGTTGCGCGCGATGAACGCGTCGGCCCGCTGACGCCGCAGATCCGCGAACGCCGGATCGATGTGCGCCACCTGCTCGAGCAGCCCCATCAGCTTGGCGTTGCGCCGATAAGCCTCCAGGTAGGCGCGGTTGCTCGCCTCCAGCACCGCGTAGGGGTCGTCGGTGTCCTGCACCCGCTTCATGCCCGGGTGCATCATGTCTTCCTGCGCGACCTCGAGGACGGCGGCGAAGACCTGCTCCTTGTTGTCGAAGTACGTGTAGAACGACCCCGTCGAGCAGTTCGCTTCCTTCGTGATGTCGGTGAGCCTGGCGTCGAGGTACCCGGACCGCTCGAACACCGTCCGCGCGGCCGCCACCAACGCCGCGCGCGTGCGTGCACCGCGAGGGGTCGCCGGAGGCTCCCGCAGCAGATCGGTGGCCGCCATCGACGGGGCGGGCTGATCGTCCCACTCTTCATGGACGGTGCGCGTGGTCATTTCCTACTTATACGCCAGCACCGCAGCCCCGCCCAACCCGGCGCTCAGGTGATCGTGATGCCGCCGTCCACCGCGATCGTCTGACCGGTGACGTACGCCGCGGCGTCCGACGCGAGCCAGACCACGGTCGCGGCCAGCTCCTCCGGATCACCGAGGCGACCGAGAACCAGACGCGATTTCATCGATTCGAGGTACCCGTCCTGGTACTGGTCGGTCATCTCCGACTCGAAGAACCCGGGAGCGATCGCATTCACCCGGATGCCCTTGCGAGCGCCCCACTGCTGCGCGAGGTCGCGGGTCAGACCGATGACCCCGGCCTTGCTCGCGGCGTACGCGGCCTGCGGAAGTCCCGCGGTCGTGAGGCCCAGCACGCTCGCGATGTTCACGATCGCGCTGCCCGGCTTCATGACCCTGCCCGCCGCCTGCGCCGCCCAGTAGGAGCCGTTCAGGTTGATGTCGACGACCTGCCGGAACTGTTCGGGCGTCTCCCTCGTCGCGGGGACGGCCGTACCGACGCCCGCGTTGTTGACGAGAACGTCCACGCGGCCGAACTTCTCCATGGCCGCGTCGATCATGTTCTGCGCCTGCGCCGGGTCGGCGATGTCCGTCGCGACGCACAGCGCCTCACGTCCCGCCGCCCGCACCAGTTTGGCGGTCTTCTCCAGACGGTCGGTGCGGCGCGCAGCCAGCACCACGTCGGCGCCTGCCTCCGCCGCCGCCTGCGCGAACGCCACCCCGAGGCCCGACGACGCACCGGTCACGACGACCACCCGATCGGTCAAGCTGAACTTGTCGAGAACGGACATACGAAGCGACTCCTTTGTCGTCGGGCTGTGGGGGTGCGGACTCAGAGGCCGAGGTCGCGGCCGATCAGTTCCTTCATGATCTCGTTCGAACCCGCCCAGATCTTGGTGACACGGGCATCCATCCACGCACGCGCGGCACGGTATTCGGTCATGAACCCGTAGCCACCGTGCAGCTGCACGCAGTGGTCGAGGACCTCGTTCTGCACCTGAGCAGTCCACCACTTGGCCTTCGCGGCGTCCACTGCCGTCAGCTCGCCGTCGGCGTGTGCGGCGACGCAGTTGTCGACGTAGGCCTGGGTGACCTCGACGCGGGTGACGAGGTCGGCGAGCAGGAATTTGTTCCACTGCAGCGACCCGATGGGCTGCCCGAATGCCTTGCGGTCCTTTGCGTACTGGATCGTCTCCTCGAGAATCGGCGCGGCGTGCGCGATGTTCGAGACGGCGGCGCCGACACGCTCCTGCGGCAGCATCTCCATCATGTGGATGAATCCGCGGTCGATCTCGCCGATGATGTTCGTCGACGGCACCCGCACGTTCTCGAAGAACAGCTCGGCGGTGTCGGACTCGTGCTGGCCGACCTTGTCGAGCTTGCGTCCACGTTCGAAGCCCTCCATGCCCGTCTCGACGGCGAACAGGGTGATGCCCTTGGACTTCTTCTCGGGGCTGGTGCGGGCGGCGACGATCACCAGGTCGGCGTTGTAGCCGTTGGTGATGAATGTCTTGGAACCGTTGATGATCCAGTCGTCGCCGTCCTTGACCGCGGTGGTCTTGAGCGAGGCGAGGTCGGAACCACCGGAGGGCTCGGTCATGCCGATCGCGGTGAGCAGTTCACCGGTGCAGAACTTGGGCAGCCAGCGCTGCTTCTGCTCCTCGGTCGTGAGCTGCACGAGGTAGGGCGCGACGACGTCGGCGTGGATACCGAAGCTCGACGACACTGCGGCGCTTGCGCGTGCGAGTTCCTCTCCGAGGACTGCGTTGAACCGGTAGTCGCCGGCCTCGCTTCCGCCGTACGCCTCGGGGACCTCGAGGCCGAGGAAGCCGTTGCGGCCCGCTTCGAGCCAGATCTCGCGGTCGATGAAGCGCTGCGCGATGAGCTTGTCTGCCACCGGCAGCAGGTTGCGGTTCACGAACTCCCGGACCGATTCGCGGAACGCCTCGTGATCGGGGCCGTACAGGGTGCGTCGCATGACCGCTCCTTCTGGATGTCGAGCTTTGACTGGTTCACGCTTCGAGCATGTAAGCGTCTGCTTATTTTCTAAGCGCTTGCTTATACTGAATGTGTGACGCGGTATTGTCAACAGCCGCGCAGCCGAGGATGGAGACAGACATGAGCGAATCACCCAGCCAGGTGATCAGCCCGTCCAAGGCTGCCGCCCGCATCCGAGCCGCAGCCGTCGACGCCTTTGCTACCAGCGGATACGGCGGCACCACCACTCGCGAGATCGCCGCCCGCCTCGACATGAGCCCGGCCGCGATGTACCCGCACTACCGCTCCAAGGAAGAACTGCTCTTCGCGATCAGTTACGAAGGCCACACCGGCGCACTCGACATCGTGAAGAACGCCGACCTACCCGACGAGTCGCCGTCAACGAGGCTGCAGGCACTGATCGGCGCGTTCGCGAGCTGGCAGGCCACCCACCACGCGCAGGCCCGCGTCGTGCAGTACGAACTCAACGCCCTCACGCCGGAGCACTACCGCGACGTGGTCAAACTCCGCCGCGACATCACCCACATCGTCCGCTCCGTCGTCGACGCCGGCGCGGCATCCGGCGAATTCACCGTCCCCGACGGCGAAGGCGTCACACTCGCCCTCATGTCACTGTGCGTCGACATCTGCCGCTGGTTTCCCGCGGGCGCCTACACCGAACCGGAAGCCGTCGCGGACCTCTACGCCGGCCTCGCGATGCGACTGGTCGGGGCAGCGTAGGCATTGCCTGAGGGATCGCCTTGGGTATTGCCTGCGCCCCCGGATCGGGCTAAGATAGAACATACGTTCGATTCGGGGGATTCGACAATCGTGGGGGGTCGGGGTGGATGCAGGGGCGGTAATCGCGTTTCTGGCCGAGTTGCCGAAACTCGATCGGGACATCGACGATGCGACGCGCATCGATGTACTCCGCGTGTTGGAAGAAGTGAAGGCCGCATGCGCCGGCGTGCAGGCCCGGGTTACCGCAGACCTCGACGCCTCCATCCGAGCCGAACGAGCGAACCGCAATGTGCCGCTGCCGCAGCGAGGGCGCGGCATCGCCAACCAGGTGGCGCTGGCACGACGGGACTCGCCATTTCGCGGTGGTCGCCACCTCGGCATGGCGACCGCGCTCGCCCACGAGATGCCGTGCACCCTGGCCCTGCTCGAACGAGGGGCGCTCAGCGAATGGCGTGCAACGATCCTCGTCCGCGAAACCGCATGCCTGACCAGAGAGGACCGCACGGCACTCGATCACCTCCTGTGCGGCGACCCGGCGACGCTGGACGGTCTCGGCGACGGGGCGGTGTGCGCGAAAGTCCGCGCGGCCGCCGCAGAAGTCGACGCCGAGGCCGTGGTGCGACGGGCCCGCAAAGCCGTGTCGGATCGGCGGGTCACCTCCCGTCCCGCCCCGGACACCATGGCCTACGTCAGCGCCCTGCTGCCGGTCGCGGAAGGCGTCGCAGTGCACGCCACCCTCGCACGTGACGCCGATTCGATCCTCGCCGCCGGCGACGAACGCACGCGGTCGCAGATCATGGCCGACCTTCTCGTGTCCCGAATCACCGGCACGCACCACACGGCGACGACACCTCCGATCACCGTGAACCTGGTGATCTCCGACCGTGCCCTCCTCGACAGAGGATCCGAACCCGCCTACGTGCAGGGATACGGTCCCGTTCCCGCCGAACTGGCGGGGCACTGGATTTCCGAGGCAGTCCAGGCCGCGATCGATCCGGACACCGGGGATGCGACGCGGGTGAACCTGCGCCGTCTCTACGCCAACCCGCAGTCGGGAGCGCTGACCGCGACCGAGTCCCAGGCCCGTTGCTTCCCCGCCGGGTTGGCGAGGCTGATCGATCTACGCGATCGAACCTGCCGGACACCCTGGTGCGATGCCCCGATCCGGCACCACGACCACATCCGACCCCGCGAAAGCGAGGGCCCGACCACCGCGCACAATGGCGCCGGTCTGTGTGCAGCCTGCAACTACGCCAAGCAGGGCGCAGGGTGGAACGCCACCCCTCGTCAACGGCCCGGAGGTCTGCACCAGATCGAGGTCTACACCCCCACCGGACACCGGTACCGATCGACGGCACCACCACTACCGAAACCATTGCCATTCCGCGAAGTTGAGACCAACTCACCCGTCGAACGCATCCTCATCGAATTCCTCAACGCAGCCTGAGTATCACAGCGCTGCGCACTAGACCGAGTGACACACCCGTGCGGTAGCATCTCCGCACGCGGCCGAGGGGGTCCTGTCGAGCACTGGGGGGGATGGGAATGAGCAAAACACTGCGTCTGGAAGATGACGCAATCGAGAAGTGTGTTGGCGTGTGCAACACGATGCTCGAGCAACTAGACGATGCGGTGATGTTGGCCGATCGACTTCGGTTCGTCAGCGGCTTCGGTGGGTTCGACTCGGCACTGGAACTCCAAGCTGGGTACACGAGAAAGTTCACCGGCGATGGCGGCTCAGTTCATGAACGATTGAACCAGTTTCGCGATGCAATCACCTTGATGCGAGACACGTTCTTGGCTGGAGGGGACGCATTCGCTGACGCTGACAGTGCAATTGGCAACGCCATTGTTGCGATCCGGGAGCAGATAGACAAATGAATCGCACAAGAGAAGTCATAGGCGTTGCGTCGGTCGCTTTGATCCTCGTTGGCTGCAGCACTCAGGCCACGACGGCATCAGCCGGTTCGGACAACTCTGAAGTACAACCCACAATTCGAGCACCGCGTCATGTCGACAAATCCGATCGCCCGCAAGTCACTTTTGATCCATGCCTGGACATCCCTGACTCAGCGTTGATTGAGGCTGGCTATAACCCTGCGACTGAGAAGAACGCGGACTTCACTCCAGACGAGTACACCTTCCTCGGATGCAGCTATAAGACGCCTCAGCGGCTTTATGGGATGAACGTACTCTCAGGAAACATCACTTTTGCTGAGGAAGAAGAGAAGTCGAGAGAACACTCCACCCCGATCGAAATCAACGGGCGACGAGGACTCTTGAAGTTCAACAGCGGCGTCACAAACTCGTGCGATCTCAGCATGGAAACTTCGTATGGAATCTTCGGCCTCACCCGCAGCATATTTCCCGACTATTCAGGCGCCGCACCGGAAGCAGAATGGTGCGCCGGCTTGGAGGACACGGCCCGCATCTTCGAACGCTATATACCGAAGGAGAGCTAGGCGATGGCACCTAAGGACCCACGCTCCGTGATCCTTGACTCGCTGAGCCCTCACGGCGCAGACCATCAACGACGATCAAGCTTGCAGGATTCTGCCGACAAGCTATCCCACGGTTCTCAGCCCGACGATCCGTACATCAACACCATGGAGAGCTTCCACGGCATGAGCCATGTGGAGATGTACGACAAAACCCAAGCCATGGTTCCCGACGCGATCGGTGATCTCGCCCAGGTCTGCCACAGCATCTCGAATTCGCTTCCTCTTGCATTCGGCTTCGCGATTCTTCGCAACACGATTTCCGAACGTTGGGAGGGTGCCGCGGCGGACGCCGCGGCACAGGCGACCGAGAGACTCGCTGCAACGAGTGGTCAGTTGACATCGAGTATCGCGGCAATCGCCGTCAAGCTCGATATCCTGAGCAGTGCGGCTGCGGATGTGAAAGCCTCTGTGCCTCAGCCGGCTAGTTCCGAAGGTGTCCTGTCTCAACTCCCGCTGAGTCCGCTCGCGGCCGAAAGGTCCGAGACCGAGAGGGAAGCTGCACGTCTCGAGGCGGTTCGGAGGTTGGAAGCGATCTACGTGCCGAACTACCGGGATGTCGGCACGAACGTCCCGCAGTTGCCGGAGCCCTATACCCCATCTGGCGACGGTTCCGGCTCCGGTGGCGTGCCGAGTACGTACGGAACGGTGCCACAGGGTTCGAACCCCTGGAGCGCGTCCGACAGCAGTACCTCCTCCGCGTCGGGATATGGCGATGCGTCTGTGAATGGCGAGACCCCTGGGGACGCGGAGTCCGCGGGGGATGATGCCGCGACCACGTCTGCAGCGAATGCCGAGGCCGCTGCAAATCAGGCCGCCGCAAATCAGGGACCCGGCGCCAACGCCGGATCCGGTTCGGCTGCACAGACTGCGGCTGCGAATGCGCAGAACGCTGCTGGTGCGGGCCCCCAGGGCAGCGGCGCGGGCGGCGCGGGTTATGGCGGAATCGGCGGTAGTGGGAGGTCCGGTGCCGGCGGGTCGGGCGTCGGGGGTTCGGCGTCGAGCACGCGCCGGAAGAACGACAAACGCGACTCCGAGTCCAACTCGGGCGGTGTGGTTCCGGGTGGCCCGATCCCGTCGGGGGGTGCCGCAGCGGGGGCCGGGGCGGCTGCCGCTGCCGCAGCGGCGACACCGGTGAAGCCGAGCATGAGTCGTCCGGGGATGGGTATGGCACCCGGCATGATGGGTGCGCCCGGCCGGGCAGGCGGACACGGCGAGGGCGACACGGAGCATCAGACGCCGAGCTACCTCATCACCGTCGACAACGGCAACGAACTGATCGGCAAACTCGACCCCGTCGCACCGCCGGTGATCGGCGCATGAACTGGCGGCTGACGTCAGCCCAATTCATGTACCTTTGGGAGGCAACCGATCTCGACCGGATGCCGTACCCACTGAAGTACCGGTCCGCGGCCGCAACGGAAGACCAGTATGCGATCCAGCAACGCGAACTGGAGCAGTGGCGGTCCGCGCTCGACGAACCGAAACTGGTCGCGGCGATCCAGGCGCTGCGGAACCCACAAGTGTCCGTCACGGTGCTCGCCCCCTCCCCCGAACTCGACTCCGGGATTCGGCGGCGGGGCAGCATCCGGGGCCGGGTCGCCGTCGTCGCCGAACAACTCCGCGGCGAACCGGGCCGCGGCGACATCCGCATCGACGCGGGCGCGGAGAGCGTCGACGGGTTCACCGACCGACTTCTGGACGACCTGCCCGACTGCGCTCCCGGACGAACTCCGTCGCTGACCGCGCACCCCGACGACGTCCAGAACCGAGGCACCGGCACTTCCGTCCTGCAGAATGCCCGAGCCTCCGACGGCACTCGGCTGCGCGGGATCGTCGGCCGACCACGGACCGGGATCGGGTACATCTGCATCCGCGGTGCGCGCAGCGGGCTCGACGAGCCGGTTCTGGGCGAACTGACGTGGATCGATGTGGAAGCGGACGGCCGCTACCTCTATCACCAGGACGACCGTGTCCACCTGCGGTCGGCGACGGTCCGGGTGGTTCGCGACGAGCTGTCGAAACGCGTGGCCGCGGCCCTTGCCAACACCTCTGCCAACCCTTCGCCGACCCGCGGCTGAGCGTTACCCTTGTCCCATGACCGATCGGGACAGGGACGGGACGGGCAAGCCCCTCAACGCACGCCCCCGCGACGAACTCGGCCGGCCCCTGCCTCACGACGCCGAGGGTGTGCCGCGCGTCCCCGACGACCTGCGGTTACCGCCCGACGAGGCGATCACCGAGGCTCAGCGGCTACTCGACCACGGCATGCCGTTCCACGCCCACGAAATCCTCGAGGGAACGTGGAAGATCGCCCCCGAGGACGAGCGGGAACTGTGGCAGGGGCTCGCGCAGCTCGCGGTGGGTCTCACCCACCTGATGCGGGGCAACAAGACCGGTGCGCGGTCACTGCTGCGCCAGGGCCACGACCGGATCCGGCATTACGAGGTGGAGGCGCCACACGGCCTCGACATCGCCGGCCTCCTGACGTGGTCGGAACACCTGACGGACGAGATCGATCGCGTCGACCCGTTGCCGGCGACGCCCGTACCCCGATTGAGAATCCCCTGATGACTCTGCTCCCCATGTTCCCGCTGGGCTCGACGATGCTGCCCGGTCAGCAGCTCCCCCTCCACGTCTTCGAACCTCGCTACCAGGAACTGGTCCGCGACTGCCTGGACGCACCGGACGGTCCGCGATTCGGGGTGGTGCTCATTGCTCGCGGCAACGAGGTGGGCGGCGGCGACGTGCGCCACGATGTGGGCACGATCGCGCGGATCGAGTCCCACGCGTCGATCGGCGACGGCCGGTACGAGTTGTTCTGCCGCACCGAGGAACGCATCAAGGTGTCGAAGTGGTTGCCGGACAATCCGTATCCGATCGCCGAGGTGGATGTGTGGCCGGATGAGAACACCGGCACCCAGACGGCGGATTACGAATTCCCGTCGCTGATCGAGAGACTCGAATTCCTGTACGGCCTCCTCCGCCGTCTCGCGACGGAGACGGGGAATGTCCCGCCCGATGTTCCGGTCATCGGCGGGTTCCGCGGGTCGCTCGGTACGAGGCTGTACGAGATCGCCACCTACATTCCGATGGGCGACGCCGACCGCCTGCAGATTCTCGCGGCGGCCGGCGCGGACGAGCGCCTGCGGGAAGTTTCCGAGGCGATCGAGAACGCCATCGAAATGGTCCAGTTCCGGCTGATGTGACCTAGCCCTCCCCGGGGTTGGTCAAGAGCACTCCGGGAAGGGTGTAGTGTTGTCAATGCAACGCGGGGTGGAGCAGCTCGGTAGCTCGCTGGGCTCATAACCCAGAGGTCGCAGGTTCAAATCCTGTCCCCGCTACCAAGTGGAAACGGCTCCGGAGATTCAATTCTCCGGGGCCGTTTTCGTTGTCTCCACATCCTCCAGGACTAGAACGTATTCTCGTACGTGAGGCCTCAGGAGGGACCGTGCAGCTCGCCGACGTCGATCTCTACAACCCGGACACCTTCGTGCAGGGCGTGCCCCACGAGATGTTCGCCACGTTGCGGCGCGAGGCCCCCGTCTACCGGCACCTCGACGAGCGCGGCGACCCTTTCTGGTGCGTCACCCGGCATGCGGACATCGTGACGGTGAACCGGGACGCCGAGACGTATTCGTCGTGGCGGGGCGCCACCTACATCGACGATCTGGCCCCCGACGACCTGGCGGGCCAGCAGCTGATGATGCTGAACATGGATCCACCGGACCACACCGCGCTGCGGAAGATCGTGAGCAAGGGCTTCACGCCCCGACGGATCGGCCAGTTGCACGACATTCTCGCGGAGCGCGCCACGAGCATCGTCGACGCGGTGATCGAGCGCGGCGAGTGCGACTTCGTCGTCGACGTCGCATCCGAACTGCCGCTGCAGGCGATCGCCGATTTCCTGGGCGTGCCCCAGGAGGACCGCAAGCTGATCTTCGACCTGACGAATCAGATGATCGGCTCGTCCGATCCCGAATTCCACCGCGAGGAAGGTCAGGAACGCGCGGCGGCCGGCCAGATGTTCGCCTACAGCCTGGAGATGTTCGAGGACCGCAAGCGGCACCCGCGCGACGACATCGCGACCGCTCTCATCCAGGCCGACGTGCACGGCGAGAAGCTCGGCGAACTCGACTTCAACATGTTCTTCATGCTGCTCGCGGTCGCAGGCAACGAGACCACCCGCAACGCGATCTCGCACACCCAGCTGGCGCTGATGGAGCATCCCGACGAGCGCCGCAAGGTGCTCGAGGATCCGTCGAAGCTCGACGCCCTGATCGAGGAGGGGTTGCGATGGGCCACACCGGTCATGCAGTTCCGCCGGACCGTGACCAGGGACACGGTGCTGCACGACGTCGAGATCGCCGAGGGCGACCGGGTGGTCATCTGGCACATGTCGGGGAACCGTGACGAGGCGGTGTTCGACGACCCGTACACGTTCGACATCGACCGGCCCACCGGCCACTACTCCCAGCACATCGCGTTCGGCGGCGGCGGTCACCATTTCTGTCTCGGCGCCAACCTCGCTCGCGCCGAGATGAAGGTGATGCTGAGTGAGATTCTGCGTCGGATGCCGGACATGGAGCAGACGGCGCCGGCCCAGCGGCTGCGCTCCAACTTCATCAACGGGCTCAAGCATCTGCCGGTGACGTTCACACCCTCGTCCCTCTGAGCGGAGCGCCGTCTTTTCTGACAGCCTGGTCGGGTGAGCAACGTCGACGCAGTGGTCATCGGATCCGGTCCCAACGGGCTCGTCGCGGCCGCGACGCTCGCCGATGCGGGCTGGGACGTCGCGGTCGTGGAGGCGCAGCCGACGCCGGGCGGCGCGGTGAAGTCGGCCGAACTAGTTCCCGGTTTCACGTCGGACCTGTTCAGCGCGTTTTATCCCCTGTCGACCGTGTCCCCCGCAATTCGCGGGCTGGACCTCGAGTCGCACGGGCTGCGGTGGAGTCATGCGCCGCACGCGGTCGGGCACGCCCGCTCGGCCGCCGACGAGGATGCGCCGGTGATTCATCCCGACCCGGCGGACACGGCCGCCGACCTCGAACGCAGGCAACCCGGCGACGGCGTCGCGTGGACGGCGCTGGTCGAGCAGTGGCATCACATCAAGGAACCGCTGCTGAGCACCCTGTTCAGCCCGTTCCCGCCGGTGCGTGGTCCGAGCGCACTGCTGCGCAGGCTGGGCACCGCCGAGTCGCTGCGGGTGGCCCGATTCCTGCTCCTGCCTGCGCGGCGGATGGCGCACGAACTGTTCCGCGGCGAGGCGGCACGACTGCTGTTGCTGGGCAACGCGATGCACGCCGACACTCCTCCGGACGCACCGGGCAGCGGCGTCATGGGGTACATCCTGACGATGCTCGCCCAAGACGGCGGGTACCCGGTCCCGGTGGGCGGCGCCGGCGAGTTGTCGGCCGCGATGGTGCGCCGGGCCGAGCACGCGGGCGCGCATTTCCACTACGGCGACGCGGTGACCGGGATCGATGTTCGGTCCGGTCGCGCCGTCGGCGTGCTGACCGCGTCGGGTGTCCGCTACACGGCCCGCCGGGCGGTGATCGCCGACGTCTCGGCGCCCGCGCTGTACGGGTCGCTGCTCCCGGACCACGCCGTCCCCGCCCGGGTGCGCGCCGACCTCGAGCATTTCGAGTGGGACACGCCGGTGTTGAAGGTCAATTACGCCTTGTCACAGAAGATTCCGTGGCGTTCGCCCAGCCTGAGCGGTGCCGGGACCGTCCACCTGGGCGCCGACGACAACGGCCTCGTCCGCTGGATGGCCGACCTGACCACCGGCACCGTCCCGGCCAGCCCGTTCCTGCTGTTCGGGCAGATGACGACCGCCGATCCCAGTAGGTCACCGGAGGGCACCGAAAGCGCCTGGGCATATACACATCTGCCACGCGACATCACCGACGACGCGTCCGCCGATCTGCTGGCAGCGCGGGTCGACGACGTCCTCGAGGCACACGCGCCGGGTTTCGCGGAGCGGGTCGTCGGGCGTGTCGTCCAGCGCCCGTCGGATCTCGAGACGGCCGACGCGAATCTCGTGGGCGGCGCCGTCAACGGAGGTACGGCGCAACTCCATCAGCAGTTGGTCTTCCGGCCGGGGCCGGGCATCTCCCGCTCGGAAACCCCTGTTCAGGGCCTGTACCTGGGCAGCGCGTCCGCGCACCCGGGTGGCGGCGTGCACGGCGTGTCGGGCCTCAACGCCGCCCGCGCCGCGCTCGGCGAGGACGGACCCCGCGGATGGCTGCGGCGACGCACCTCCCGCGCCGTGATCGACCTGCTGTCGAAGGGACCGATCCCCTAATTTTCCGCTTGTCGGGGTACCTCACCGTGCAATGATCTGAGTCGTCGAATTCGGACCACGAAGGGGCATCATGCAGCATCGAGAATCGTCCTTCGCCGGCGTCGGCGGAATTCCCATCGTCTACGACGTATGGCTTCCCGAGCGGCGCCCGCGCGGCGTGCTGGTGCTGTGCCACGGCTTCGGCGAGCACGCCCGGCGCTACGACCACGTGATCGAGCGACTCGGCGAACTCGACCTCGCGATTTACGCGCCCGACCACCGCGGACACGGGCGGTCGGGCGGCAAACGGGTTCACCTGAAGGACTGGCGCGAATTCACCGACGATCTGCACCAGTTGTTCGGCATCGCGTCGACGGACTGGCCGGGCACCGACCGGTTCCTCCTCGGGCACAGCATGGGCGGTTCCATCGCACTGACGTACGCCCTCGACCACCAGCAGGATCTGAAGGCACTCATGCTGTCCGGGCCCGCGGTCGACGTGACGAGCGGGACACCGCGCGTGGTGGTCGAGATCGGCAAGCTGGTGGGCCGATTCCTCCCCGGAGTGCCCGTCGAGTCGCTCGACGCGAAGCTGGTGTCCCGGGATCCGGCCGTCGTGGCAGCCTACGAGGAGGATCCCCTCGTCCACCACGGGAAGGTGCCCGCGGGGATTGCGCGCGGAATGATTCTGGCTGCCGAACATTTGCCGGAGCGCCTCCCGTCGTTGAAGGTTCCCCTGCTGCTGCAGCACGGGCGGGACGACGGGCTCGCGAACGTGCACGGCACGGAACTCATCGCGGAGTACGCCGGGTCGGAGGATCTCACGGTGGAGATCTACGAAAACCTGTTCCACGAGGTGTTCAACGAACCGGAGAACGAGGAGGTACTCGACGACCTCGTCGAGTGGCTGCGGCCACGCGTTCAGGCCTGACTCCGCCGGGGGATTCTGCACCCCCGGACGCGGGATGCCAGGATGGGCGGATGAAACGTCACGTCACCGCCACCCTGGACATCGAGGTCACCGACGCCACCAGTCTCGAATTCAAGATCGCGGTGGCCCGGACGCCCGGTTCGGAGCTGTCGGAGTCGCTGAAGTTCACCCTCGACGGTAACCCGGTCGAGGCACGAGAGATGTTGGCGGAGCACGGTACTCGCGTCCACCTACTGGACAGCCCACGCGGCTCGCTGCACGTCGAGTACGCGGCTTCGGTTGTGGGTAAGTCTGATTCGCCTCCGGTCACCGACTACGACCTGTCGAAGTATCTGCGCCCGAGCCGGTATGCCGAGGCGGACAAGTTCTTCGGTTTCACCGGCGGGGAGTTCAACCTGTCCAAGCCGCACCCGGAACTGCTGCAGGACATCACCACATGGGTGGGGTCGCGGCTGCTGTATCAGGCGGGATCGAGCAGATCCACCGACAGCGCCGTCGACACGATGCTGTCCGGGGCCGGGGTGTGCCGTGACTTCGCCCACCTCACGGTGGCGCTGCTGCGGGCCGTCACCATCCCGGCGCGGCTGGCGGCGGTGTATGCGCCGGGGTGCGATCCGATGGACTTCCACGCCGTCGTCGAGGCGTTCGTCGATTCCGAGTGGCGGGTGGTCGACGCCACCCGACTGGCCCCGCGGTCGGCACTGCTGCGGATCGCGACGGGGCGCGACGCCGCGGACACCGCGTTCCTGGACAATCACGGCGGGGCGATCACACTCGAGAACACGGTGGTGACCGCCGTCGTCGACGGCGAGTTCCCGTCCGACGACTACGCGACACCCACCTCGTTGACGTGACGAATCAGGTTGTTTCCGCAAGCCTTTCGGCGAGCACGCCCAGCTGAATCTTCTTGGCGTCGGCGTGCACCTCGCGGCCGGCGTCGGTGACGTCGACGAAGACGCCCCGGCGGTCCGCCTCGCACAGCGCCCTGGCGACCAGGCCCGCCTTCTCCAGCCGGGCCACACTCCGGGACAGGGCGCTGGGGCTGAGATACATCTCGGCGGCCAGGTCCTGCATCCGCGGGCGGTCGCAGGTGGTGTCCATCAGTCGGTCGAGCGCCTCGAAGTCACTCATACTCAGCCCGTGCGCGTGTTGCATCTCACGATCCAACTCGCACGCAATCGAGTTGTATCGGCTCGCGAGCAGCCGCCACGTGTCGCGCAGGTCCGCTTCTGAGCTCATGATCCGCACCCTAGCGCGCAGACGAAAAACGTGCAAGCGAATTAAATGCAAACGAAATTAGTGCTTGCGCATTGATTGCACGTGCATCTACATTCTTCCTGTGACTATCAGCGACGCCACCCCGGACCTCGCCACCTCGTCGGGCGCCACCACCGCCCCGCCGACCGACCAGGCCTGGACTCCCCGCCTCTGGGGCGTCCTGGCCGTGCTGTGCCTCGTGATGTTCCTCGACGGTCTCGACGTCTCGATGGTGGGTGTTGCGCTCCCCTCCATCGGAACCGAACTCGGGCTGTCGACCACCTCGCTGCAATGGATCATCAACGGATACGTCCTCGGCTTCGGTGGTCTGCTGCTGCTGGGCGGACGCACCGCCGATCTCCTCGGACGCCGCCGCGTCTTCCTGATCGCGCTGACCGTGTTCGCGATCGCGTCCCTGGTCGGCGGACTCGTCGACAACGGCACGCTGCTCATCGCGAGCCGCTTCGTGAAGGGACTCGCCGCCGCGTTCACTGCGCCGACCGCGATGTCGATCCTCACCACCACGTTCAAGGAGGGCCCCGCCCGCAACCGGGCGCTGTCGATCTTCTCCGTCTTCGGAGCCAGCGGCTATTCGTCCGGCCTGGTCCTGGGCGGACTGCTGACCAGCGCCGGGTGGCGCTGGACGTTCCTGATGCCGGTGCCCTTCGCGGTGCTCGCCCTGGTCGCAGGCACCGTCCTGATCCCCCGCGACCGTGCCGCCGACACCGGCGGCCACGACATCGTCGGAGCCGCGACGCTGGTGTCGGGCATGCTGCTCGCCGTCTACACCGTCGTGTCGGCGCCGGCCCGCGGCTGGGCCGATCCGCTCACGCTGGGCTCGTTCGCACTGGCCGCCGCCCTGCTGGCCTCGTTCTTCGTCGTGGAGAACCGGGTCGCGCACCCGCTCGTGCGGCTGAGCATTCTGCGGGTCGGCTCGATCGTGCGGGCGAATCTCAGCATCGTCGCCCTGTTCGGCTCCTACCTGAGCTTCCAGTTCATGATGACGATCTTCCTGCAGTCGGTGCTCGGATGGTCACCGCTGGAGATGGCGCTGGGTCTCCTCCCCGCGGGCATCATCGTGGCCTTCGGGTCGCCGTTCGTGGGCCGTCTGATCGACGCGTTCGGCACCGCCCGGATGATCATCGCGGCACTCACGTCGCTGAGCCTCGGCTACCTGTGGTTCCTCTTCGCCGGGAGCGATCAGCCGAACTACACGATCGCGATCCTGCCGAGCGTGGTGCTGCTGGGCGTCGGTTTCGCACTGGGCTTCACGTCGATCATGGCCCAGGCCACATCGGGTGTCGACGACTCCGAGCAGGGGTTGGCGTCGGGGCTCGTGCAGACGTCCGCACAGGTCGGTGCCGCGCTCGTGCTGGCGCTGACCACCGCGCTCGTCACCGCGGGCTCGCACACCGCCACCGGCATCAGCGGCGCCGGGTTCCACCAGTTCCACTCCGGCCTCGTGCTCGTCACGGGAGTCGCGCTGCTGGGACTGCTGATCACGGTGTCACCGCTGCTGCGCAGGGTGCTCAACCCCGCGTAACTCAGGCCGAGTGCCGCTTCGACTCCGTGAGTGCGCGGGACGCGAAGTCGACGGTGAGACCGATGATCGTGCGGCTTTCCCGCAGCACCTTGCCGATCACCGGGAACGCGTGGATCTGCCCACTCCAGATGTGGGTCTCGATCTGCCGGCCCTCTCGGTCGAACCGGTCGGTGAGGATCTCGACGTCGGGCCGCATGATCTCGTATTCGGCGGCGGTGAGGAAGACCGGCGGGAACAGTCCGGGATCCGCGTTCACCGGCGACTGGGCACCCGGAATCTGGTCGGGCCCGGCCAGCCAGCGGTCCTTCAGCTTGGCCACCTGCGACATCGGCAGGTACGCGTCGCGCTTCATGAAATCGGGGTCGTGATCCTCGAGGTCGAGGTTGAGCAGCGGGGAGTATCCGATGACGGCCGCCGGCCGGGTGATGCCCCGCAGCGCGGCGACTTCGGCGACCTTCATCGCGAGGTACCCGCCCGCCGAGTCCCCCGCGACGATCACCCGACTGGGGTCGTCGCAGACCTTCAGTACCTCGGTGTATGCGGTCATGGCGTCCACCAGCGACGCCCCGATCGCACCCTTGGGAAGCTGCCGGTACTCGACCGAGACGACGGGCGCACCCGACCGCGCGGCGAGCAGACCGCACAGCGCCCGGTGGGTGGCGAGCCCGCAGAACACGAATCCGCCGCCGTGGAAGTAGAGGATGGTGGCGCCGTCCATCGAGGTGACGGTGGGTCGCGGGTGGGTGATCTTCTCGCACGGCACACCGCCGAGCGAGATCACTTCGATGTCGAGCCCCTTCGGCTTGGGTAGCCGGTCGATGAGTTCGTCGAGGGCCGCCAGCAGTTCGATGCCGCGGTCCGTCGTCGGCCATATCGTGAACAGCGGTTTGACGAAAGCCCTGGCAAACCAGAACGTCATGCGCGCCCGTCGACTGACATCCCAGTGCCACACGATCGATCCTCGCGTTCGCATACTGCCCTCCGTTGTATCGGACGCTTGTCCAGCTAACTGGACACCCTAGGGCGATCCGGGGAGAAACGCACCCATATCCCCCGGGACCTCACGCCACGGTAAGTCGAAGCCGCCCGTTACCGAGCGACTTCGACTGAATTTCCGTCCGATTACCGGAAGTTCACCGGCCGAGCCGCTGCTCCAGCCGAGCGATGATCTCGGTCGCCACCTGTGTCGGCGATCCACCCACGTCCACCACGATGGCGTCCTCGTCGGGTTCGATCGGCTCGAGCGTCGAGATCTGCGTGTCCAGCAACGACGGGGGCATGAAGTGGTCCAGCCGGGCAGTCAGCCGTTCCCCGATCTGCGCGCGCGACCCGGCGAGATGCACGAACACGACGTTGTCTCCCCGCAGGACGTCGCGGTAGCTGCGCTTGAGCGCGGAGCAGGTGATGACCCCGGGAAGACCGTTGTCGGTGTGGTCCCGGATCCATCCCGCGACGAGATCGAGCCACGGCCAGCGGTCCTCGTCGGTCAACGGCTGCCCCGACGCCATCTTCGCGACATTCGCGGGTGGGTGCAGCGCGTCGCCCTCCTGCAGGTCCCAGCCCATCGCGCCGGCGATGATTCCCGCGACCGTCGACTTCCCGGACCCGGACACGCCCATCAGCACCAGGACGGGATCCGCGGTCTGCGGCGTGCGTCCTACCGGTTCGCGCGTACTCACGTGCATCTCACCAACCTCACTCGACATTCTCGACCCCCTTTAGATGAACACGCTGAGCGCGAGGACACCGGCCAGACCGGTGACGGAGATGATGCACTCCATCACCGTCCACGTCTTCAGGTTCTGTACCACCGTGACGCCGAGGTATTCCTTCACCAGCCAGAATCCCGCGTCGTTGACGTGCGACAGGAACAGCGAGCCGGAGCCGATCGCGAGCACCATCAGCGAGACGTGCGTGGACGTCAGCTCGGCGGCGACGGGCGCGAGGATGCCGGACGCGGTGACGGTCGCGACGGTGGCCGATCCGGTGGCGACCCGGATCAGCACGGCCACGAGCCAGGCGAGGAACAGAACCGGAAGGGCACTGCCCTTGATCGCTTCGGCGATCACGTCGGCGATGCCGGTGTCGATCAGGACCTGCTTGAATCCGCCGCCCGCACCGACGATGAGGAGGATTCCGGCGATCGGGGGCAGCGAGCTCTCCAGCGAGGCCGCGATGGCGTTGCGGTCCATGCCACCGCCCCGGCCGAGGAGCAGCATTCCGGCGAGCACCGCGAGTCCGAGGGCCACGACCGGCGTTCCGAGGAAGTCGAGCAGTGCCTTCGCGGGCGAGTCCGAGTCGGCGGCGGCGACGTCGGCAATCGCCTTGCCCAGCATCAGGACGACCGGGAGCAGGATGGCGGACAGGGTGGCCGCGAAGCTGGGGCGGCGACGCTCGGCGGCGACCTCCGCGCCTTCCCTGTCTTCGACGGTCACGTAGAGCTCGGGGACGGGCACGTCCACCCAGCGTGCGGCCAGCTTGCTGAACAGCGGTCCGGCGACGATGACGGTCGGAATCGCGACGACGACGCCGAGCGCGAGGGTGAGTCCGAGGTTCGCATTGAGGGCCGCCACCGCGACCAGCGGCCCGGGGTGGGGCGGAACGAGACCGTGCATCGCCGACAGACCGGCGAGGGTGGGGATCGCGATGCGCATCAGCGACAGCCCCGAACGGCGCGCGACGAGAATGATGACCGGCATCAGCAGAACGAGGCCGATCTCGAAGAACATCGGCAGGCCGATCACCGCGCCGACCAGTGCCATCATCCAGGGCAGCGTCCGCGGTCCTGCACGCCCGACGAGGGTGTCGACGACGCGGTCGGCGCCACCCGAATCGGCGAGCAGCTTGCCGAACATGGCACCGAATCCGATCAGGATTCCGACGCTGCCCATCGTGGCGCCGAAGCCCTCGACGAACGATTTCACCGAGTCCGTGGCGCCGAGCCCTGCGCCGATGCCGACGCCGACGGCGCCGATCGACAGCGCGAGGAACGGGTGGAGTTTGAGCCAGGTGATCAGCGCGATGATGACGGCGACGCCGACGACGGCAGCCGTGATCAGCTGCGCGTCGGTGCCGGCGCTGTCGGCCGCTGCGAGTAGTGACGCGGTACTCATTCTGTTGCTCCAGGGAGATCGGTGTTGGAATGACCGTTGTTCGTGACTCAGGTCACTCTGCCTCATAAACCATATGATTTCAAGGCAGAACTCAAATAAGTACTACTTAGAAGTGCGATCGCGCGCCAACGTGTGTTCAGCAGGGTTGGCCGTGGGACCATCGGCGGATGACCAACGCAGAGGGCGCCGAGTACCGGCAATTGCACGAAACGGTGCTCGACCGGCTCGGCAGCGACATCGTGGCCGGAGCCCTGGCACCCGGCACCCGCATCTCCGCCGACGACGTGGTCACCCAGTACTCCGTCTCCCGCACCGTCGTCCGCGAGGTGGTCCGGGTTCTCGAATCCCTCGGACTCCTGGCCGTTCGTCGCCGCGTGGGGATCACCGTCCTCGGCGAGGAGCACTGGAATTCTCTGGATCCGAGCGTGATTCGCTGGAAGCTCGCCGGACCGCAGCGGTTCGAACAGCTGTCGAGCCTGAGCGAACTGCGGTCGGGCATCGAACCGCTCGCTGCACGTCTCGCGGCGACACGGGCGACGCCGGAGCAGTGCGGGGCGCTCACGGCGGCCGTGATCGGAATGTCGTCGACGTCCCGTGCGGCAGACACGGACGCGTACCTGGCCCACGATTCCGACTTTCACCGCACCCTGCTGACCGCGTCGGGAAATCCCCTGCTGCGTGCGATGTCGCAGATCGTCGTGGAGGTATTGGAGGGCCGCACCCGGCACTCACTGATGCCGCACGTCGCGGAGACCGAAGCGATCCGCCTGCACGGCGTGGTGGCGTCGTCCATCCAGATGGGCGACGCGGACGCGGCGGAGGCGGCCATGCGCGCGATCGTGAGCGAATCCGCGACCGCCGTCGAGCAGATGAAGGACGACGAAGACACCCGCGAGTGAGATCTCGCGGGTGTCGTCGTCGTAGCGCAGCAGGGTCTACACGACCGAATCGGAGTGCATGGCTTCGAGTTCCACGCCCTTCGTCTCCTTGACCCAGCGCAGCACGAAGACGAGCGACAGCACCGCGCAGACGGCGTAGAAGCCGTAGGAGATTCCGAGCGAGAAGTCCTTCATGGACGGGAACGTCACGGTGATCAGCCAGTTCGCCGCCCACTGGGCACCCGCGGCGAGCGACAGCGCGGCGGCCCGGATGCGGTTGGGGAACGCCTCGCCGAGCAAGACCCACACGACCGGGCCCCACGACATTCCGAAGGCGACCACGAAGAGGTTGGCGGCGACGAGCGCGATCGGGCCCTGCAGCCCGGTGAGCTGCGGAGTCGTGACACCGTTCACGACGGTCGTGGAGGCGGTTCCGAAGATGAACGCCATGGTCGCGAGCGTCACGGCCATGCCGGCGGAGCCGATGATGAGCAACGGTCGACGGCCCACCCGGTCGATGTAGGCGATGGCGATGAGGGTGGTGGCGATGTTGACCACGGACGTGATGACCGTGATCTTCAGGGAGCTGCCCTCGTCGAAGCCGACGGCCTGCCACAGGACGCTCGAGTAGTAGAAGATCACGTTGATGCCGACGAACTGCTGGAAAACCGAGAGTCCGATACCGATCCACACGATCGGCATCAGGCCGAACGCGGAGCCCTTCAGATCGCGGATCGACGGCTGCGTCTCGCGGGCCAGCGTCGAACGGATGCTCTCGATCTTGAGGTCGAGGCCCTTCTCGCCGAGCAGAACCGCGAGGATGCCGCGGGCCTCGGCGATGCGTCCCTGAGCGATCAGGTAGCGGGGGGATTCGGGAATCGTCAGCGACAGCAGACCGTAGGCCAGCGCGGGCACACACATCGCGAGGAACATCCAGCGCCAGGCCTCGAGCCCGAACCACAGTTCTTCCTGCGATCCGCCGGCGAGCGCGGCGAGGGCGTAGTCGACCAGGAGCGAGACGAAGATGCCGGTGACGATCGCGAGTTGCTGCAGCGATCCGAGACGTCCACGCACCCGGGCGGGCGAGATCTCGGCGATGTAGGCGGGTGCGATGACCGAGGCCAGACCCACACCGATGCCGCCGACGATCCGGAACGTCACCAGCATCTCGACATTGGCCGCGAATCCGGTGCCGATGGCGCTCAGCAGGAACATCACCGCGGCGGCCCGCATGGTGACGAGGCGTCCGTACCGGTCGGCGATCCGCCCGGCCAGCATCGCTCCCGCCGCGGCACCGAGCAGTGCCGAGGCGATCGCGAATCCGAGGAGTGCGGACTCGACCTGGAACTTGCCCTCGATCGCCGACACGGCGCCGTTGATCACTGCGCTGTCGTAGCCGAACAGTAGGCCGCCGAGTGCGGCGACGGCCGCGATCCGGACGGGAACCGAAGTGCCCTCTGCGGTGTCACCGGGCGCTTCCGCGCCGGGCAACAGGACGTGTTCAGTCATGGGACTCCTCGTGAGCAAGGGGTGATCGAGACTCGGATCGGGCCGAGGCCTGCGCAGAGTGCGCAATCGTTGTGGTGTGGAACACAGTAGGCAACGAAACCACGAATCGTCAAGACATGAACATATGAAGGCGTATTTGTCCGATTTATATTCACTAATGAACACAAGTATCGCGTCGAGCGCAGGACTCAGCCCCTGACCTGGAGCGGGAATTCAGCGGCGAACGGTCAGGCGGGAAGCGCGGATCGGAGACCCAGCGCGACGGCGCCGAGCACCTGAGCGCGGGGGCCGAGTTCGGCGACGCGGATGTCCAGGGAGCGGACCGCACTGGGCACCGCATAACGGCCGACGACCTCACGCATCGGCCCGAGGAGCAGTTCGCCGGCCAGCGCGAGTTCGCCGCCGATGACGAGACGTTCGGGATTGACGAGGTTGCACAGGCTCGCTGCCGCGACACCCACGTGCCGGCCGGTGTCGGCGAGTACCCGGATGCAGGCGGCGTCGCCGCCCTCGGCCATCGCGACGATGTCGGCGATGCTCAGATCGGGACCGCGACTCGGGGCGAGCAGCCCGATCACGACGTGCGAGGCGACGAGGGTCTCGAGGCAGCCGCGGTTGCCGCAGCGGCACACCTGCCCGAACTCGTCGAGGGTCAGGTGGCCGATTTCGCCTGCGGTGCCGCCTCTTCCGCGGTACAGCCGGCCGTCGAGGACGAGGCCGGCACCCACACCGTCGGACAATTTGATGTAGGCGAGATCGGTGGTGCCGCGGCCCGCTCCCCACATGTGTTCGGCGAGCACACCGAGGTTCGCGTCGTTGTCGACGTGCACGGCGGTGCCGAGATACTCCGACGCGATGGCGGCCGCGTCGACACCCACCCAGCCGGGGAGGATGGACGGTCCGCCGACCTCGCCCGTGTCCGTCTCGAGCGGCGCGGGCAGACCCATGCCGACCGCGAGGACTGAGGTGCGGTCGCAGCCGAGTCGATCGAGGGCCGCGTCGAGAAGGGCGCCCGCCTGCACCACGCCGTCCTCCGCGCGGTGACCCGCACCGAGTTCGACGCGCTCCTCGGCGAGCACCTCGTGTGCCATGTCGGCGACGGCGACGGTGAGATGGCGGTGCCCGAAGTCGATCCCGACCGCGAGGCCCATCCGGCGGGTCAGCCGGACCGCCCGGCCGCGCTGACCGGGATGGTCGCCGCCGGGCACGGCGACCATCCCGGCCGCGGTCAATTCCTTGACCATGTTGGAGACGGTGGCGGGGGCCAATCCGGTGCGACGCGCGATCTCCGCCTGGGTGAGCTCACCCGACGTCTGGAGCGCGCGGACCACACGGTGCTGGTTGGCGGATTTCAGCGAGGACTGAGAACCCGGCCGCTGGGAATCACCGTTGTCACTGTCGCGCACGATTCACCGTACCGCGCCGCTTCACGCGCTACCGGGCGAGTGCCGCCGCCTCACGTGCGAGTCCGCTGATGCGGTCCCAGTCCTGCTGCTTCACGGCGTCGGCGGGCGTGAGCCAGGATCCGCCGACGCAGCCGACGTTGGGCAGCGACAGGTAGTCGCCGACGTTCGACGTGGAGATACCGCCGGTGGGACAGAACCGGGCCGCCGGAACGGGTGAGTGGATCGAGCCGAGGAACTTCGCGCCGCCCGACGCCTCGGCGGGGAAGAACTTGAGTTCGCGGTAGCCGTGCTCGAGCAGGAACAGCACCTCGGAGACGGTCGCCGCGCCCGGGAGGTGCGGCAGTCCGGTGTCCGTCATCGCCTTCAGCAGGGTTTCGGTGCTGCCCGGCGAGACCAGGAACTGCGCTCCCGCGTCGGCCGCCTGCGCCGCCTGCACCGGTTCCACGATCGTGCCCGCGCCGACGCAGATCTCCGGCACCTCGGTCGCGATCGCCTTGATGGCGTCGAGGGCGCACGGAGTCCGCAGGGTCAGTTCGATCATCGGGATGCCGCCGGCCACCAGCGCGCGGGCCACCGGCACCGCGTCGCCGAGGTCGTCGACGACGACGACGGGGATGACCGGGACGCGGTCGAGGAGGGAGGGGCTGTTCGTCACTGAATACTCCTTAGACGGGTTGGGGGTGGAAAACGCTGGCGCCCTGGGTCGCCGGTCCGACAGCGGCACGCAGGCCGGCGAAGAGTTCGCGGCCCGTGCCGACCCATTCGTCGGCGCCCGGCGCACGACCGGTCGCTGGGCGGGCGGCCAGTTCTTCGTCGCTCAGGTGCACGTTCACGGATCCGGTCACGGCATCGACGGTGAGGACGTCGCCGTCACGCACCCGCGCGAGCGGTCCGTCGGCCGCCGCCTCGGGGGTGAGGTGGATGGCCGCGGGCACCTTCCCGGACGCGCCGGACATCCGGCCGTCGGTGACCAGTGCGACCTTGCGGCCCTGGTCCTGCAGCACACCGAGTACCGGTGTGAGCTTGTGCAATTCGGGCATGCCGTTGGCGCGCGGCCCCTGGTACCGGAGCACGGCCACGAAATCGCCGGTCAGCGTGCCCGCCTCGAACGCGGCGAGGAAGTCGAGCTGATCGTCGAACACCCGGGCCGGGGCCGTCACCACACGGTGGTCCGGGTGGACCGCCGACGTCTTCATCACGCACGAACCCAGGTTTCCGGTCAGCATCTTCAGACCGCCGTTGACGTCGAACGGATCTTCCGGTCCGCGCAACACGCTGGTGTCCAGGCTGATTCGGGTGCCCGGCTGCCATTCGACGCCCTCGCCGGACAGCTTCGGCTCCTCGGTGTACCGGCGGAGCCCGGCGCCGACGACGGTCTTCACGTCCTCGTGCAACAGTCCCGCGTCCAGCATCGACGACACGACGTAGCCGAGGCCGCCCGCCGCGTGGAAGTGGTTTACGTCCGCCGAGCCGTTGGGGTAGATCCGGGCGAGCAGCGGCACCACCGCGGACAGTTCCGACAGGTCGTCCCATGTGAGGGTGATGCCTGCGGCGCGGGCGATCGCCACGAGGTGCATCGTGTGGTTGGTCGAACCGCCGGTCGCGAGCAGTGCGACGCAACCGTTGACCACGGCCTTCTCGTCCACGACCTCACCGACCGGTGTGTAGTCGTCGCCGAGCGAGGTGAGACCGGTGACGCGCTTTCCCGCCTCCCAGGTGAGGGCTTCCCGCAGCGGGGTGCCCGGGTTCACGAAGCTCGATCCGGGCAGGTGCAGGCCCATGACCTCCATGAGCAGCTGGTTGGAGTTGGCCGTGCCGAAGAACGTGCAGGTGCCGACACCGTGGTAGGACGCGGCCTCGGCGTCGAGCAGTTGCTCGCGGTCGGCCTTGCCCTCCGCGTACAGCTGGCGGACGCGGGACTTCTCGTTGTTGGGCAGACCGGACGTCATCGGCCCGGCGGGCACGAAGATCGTCGGCAGGTGACCGAATCCGAGTGCGCCGATCAGCATTCCGGGCACGATCTTGTCGCACACACCGAGCATGAGGGCGCCGTCGAACATGTCGTGGGACAGGCCGATCGCCGTCGCCATCGCGATGACGTCGCGGCTGAACAGCGACAACTGCATTCCGTCGCGGCCCTGGGTGATGCCGTCACACATGGCGGGGACGCCGCCGGCGAACTGGGCGATGCCGCCTGCCTCCATGACCGCGGCCTTCAGCTGCCGGGGGAAGTGCTCGAACGGCTGGTGCGCCGACAGCATGTCGTTGTACGACGAGACGATCGCGATGTTGGGCTTGACGAAGGCGCGCAGCGCCTTCTTGTCGGCCGGGCCGGACGCCGCGAAGCCGTGCGCCAGGTTCGCGCAGGCCAGCTTGCCGCGTGCCGGACCGCGGTCGGCGGCCTGCCGGATGCGGTCGAGGTAGACCGTGCGCTCGGGCCTGCTGCGCTCGATGATGCGTTCGGTGACGGCGGCGAGGACGGGGTGTACGTCGGCGGTGGGTGTGGGCGCGTCGGTCATGCGGTAACTCCTTCGTGCCAGGCGCGGCCGTCGCGCTCGATCAGGGTGGTCGCGTCGGTGGGTCCGTTGGTGCCGGCCGGGTACCGCCGCGGTGCGCGCTCGGACTTCTGCCACCCGACGAGGATCTGCTCGACCCACTCCCAGGCGGCCTCCACCTCGTCGCGGCGCATGAACAGGGTCGGGTTGCCCCGGACCACGTCCATCAGCAGCCGCTCGTAGGCGTCGGGCGACGGACGCTTGAACGTTTCGATGTAGTTGAGGTCCAGCGACACCGGCTTGAGGCGGATACCGCCGGGGCCGGGTTCCTTCGCCGTCATGTGCAGCCGCATGCCCTCGTGGGGCTGCAACTGGATGACCAGGCGGTTGGGTTCGCTGTGACCCTCGCTGCCCGGGAACATGGGGTGCGGGACGGGCTTGAACTGCACGACGATCTCCGAGCAGCGCCGGTCCATGCGCTTGCCGGTGCGCAGGTAGAACGGCACGCCGGCCCACCGCCAGTTCTGGATCTCGGCCTTGACGGCGATGAACGTCTCGGTGGTGCTGTCCGGGTTCTCGACGTCGTCCTGGTATCCGGGGACGGCCTTGCCGTCGGCGAGCCCGGGGCCGTACTGGCCTGCGACCGTGCAGCGTTCGACGTCCTGCGGGCTCATCGGCTTGAGGGCCTGGAGCACCTTCAGCTTCTCGTCGCGCACGGTCTCGCGGTCGACGTAGGTGGGCGGCTCCATCGCGACGAGGCAGAGCATCTGCAGCAGGTGGTTCTGCAGCATGTCGCGCAGCGCGCCCGCCGACTCGTAGTAGCCGCCGCGGCTGCCCACTCCGAGCGACTCGGCAACGTTGATCTGCACGTGGTCGATCGACGAGGAGTTCCACAGCGGTTCGAGGAACGTGTTGGCGAATCGAGTGACCAGCAGGTTCTGGACGCTCTCCTTGCCGAGGTAGTGGTCGATGCGGAAGATCTGCGATTCCTCGAACACTGCGCCGACCGCGTCGTTGACGGCGCGGGCCGAGGCGAGGTCGTGGCCGATGGGCTTCTCCAGCACGACGCGGGACTGCGCGTCGGCGAGACCGTTCAGGGCGAGGTTCTCGCAGATCGGCCCGAACAGGCCGGGGGCGCACGCCAGGTAGAAGACCCGGATGGCACCTTCCCGGTCGACGAGACAGTCCTGCAGGCCCGCCCAGTCCGCCGAGTCCGCGACGTCGACGGTGACGTATTCGAGGCGATTGAGAAATCGCTCACAGGTGTCCGAATCCAGCTGATCGCCGGAGACGAACCGCGCGAGTTCTCCTCGCACCTTGTCGCGGTAGCCGTCGGTGTCGAGACCGGCTCGCGAGGCACCGATCACGCGGGTTTCGGCGGGCAGCTGACCGTCCCTGTCGCGCAGGTAGAGCGCGGGAAGCAGCTTACGAACCGCCAGGTCGCCGGTGCCGCCGAACACGACGAAATCGCACGGTTCCACGGTGGTCGCTGGTGACATGTCATCTCCCTCTGAAAGCCGGATGTGTGGGCCATCACAGACGAGAGTAGGCGACCTTTGGCTTTTGATCAATACAGACTTAAGTATTTTCACGAACAAAGATCTGAACCTTACGTTGTCAGACGCGTGTCCGGTTGGTTGAATGGCCTGCATGCGGACGCCTCGCTCGACGACCTCCCCGGCGACGGGTGGCGACGTTTTCGCCCTCATTCGTGCAGGGCTAGCCACCACGCGCACCGAGATCGGCAACCTCACCGGGCTGTCCCGCACGGCCGTCGCGGCCCGGGTGTCGTCACTGCAGGCGTCGGGACTCGTCGTCGAACGAGAAGAAGGCGTCTCGACCGGCGGACGCCCGCCGGTGAAACTCTCGTTTCACGTGCAGGCCGGTGTGGTGCTGTCGGCCGCCATCGGCCGCAGCCGCACCCAGCTGGCCATCTGCGACCTCGCAGGCGACGTCCTCGTCGCCGAGGACGTGGAGCAGGAGATCGGCACGAGTCCGGCCGAGCTGATGCCCGTCATCGCGAGGCGCCTCCTCGCGCTGCGCGAGGGCCTGGGCGAGACCGCGGGGCGGACGGTCGGGATCGGGATCAGCCTCCCCGGCACCGTCGACACCGAACGGGGGTGCAGCCTGAACTCCCCCATGATGTCGGGCTGGGACGGCGTCCCGCTGCAGCCGTTCCTCGCCGACGTCACCGACGCGCCCGTCTTCGTCGACAACGACGCCAACGTCATGGTCCTGGCCGAGCGGCGCGGGGAACGCCGCGACTTCGCCGACATGCTGCTCATCAAGGCATCGACCGGGCTCGGCGCCGGACTCGTGTCCGGCGGCGTGCTGCAGCGGGGCGCCCTGGGCGCGGCAGGCGAGATCGGACACACGAAAACCGCAGCGGCACAAGGAGTGGTGTGCCGCTGCGGTGATGTGGGATGTATCGAGGCCGTCGCCGGCGGGTGGGCACTGGTCCGCAACCTGCAGGAGCAGGGACGCGAAGTCACCCACATCCGCGACGTGATCACCCTCGCGCTCGCCGGCGACGCCGAGGCCCGGCGGATGATCCGCGAGAGCGGGCGTCAGATCGGCGAGGTCCTGTCGGGGGCGATCAACCTCCTCAACCCGGAGGTCGTGATCGTCGGCGGCGACATGGCGCAGGCGTACGACACGTTCGTCGCCGGGCTACGCGAAACCCTGTACGGCAACGCGATCGCCGTCGCCACCCAGCAGCTTCAGATCCTCCCCTGGACGCACGGGGAGCTGTCGGGTGTCGTCGGCAGCGCCACCATGGCGCTCGACCACGTGCTCAGCGTGCGGGCCGTCGACCGGCTGCTCGCGCAGCAGAAATAGGCGGCTCCGCCGCCCGTGCGTGGTTAACGAGTCCAGAGACTCGCTAGGCACGCACGGGCCGGAGGCCTACTTGATGTCGGAACCGTGCCGGGTGAGCGGCATGATCTCGATCTTCATGTACGGGAACAGGGGAAGGTTCCACAGGATCTCGTGCAGTTCGTCGGCCGACTCGACGTCGAAGATGCTGATGTTGCTGTACTGACCGACGATCCGCCAGATCTCGGGCCACTTGCCGGAGCGCTGGAGCTCCTGCGAGTAGGCCTTCTCCTTGGCAATGGTCTCGTCCCGGACCTTCGGGTCGAGGTCGCGGGGAATGGCGACGTCCATGCGGACGTGAAAGAGTGCCATCGGGGTGGTGTCCTCCTCAGTTCCTGGTCCAGGTCTTGACTGCGTCCATGTTGAGCTCGACTCCGAGTCCGGGGCCTTCGGGCAGGGACACCTGGCCGTCGGCGTAGCGGATCGGTTCCTGCAGCAGTTCCTCGCTGAACAGCAGGGGCCCGAACAGTTCGGTGCCGAAGTTGATGCCGGGCTCGGCGCAGGCGAACTGGATGGACGCCGCGGTCCCGATCGGGCCTTCGATGGACGTGGCTCCGTGGCAGGCGATTCCGGCGGCCTTGGCGATGGCGACCACTTCGCGGCTCTTGGCGAGGCCACCGCACTTGGTGGTCTTGAGCGCGATGACGTCGGCGGCGCCGCGGCGGGCGACCTCGAGCGCGTCGTGCGGAGTCTGGACGCTCTCGTCGGCCATCACCGGGACGGGGACGAGGCGGTTCAGTTCGGCGAGGACCTCGAGTTGCTCACCGGGCGTGGGCTGCTCGATCAGTTCGACGCCGCCCTCGACGAGCCGGGGCACGTACTTCAGCGCGGTCAGCCGGTCCCATCGGGCGTTGACGTCGATCCGGACGCCGGCCTTGCCCTCGAGCGCCTGCGCGATCCGGATCACCCGCGCGGTGTCGACGGCGGGGTCGAGCGCGCCCATCTTCAACTTGAAACTGAAGTGCCGCTTCGACTCGACGAGACCCAGGGCCTCCTCGATGATCTCGTCGGCGGGTGCGGCGCCGAGGGCCCAGGTGACGTCGACGCCCTTTCGGAAGGCGCCGCCGAGCAGCGTGTGCACGGGCACACCCAGGCTGCGCGCCCAGGCGTCGTGCAACGCGACGTCGACGGCGGCCTTCGCGAAACGTGCGCCCGCGACCACCCTTTCGATGTCCGACATGATGCCGGTGATCTCGTCGACACCGCGCCCCAGCAGGACCGGGACGATGTACTTCTCGATGATCGCCTGCATCGTCTCCACCGACTCACCACCCCACCAGGGGCCGCCGGGGACGACGCCCTCGCCGTGGCCGGTCACGCCGCCCGCGGTCCTGACCGCGACGAGTAGGAGCGGTTGCGCGGTCATCGACGTGGTCGCGAACTTGTGGGGACGCACCAGCGGCACATCGAGGATCGTCGTTTCGACGGAGACGATCGACAGGTCGGTCATCGGATCACTTTCTGTACGGGTGGAACGGGTCACGCGGGGTCGAGCACGAAGTTGTAGGTGACGTAGTTCTTGCCGTCGTCGCCGGTCTTCGGGTCGAGGATCAGTTCCGGCTTGGTGGCCGACGCGACGTCGCTGTCGATCCACTCGCCGCCCTTGAAGTACAGCTGCGTGGTGACCGACTCCTTGCCGGGCGCCGACACGATGAGGTGCAGGTGCGCGGGACGCCACGGGTGGCCGTTCTGCGCCTCGATGAACTGGCCGGTCGGGCCGTCGGTCGGAATCTGGTACGGCGCCGGCTGGATCGTGGTGATCTCGTAGCGACCCTCGTCGTCGACGATGATCGTGCCGCGCAGGTTCCACTCGGGCAGGTGCGGTGCGAACTGCGAGTAGTAGCCGTCGTTGTCGGCGTGCCACAGTTCGACCTTCGCCCCGGCGAGGCCGTTGCCGTCGAGGTCGGTGACCTGGCCGGCGAAGACGAGCGGGGTGATCTTCTCGTCCTCGGCACGCATCGGCAGGGTGCACTTGGACGGCAGTTCCGGCGAGTTCTCGATGTAGTACGGGCCCTCGATGCTGCCCTTGGTGCCCTTGCGGGAGCGGGCGAGGACCTCTTCGACGGAGTGCTCGATGAACACGTCGAGGAACAACGGCCATTCGCCGCCCTCGCCGACGTCGATGAGCCACTGCTTGAACACGCGGTACTCGGGATAGGTGACACCGTGCTTCAGGATCACGTCGTTGAGCGCGCCGAGGGCGTCCTTGGCGATCGCCGCGAGTCGCTCGGGCGAGGTGTCGGCGGTGACGCGCTCGGACTTGAACTTGTCGGTGGCGGCGGAACCGGAACCGGCTGCGGTGGGGCTCTCGGTGGTGGTCATCGTTTCTCCTCGGGCTGAAGGAATTCGGACAGGGCGGTTATCGAGTTCTGGGCGACGCGGTGGGTGTTCACACGCCGGGGGTCTTGCATCTGTACGCTATGCGTACTAACATCACGCTGTGCGTACACCACTACTGTGCGCGCAGTCACATTGAAATGTCAACCCCGAGTCCGAAGAAGCACACGAATCGCTGGTGGAGGCCGCAATGACCGAGAGCGATCGCGATTACATCCAAAGCATCGAGCGCGGTTTCGCAGTGCTCCTGGCGTTCGACGCCCAGCGCCCGAACCCGACGCTCGCCGAACTCGCGACGGAAGCGGGACTGTCGCGCCCCGCCGTCCGCCGGATCCTGCTCACCCTGCAGAAGCTGGGGTACGTCGCGGGGGCGGGAGGCCGGTGGTCGCTCACCCCTCGCGTGCTCAGCATCGGACAGCACTACTCGGAGTCGCACGCGCTGATCGAGGCGGCGATGCCCCGACTGCTCGAAGTGGCCGAGAAGACTCAGGAGTCCGCGTCGCTCGGCGTGCTCGACGGCGCCGACGTGGTCTACGCGGCGCGCGTCCCCGTCCGGCGAATCATGAGCATCAACGTCTCCGTGGGCACCCGCGTCCCCGCGTACGCCACGTCCATGGGCCGCGCCCTCCTCGCCTGGGCCCCCGCCGACGTCGTCGAGCGGGTGATCGCCGAGTCGACGTTCCAGAAGCTGGGGCCGGAGACCATCGGCTCCGCGGCCGAACTCGACCGCGAACTCGCCAAGGTCCGGGAGCAGGGCTTCGCGCTCACGGCCGAGGAACTGGAGAAGGGGCTGATCTCGCTCGCCGCACCCGTCCGCGACGCCGGCGGCACGGTGGTCGGCGTGGTCGCATGCTCCACGTCGTCGGCACGCAACACTCCGGCGCAGTTCCGGGAACAGGCCGTTCCGTGCGTCCTCGCCGCCGCGGCCGCCCTGAGTGCAGACATGGGCTACACCGGCTGAGGGCCGCACGCCGGTCGGATCGGGTCGAGCACGAAGTCGCAGGAGACCGCACCGCCGGCATCGACGTCGACGAATGTCTCGACGGCGGACTCCCCCACCACTCGCGCACCGCCCACACTGGGAACGACGCGCGTCTCGAGCGGCCGGTAGCCGCGCGCGTGCACGATCACGTTGAGGTGACCCACGTCGGCATCACTTCGGGCACTGGAGAATTCGCACGGCGCGGGCTGCACCGTGGCAATGTCGAAGCGACCGCCCGCACACGTGACGACGATACCGCGCAGGTTGTTGCGCAGGATCTCCACGGAGTACCCGGAATAGCATCCGTCGGCGTCCGCGTGCCAGATCTCGATCTCCGCACCCGACAGCGGTTCGCCGGTGCGGGACCGGACGACGCCCGTCATCCGCAGCGGCGTCCCGGGCTCGCCGGGAAGCGCGGCGAGGTTCGCGGTCCACGGCAGAACCCGCTGGGCGGGGAGGTAGAACTCCCGGTCCACGTAGTCGAGGCGGGCCAGATCCGCCCGGGGTGCGGTCGTCGTCGACGTTGAGGTCATCACCTGATCCGATCACTCGTGCACGCTGTGCGTACACAGGGAACGCTGTGCGGTACTGGTCGAGTGTGCCCGCAGTCACAGGCGTTCGTCAACCGCGGTCCGTTCACATCGCGAACGGGTCGGTCCGGGGCAACTGTGGGATAATTTCCCCGCCACCGGCGGACAACGACGTTTCGCCGTCGCCCGGTGCGCGCCCTCGCGCCGGCCACGTCGAACACCCGAGGAACACATCGATGAGCACCCCTCCCCGCAGCATCACCCTCCGCTTCCTCGCCGCACCCACCGAGGTCGCGACACTCGGAGGTGCAGTCCAGGGCGGCCGCATCCTCGAATGGATCGACAAGGCCGCGTATGCCTGCGCGGTCGGCTGGAGCGGGAGTTACTGCGTCACCGCGTACGTCGGAAACATCAAATTCACCCGGTCCATCGAGTCCGGACACCTCGTGGAGGTCGAAGCGCGGCTCGTCCACACCGGGCGCTCCAGCATGCACATCCAGTGCACGGTCTCGTCCGCCGACCCGCGGACCGGCCAGTTCACCGAGGCCAGCAACTGCCTGATCATCTTCGTGGCCGTCGACGACTCCGGAAAGCCGACGACCGTGCCGCCGTGGAAGCCCGTCACCGCCACCGACCACGCCGAGTCCGAGGAGGCCGTCATGCGCATCGGCCTGCGGGCCGACATCGAAGAGGCGATGAGCAAGCAGACCTACACCGACGCGGGCACCGCACCGGAATCACTGACCCGTTTCCTGGCCGCGCCCACCGACGTCAACTGGGGCGGGAAGACGCACGGCGGGACCGTGATGCGCTGGATCGACGAGGCCGCCTACCTGTGCGGCACGTCGTGGAACGGCACCCCGTGCGTGTCCGTGTACGCCGGCGGTGTCCGGTTCTACCGTCCGATCCAGATCGGGCACGTCGTCGAGGTCGACGCCCGCCTGCTGCACACGGGCGCGCAGACCATGCACATCTCGGTGCACGTGCGATCGGGCGACCCGCGTACCCGGGAAATGAACCTCACCACCCACTGCCTCACCGTCGTCGCCGCTGTCGACGACGACGGCGCGGCAACGGCTGCGCGGCAATGGGTTCCGCAGTCGGACGAGGATCGCAAGCTGGAAGCGCACGCCCGCGAACTCATCGCCCTCCGCGACCGGGCGCGAATCGGCGCCCTGGCGTAACCCGTCCGGGCCGTCAGCCGCGGAGCGCCTCCGAGGGCGCCACACCGTACTTGCGGCGGTACGCCGCCGCGAACCGGCCGGTGTGGGTGAAACCCCAGCGCATCGCGACCTCGGCGACCGTGTGTGCACCGTTCGCGCGCAGCAGGTCGTCGTGGACGCGTTCGAGTCGCACGTCCAGCAGGTAGTCGCGGGGGCTCACCCCGACGTAGTCGCGGAACCCTTCCTGCAACCGGCGGACGCTGACCCCGGCGACCTCGGCCATGTCGGCCGCCGTCCAGGCGCGGGACGGGTCGGCGTGGATCTCGTCGACCACCCGCTTCACGATCCGCGGACGGGCGCATCCCACCCCGGCCCCGTCGTCCGGGACCGCGGCGAGCACGAGCGCGGTGGTGACCGCGCCCGACAACTGCTCCGCGACGAGCGCGTTGTTCAGCACCCCGTCGGACTCCAGCATCTGCTTCAGCAACGACCGCACCAGCGCGAGCCAACTCGCACCGTTCTCCGTGGTCACGTCGATCTGCGGCGGTAGCTGGATGTCGGGCCGGGCGAGGATCCGCGACATCTCCCGGTGCAGGTGGTCCCGGTCGACGCGGACCCCGATGATGGAGCACTCCTCGCTCCAGGTGGTGATGACCGTCGACGTGTCGGGCGGGCAGATCATCCCGGAACCCGGCGCCGAGAGCACCTCGTTCCTGCCGGTCACCGACTCGAGGTGCCCCGACAGCGGGACGTTGACGGCGTACGCGCCGGGGTGGTCGGACCGGATCGACACGTCCGCACCCCAGCCGATGTGCGTGATCTTCACCGGGCCCAGTTCTACGGCCTCCGCGACCGTATTGGTCGCCTTCGACCTGCTCAGCGGTGTGAGGGTGTGCGGGAAGTACACGTCCGACACGACGTGTGACGCCTCGTCCCAGTCCTCGGGGCGGGAAATCTTCGACGTGGCCGACATGGCACCAGTGTGACCGCGCACACTCCGCAATGCAATCGAGGCCCCCGCCTCAACTCTCCGCGCAAAGCGGATCACCTCCGCGCTCAGCGGATCGACGCCCCGTTCCCGCAGTCGTACGTTTCTCCGTACCTCAACAGCGCCCCGGACAGGAAGGGAGGCTCCGAACATGGAGCAGCGCGAACTCCGAAACATTTTCGGGCAGTTTGCCAGCGGAGTCACGGTCATCACGTGCGCCAACTCCGACGGTCTGCCGCACGGAGCGACGGTCACGGCCTTCACCGCCGTCTCGATCGAACCGAGGCTGTGCCAGATCACCCTGACCCGAAAGTCGAAGGCCTGCAATTACTTGAGCAAGTCTCCGTTCGCCGTCAACATCCTCGCCGCGGACCAGGTGGACACCGCGATGCATTTCGCCGGCCGCCCGCAGAACCCCGAACCCGTGTGGGCCGACGGACCGACGGCCCCCGTCATCTGCGGCGCCGCGGCCACGCTGTCCTGCGATCCGTGGGCGGAGTACGACGGCGGCGACCACATCATCTTCATCGGTGAGATCGTGGCCGCCGAATCCAGCGGCAAGGATCCGCTGCTGTTCTACCGGAGCACCTTCCACGATCTCGGTTCGCCGTCCGCGTCGGCCGCGTGGAACGGATCGATGGACGATCCGAACAACGGATGGTTCGACTCCACCGCCACCTTCACCCCATTCCATCTTCAGCCCGCCCACTGATTGCCGAATCCGAAAGGACTTCACTCCATGACCACCACCGAAAGCGCTCCCGAGACCGCGGTCGACCCGACGAAGGTCAACCCCGCCGCGGACTGTGAGGCCAACCGCACCGCCAACTTCGCCACCCGCCCGATGACCGGCGACGAGTACATCGAGTCGCTGCGCGACGACCGCGAGATCTGGCTGCACGGGGAACGGGTGAAGGACGTCACGACGCATCCCGCGTTCCGCAACCCGATCCGGATGACCGCCCGCCTCTACGACTCGATGCACACCGGCGAGCACGTCGACAAGGTCACCACCTCCACCGACACCGGCAACGGCGGCGTGACGATGCCGTTCTTCAAGGCGCCGAAGTCCTCCGACGACCTGCTGAAGGAACGCGACGCCATCGCCACCTGGGCGCGCATGACGTACGGCTGGATGGGCCGCTCCCCCGACTACAAGGCGTCGTTCCTCGGCACCCTGCACGCGAACAAGGAACTGTATTCACCATTCCAGGACAACGCCGAGCGCTGGTACAAGGAATCGCAGGAGAAGGTTCTCTACTGGAACCACGCGATCATCAACCCGCCCGTCGACCGGCAACTGCCGCCGGACGAGGTCGGCGATGTGTTCATGAAGGTGGAGAAGGAAACCGACGCGGGCCTGATCGTGTCCGGCGCGAAGGTCGTGGCCACCGGATCGGCGATCACCAACTACAACTTCATCGCCCACTACGGCCTGCCGATCAAGAAGAAGGAATTCGCCCTCATCTGCACCGTCCCGATGGACGCGCCCGGGGTGAAGCTGATCTGCCGGTCCTCGTTCACGCAGAACGCCGCCGTGATGGGCACCCCGTTCGACTACCCCCTGTCGTCGCGGATGGACGAGAACGACACCATCTTCATCTTCGACAAGGTGCTCGTGCCGTGGGAGAACGTCTTCATGTACGGCGACGTGGACAAGATCAACGGGTTCTTCCCGCAGTCGGGGTTCCTGCCCCGCTTCACGTTCCAGGGCTGCACGCGTCTCGCGGTCAAGCTCGACTTCATCGCAGGCATGCTGATGAAGGCGCTCGACGCCACCGGAGCCGGCGGGTTCCGGGGTGTGCAGACCCGCGTCGGTGAAGTGATCGGCTGGCGAAACCTGTTCTGGTCACTCACCGAATCCATGGCCCGCAACCCCGAGCCGTGGATCGGCGACACCGTCATCCCCAAGCTCGAATACGGCCTCACGTACCGCATGTTCATGATCCAGGGCTACCCGCGGATCAAGGAGATCATCGAGCAGGACGTCGCGTCCGGCCTGATCTACCTGCCGTCGAGCGCCCGCGACTTCAAGTCGCCCGACGTCCGCCCGTACCTCGACAAGTACGTCCGCGGCTCGGACGGCATGACCGCCGTCGAACGCGTGAAGATCATGAAGGCCCTGTGGGATTCGATCGGCAGCGAGTTCGGTGGCCGCCACGAACTGTACGAGCGGAACTACTCCGGCAACCACGAGAACGTCAAGGCCGAACTGCTGTTCGCCGCCGAGAACCGTGGCGACGTCGCCTCCATGAAGGGCCTCGCCGAGCAGTGCCTCGCCGAGTACGACCTCGACGGCTGGACAGTACCCGACCTCATCGGAAACGACGACGTCTCGTACTTCGGTAACAAGTAGCCACACACACGCGCACTCCCCGTCAGAAGCGAACGAGCTCTGACGGGGATTTGCCGTACCTGCGGCGGTACGCGGCGGAGAACCGGCCCGCGTGCGTGAAGCCCCACCGGGCAGCGACTTCGGACACGGTGACACTCGACCCCAGCGCCTTCAGGTCTTCGTGGGCGCGGCTCAGCCGGATGTCGAGGAGGCATTCGGACGGGCTGCGCCCGACGTACTGCCGGAACCCTTCCTGCAGGCGGCGGACACTGGTGCCCGCCAGCTCGGCCATGTCGGCCGCGGTCCAGGCACGGGCCGGATCGTCGTGGAGTCCGTCGAGGACGCGTTTGACGATCCGCGGCCGCGGGGCGCTCGGGCGGGCGTCCTCGTCGGGGGTGACGGCGAGGATGAACGCCGACGTGATCGCGCCGGCGAGTTGCGGGCCGACCACCGGGTTCGCGAGGAGGTCGGCCGGCTCCCGCAGTTGCGCGGTCAGTGAGCGCACCAGACGAAACCAGCTGTTTCCCGCGGCACCGGTGAGATCCAGCTGTGCGGGCAGGCGCAGCCCGGTCCGCAGCTCGGAACCGAGGATCCGGTCGGCCTCCTGCTCGAGGAAGTCGCCGTCGAATTTGACGCCGAGCACCGAGCAGTCGCCGCTCCACCGGGTGATCAGGGTCGGTTCGTCCGCCCGGAAGACGGTGGCCTGCCCCGGCCGCGACACCACCGTGCCGCCCGGCGCACTGGACTCCAGCGAGCCGGACAGCGGGATGTTGACCTCGTAGGCGCCCGGGTAGTCGCATTCGATCGACACGTCCGCGCCCCAGCCCAGCCTGCCGAGCGTGACGGGACCGAAGTCGACGGTCCGCATCGACAGGGTCATCGCACCGCCCGACGACAGGTCGGTCAGTGTATGGGGAAAGTACGCACCGGCCACCGCTCGCGACGCCGCATCCCAGTCCCGGGTCTCGGTGATCGTCGATGCCATCGTCATGCACCTGCCTCGCTGAAGTATCTCTTCCGACCAATTGAAGCTGCGCCGGGACTCCGAGTCGAGGGTAACTGAGATGCCGATCACAACTTGTCGCGCACATCGTCCAGGCCCCGCGCAGAGTGGCTAGACGGCCCGCCGGCCTGCGCAATACGTTCTCCTCCACGCCGCCACGGCCGCGAAAGTTGTTTCCGAAGAGGAGAATTGACATGACCGCCACGCTGTCCTGGATCGATGAGATCACGATGACGGAACTGGAGCGCAACCCGTATCCGGTCTACGAACGGCTGCGCGCCGAGGCGCCGCTGGCGTACGTCCCGGTCCTCGGTTCGTTCGTCGCGACCACCGCCGACCTGTGCCGCACCATCGCCAACAGCCCCGACTTCGAGGGGATCATCACGAAGGCGGGCGGACGCACGTTCGGCCACCCGGCGGTGATCGGAGTCAACGGTGAGATCCACCGCGACCTGCGGTCGATGGTCGACCCGGCGCTGCAACCGTCGGAGGTGGATCGGTGGGTCGACGGGCTCGTCCGGCCCATCGCGCGGCGCTACGTGGAGCAGTTCGAGAACGACGGCAGCGCCGATCTGGTGTCGCAGTACTGCGAGCCGGTCAGCGTGCGCGCTCTCGGTGATCTGCTGGGCCTGAACGACGTCAGCTCGGACACGTTGCGCGACTGGTTCCACCGGCTGTCGAACTCCTTCACCAACGCGGGCGTGGACGCGAACGGAGATTTCACGAACCCGGAGGGCTTCGTGCAGGGTGACGAGGCGAAGGCCGAGATCCGGGCGGTCGTCGATCCGCTCATCGACAAGTGGACCGTCGACCCCGACGACAGCGCCATCTCGCACTGGTTGCACGACGGCATGCCCGAGGGGCAGGTCCGCGACCGCGAGTACATCTACCCCACCCTGTTCGTCTACCTGCTGGGCGCGATGCAGGAGCCCGGCCACGGCATGGCGTCGACGCTCGTCGGTCTGTTCACCCGCCCCGAGCAGCTGGAGGCCGTCGTCGACGAGCCCGCCCTGATTCCGCGGGCGATCTCCGAGGGAATGCGCTGGACCTCCCCGATCTGGTCGGCCACCGCCCGCATCAGCACCCGGGACGTCACGCTCGGCGACGTGTTCCTTCCCGAGGGTTCCGTGGTGCTGCTGTCCTACGGTTCGGCAAACCACGACACCGCCGTCTACGACGCCCCCACCGACTACGACATGACGCGTCCCCCGCTCCCCCACCTGGCGTTCGGTTCCGGAAACCACGCATGTGCGGGCATCTACTTCGCCAACCACGTGTGCCGGATCGGCCTGGAGGAACTGTTCGAGGCGATACCGAACCTCGAACGCGACTCCGGCGCGGACGTCGAGTTCTGGGGCTGGGGTTTCCGCGGCCCGACCGCACTGCGGACCACGTGGGAGGTGTAGCCGTGACCTTCACCGTCTCGGTCGGCACCGACAGCGTGGACTGCCGCCCCGACCAGCCGATACTGGACGCGTTCCTGCGGGGCAGCGTGTGGATGCCGAATTCGTGTAATCAGGGCACATGCGGGACGTGCAAGCTGCGGGTGGTGTCGGGGTCCGTCGACCACGGACCGTCGCCGAAGAACACCCTGTCCCCGGCCGAGCGCGAACAGGGGTTCGCGCTGGCCTGCCAGGCGACCCCGTGCAGCGACACGGTGGTCGAACGCCTGGACGCGGCTCCCGCGGGCGACGTCCACGCATTGCGGGACCTCGTCGGCACCGTGAGCGCGATCGAGGACGTCGCCCGCGACACGAGGCGCGTTCTCGTCACGCTCGACAGCCCGCTCGAATTCTCCGCGGGGCAGTACGTCGAACTGCGGGTCCCCGGCACCGGCCACGGTCGCCAGTACTCGATGGCGAACACGCCGGGCGAGTCGAAACAGCTCGAGTTCCACATCCGTAGGCAACCGGGCGGACTGGCGACGGACGGCTGGGTGTTCGGCTCGATGTCCGTCGGGGAGCGAGTGGACATGGTTGGCCCGCTCGGCGACTTCCGGCTCGACCCGGAGGAAGCCGGTCCGATGATCCTGCTCGGCGGCGGAACCGGTCTCGCCCCGCTGAAATCGATAGCTCGCCAGGCACTGACGACGCAACCGGACCGGGCGGTCCACCTGTATCACGGGGTGCGCGGGGAAGCCGACCTGTACGACGTGGACCTGCTGCGGGAATGGGAACGGGCCCACTCGGGGTTCCGATACGTTCCGTGTCTGAGCGACGAGACGTGGTCCGGGCGGTCCGGGTACGTCACCGATGCGTTCGTGGCGGACTTCGACACCTGCCGCGGCCACTCCGGGTACCTGTGCGGGCCACCCGCGATGGTCGACGCCGGGATCAAGGCGTTCAAACGCCGGCGGATGGCTCCGCGGCGCATCTTCCGGGAGAAGTTCACCCCCGCCGGCTGATCACCGCACCGACGCACGCCGGGGCCTCCGAGACCCCGGCGTGCGCATGCCGAACACGTCCTAGTCAGTACTCGGTAAATGCCTAGTGTGATGCAGCGCACAGGCTGCAAGAGTGGAATCCATTGCCGGACCCGGGCGCCCTCGCAGGGCGCAAGCCCCCGGAGATCTTGGAGGATCCCATGACTGAAACCCTGTACTCAGCGCCGTCCGAGGACGTGCGCGCCAAGCTGGCCGACGCGCTCATCGAAGACCCGGAAACCGGCCGCTACCAGGTGCGACGCAGCGTCTTCACCGACGAGGACCTGTTCGAACTGGAGATGAAGCACATCTTCGAGGGCAACTGGATCTACCTGGCCCACGAGAGCCAGATCCCGAACGTCGGCGACTACTTCACCACGTACATGGGCCGCCAGCCGGTCGTGATCTCCCGCAACAAGGAGGGCGAACTCAACGCCCTGGTGAACGCGTGCAGCCACCGCGGTGCCATGCTCTGCCGGCGCAAGACGGACAACCGGACCACGTTCACCTGCCCGTTCCACGGCTGGACGTTCAACAACTCCGGCAAGCTGCTCAAGGTCAAGGACCCCCGCGAGGCCGGCTACCCGGAGCAGTTCAACAAGGACGGCTCCCACGACCTCACCAAGGTCGCTCGGTTCGAGAACTACCGCGGATTCCTGTTCGGCAGCCTCAACGCCGACGTCCCGCCGCTCGAGGAACACCTCGGGGACACCACGAAGATCATCGACATGATCGTCGACCAGTCGCCCGACGGACTCGAGGTGCTGCGCGGTGCGTCCACCTACACCTACGACGGCAACTGGAAGCTGCAGACCGAGAACGGCGCCGACGGCTACCACGTGTCCGCCACGCACTGGAACTACGCGGCGACCACGTCGAGGCGCGAGTCCGGTGAGTCCACCAACGCCACGAAGGCGATGGACGCCGGCAAGTGGTCGAAGCAGCAGGGCGGCTACTACTCGTTCGACAACGGCCACCTGCTGCTGTGGACCAAGTGGGCCGACCCCGCCAACCGCCCCCTCAACGAGCGCCGCGACGAACTGGTCGCCGAGTACGGCGAGGACCGCGCCGACTGGATGATCGGGGTGTCCCGCAACCTGTGCCTGTACCCGAACGTGTACCTGATGGACCAGTTCGGTTCGCAGATCCGGCACTTCCGCCCGATCTCCGTCGACAAGACCGAGGTCACCATCTACTGCATCGCCCCGAAGGGTGAGAGCCGGACGGCCCGCGCCGCCCGCATCCGCCAGTACGAGGACTTCTTCAACGCCACCGGTATGGCCACCCCGGACGATCTCGAGGAGTTCCGCTCCTGCCAGAAGACGTACCAGGCCGGGGCCGCACCGTTCAACGACCTCAGCCGCGGTGTCACCCACCAACTCCAGGGGCCCGACGAGGACGCCAAGAAGATCGGCATCAACCCGATCTCCAGTGGCGTGAAGACCGAGGACGAGGGCCTCTACCCGATCCAGCACGGCTACTGGGTGCAGGCGCTCACCAAGGCGCTCGACGCCGACGTTGCCGCGAACAACCGCTGAGGGAGACGATCACCATGACTGCAGTAGCCGAAAGCACCGTCACCCAGCACGACATCGAGCAGTTCCTCTACCGTGAGGCCCGCTACCTCGACGACCGCGAGTTCGAGAAGTGGATCGAGTGCTATCACCCCGACTCCGAGTTCTGGATGCCGGCGTGGGCCGACGACGGTGAACTGACCACCGACCCGATGACCGAGATCTCCCTGATCTACTACGCCAACCGCGGCGGCATCGAGGACCGGGTGTTCCGCATCAAGACCGACCGGTCGAGCGCGACGAGCCTTCCGGAACCGCGCACCGGGCACAACATCTCCAACGTCGAGGTGGTCGAGCGCCGCGGCGACGTCGTGGATGTCCGGTTCAACTGGTTCACCCTGTACTTCCGGTACAACACGGTCGACACGTATTTCGGGAATTCGTTCTACACGATCGACTTTTCCGGTGAGCAGCCTCTGATCATGAAGAAGAAGGTCGTGCTCAAGAACGACTACATCCACCACGTGGTCGACATCTATCACATCTGATTTCCTTCCATTCTTCGCGAATCGAGCTGTTTTCCATGACTTTCCAAGTTGCACTGAGTTTCGAGGACGGGATCACCCGCTTCATCAAGTGTGACGGCGACGAGACGGTCGCCGACGCGTCCTACCGCGCACGCATCAACATTCCCCTCGACTGCCGGGACGGGGCGTGCGGCACCTGCAAGTCGCTCTGCGAGTCCGGCACGTACGACGGCGGCGACTACATCGAGGAAGCGCTCACCGACGACGAGGCGGAGCAGGGCTACTGCCTCCCGTGCCAGATGATGCCGGAAAGCGATCTGGTGCTGCAGATCCCGACGACGTCGGACGTCGCGAAGACGGCGGCAGGCACGTTCACGTCGACGATCACGGAGATCCGCAAGTTCTCCGACACCACCATCGGGTTCACCATCGACATCGCGAACCGGGACGACCTCGTCTTCCTCCCCGGGCAGTACGTCAACATCACCGTTCCCGGGACGGAGGCGACGCGCTCGTACTCGTTCAGCACCGGACCCACGTCGAAGGAATTGTCGTTCCTGGTCAAGATCACCGACGGCGGCCTGATGTCGGAATACCTCCGTGACCGCGCCCAGGTCGGCGACACTCTCGAGTTCACCGGCCCGATGGGAAGCTTCTTCCTGCGCGAGCAGAAGCGCCGCGCCCTGCTGCTCGCAGGCGGCACCGGGCTGGCCCCGCTGCTGTCGATCCTCGACAAGATGCGCGCCGACGCCGCCGACCACCCCGTGCACCTGATCTACGGTGTGTCGTCCGACGCGGACCTGGTGGAACTGGAGAAGCTCGAGGACTACGCGAAGTCGCTGCCGCAGTTCACGTTCGACTACTGCGTGTCCGACCCGGCGAGCAGTGCCCCCAACAAGGGGTACGTGACCGGCCTGTTCGAACCCGCGCACCTGAACGACGGCGACGTGGACGTGTACCTGTGCGGCCCGCCTCCGATGGTCGAGGCGGTGCGCGACCACCTGAAGTCGGAGGGCGTCACGCCGGCGAACTTCTACTTCGAGAAGTTCAACAACGCGGCCACGCCGAGTGGGTCCGAAGGATCCGCAGCACCGGCGGCCGACCCGGGCGCGGTCGCGGCCCCGACTGCGCCCGAGTACGAGATCGGCGAGGAGCACCAGCCGCTGTCCGAGTCGGACGCGCAGTTCGACGCCCGCATGGCCCTCGAACTGGGTGCGATGGAACTGACCATCGGCCGGATGACGCGGGAACAGCTGTCCGAGTACCGGATCCTCGCCGAGACCTCCTGCGAATCGATCGAGAACGACCACTTCACGGACGCGGGCGCGTTCACCGACACCAACGCCTCGTTCCACGAGTTCCTGTTCCGGTGCACCGCCAACGACGTGCTGCTGGAGGCGTACAACCGCCTCGAGGTCACGCAGCTGATGACCAAGGTGCTCCGCACCGCGGACTGGGTGGACGAGCACATCCAGCACGACCACCTCGACATCGTCGCCGCGTTCGAGAAGGGCGACCGCGCTGCCGCCCACGACCTGATCGTCAGCCACAGCGCGCACGCGAAGGCCACCATGTGCCGCGCCATCGAGAGGAGTGCCGTCGCATGAGTGGATTCGTCACTCCGCACCGTTTCGACGGCAAGGTCGTCGCCGTCACCGGCGCAGCGCAGGGCATCGGACTGACGGTCGCGACCCGGCTCGCGGCCGAGGGCGCGTCGCTGATCCTCATCGATCGCGCCGACCTCGTCCACGACGTCGCGAAGGGATTGCGGGAGAACGGCACCGAGGCGCACAGCATCACCGCCGACCTGGAGCAGTTCGCCGACGCCGAGGCGGCGATCGGTGAGGCGCGGCAGCAGCACGGCAGGCTCGACGTGCTGATCAACAACGTCGGCGGCACCATCTGGGCCAAGCCGTACGAGCACTACACTGCCGAGCAGATCCAGGCGGAGGTGCAGCGCTCCCTGTTCCCGACCCTGTGGACGTGCCGCGCCGCCCTCCCCCACCTCATCGCGCAGCAGTCGGGCACCATCGTCAACGTGTCCTCGGTGGCCACCCGGGGCGTCAACCGCGCGCCCTACGCGGCGTCGAAGGGCGGGGTCAACGCGCTCACCGCCGCCCTCGCACTCGAAGCGGCGCAGTACGGAATCCGCGTGGTGGCCACCGCCCCCGGCGGCACCGAGGCGCCCGCACGCCGTGTTCCCCGCGGCCCCGGCGCGGACACCGATCAGGAAAAGGCCTGGTACCAGCAGATCGTCGACCAGACGGTCGACTCGTCCCTGATGAAGCGGTACGGCACGCTCGACGAGCAGGCCGCCGCGATCGTCTTCCTCGCCTCGGACGAGGCCTCCTACATCACCGGCTCGGTCCTGCCCGTCGCCGGTGGCGACCTCGGCTAGCCCCCACAGATCTCGACCGCCTCATCGGCGGGGCGCGTTGCACCGCCTCGCCGATGGGGCATTTCTCTACCCGAATTCAACTGTGACACAGCACACTTTCATGCAAGGCCCGATTCCCCGTCACACCACCGAGCGGAGATCACCATGACTCAATCAACCCCCGGCACCTGGGCAAGTCCGAGACACCGCAGCGCCGTCACCTGGATCGTCGCCATCGCCACGATCGCGATCATCTTCGACGGGTACGACCTCGTCGTCTACGGCACCATCCTCCCGACGCTGATGAACGATCCCGGCCAACTCGGCGAGATCTCCGCCCAGCAGGCCGGCGCCCTCGGCTCGTACGCGCTGATCGGCGTCATGGTGGGCGCACTCACCGCAGGCGCGGTGGGCGACTACCTCGGCAGGCGGCGGATGATGCTCGTCAACATCGCATGGTTCTCCGTCGGCATGGGACTCGCCGCGCTGGCCACGAACGTCACCATGTTCGGCCTGCTGCGATTCTTCACCGGCATCGGCGTCGGCGGCCTCGTCGCCACCGCGGGCGCGATGGTGGCGGAATTCGCCCCTCCCGGAAAGCGGAACCTGTACAACGCGATCGTCTACAGCGGCGTCCCCGCAGGCGGAGTGCTCGCCTCCCTCCTCGCGATCGTCCTGCGCGACACGATCGGGTGGCGCGGTCTCTTCTGGATCGGCGCACTGCCCATCGTGATCCTCCTTCCGCTGGCGCTTGCGAAACTGCCGGAGTCGCCGAAGTGGCTCGTCGCCCGCGGGCAGGAGGACAAGGCCCGTCGCGTCTCCGAACGGACGGGTATCCCGATGCCCGGCGCCGAAGAGATCGCCGCGGAGCGGGCGTCGGTGGAGAAAGTCGGCTTCGCGGCACTCGCTACCCGCCGTTACGCCTGGGGCACGGCACTTCTCGGCCTGATGAGCTTCTCCGGACTGCTGCTCACCTACGGGCTCAACACGTGGCTCCCGAAGATCATGGAGGACGCCGGCTTCAACGCGAAGGGGTCGCTGTCGTTCCTGCTCGTCCTCAACGGCGGTGCGATCCTCGGCGGCTTGATCGCCTCGAAGGTCGCCGACGGCATCGGACCGCAACGCGTCGTCGCCACCACGTTCGGTCTCGCCGCGCTGGCCCTGATCCTCCTGACGCTCGGCTTCCCGCTTCCGGTGCTCCTCGCGTCCGTCGCCGTCGCCGGAGTCGGCACCATCGGCACCCAGGTCCTGATCTACGGATTCGTCTCCAACTACTACTCGACGTCCGCGCGCGGCGCCGGCGTGGCCTGGTGCGCCGGATTCGGCCGGTTGGGCGGCATCTTCGGCCCACTGATCGGCGGCGCCCTGATCAGCGCCGGCATCAGCAGCCAGGTGGCGTTCTACGTCTTCGCGGGCATCGCCGTCCTGGGCGGGATCGTGACGTTCTTCGTCCCGCGCCAACGGGATACGGTTGCGACCACCAGCGAGGAGTCCTACTCCACCGTCCAGGTGTCGTGACCGGTCAACAACCGCTGCAGCGAACCGTCGTCGACGGGATCCGTCTCCCGGGCGATCTCGTTCTGCAGGCGCACCATGTCGTCGTACGTGTCCCGCGCGACGCTGCGGAACACACCCGTCACGGTATGGGTGAGGTCCTGGTCGGACAGCCTCGACAGAGCGTAGGCGTAGTCGGGATCGTCGGTGTGGGCGTCGTGCACCACGATCTCGTCCCGGTCGACGTCGGCGGTCGCGACGACCTTCAGACCGAAACCCGATCGGACGACGCAGTATTCGCCTGAACCGCCGAACACGATCGGCTCGCCGTGGGTCAGCGGGATCAGGCGCTGCTCCGAACCGTCCTTGCGGAGGACGTCGAACGAGCCGTCGTTGAAGATCGGGCAGTCCTGGTAGATCTCCACGAAGGACGTGCCGCGGTGGGCCGCCGCCTGCCGCAGCACCTCCGTCAGCCCCTTGCGGTCCGAGTCCATCGCGCGGGCCGCGAACGACGCCTCGGCGCCCAGCGCGAGGGACAGCGTGTTGAACGGGTGGTCCACCGACCCCAGCGGCGTCGACTTGGTGACCTTCCCGACCTCCGACGTCGGGGAGTACTGGCCCTTCGTCAGCCCGTAGATCCTGTTGTTGAACAACAGGATCGTCAGGTTGACGTTCCGGCGCAGGGCGTGGATGAGGTGGTTGCCGCCGATCGACAGTGCGTCGCCGTCGCCGGTCACCACCCACACCGACAGGTCCGGACGCGTCACCGCGAGCCCGGTCGCGATGGCGGGCGCGCGGCCGTGGATCGAGTGCAGACCGTACGTGTCCAGGTAGTACGGGAACCGGCTCGAGCATCCGATGCCGGAGACGAACATCAGGTTCTCGCGTCGAAGTCCCAACTCGGGCAGAAAACTTCGGATCGTCGCGAGAATGACGTAGTCTCCGCACCCCGGACACCAGCGGACCTCCTGGTCCGACGTGAAGTCCTTCGCCTTCTGCGGTTCGTCGGTCCGGGGCACGTGCGCCGTGGCACTCAGTCCCAGATCCGCACCGACACGACTGATCATCCGCGTCACGCCGACTCCTCCTGCCGGGGTCCGGTCGATCTATAGGTCGCCGACGCGAGCGCGTCGGAGGTCTTCGCGAGTTCGTGCTCCCGCAGCGTCCCGGCCAGCGCGGAATCGATCACCTCGTGCAGTTCGTCGCCGAGGAACGCGAGGCCCTTCACCTTGGTCACCGACTGCACGTCGACGAGGAACCGCGAGCGGAGGATCATCGCGAGTTGTCCCAGATTCATCTCCGGGGCGACGACGGTCCCGTAACTGCGAAGCACCGCACCGAGGTTCGCGGGCAGCGGGTTCAGGTTGCGCACGTGAACGTGGGCCACCTTCTTGCCCTCACGGCGAGCACGCCTGCACGCCTCGCCGATCGGCCCGTACGAACTCCCCCACCCGACGAGCAGCAGGTCGGCCTCCCCCGATGGGTCGTCGACGACGGCGTCGGGAACGGTGATTCCGTCGATCTTGGCCTGGCGCAACCGGACCATCAGGTCGTGGTTGGCGGGATCGTAGGAGATGTCGCCGCTGCCGTCGGCCTTCTCGAGACCGCCGATGCGGTGTTCGAGCCCGGGAGTTCCCGGTATCGCCATGGCACGCGCCAGCGTCTCCCGGTCGCGGACGTACGGTGCGAACTCGCCGTCCGCCGGTGGCGCCGTCTCGACGCCGGGGTCGATCCGGTCCAGTGCGGACACGTCCGGGACGGCCCACGGTTCGCTGCCGTTCGCGATCGCACCGTCCGACAGCAGAAGCACCGGAGTGCGGTACGTGAACGCGACCCGGGCCGCCTCGACCGCCGCGTCGAAACAGTCTGCGGGTGAGCACGGTGCGATCACGGCGACCGGCGATTCGCCGTTGCGTCCGTACATCGCCTGCAACAGGTCCGACTGCTCGGTCTTCGTCGGAAGACCGGTGGACGGACCGCCGCGCTGGACGTCGATGACGAGCAGCGGAACCTCCGTCATCACCGCCAGCCCGATCGCTTCGCTCTTCAGCGCCAGCCCGGGCCCGGACGTGCTCGTGACCCCGAGCGCACCGCCGATCGACGCGCCCAGCGCCGCGCCGATCCCGGCGATCTCGTCCTCCGCCTGGAACGTGGTGACACCGAGGTTCCGGTGCTTGCTCAGCTCGTGCAGGATGTCCGACGCCGGGGTGATCGGATAGGTGCCGAGGAAGACGTCCCGCGACGCCAGCCGCCCCGCGGTCACCACCCCGTAGGCCAGTGCCGTGTTCCCGGTGACCTGGCGGTACGTGGCCGGGGGGAGCGTCGCCGCCGACACCTCGTACGTCGTCGCGAAACTCTCCGTCGTCTCCCCGTAGTTCCACCCGGCCTTGAACGCGAGCAGGTTGCCCTCCGCGATCTGCGGCTTTTCCGCGAACTTGACCTGCAGGAACCGCTCGATGCCGTGGGTGGGGCGGTTGTACATCCAGGACAGCAGCCCGAGCGCGAACATGTTCTTCGCCCGCTCGCCGTCCTTCCGGCTCAGTCCGGCGGGTTCCACCGCGCCCGACGTCAGCGTCGACATCGCCACCGGATGCACCACGTAATCGTCGAGGGAGTCGTCGTCGAGCGGGCTCGTGGCGTACCCGACCTTCGCGAGATTCCGCTTGGTGAACTCGTCGGTGTTCACGATGATCATGCCGCCGCGCGGCAGATCGGCCACGTTCGCCTTCAACGCCGCCGGGTTCATCGCGACCAGGACGTCCGGGCGGTCGCCGGCCGTGAGAATGTCGTAGTCCGCGATCTGGATCTGAAACGACGACACCCCGGGCAGGGTGCCCTGCGGCGCCCGGATCTCGGCGGGGAAGTTGGGCTGGGTGGCGAGGTCGTTGCCGAACGCCGCCGCCTCCGACGTGAACCGGTCGCCGGTCAACTGCATACCGTCGCCCGAGTCGCCGGCAAAGCGGATCGCCACCCGCTCCAGCTTCGTGGAGTTCGCCTCCGTCATGAATGCACCGTCGTCATGAATTGCACCGAATCCTTCGACTCGTGTTCGCTCTGACCAGCAGCTTCTAACCTCACCGTACAAGCGTTCCCAATTTTCGCCAGGAAGACGCCGAAATAGCGCGTCGCGATACGGTGTGTGACGTGAGTGACCCAGGGAAAATCGAGTTCGTCGGACGTTCCCGCGAGCTCGCCGAACTCGAGGCGGCCCTGCACGAGACGACCCGGAACGAGACGACCCGGAACGCGCCCGTCGTCGTGGTCGTCGAAGGCGTGCCGGGCATCGGCAAGACGACTCTGGTGGAACATTTCCTCACCGCGCATCCCGACATGCCCGCGTTCTCCGCGGTGTGTGCCCGGTGGGCGTCGAGCCGTCCCTTCGGAGTCGCCGAACAGCTCCTGGGTACGGCCGTCACGTCGCAGGACCCACTCGACGTCGCCCGTGAATTCGTCACGGCGGTGGGTCCGCGTGCCGGTGATGCGCCGTTTTTCGTCGTGGTCGACGATGCGCACTGGGCAGACCTCGCGTCGCTGCAGTCACTGACCTCCGCCGTGCACCTGCTCGACCGTTCGGCCGTGATCGTCCTCGTCACGAACCCGGAACCACCCGACGGTGTTTCCGCGGACGTTCTCGACGTTCTCGACCGGCACAGCCGCCATCGGGTTCATGTCCGCCCCCTCGACGCGTCCGACGCTCGCGCCCTCGCGAGCAGCCTCGCGCACGTCGACCTTCCCGCCCCGCTCGCGCACCACCTGGTCCAGCACACGGCCGGGAACCCGCGGCACCTCACGCAACTCCTCCAGGAAGTCGATCCGGTCGCCTGGGGACGCTGGCAGGCGGTCCTCCCGGTGCCCCACACGTTCGCGGCGAAGGTACGGTCGCTGCTGTCCGAGGCCTCACCGCAGGCCCGGGCGCTCGCCGAAGCGGCCGCAGTCCTGTCCGGGAATCCGAGATTCGCCGACGCCGCCGCTCTCGCCGGCATCGAGCACCCGGTGGACGCGCTCGACGAACTTCACCGGGCAGGCCTCCTCACCGCCGGTGAGCACCGCGGTGTGATCGTGCTGACCTTCCCGTCGCCACTCACCCGCGCCGCCGTCTACCACAGCCTCGGGCCGATCCGAAAGCGCGACCTGCACGATCACGCCGCACGGATCGTCGAGGACGAGGGCAGGCGACTGGACCACCGCGCCGCGGCGTCCCCGTTCGCCGACCCGGCTCTCGCAAACGAACTCGACCGCTACTCCGCGAGCAGGGCGACGGTCGGGGCGTGGTCGGCGGTCGCGGACGCGCTGATCAAGTCGAGCCGCCTCACCGCGGATCGGCGGGAACGCGAGCAGCGGTTGATTCGCGCCGTCGACGCCCTCCTCGGCACCGGAAACCTGTCCCAGGCAGTGGCTTTCGCCCCGGAGATCGAGAGTTTCCCGGAAAGCCCGTTGCGCGACGCCGTGCTCGGCTATCTGGCGATCCAACGGGGCCGTCGCGCGGAAGCCGAGGCGCTGCTCACCCAGTCCTGGGCCGCCTGCGACCCGGAGACCGATCCGGCCACCGCGGCCTTGATCTGCCAGCGGCGCGTCCTCGACTCGCTGGCCCGCTGGCACGGCCCGGACCTCGTCGAATGGGGTTCCCGGGCAGTCGCTCTCGTCGATGCGGCTGATCCGTCGGCCGTCGAATCCGCGGCGATCATGGGGCTCGGACTCGCGGCCACCGGCCGGATCGCGGAGGCGAGGGCACACTACGACACCCTGTCCGCGAAGATCGCCCTCGGCGCCCAGTCCCAGCGCTTCGACATGGCCCGGGGCTGGCTCGACCTGGCACTGGACGATCCCGAAGCGGCGCGCCAGGAACTCGAGAGTGCCGTCCCCACCGCCTTCCGGATGGGCTCCACCCGCATCTCGCTGTGGGCGCAAGCCTGGCTGGCGCGAACACAATTCGCCCTCGGCGATTGGAACGGCGCCATCGCCACCGTCGACCGTGCCGCGCACCAACTCGAGGACGCCACGCTCGACCTCCTCCGGCCCCTCGTCCATTGGACCGGCGCGCAGACCCACGCGCTGCGCGGGAACTGGCCCGCGGCACAGGAGCATCTCCGCCTCGCCGCCGCGAGTTCGCACGACTACCCGATGATGTTCATTCCGTCCGCCCTGGCGCGCGCCCAGTGCGCCGAAGTGGAGACCGACTACGCCGCCGTCATCAGGGCGCTGGAGCCCCTCACCCGTCTGGAACCCCGGGAGGGCGTCGACGAGCCCGGATTCTGGCAGTGGCCCGACGTGTACGCGAATGCGCTCGTAATGACCGGGCACGTCGACGACGCGGACGCGTTCCTCACCCCGCACGAGGAACGGGCCGCAGAACGTGGGCACCGGTCCGCGATGGCGCGTCTCGGCTACGCCCGCGGTCGCATCGCCGGTGCGCGCGGCGACATCGACACCGCCCGGGACGTGTTCGAGAATGCGCTGACCCAGCTCGACACGCTGCCCCTCCCCTACGACCGCGCCCGGGTGAACTTCGCGTACGGCCAGACCCTGCGCCGGGCAGGCAAGCGACGCGAAGCCGACGCCGTCATGCAGGCCGCGCGGGAAGGGTATTCCGCGCTCGGCGCCACCGCCTACGTGCAGCGGTGCGACCGCGAACTGAAGGCAGGCGGCCTCAACGTCAAACGCAGCCGGTTCACGCTCGAGGAACTGACCCCGCAGGAACGGGCGGTGACCATACTCGTCGCCGGTGGAGCCAGCAACAAGGAGGCGGCGGGCGAGCTGTTCCTGTCCGTCAAGACCGTGCAGTACCACCTGACCCGCGTCTACGCGAAGCTCGGCATCCGCTCGCGCAGTGAACTCGCGGCGCAGTTCCGCGACCAGGAGTGACGTCCCGGGTGGCGGGAACCCACCCCGAGGGTGCCTGTTCCGGGCGCCGCCGTCCGGCCAGGCTGGATCTCGACCGATGCAGCCGACCCACCGGAGTACCGAGATGGATGACACGATCGACGCAGTACGAGCCGACCGCGAACTGAAGACCAAACACCGCGCCATGTGGGCGCTCGGCGACTACCCCGCCGTGGCCACCGACGTCATCGCGGACCTCGGCCCCGCCCTCGTCCGGGCGAGCCGGGTCAAGCCCGGTGACCGTGTCCTCGACGTCGCGGCCGGTTCCGGCAACGCCGCCATCCCCGCGGCGCTGTCCGGTGCGAGCGTCGTCGCCGGTGACCTCACTCCCGAACTGTTCGACGCCGGCCGCCGCCGGGCCGCCGAACTCGGCGCCGAAGTCGAGTGGCGCGAAGCCGATGCCGAGGCGATGCCGTTCGCCGACAACGAATTCGACACCGTGATGTCCTGCGTCGGTGTCATGTTCGCCCCGCACCATCAGGAGAGCGCCGACGAACTCGTCCGCGTCTGCAGGCCGGGCGGGACGATCGGACTGCTCAGCTGGACCCCCGAGGGGTTCATCGGTCAGATGTTCGCGACGATGAAACCGTACGCACCCCCGCCCCCGCCCGGCGCGCAGCCGCCGCCGCTGTGGGGTCGCGAAGACCACGTCCGGGCGTTGTTCGGCCATCGGGTGACCGACGTCGTGGCAACCCGGCACACCGTCCGCATCGACCAGTTCCGGACCCCGGAAGACTTCCGCGACTACTTCAAGACCCGCTACGGCCCGACCATCGCGGTGTACCGGAACATCGCCGAAAACCCAGCCCGGGTGGCCGAGCTCGACCACGAACTCGCCGACCTTGCACGGCGTTTCGACTACGGCACCGGCAGCACCGCGATGAACTGGGAGTACCTCCTGCTCACCGCGCGGAAGTGGTAGCGGGACATCCCGCGCCGGTCAGGCGTGCTGGGTGAAGCCCACCTGGCCGGGACGGCGGTTCGGGGCGTACCCGAGCCGGGCGAGGGTCTCGTCGGCATCGGCGTAGGTCTGACCGATCCGGTAGATGTCGCGGGCCTCCTTACCGGTGGCCACCTCCCGGCCCAGCTCCCCGGCCACCCGGACCAGCTGCTCGACCTGCGCGACCGACGTCATCTTCTCGCCCTTGCGACCCCAGATCGTGTCCTCGTTCCCGCAGCGCGGGTGCAGGCCCATCGCGATCGCCATCGCGTTCACCGGCAACACACTGCGCATCAGGGTCTCGAGGGTCAGGCACGCACCGTCCGGGACCCGCTGGACGAAGTTCATGATGTTGTACGGGTTCGGGCCGTCGAAGCCGCCGCCGATCCCCACCCACGTCAGGTTCAGCGGACCGGTATACACCCCACGGCGGATCAGCCGCTCGACGGTCTCGAGCTGCGGGATGCTCGACAGCTGGAAGTGCGGCTGGATCCCCGCCGCCTGCAGCCGCCGCAGGTGCTCCTCCACCCACGCCGGACCGGCCGGGACCGTCATCTCCCGGTACGCCTCCGCCAGCTCGGGGCGCTGCATCGACGTGCCCGCGATGTCGTCGGCGGTCATCAACTCCATGATGTTCATCTGCGAGGTGTTGATCGCGATCGTCACCTGATCCGGTGCCGGATCGAGGTCGGCGAGCATGTGCCGGGTGTCGTCGGAGAGCCACTTCGCGTCCGACCCCTCACCCTCGGGGGCGAAGGAGATGGAACCGCCGACCTGCAAGATCATGTCCGGCACCGCCTGGCGCAGTCCGGCGAGCAGTTCGTTGAACTTCGACAGCCGCTTGGAGCCCTTGCCGTCGAGTTCACGGACGTGGATGTGCAGCACGGTGGCGCCGGCCTCGTAGCAGTCGACCGCCTTCTGGACGTGCTCGTCCATCGTCAGCGGCAGGTCCTCGCGGAAGTCGTCCGGCTCCCACTCCGGACCGTACGGGGCACACGTGATGACCAGCTTCTCCTGAGTTTCGGGGAAGAGGGCGTCGTCGTGGAAATGCATGGATGTTCTCCGTTCGAAAGGTTGCGGACGGCGGGACTGTGACTCAGCTGACACAACGGTAGCCACGGGATGGGGTCCATACTTACCCTGACGGGACATATTTGTTTCCTGTTCGGGACACCTCGGCCGAGCGGGACGCATGCGACGAAAGGTGACGCGAATGGCCAAGCCCCTCGCCCGGTATGCCGCGCTGACTGGCTTCGTCGAACTGGGCCGCACACTCTCGCTCGACCCGGTGACGCTGCTGACGAGCGTCGGACTCGACCCCGCCGGGCTGGACCTGCAGGACCGCTGGGTGCCCGCGGCGTCGGTCGCCCGTCTCCTGGAGTTGTCCGCGGCGGCGTCGGGTCGCCAGGACTTCGCGCTGAAGCTGGCCGAGCGGCGGCGCCTGTCCACCCTCGGCCCACTGAGCGTCGGCATCCGGGACGAGCCCGACGCGCGAAGCGCACTGCGAATGCTGATCCGCTTCCAGCACACGTACAACGAGGCACTGCACATTCGACTGTCCGAGCGCGACGGCCTGGCGACGATACGAATCCGCTTCGACCCCGGCGAACCCGTGCCGGTCCGGCAGTCCGTCGAACTGGCGGTCGCGGTGACCCACCAACTGTTGCGGCACCTGCTGGGCGAGCGGTGGCATCCGGTGTCCGTCAGCTTCGAACACGGACGCCCGGCCGACGACTCCACACACCGGCAGTTCTTCGGCGCGCCACTCCACTTCGACGGCGAGTATTCCGGAATCCTGGTCTACACAGGAGATCTGGACGAGCCGAACAGATTGTCCGACCCGCTGCTGCGGTCCTATGCGCAACAGGTCCTCGACACGCTCACCACGCCGGAGGAGCCGACCCTCACCAATCGCGTGCGCGAACTCGTCGAACTGCTGCTGCCGAGCGGGCGCTGCTCGATCGAGCAGGTCGCCCGCAGCCTCGGCGTCGATCGCCGGACGGTGCATCGACACCTTGCGAAATCGGGAGAGACCTTCACCTCGGTCCTCGACTCCACCCGCGCCGAACTCGCGAAACGCATGGTCACCGGCCGGCGTTACTCGTTGACGGAAATCTCCGAGATGCTCGCCTTCTCGACGCCGAGCAGCTTCTCCCGGTGGTTCCATCAGCAGTTCGGCATGAGCCCTCGCGAGTGGCGCAAACAGACCTCGGGATAGGTGTGCGACTGATGTCCCGAAATGCAAAGAATTCCGTCCCGTAGGGGCAACTAATCGGCTCACGGGCCACGTAGCGTGATGCAGGCCACTATCGGGTCGGGCCGTAGCCCGCATCACACCCGATTCGTTCTCCGTGAAACGAGCCGCCATGACCGCTGAGCCGATACCCACCCCGACACTCGACCGAATGAAGAGTGCGGGGAGCTGGAATCCCCTGTGGGACACCTTGTCCCAGTGGGATCCGGAATGGACCGAGCAGTTCATGGCCATGAACGCCACTCCCGTGCAGCGTGGGGTGTTCACGCCCGAGTTCGTCGAACTGCTCAGCATTGCCATCGATGCCGCCGCCACCCACCTGTACGCGCCGGGAGTGCGCAGGCACATCCGGGCCGCACTCGAACTCGGTGTGTCCAAGGAGGAGATCCTCACCGTCCTCGAGATGGTCAGCGTCCTCGGAATCCACGCCTGCAATCTCGGCGTGCCGATCCTCGCGGAGGAACTCGACGCGTACGAGTCCCGGCGCCCGGCACACTGAACGCCGCTCCCCCACTCTCTTCCTCTCCATCCGCACCCTCAGGAGCATCCATGGGACCGAATCCCACCACGTCCGAACTCGAGATCGCAGTCGCCGACTTGTCGAGTTCCGTGCCGACCGCCGACCGCCGCACCCGACGCTCCTCGCTCTACCCCTGGCTCGTTTTCGCCCTCGCGTTCGCATTGCTGCTGTCCGACTACATGTCCCGCCAGGTTCTCAGTGCGGTCTTCCCGTTCCTGAAGGCCGACTGGGCGCTGACGGATTCCCAGCTCGCATCCCTCACCAGCATCGTCGCGCTGATGGTCGGGCTGCTCACCCTCCCGCTGTCCCTGCTGGCCGACCGCTGGGGGCGCGTCAAGTCCCTGGTGCTGATGGCCACGCTGTGGAGTGTCGCGACCCTGCTGTGCGCGATCGCCTCCAGCTACGAGCAGATGCTCGCCGCGCGCTTCCTGGTCGGTGTCGGCGAGGCCGCGTACGGAAGTGTCGGAATCGCCGTGGTTCTCAGCGTCTTCGCGCCACGCGTCCACTCCACGCTCAGCGGCGCGTTCATGGCCGGTGGTTCCTTCGGCTCGGTCGTCGGAGTCTCGCTCGGCGCCGTCATCGCCGTGCACCTGAGCTGGCGCTGGTCGTTTGCCGCGATGGCGGTCCTCGGACTTATCCTGGTCCTGACGTTCCGCACGGTCGTCACCGAACGCCGCCTGGCCGAGCACGCCGCCACCGACGACACCGCCGAAGCCGCCCGCCCCGACGAACCCGCGATCCGCGTCCCGGTGTCGACACTGTTCACCAACCCGACCGTGTGGTGCGCATACCTCGGCGGCGGACTGCAGATGTTCAACGCGGCCGTGCTGCTCGCCTGGGCCCCCAGCTTCTTCAACCGCTACTACGGCATGGCCCCGGACAAGGCGGGGGCGGTCGCGTCGGCGTTCGTATTGCTGATCGCCATCGGCATGATCGTCTGCGGCATGATCACCGACCGGGTCGGCCGAAACACCGCGGCCATGAAGTGGACAAGCGCGATCATCTACTGCACGATCTCGCTGACCTCGCTCGGAATCGCATTTCAGCTGGAAACCGGTGCATCCCAGCTGATTCTGCTGGGCATCGGCGCCTTCTTCGCCGCCGGTTCGTCCGGCCCCACCGCCGCCATGGTGGCCGGTCTGACCCACCAATCGGTGCGGGCCTCGGCCCTCGGCAGCCTGACCGTCACCAACAACGTCCTCGGCCTGGCCACCGGCCCCTTCGTCATCGGCATCCTCGCCGACCGCCTCGGCCTGCTCGGCGCCCTGCAGCTGGCACCGCTGGTGTACGTGCTGGCGATCGTCGCCCTGTTCCTCGGCAAGCGGATGTACCCGGCCGGACTCGCGAAGCTCGCGGCGCAGAGTGCCGCCGCAGCGGCCAAGGTCTAGGTTTCGCCGGTCCACATCATTCGGCAGGTCCCGGTGGCAGCCGCCACCGGGACTTGCCATGTCAGCGACCTCGACGATGCACTGGCCGGTTACATCACGATGCGCTGGAGGGCCTTCGCCGCATCGACGATCGCGGGGTGATCGAGCGCGAGCGGTTCGACCCGCACCAACTCCGGGCGCAGCCAGCCCGCCAGCACCGACCACCGCGGGCGGTGATACGACCACCATGCCACCGCCTGCCACGCCCGGTCCCCCGTGTGGGGTTCGGTTTCCGACCAGATCCGATGCCCCCACCGCTGGGTGACCGTCAGATTCCGGGTCACGACCTGCGTCGGACGCAGTCCCGAGCGCACCAACTCCGCCGGATCATCCAGGTCGAGGATTCGCAGGTCATCAGGCAACTCGAACACCCCCAGCGCGCGCCGCGAACCCGGCAAAAGCGGGAACTCGAGCATCGAATCCTCCCAGCGGGCTAGGTTGCCGAAGCCCTCTCCGCGTCGATGGTCTTCTCGTAGCGCTCCGCCACGTCGACGTGGGCTCGGTCGGCCCCGGGGAGCATTACGTACGGCTCAAAGATACGGCAACGTACGCCGTTGGCGTACGATTGATGCATGACTACAGCACAGCGCCCCGCCGAGGTATCGGTTACGCACGCGCGTGATCACCTATCGGCGACCATTGCGGAGCTGTCAAGCGTGCAGGCAATCCAGCTCGTGAACCGTGGCCGAGTCGTCGCGGTGCTGGTCTCGCCTGAGCGATTCGAGGCCTTGCTCGACGCCGCCGAGGATGCCGAGGACTATCGGGCGATCGCGGAACACAACTCCGATCCCGACCCCGATCCGATCCCGTGGGAAGACGTCAAGCGTGACCTCGGACTCCTGGGGTGAGCGAACGCTACAGTGTGCAGGTTCCGCGCAAGGTAGTGAAAACCATTGCGTCACTGCAAAGAACGGAACAGCGCCGAATCCAGGGCGCAATCGAGCTATTGGCAGAGAATCCGCGCCCACCGAGCTGCACGGCAATGGTCGGCTACAGCAACACCTACCGCGTACGCGTGGGGACGTACCGCATCATCTATGAAGTGCGAGACCGTGAGCTGATCGTGATCGTCATCCACGTCGGGCACCGGAGAAACGCATACAGGTAGGTTGCGTGCCTACTCGACGTGACTAGGGACGCCGTCGCGTACCCATGCTCGCCGCTGTGACTGAGGACCCGGTCCGACGCCGGGTTGCGTCGGGCTATCCTCGTCGCCGTGAGATCACCCAACCGCGGCGCGCTGGAGGCCATGGTCGCGGAGGCCACGGTCGACTGCTACAACGACAGCGAGTGCGTCACCGGCTTCTACACCATGCTCGACGAGCACCTCGACGTGCCGTTCCACACCCGTGTGCTCGGTGCCCAGGTCACCGTGTCCGGCATCGACCTGACCGACGACCACATCGTTGTGATCTGTACCCGCGGCCGGTCGCGACAGCGCATCCGAATCCTCGACCTGCCGTTGCCGGCACCACCACCCGACGGTGCCGAGTGGATCGAGGCATACCGCCACTGGCGGAGATAGGTGAGGACACGAGCGTGAACACCGGCGACACCGCGCTCCCGACCGGGGAGCACCGGATACGAGTGACCGAGCAGGAGGCGATGACGAATCTGCACACGGTGTTACAGCTGTGCGCGGCCGGTGAACTGCGGTGCAGCGAGAAGACCCACCGCCCCTCCGCGGCGACGGTCGCCGCCGTGGGCTCACAGCTCGCGCACGGCGACTTCTACCCCGACGACCCGATCGCGTCGTTCGCGTGGCCGCTGATCATCCAGGCCGGTGGGCTCGCCACAATCGAGGGCGGGCGCCTGCGGCTGACCCCGAAGGGCCGTACCGCCCTGAGTCGGCCGGCGGCCGAGGTCATTTCCCAACTGTGGCGCCGCTGGCTCACCCGCGCTGTGATCGACGAGTTCAGCAGGATCGAGCAGATCAAGGGTCAGCGCGCACGCAATGTCCTCACCTCGGCCAGGACCCGCCGACAGACCGTCGCTGCGGCATTGGCCGGCTGCCCACCCGGAGAGTGGATCGGCATGGATTCGCTGTTCACGACCATGCGGCGGAAAGGCATGAGCCCCAACGTCGCCCGCAGCGAGCGCGCGCTGTACGCCGGCACACTGGGGCTGCTCGACCTCGACTACCGCCACCCCAGCGGCGCACGGTCGGACTTCCACGACATTTGGGGCGGTGACAACCTGGACGCGCTGAGCAGATATGACGGACTGCAGGCGATCCGGCTCACCACCCTGGGCTGCTACACGCTGGGCCTGACCGACACCTATCAACCGCCCGCCGACAACCCGCCAGCCCGGGTTCTGAAAGTCCTGCCCAACCTCGACATCGTCGTCACCGGAACCCTGTCCCCCGCCGATCAGCTGCTGCTGTCTGCATACGCGGAGCACACCGCGGACCGGGTCTGGACGGTCTCCGCCGCGAGCCTGCTGTCCGCGATCGATGGTGGTCGCCACCTCGAGGACCTCACCACCTTCCTCGCCCGGCGCACCGACCATGAGCTGCCCGGCACACTGAGGACCGTCGTCGACGACGTCACCCGCCGAGCCGGCCAGCTCACCGACCACGGCCATGCCCGGGTGATCGAATGCACCGATTCCGCACTCGCTGCGCTCATCACCCGTGACCGCGCACTCCGCACACTGTGCCGTCCGATCGGCGACCGCCACCTCGCGGTCCCCCTCGAACACGAACCGAAGTTCCGCAGGGCCCTACACAAACTCGGCTACACGCTGCCCGGGCCGAACACCCCCTGACCGAAGACGTCAACCTCCCGGTGGCAGCCGCCACCGGGACTTGCCGAATCAGCTTCGTGAACGCCTCACAAATGCCACGCTTGAGACCATGGACAGCATCAACTCGATGAGTGATCGGTAATGGCCCGGCCGGTACGCGTCGTCGTGCTCGGCGCCGGTTCGTGGGGAACGACGGTGGCCGGTCTCGCCGCCCACAACACGCCGACCCTGCTGTGGGCGCGGAGTTCGGATACTGCGGACGAGATCAACACCGAGCATCGCAACTCCCGCTATCTCGGCGAGCGGGCCCTCCCCGACTCCATGCGTTCGACGGCCGACCTGGTGGAAGCGGCGCAGGAAGCCGACGTTCTCGTGGTCGGGGTGCCGTCGCACGCGGTCCGCAGCACGCTCACTCAGATCACCAACGAGGTGCGGGCGTGGGTGCCGGTGCTGTCGCTGGCGAAAGGGCTGGAGCCGGGAACACGCTTGCGGCCCACCGAGGTGATCGCCGAGTGTTTGCCCGGGCATCCGGTCGGGCTTCTCGCGGGCCCCAACATTGCGCGGGAGATCGTCGACGGGCTTGCGGCGGCGTCGGTCGTCGCCACCCAGGACGTCCGGGTCGCCACCGCGTTGCAGCCGTTGTTTGCGTCGGCGGTGTTCCGCGTCTACCGGAACACCGATGTGCTGGGCTGCGAACTCGGCGGCGTGCTGAAGAACATCGTGGCCATCGCGTCGGGGATGGCAGACGGACTGGATGTCGGCGACAACACCCGCGCGATGGTCCTGGCACGCGGGCTGGCCGAGATGACCCGGCTGGGTGAGGCGATGGGCGCGAACCCGCGGACGTTCGCCGGGCTCACGGGGGTCGGAGACCTGATCGCCACGTGTATGGCCCCGACTTCCCGCAACCGGCGGGTGGGCGAATTCATTGCCCGCGGCATGACCGTCGAGGAGGCCGTCGCCAAGCTGGGGCAGGTGGCCGAGGGCGTCAAGACCGCGCCCACCGTGATGGAGTTGGCCCGCGACTACAACGTGGACATGCCCATCGCCGCGGAGGTCGAGGCGGTGGTCGCGGGTCGGCAGACGCCGGAAGGTGCCTACCGTGGCCTGCGAAAAGTCGCTGCCGGCGGTGAGGACGAGGTGGCGTGATCGCACACCTGCAACCGGAAGTAGCACTATCTAGACGTTTCTAAGCAATCTCCTAGAAAACTGGGGCAGACTCCTGAAGGGAGGCACCCCAGCGAGCAGCGTCGTGCGGGGACGGATGCGTGAGAGAAGTCAGCGATGAGTTCACCGACCCCGATCGGTCCCGGAGACTCGCCCGCGCGCGCCTATCCGCTGTCGCCCGCACAGATGGGGATGTGGCTCGCGCAGCGCGTCGACCCTGCCGTTCCCGTGTCGGTCGCCCAGTACGTCGACATCCGCGGCGCGCTGAACCGTAGCGCACTCGCGTCGGCGTGTGCTCGCGCTGCCGCCGAGTTCGAGTCGTTCTTCCTGCAGATCACCGAGGTCGACGGGCAACCGCGGCAATGGGTGGATCCGAGCCTCGACGCGACCGTCGGCTATATCGACTTCCGGGACGCTCCGGACCCCGAGACGTCGGCGCACGCGTGGATGCGGGCCGAGTCCGCCGACCCGATCGACATCCGGCACGACCGCCTGACGGTCTCGTTCGTTCTCCACGTCGGGCCGGGCCACTACTTCTGGTATTCGCGCGCACACCACGTCGCGATGGACGGTTTCGGGTCGATCACGCTGGTCTACCGGATCGCCGCGCTCTACACGGCCGCGGTGCACGGACTGCCGCCGCCCGCGAGCAGGACCCTCGGCCTGCGACGCATTCACGACCTCGAGATCGACTACCGCGACTCGGCCCGCCGCGACGCCGACCGGGAGTACTGGATCGGCACGATGCGCGGCGTCACCCACCCGAGCACCCTCGCGCGCGACTCCGCGCCCGCGGCCGCCGGTTCCCGGGACGTCAGCGGAACGTTGCCCACCGAGGTCGTCGATCGGCTCGAGAAATGCGCGGCCGCGCACGGGGTCAATCCTGCGACACTCACGGTCTGTGCGGTCGCGGCCTATCTGGCGCGCATGACCGGCGAGGACGACGTCACGCTCAGCCTCCCGGTGTCGGCCCGCACGACGGCGGCGCTGCGCCGGTCCGGCGGAATGGTGTCCAATATTGTGCCGCTGCGGATCACGGGTGCGGGGAGGGCGACCGTCGGCGATCTGGTAGCACGCACGCGTCTCGTGATGTCGGGTGCCCTGCGGCATCAGCGGTACCGGCACGAGGACATCCGCGCCGATCTGGGAGACGCTCTGTCCGGGCCGCGACTGTTCGGCCCCGCCGTCAACATCATGCTGTTCCCCGAGGAACTCGAACTCGGTTCCCTGCGGAGTCAGCTGCACGTGCTGTCTTCGGGTCCGATCGAAGACCTGCTGGTGAACATGTACCGCTCCGGTCCCCGCGGACGCGTGCATGTCGACTTCAAGGCGAACCCGCGACTGTATTCGCAGGACGAGCTGGACGGTCACCATGCGCGATTCCTGTGGTATTTCCAGCGCTTCCTCGACGCCGAGACCGCGCACCCGATCGGTGATCTTCCTGTCCTCTCCGCGAACGAAACCGCGGCGCTGGTCCCCTGCCCCGGACCGCCGGGCAGTGCGCCGGTCACGCTCGCCGACGTGTTCCGCGCTGCTGCCGCCCGCGATCCGGACGAGACGGCCGTCGTCTGGTCCGGCGGGGAGGTCACCTATCGGGAACTCGACGAGCGGTCGGATCGGATCGCGGCGACGCTGGCACGGTTCGGCATCGGGTCCGGCGACGTGGTGGCGCTGGCGTTCCCACGGTCCTTCGACTATCTCTGCGCGGTCTGGTCCGTCGCGAAGACGGGAGCCGCATTCGTGCCGGTGGACCCGACGTACCCGCCGCCCCGTGTTCGGCACATGCTCGACGACTCCCGCGCGGCGATCGGGTTGACCTCCGCGGAGTTCGCGGCCACGGTGCCGGACGGCACCGAGTGGCAGCTGCTCGACGAGGCGGCCCGCTCCGGAGGCCCCGATTTCCGCACGCCGGCAATACGACTCGACGACGCCGCGTATCTCATCTACACGTCCGGCTCGACCGGCACCCCCAAGGGGGTGGTGGTCACCCACCGCGGCATCGCGAATCTGGTCTCCGCGCAGCGCACCCGACTCGACCTCGACGGGTCGGCGAGGGTTCTGCACGTCGCGTCGCCGAGCTTCGACGCCTCCGTGTTCGAGATGCTGATGGCCTTCGGTTCCGGCGCCGCACTGGTCATCGCCCCACGCGAAACATTCGGCGGATCCCCTCTGGCGCAGCTGATGACCACCGAAACCGTCACCCACGCGGTGCTCACCCCGTCGGTGCTGGCGTCGATACAGCCTGCCGAGGTCGAAGGTCTGCACACCCTGGTCGTCGCCGGCGAGGCGTGCCCACCGGAACTGGTGTCGCGCTGGACGTCCCGGTGCCGGGTGATCGACGCGTACGGTCCGGCGGAGACCACCGTCATGGCGACCGTCAGCGGTCCTTTCCGCGACTCCGCAGCGGTCACCATCGGCCGGCCGATCGACGGCACGAGAGTGGTGGTCCTCGACCACCGGCTCCGCCCGGTTCCCGTCGGCGTGGCCGGCGAACTGTACGTCGCGGGGCCGGCCCTGGCCCGCGGGTATCACCGCAGGGCCCGGGAGACGTCGGAGCGGTTCGTCGCCGATCCGTACGGACCGCCGGGTACCCGCATGTACCGCACCGGCGACACGGTCCGCTGGACCCGCGACCACGAACTCGAGTATCTCGGCCGCAGCGACGAGCAGGTGAACCTGCGAGGCCTGCGCGTCGAGCCCGGGGAGATCGACACGACGCTCCGTCGGCATCCGGCGGTTCGGTCCGCCGTCACAGTGATTCGCTCGCAGGCCACCGGTGATCACCTCGTGTCGTACGTGGGAGCCGACGCCGTGACGGAGCGGGAGTTGCTGTCGTTCCTCACCGCCGAACTGCCCCCGCATCTCGTGCCTGCCGACGTCGTCGTGCTCCCCCACCTTCCGCTGACCCCGTCCGGCAAGCTGGATCGCGCTGCTCTTCCCGAGCCCCGCGCCCGGTCGTCCTCGCGGGTCGCCCCCGAAGGCGACCGGGAACGGACGCTCCACGCCCTCTACGCCGACATCCTCGGAACCGCCGATTTCGGTGTGGACGAGTCGTTCTTCGCGCTCGGCGGCGACAGCATCATGGCGATTCAACTGGCCGCCCGGGCGCGGAGCGCCGGCATGTCGTTCACCCCGCGCGACGTGTTCGAGCAGCGGACGGTGTCCCGGCTCGGTGTCGCCGCCGGCGACGACCGAAGCGGACCGGCCCTCGAGGAACTCCCCGGCGGCGGGATCGGCGAGATGCCGCTCACCCCGGCCGCCCGGTTCCTCTTCGACCGCGTCGGGGTCGTCGACCGGTACGCACAGGCTGTGGTGGTGGAACTGCCGCGGGGTGTGGAGGCGCAGAGACTGCACACGGTGATCGGGGCCGTCGTCGATCGGCACGACGCGCTGCGGGCGCGCCTCGGACGCCGCTCCGACGGGACGGCGTTCCTCACGGTGAGTCCGGCCGGCGCACCGCTGCCGGACGGCACGATCACACGGGTCGCGCTGCCCGCCGACGACGACCCAGCGCAACGCACGCGGGACGAGCACGAGAGCGCAGTCCGGAGGTTGAATCCGGTTGCGGGCGTGATGATGCAGTGCGTGTGGCTCGATCCCGGACCGGAGGCGACCGCGCGGCGTGGGCGGCTGCTCGTCGTCGCGCATCACCTGGTGGTCGACGGGGTGTCGTGGCGGATCCTGATCGGCGACCTCGCCGACGTGTGGACGCAACTCGACGCGGGAGCGTCGCCCAGCCTTCCGCCGGTCGGCACATCCCTGCGCCGGTGGTCGCACGGACTGGTCGAGGAGGCACAGCGTCCGGGCCGCAGGTCCGAACTGTCGTTCTGGCGCGCCGTGACGTCGGTCGAGGATCCGCCGCTCGGCACCCGGCCACTCGACGCCCGGCGTGACGTGAATTCGACGGTGGACCGGATCCACACGAGAACATCCGCAACGCACTCGCTGCTCACCGACGTTCCGGCCGCGTTCCGCTGCGAGGTCAACGACGTACTGCTCACCGCCCTCGCCCTCGCTCTCGCGCAGTGGCAACGCCGCCGCGGCCGACCGGCCACGGTGCCGCTGATCCGGCTCGAGGGTCACGGCCGCGAGGAAGCGGTGCTGCCCGGGGCCGATCTGTCCCGCACCGTCGGGTGGTTCACCAGTATTTTTCCGATCCGTCTCGACCTGCAGGACCTCGACCTCGATGACGCCGGCACCGCCATCACGGTGGTCAAGGAACAGTTGCGTGCGGTGCCCGACAAGGGCGTCGGCTACGGCCCGCTGCGGCGTCCCGGGGACGAGACCGGGCAGATCGCGTTCAATTACCTCGGACGGCTCGACAGCGCTGATTCCGAACGTGATTGGTGTCCGGTGCGGAACGGCACCGCCGTGTTCGCCTCCGCCGAACCGTCGATGCCGGTCACCGCGCTGATCGACATCACCGCGTTCACCAGTCACGGCGTCCTCGACGCCACGTTCGCGTTCCCGACGGGTGCGATTGCAGCCGAGGACGTGCAGGTTCTGGCCGATCTGTGGGAGCAGGCGCTGACAGCCCTCGCCGCGGTGGCGCGTTCTCCGCACACGAGTGGCCTCACTCCGTCCGATCTGCCGCTGGTCGCCGTGGACCGCGAAGACATCGAGGAGTGGGAACGCGACCGGCCGGGCCTGCTCGACGTGTGGCCGCTGACACCGTTGCAGTCGGGGTTGCTGTTCCACGCGGCGTTCGCCGGCGCGGAGGCCGATCCGTATGCGATGCAGGTGATCCTGAGCCTGTCCGGGCACCTCGACCGGGACCGACTCCGACGCGCGTGCGGCACCGTCCTCGCGGGGCACGCGAACCTGCGCACCGCGTTCGTGCGCGACGGTCGCGGCGTCCCGGTGCAACTCGTCCTCGACGACGTGCCACTGCGGTGGCGGCACGTCGACGTCACGGGTACCGGCGCCGAGCAGATCCTGCTCGACGACCGCACCACCCGCTTCGACCTGTCGGCCCCACCGCTGATTCGATTCACCCTGCTGTCGCGGGGACCGGACCGTGCCGAACTCGCAATCACCGCCCACCACATCGTGCTGGACGGCTGGTCCATGCCGCTGCTGGTCCGCGAACTCTTCACCGCCTACCGACGCGGCGACTCCCGCACCGAATCACCGGATTCGAGCCCCTATCGCAGCTTCCTGGAGTGGCTGGCCGCGAGGGACACCGACGCCTCGGCGCGGGCGTGGGCCGCGGCGCTCGACGGCATCACCGAGCCCGCCGCCCCGGCGGAGGACACCCCCACCCCGTCCGAGTCGGTACTGGAACTGAGCGAGGCAGACACCCGGACGCTGACGGCCCGCGCGAGCGAACTCGGAGTCACGCTGAGCACCATCGTCCAGGCGGCCTGGGGAATCGTCCTCGGGCAGGAGACCGGCCGCGACGACGTCGTGATCGGGGAGGCCGTCTCGGGCCGCCCCCCGGAACTCGCCGGCGTGGAGAGCGCGGTGGGATTGTTCGTCAACACCGTCCCCGTGCGGATCCCCCTCGATCCCGGCATCGACGTCGCCGCCCTGCTCACCCGCCTGCAGGCCGAGCACGTTCACCTCCTCGAACACCACTGGTTGGGCCTCGCAGACATCCAGCGGGCGGTCGGGGTGGCGCCGCTGTTCGACACGCTGGTCGCGTTCGAGTCGTACCCCGTGGACCGCACCGCGCCGCCGGAGCCCACGGACGGTCTGACCCTGGACGGCGTTCGCGCACACGACGCCTCGCACTACGCTGTGACACTCGCAGTGACGGCGGCCCCGACCCTGCGGCTGACGGCGAAGTGCCGGTCACACCGGTACGACGGCGCGGCCCTGCTCGCGCGAGTCGGCCGCGTGCTCGACTACATCGGCAGGGATCCGCACGTCCGGGTCGGCGGCCTCGACCTTCTCGGTGCGGCGGAGCGGGAGCGGGTGCTACGCACGTGGAACGCGACGGACACACCGGTGCCCCCGGCAACCCTGGTGGATCTGTTCGACGCGCAGGTCGGACGTTCGCCCGGTGCCGTGGCGGTGGTGTTCGGCGCGGATCGGGTGACGTACGCGGAGTTCGACGCACGGGTGAACCGGCTGGCGCGGTATCTCGTGGCGAGGGGCGTCGGACCGGAAAGCGTCGTCGGGGTGGCGGTTCCCCGTTCGATGCGGCTTCTCGTCGCGTTGCACGCCGTGCTGAAGGCCGGCGGCGCCTACCTGCCCGTGGATCCGGCGCACCCGCTCGGACGCACCGCCCTCGTACTCGACTCGGCAGCACTGGTTCTCACGTCCGGTACCGGGAACGGCACGGTGCCGGACGGAGTCGCTGTCGTGGATCTCGACCGGCTGGACGTCGAAGGATACGATCCCCGCCCGGTCGAGGATGCCGAGAGACGCGCACCGCTGCGCCCGGCGAACGCGGCGTACGTCATCTACACGTCCGGTTCCACGGGACGACCCAAGGGCGTGACGGTGACCCACGAGATGATGGTCAACCAGTTCCGGTGGGCGCAGACGCTGACGCCGCTCGACGGTACCGATGCGGTGCTGCACAAGACGCCGCTCACGTTCGACATCTCCGCGTGGGAACTATTCTGGCCCTTGCACACCGGCGCACGGGTGGTGATCGCCGAGCCGGGCGGACACCAGGACCCCGGATATCTCGCGCGGACCGTCGCGCAGCAGTCGATCACGACGCTCCACGTCGTTCCGTCGATGCTCGACGCCTTCCTCGAGCAGTGCGGGTCGCAGGTGCCCCCGACTGTGCGTCGCGTGTATTCGGCAGGCGAGTCGCTGCCCGCTGCCACGGCAGCACGGTTCGCGGGGGGCAGTGCCGCTGCGCTGTACAACTGGTACGGCCCGTGCGAAGCGGCGGCCGCCACGTCGGAGTCGTTCGACGGCAACGAGATCGGCGCGACGGTCGCCCTCGGCGGCCCCGTCCACAACATACGTACGTATGTGCTCGACGGCCGCCTCCGACCGGTGCCGGTCGGGACTAGAGGCGAGTTGTACGTCGCCAGCGCCTACCTGGCGCGCGGGTACGCCGGACGTCCCGACCTGACCACCGAACGCTTCGTCGCCGATCCGTTCGGCGGCACGGGCGGACGGATGTATCGCACCGGCGACGTGGTTCGGTGGAACGAGGCGGGCAAGCTCGAATATCTGGGGCGCAGCGACTTCCAGATCAAACTCCGCGGCCAGCGCATCGAACCCGGGGAGATCGAAACCGCGTTGACGTCCGACCCGGCCGTGACCCACGCGGCGGTCACCGTGCACCGCGACCGGGATGCCGGAGACCGGCTGATCGCGTTCATCGTGACCGCGGGCGATGCGCCGGACGAGCGGCGGATCGCCGACCGTCTCGCCGGACTGCTCCCGGCCTACATGATCCCCTCCGCCTTCGTCCCGCTCCGGGAACTGCCTGTCACGTCCAGCGGAAAACTGGATCGCGCGGCCCTGCCGGAACCGGCGCCCGCGAGGCCCGCGTCCGATCCGCCCGCAACACCCACCGAGGACGTGATCGCGTTCGTGTTCGCGGAGGTGACCGGCACCGCGTCCGTGGGACGGCACGACAACTTCTTCGCCGCCGGAGGAAACTCGCTGACCGCCGCGCAGGCCGCCGCCCGCGTCGGAGCGGCGCTGGGAACCACCGTCGACCTCCGCGCACTGTTCGACCACCCCACGGTCGCGGAACTGTCGGCGTATCTCGCGGACCGCGCCCTCGAGACGGCGCAGGCGCCGCTGGTCGCCCGTGCCCCGGCCGCCCACGTGCCGCTGTCCCCCGCCCAGCAACGCCTGTGGTTCCTGAACCGGCTCGACGGACGCTCGGCCACCGACAGCATTCCCGTCGTGCTCCGCCTCACCGGGACGCTCGACGAAGCGGCACTGTGTGCGGCGGTGCGTGACGTGATCGAACGCCACGAACCCTTGCGCACCGTCTACCCCGAGCACGATGGGATCCCGTGCCAGCACGTGCTCCCCGCGACCGCCGTGCCGCCGTGCACGGTGCGGAAGACGGCGAACCCCGCCGGCCGAGTGCGGGAACTGCTGTCGGCGGGATTCGACCTCACCGCCGAACCCCCGGTACGCGCCGAACTTCTCGCGGCCGGCACCGGCGAGTGGGTGCTCGCCCTGGTCGTCCATCACATCAGCGCCGACGGGTTCTCGCTGGGACCGCTCGCCCGGGACGTGATGGCGGCGTACCGCGCTCGGGCGCAGGGCGGCACACCGGTGTGGACGCCACTGCCGGTCCGGTACGCCGACTACGCCCTCTGGCAGCGTGAACTGCGGGACCGGCAGCCGGGTCTGGCGTACTGGAGGCAGACCCTGTCCGGGATGCCCGCACTGCTGACCCTGCCGTGCGACCGCCCCCGACCGCCGGTCGCGACGCACCGCGGCGCCGACGTCGCGTTCACCCTCGACGCGGAGACGCACCGGCGGATTCGCGCGCTCGCGCGCACCCACGACGCCACTCCGTTCATGGTGGTGCACACGGCGCTGGCCGTCCTCGCGGCCAGACTCGGCGGCACCTCGGACGTCGTGATCGGCACTCCGATCGCGGGACGCGGACCGCGCGCACTCGACGACCTCGTCGGGATGTTCGTCAACACGCTGGTGTTGCGGACGGACCTCGCAATCCACGACACGTTCGCCGGCGCCCTCGCCCGCGTGCGGGACGTCGACCTCGCCGCGTACTCACACTCGGACATCTCGTTCGAGGAGATCGTGGAGGCCATCGCGCCGGAGCGGTCGCGTAGTCGCAATCCGCTGTTCCAGTTGGCGCTCGCCTATCACAACACCGCACCGGTCGTCGTCGACCTGCCGGAGGTGTCCGCGTCTGTCGTCGAGATCGACACGCACACCGCGAAATTCGATCTTCAGCTCACCGTCTCCGAATCGCTCGACGATCGGGGTGACCCGGGACCCCTCTCCTGTGTCTTCACCCACGCCACCGACCTGTTCGACGAGACCACCGTTTCCGGGTTCGCGGACCGGTTCCGGCGGGTGCTCCACACCGCGCTCGCACATCCGCGCGTCGTGGTCGGCGACATCGACCTCCGGGGCGGCGAGGAGAAGGCCACCCGGCACGCCGGTGCGCCGTCGTTGCCGCACCGGACGCTGCCCGATCTGATGTCGGCAGCCGCCGAACGGAATCCGGACGGTCCGGCACTGACGGCGGACGGCCGGACCCTGACGTACCGCGAACTCGACACCGAGTCGAATCGCCTCGCCCGCGCACTGATGCGGCGCGGAGCGGAACCCGAGACGATCGTCGCTCTCGCTCTGCCGCGCTCGGCGCTCTCGGTCGTCTCGGTCTGGGCCGTCGCGAAGACCGGGGCCGCGTTCGTCCCCGTGGACCCCAACTACCCCGCCGCACGGATCGAGTACCTGCTGGGCGACTCCGGCGCCGCGCTCGGGCTGACCACCGTCACGGACCACGAGGCGCTGCCGGATGGGACGGACTGGCTGCTACTCGACGCCCCGGAATTCCGAACCGAATGTCGCGACTATTCTTCGGCCCCGATCACCGATGCGGAACGCACGCGACCACTGGACGTGCGCCACCCGTCGTACGTGATCTACACGTCCGGTTCGACGGGAAAACCCAAGGGTGTGACGGTAACTCACACCGGTCTCGCCGATTTCACGGCGGATCAGCGGGAGCGCTACGCGGTGACGGCGCCCTCGCGCACGTTGCACGCGTCGTCCCCCGGCTTCGACGGCGCGGTGCTGGAGATTCTGCTCGCACTCGGTGCGGGCGCGTGCATGGTGCTCACACCACCGACCGTGCAGGGCGATGATCCGCTCACCGAGGTGCTGGCCGGCGAGCGGGTCAGCCACGTGTTCACCACACCGACGGTTCTGGCGACGGTCGACCCCCACGGCCTGCGCGACCTGCGGGTGGTCGTGGTGGGCGGCGAACCGTGTCCGCCGGAACTCGTGAAAGTCTGGTCGCCGCACCGGCACGTGTCGCTGTTCAACGGATACGGTCCGACCGAGACGACGGTGATGACGACGATCAGCGACCCCATGGTGGCCGATCAGCCGGTCACCATCGGCCGCCCGGTCCGCGGCGCCGCGGTATTCCTGCTGGATGCGCGTCTGCATCCGGTTCCGGCGGGGGTGGCCGGCGAACTCTACATCTGCGGTCCGGGCGTCGCGCGCGGCTACCATCGCAGGCCCGCGCTCACCGCCGCACGGTTCGTCGCCTGCCCGTTCGGCGGCGCCGGGGAGCGGATGTACCGGACGGGCGACGTGGGCCGGTGGCGCAGCGACGGGTCGATCGAGTATCTGTACCGCAACGACGCGCAGATCGAACTGCGCGGTGTACGAATCGAACTCGGTGAGATCGACGCAACCCTCCTCACCCACCCGGGCGTGCGGTTCGCGGCGACGGATGTGCGCGAATTGCGCGACGGTGTCGACGCACTCGTCTCGTACATACTCGCGGAGCGGGGCGAGACGGTCGATCCGGAGCAGCTGATCCGCTACGCGTCGACCCGCCTGCCGGCACCGCTGGTACCCGCGATCGTGGTCGTGGTGGACGCCGTGCCGCTCACCGTCAACGGGAAACTGGACCGCTCGGCGCTGCCCGACCCCGTTCCGGCGGCAACCGATTTCGAGGCCCCGCACACACAAGCCGAGCGGGTGGTGGCCAGAGTGTTCGCCGAGGTGCTCGGACTCGACCTGGTGGGACGCGACGAGAACTTCTTCGCCCTCGGTGGCACGTCGCTGTCCGCGACGCGCGCGGTGTCCCGGATCGGTGCCGCGCTGGAGACGTCGGTGCCGGTGCGTGCGGTGTTCGACACCCCGACCGTCTCCGCACTCGCGGCCGCCGTCACCGAGCAGACCGACGGCGCGGCGCACGTCGCGCTGACCGTGCGCCCGCGCCCGCCCCGCGTGCCGCTGTCGCCTGCGCAGCAACGACTGTGGTTCCTCGCCCGCCTCGCACCCGGCTCCCCTGAATACAACATTCCGATGGCGCTGCGACTCGACGGAACACTCGACGTCGCCGCCCTCACCGCGGCCGTGGCCGATGTGGTCGGCAGGCACGAACCGCTGCGCACCCTGTACCCGGACAGTGACGGCGTCGCGTACCAGCAGTTGATCCCGGTGTCGCGGGCCACGCCGTCCCTCCGGCCGATACCCGTGGCCCGGGGTGACGTCGCCGCGCGGGTCGCGACGTTCGCGTCGCAGGGTTTCACCCTGGGCGCCGAACCGCCGATCCGCGCCCGGCTGTTCGCCCTCACCGCCGACGAGTGGGTGCTCGCCGTCATGGTTCATCACATCAGCGCGGACGGGTTCTCGGTGCCGCTGCTCGTCCGCGATCTGATGACCGCCTACGAGGCGCGGGTCGCGGGCGAGGCGCCGCAGTGGGCCGCACTGCCCGTCCAGTACACGGATTACACCCTGTGGCAGCACGAAGTGCTGGGCGACCGCGACGATCCGCAGTCCGTCGCGGCGCGGGAACTGTCGTACTGGAAGGACACGTTGTCCGGTGCGCCGGAGCAGCTGTCGCTGCCCACCGACCGACCGCATCCGGCCATCGCGTCGCACCGCGGCGGCACTGTCGAATTCGCGCTCGACGACGCCCTGTACCGCGCTGTCGAGCACACCGCGTCGACGTGTGCCGTCACTCCGTTCATGGTGGTGCACGCCGTGTTCGCCGTGCTGCTCGCGAAGCTGAGCGGGTCCACGGACATCGTGATCGGTACCCCCGTCGCGGGACGCGGGGATCAGGCGCTCGACGAACTGGTCGGCATGTTCGTCAACAACCTGGTTCTTTGCACCGAGGTGAGTCCGGCGGAAAGCTTCGCGGACCTGCTCGCCCGGGTACGGGAGGACGACCTCGACGCGTTCGCGCACTCGACCGTCCCGTTCGAGACCGTGGTCGAGGCGCTCGATCCCACCCGGTCCCGCGCCCGCAATCCCCTGTTCCAGGTGGCCCTGGCGTTCCAGAACCTCGACCACACCCCGCTCACTCTGCCCGGACTGCGGGTGTCGGCGACTACTCCCCCCACCCGGGCGGCACGATTCGACCTGCACCTCACCGTGACCGCGGATCCCGGCCCGTCGACGGAACGCACCCGGCGCACGGCCGTCTTCACCTACGCCACCGACCTGTTCGACCATCACACGGTCGTAAATCTGGGGGAACGGTTCCTCCGGACGTTGAGCGAGGCTGTCGCGCATCCGCATCGGGCTGTCGGCGACCTCGCCCCCGTCGATCCGGACCCGGATGTCCCGGCCGCAGTGCCGTCCTCCGGCGAAACCCTCGTCGATCTGTTCGAGCGGCACGTCGCCACGTCGCCGGACGCGGAAGCGGTCGTCGCCGGCGACCGCGTGCTCACCTACGGTGAACTCGACCGTCAGATCAATCGGCTCGCCCGCCACCTGATCGCCGCTCGTGTCGGCCCGGAGTCTCTGGTGGGATTGGCGATTCGCCGCTCCGTCGACCTCCTCGTCGGAATGTATGCCGTCGCGAAGGCGGGCGCGGCGTACGTGCCGATCGACCCCGACCAGCCCGCACAGCGCAACGCCCAGATCATCCGGTCCTCGGACGCTCGGGTCGTCCTCACCACCGAACGCGATCGGTTCGACCTCGCCGACGTCCTGCCCGCGGAGACACGGCTCGTCGTCGTCGACCGGGTGGACCTGTCCGGGATCGACCCGTCACCGGTCTCCGATCTCGACCGGACTGCGCCGCTGAGGGCGCAGAACCCCGCATACGTGATCCACACGTCGGGATCGACGGGCACCCCCAAGGGGGTCGTCGTGACCCATGCGGCCGTCGTGAGCTTCCTGCACTGGCGGCAGGACACCGACCCGCTCGGCGCCGGCGACACGGTGATGCTCAAGTTGCAGTACACGTTCGACGCCTCGGTCCGCGAATTCTGGTGGCCGCTGATCGCCGGTGCGCGACTGGTGATCGCCCGGCCGGACGGCCACCGCGACCCCCGGCATCTCGCCGAGCTGATCGGACGGCACCGGGTGACCGCCGGATACTTCCTTCCGCTGATGCTGGCCGAGATCCTCGCGATCCCCGACGCGGATCTCACGTCACTGCGGCAGGTGTCCTGCGGCGGCGAGGTTCTGCCGCCGGGCACCGCCCACAGTTTCCACACAAGGTGCCCGGGCACGGTGCTCTACAACGAGTACGGCCCGACCGAAACGGCCGTCGCCGTGACCCGCACGGTCGTCGGCGGTGTCGATACGACCGTCCCGATCGGTGTGCCGCAGAACGGTGTCGGTGCGCTCGTGCTGGATTCGCGGCTGCACCCGGTGCCTGCCGGCGTTCCCGGTGAGCTCTACCTCTCGGGCGCCCAGTTGGCCCGCGGGTATCTCGGGCAGCCGGGGACGACGGCCTCCCGATTCCCGGCCAATCCGTGGGGACCGCCCGGTCAGCGCATGTACCGGACCGGCGACGTGGTCAGTCGCCGGCACGACGGCACGATCCGCTACCTCGGCCGGCGGGACCTCCAGGTGAAGATCCGCGGTCAGCGCGTCGAACTCGAGGAGATCGAGACGGCGCTGCGACGCAACACCGCCGTCGCACAGTCCGCGGCGGCCGTCTACGAATCCCCTGCCACGGGTTCCCGGCTGGTCGGCTACGTCGTGCCGCGTCCGGACGCGGACGTTGACACCCGTGCCGTGTCGGCGGAACTGGCGCAACGGCTGCCCCGGTACATGGTGCCCAACCAGATCGTGGTGCTGGAGGCGCTGCCGTCGACACCCCACGGCAAGCTGGATCGGCGTGCGCTCCCCGATCCGGGTGTGCCGCGGGCGCAGCGGTTCCGTCCCCCGACGACCCGCACCGAGAAACTGGTCACCGCGGTGTTCGCGGACGTGCTGGGCACCGGTCTGGTGGGGCTGGACGACAACTTCTTCGAGCTGGGCGGCAACTCGTTGTCCGCGACCAGGGCGGCGTCCCGGCTGCACACCTCGACGAACGTCGAGGTCCGCCTCGACTGGTTCTTCACCGACGCGACCGCGGAGAGCATCGCTGCGCGGATCTCGTCGAGTTTCGCCGCCGCCTCCGACGCCTCCGCGGCGCTCGAGGTGCTGCTGCCGCTGCGGGCGGACGGCGAACGGGAACCGCTGTTCTGCATCCATCCGGCCGTCGGGTTGGCGTGGTGTTATTCGGGATTGAGTGCGCATCTCCGCCCCGGCCGCCCGGTCTGGGGTGTGCAATCCCCCGCCGTGACGGCGGCCGGCGACCGGTTCACGTCGATCACGGAGCGCGCCGCTCGCTACGTGCAGGAGATCCGCCGCGTGCAACCGCGGGGCCCGTACCACCTCCTCGGGTACTCCGTGGGCGGCGTGATCGCGCACGCGATGGCGGTCGGGTTGCGCTCGCACGGCGAGGACGTCGGTGTGCTCGCGATGATCGACAGCTACGCGTCGGCGGAACGCGGCACCCCGGTACCGACGCTGCCGGAACTGCTCGCGGAATTCGGGGACGGCGCATCGGAACAGCTGGGCCCGGAGCAGCTGGCCCGGCTGTACGAGGACTACGTCGACGTGATCGACGCTGCCACCGACTTCGTGCCCGGGCACTTCGACGGCAGCCTGCTGTTCTTCGGCGCGGCCGGGGACGGCTCCCAGCCCACGGCCGCGTGCGCGACGTGGCGGCCGTGGATCGGCGGGGACGTGATCGCCCACACCGTCGACCGCCCGCACGCGCAGATGACCGACCCGGAGGCGCTGGCCGTCATCGGACCGATCCTGGCCGGCTATCTCGACGGCGTCTCAGGCACCGACGGGACGGAGAATTCAGGCGCCGACGGGACGGAGAATTCAGGCGCCGACGGGACGGAGAATCCACCAGCCGCCCAGCGCGAGACAGCCCAGCGTGACGAGTAGGGACAACCCCACCCACACGATGCCGGGAACGTGGGTGAGCCGCGCCAGCTGATCGGCGTCCGACTCCGGAGCCGAGCCGCGGGCGCGTTGACGCTGCAGTTCCAGGACCGGCCTCGGGGCGGCGACGAGCATGAACAGCGTGATCAGATAGGCCGCCGCCACCTGCTGGTCCTGCGTGCCGAACCACACGAGCCCGAACAGCAGCGCCCCGACCACCGTGAGGGAGAACAATCCGTACAGGTTCCGGACGAGGATCAGCATGGCCGCGAGAGCCACGACACCGATCCACAGCACCGCGATCGCATGCTGGGTGCCCAGCACCCAGGCCGCACCGAGCCCGAGGACGGCGGGACCCACGTAGCCGGCGAACGTCATGAAGACCACGCCGAGCCCGGTCGGTTTGCCGGACGAGATGGCCACACCCGACGTGTCCGAGTGCAGCCGCACTCCCTTCAGCGTGCGGCCGAACAGCAGGGCGACCACCAGGTGCGCACCCTCGTGCACGATGGTCACCACATTGCGGGTGATTCGCCAGGCGTGCGGTTCGAGGACGAGTATCACCGCCACCACCGCCGTGACCTGAACGATCCAGGGAGCCGGCGCGGGGCTGACGGCGCTCACGCGCTCCCACAACGAGTGCATTCCATTCATCGGCGCCGAGTGTACGGCGGCCGGCTGATCACTCCCTGCGTGCCAGCTGCGGAATCAGTCCGCCCGCGAGCACGTCGTCGACCTGACGTGGCGACAGCCGGTGACGCACCGGGATCTCCACGTCACGGGTCGCGTCGAGCAGCGTCAGACGGGGGCCGGAACGAATGGCCTCTCTGACTCCGTCGAGGACCAGTACGTCGTCCTGCCGGATCGTGTCGTAGTCGTCCGGGTTTTCGAATTCGAGTGCGAGCACACCGAAGTTGGCGAGGTTCTGCCAGTGGATACGGGCAAACGAGGTGGCGATCACCGCATGCAGACCGAGGTACCGCGGGGTGATCGCGGCATGCTCACGGGAGGAACCCTGCCCGTAGTTGTCGCCGCCGACGATGAAATGCCCGGTGGTCTTCGCCGTCTCCTCCGCGCGCGCCGGGTAGGTCTCGTCGACCTGGGTGAACGTGAACCGGGACAATTTCGGAATGTTGGAGCGGAAAGGCAGGGCCCGGGCCCCGGCCGGAGAGATCTCGTCGGTGGAGATGTTGTCACCGACCTTCAGAAGCACCGGAGCCTCGATGCGGTCGGGCAGGGGCGGAAACTCGGGCAGGGACGAGATGTTGGGGCCCTTCACCAGTTCGACGTGCCGAGCCTCCTCCTCCGGCAACGGCGCCACCAGCATGGCCGTGTTCACGGTGGCCTCATCCGGAAGCGTGATCTCCGGGTACTGCATCCCGGCATCCTCTGCCCAGTCCCGCGGGTCGGTGATCACCCCGGTGAGAGCCGATGCGGCAGCCGTCTCGGGTGAACACAGCCACACGGAATCATCATGGGTGCCCGAACGCCCGGGGAAATTGCGGGGCATCGTCCGGAGAGAATTCCGGCCGGTCGCCGGCGCCTGTCCCATCCCGATACAACCCATGCATCCGGATTGATGTATCCGCGCGCCTGCCACGACGAGTTCGAGCGTGGCGCCCATCTTGGTGAGGTCGGAGAGGATCTCCCGCGAACTCGGATTGACGTCGAAGCTCACGCTCGGGTCGGTCTGCCGCCCCGACACCATAGCCGCAGCGATCGCGAAGTCGCGCAGTCCGGGGTTGGCGGACGACCCGATCACCACCTGACTGACGTCCTCACCGGCGACGTCCCGGACGGGCACCACGTTTCCCGGTGACGACGGTTTCGCGATCAGCGGCTCGATCGTCGACAGGTCGAGCTGTTCGTGCACGTCGTACTCCGCGCCTGGATCGGCGCACAGTTCCACGAAATCGTCTTCCCTGCCCTCGGAGCGGAGGAACGCGCGGACGGCGTCGTCCGAGGGAAAGATGGACGTCGTGGCGCCCAATTCGGCGCCCATGTTCGCGATGACGTGACGATCCATCGCCGTCAACGTCGCGAGTCCCTCACCGTGGTATTCGATGATCCTGTTGAGCCCGCCCTTGACGCCGTGGCGGCGGAGCATCTCGAGGATGACGTCCTTCGCCGAACTCCACTCGGGGAGCCTGCCGGTCAACTCCACACCCCAGACCTGGGGCATCCGGAGGTGGAGAGGTTGACCCGCGATCGCCATGGCGACCTCGAGCCCACCGACGCCGATCGCGAGCATGCCCAGCGATCCCGCCGCCGGGGTGTGCGAGTCGGAACCGACCATGGTCTTGCCGGGAACGCCGAAGCGCTGCATGTGGGTGGGATGAGAGACGCCGTTGCCCGGCTTCGAGAACCACAGCCCGTACCGCAGGGCGGCGGTGCGGAGGAACTCGTGGTCCTCGGCGTTCTTCTCGTCGGCCTGCAGCAGATTGTGATCGACGTACTGCACGCTCAACTCGGTCTTGATGCGGTCGAGGTGGAGCGCCTCGAGTTCCTGCATCACCAGGGTTCCGGTGGCGTCCTGGGTGAGGGTCTGGTCGATTCGGATCGAGATCTCCTCGCCCGGTTCCATCCGGCCGTCGAGGAGGTGTTCACCGATGACCTTGCGGGCGACAGTGTCCGACATCGCTGATCCCTTCGTCGTCCTTCCAGGATGCGCCGGAGCGGCGGCGAGGGCCAGCGTCCGGCACTCGACAGGACAATCTTCGGCTTTCTACGCAAAACCGTAGAATTCGCTAGATCGCGCTAGTCGTGCTGCGCGCGCAGGTACTTCCCGAAGTGCGGCACGGTGAATCCGATCGACCCGCGCTCGGCCGAATAGATCAGGCCCTTCTTGATCAGCCCGTCCCGCGCCGGGGACAGCGACGCGGGTTTGCGGCCCAGTTCGGACGCGATCGCCGCCGTCGCGACCGGGCCGTCGTCCCCGGAGAGGTCGGCCATCGCGCGCATGTACTCCCGCTCGGCCGGCGTCGCGCGCTCGTACCGTGAACCGAAGAACCCGACCGCCAGTTCCTCCTCGGCGGTCGGCTCCGCCACCCGCACGTCCTCCTCCGTGATCGGCGTCGCCGCGGCCACGTCCCACGTCGCCTTGCCGTACGCCTGGACGAAATAGGGGTAGCCGTCGGCCGCGGCGTACAACGCGTCGAGCGCCTCGTCGGTGAACTTCACGTCCTCGCGTTCGGCGGGCGCGATCAGCGCCCGGTCCGCGGACACCCGGTCCAGCCGGTCGATGCGGTGGTAGCTGAACAACCGCTCCGAGTAGCTCTTGGACGCCGACAGCACCGCGGGCAGGTGCGGCAGTCCGGCACCGACCACGATCAGCGGGGCCGCGTCCTGGCTGAGTTCGTGGCAGGCCCCGCACACCGCGGAGACGTCCGCGGCGCCGAGGTCCTGCATCTCGTCGATGAACAGTGCGATCCCGACGCCGACGTCGCGGGCCAGGGACGACGCGTCGAGCAGCAGTTCCACCAGGTCGATCTCGATGTCCCCGGAATCGGCGCGACCCTTCACCGCGGGCGCGTCGATTCCCGGCTGCCACCGCTCGCGCATGCCCTTGTCGGCTGTCGCACGCAGAGCGAACGACTTCAGGGTTCCGAGGAACTCCTCGACCCGGTCGGGGTCGCGGTGCGCGCCCGCGATCTCCCGAATCGCCATGTGCAACGCCGAGGACAGCGGCCGCCGCAGATCCTGATCCGGGCGGGCCTCGATCTTCCCGGTTCCCCACCGCCGAGAGATGGCGGCCGACCGCAGGTGGTTCAGCAGGACCGTCTTCCCGACCCCGCGCAGACCCGTCAGCATCACACTGCGCTCCGGGCGACCGCGCGCGATCCGCTCGAGCACCACGTCGAACGCGTCGAGCTGCCTGGTACGTCCCGCCAGCTCCGGCGGGCGTTGCCCCGCGCCGGGTGCATAGGGGTTACGGACAGGGTCCATGGCCACGAAGGTAACAACCTCTGTTGCCGAATCTGCGCTCATCTAGCGCGTGTCCTAGATCCCGCTATGCAGTCCCGGCCGAAACCCGGGGTGGGTACTTCCGCACCCTTCGGTGCCTATCGACGATCACGTGTTCCGCCGAGGCTGGATGCAGCCGCAGGAACAGGGAGAACGCCATGATCGAATTGGACGCCAGAGCCGAGTTGGAACGACTCGCGCCGTACGCGGCGGCGGGCGACGAAGACGCCGTCGAAGAGGTTCTCCGCATCGCGCACCCGCTCGTGCACCGCTACTGCACGACCCGCCTCGAATCGGTGGATCACCCGCACACGACCGCCGACGACGTCACCCAGGACGTGTGCCTCGCATTGATGAGCGCGCTGCGGACGTACCGGAACCAGGGAAAGTCGTTGCTGTCGTTCATCTTCGGCATCGCAGCACACAAGGTGTCCGACGCGCGGCGACGCGCCACCCGGATGTCCGTACCGCCGACCGCGCGCGCTGCCGCGGCACACCACGTGGTGGACGTCGAGGACGGCCCCGAACACCACGTCCTGCGCGACGAACTGCGCGGCGAGATGGGACTGCTCGTCGAGACCCTCCCGGTCCGGCACCAGCAGATCCTCTTCATGCGCGTCATCGTGGGAATGTCGGCGGAACAGACCGCACGGGTCCTGGACACCACACCGGGAGCCGTCCGCGTCGCGCAGCACCGCGCGCTGAGCCACCTGCGGGCGCGGATCGGGCACGGACCCGCCCGCTGAGAGTTCCCGCCCGGTCGTTGCCATCCGGCGGGCCGAGTGGTCCGATGGATTCATGAGCGCAGCCGACACCGTCCTGCTCGCGATCGGAACGAAGAAGGGCCTCTGGCTCGCCACCAGCAGCGACCGCGCCACGTGGTCGTTGTCGGGCCCGCATTTCCTGATGAACGAGATTCCGAGCATCGGGATCGACACGCGCGGTGGGCGCACCCGCATCCTGGTCGGTGTCCGGTCCGAACACTGGGGTCCGACCGTCGCGCATTCCGACGATCTGGGTGCCACCTGGACCGAACCGGACCACGGCGCCATCCGTTTCGGCGACGGCGACGGCGCCGCACTCGAGCGGGTGTGGCAGATCCGGCCCGACACGGACGACCGTCCCGGGGTCGTGTGGGCGGGGTGCGAGCCCATCTCGGTGTGGCGGTCGGTCGACGGCGGCGAGCATTTCGACCTCGAACGCGGGCTGTGGGATCACCCGCACCGGCCGGAATGGGGAGCCGGATACGGCGGTGCCGCAGCGCATTCCGTCGTCCCGCATCCGCAGGACGAGAACACCGTGCACGTCGCGATGAGCACCGGCGGCGTGTACCGCACCACGGACGGGGGTGCGTCCTGGGAGCCGCGCAACACCGGAATCACGGCCTACTTCCTGCCGGATCCGAACCCGGAGTTCGGCCAGTGCGTCCACAAGATCGCCCGCGACGGCGTCGCCCCCGACCGGTTGTACGCCCAGAACCATCACGGGGTCTACCGCTCCGACGACAGCGGCGACACGTGGAAGTCGATCGCGGACGGGCTGCCGACGGACTTCGGGTTCGTGATGCTCACCCATCCCCGCCGCGAGGGAACGGTGTGGGTGGTACCGATCAAGGCGGACGGAGAGCGCATCCCGCCGGACGGCCGGCTGGCCGTCTACCGGAGCGAGGACGCCGGGAACAGCTGGACGCGCCTCGACAGCGGGCTGCCCAAACTCGACTACAACGTGGTGCTCCGCGACGCCGCCGCGGTGGACACCGCCGACCCGGTCGGCGTGTATTTCGGCACGCGCGGCGGCGAGGTCTACGGGAGCGCCGACGAGGGCGCAACCTTCCGCACGGTGGCGGCGCACCTGCCCGACGTGCTGTGTGTGCGGGCCGGGGTGATCGAATCATGAGCGAGGGCGTCACCGTTCGGGTTCCGCGGGCGCTGGCGTCGATCGTCGGCGGAAAACGCTCCGTGAACGTGCCCCTCGACTCCGCCTCGACGGTCTCCCAGGTGCTCGACGTCCTGGCGGGCGAGTTCCCGATCCTCGGCCGCCGGATCCGGGACGAGACCGGCGCCCTGCGGCGGTACGTCAATGTCTACGTGGACGGCGAGGACGTCCGGCTCCTCGGCGGCGTCGGCACCGCGGTGACCCCCGGGCAGGAACTGCAGATCCTGCAGTCCGTCGCCGGTGGTTGAGCGCGCTATTCCAGGTGCATCGCCACGGCGCGGGTGGGGGCTCCGTCGCCGTCCTCGAGGGAGATCGGCAGGAGACTGACGAGCGGGTCCGGGAAGTCGATCCGGTCGAGCCGGCACAGGTTCTCGCCGATCACGCCGCCCGCGTCGGCGATCAGGTGGTGAACCGGATATCCGGCATCGGCGTGCTCGTCGTCCGGTGTCTCGTCGACGCTCGGGGCGTCGAGGCAGAACGTCCGCACTCCCCGGTCGAGCAGCAGTGCGCACAGCGCGGGGGCGACGAACGGATGCGTGTAATAGGCGTCCGTTCCGTAGAACCGAGACCATCCGGTATGGAACACGGCGATGTCGCCCGGCCGGACGTCGTCCGCGCGGGACCCGATCAGATCCGGGGTGATCCGCTGCCGTGCACCGAGCCCGCGCACGTCGAACACGATGCCGCGGCCGACGAACAGCTCCGGTGCCAGCCGGTCGATGGTCGCCGCCCCCGCTGTCAGGTGCGCCGGGGCGTCGACGTGCGTCCCGGACTGCGACCCGATCCGGACGTCCAGGACGTTGTAGCCGTCGCGCTCGAGGGTGCAGTGCCGGGTCAGGGTCGGCACCGGGTCGCCGGGATACACCTGCATCCCGGGCCCGATGGTGTGGGACAGATCCACGACTTTCCGCACGTGTGGCATCGCTCGATTGTCCGTGATTCCGGCACGGGAACGCACGCCGGGACGGCCTCGGCGTCACCCGTGCCGCGATATGCTCGATGGCGAGCGAAGAGGTGGTGGCATGACCGATTTCGACCCGCTCGCCACCCAGCGTGAGTCGATGACTGCGACCTTCACGGCCGAGCTGTCCGCGGTCGGGCTGGAGGACGCCAAGGAGATCGGGCACGGTGGGTTCGGGGTGGTATATCGGTGCGCGCAACCGGAACTCGACCGGACGGTGGCGGTCAAGGTTCTCACCTCGGCGCTCGACGCCGAGAATCTCGAACGCTTCCTGCGGGAGCAACGCGCCATGGGCAGGCTGAGTGGCCACCCGCACATCGTCAACATCATGCAGGTCGGGACCACCGACACCGGCAGGCCGTACATCGTGATGCAGTACCACCCCCACGATTCGCTGGACGTTCAGATCCGGCGGCGCGGGCCCATCCCCTGGAGCGACGCCCTGCGGATCGGGGTGAAACTCGCGGGTGCGCTCGAGACAGCACACCGGGTCGGCATACTCCACCGGGACGTCAAACCGGGAAACATCCTGCTCACGGAGTACGGCGAACCACAGCTCACCGATTTCGGGATCGCCCGGATGTCGGGGGCGTTCGAGACGACGGCGGGCACCGTCACCGGTTCCCCCGCGTTCACCGCACCGGAAGTGCTGTCGGGGCGCACCCCGACCGCCGCGTCCGACGTGTACAGCCTCGGCGCGACCCTGTTCAGCGCGATCACCGGGCACGCCGCGTTCGAACGGCACAACGGCGAGGAGGTGATCGCGCAGTTCCTGCGCATCACCACCCAGCCCGTCCCGGACCTGCGCAGCGAGGGATTCCCGGAGGACCTCAGCGCCGTGATCCAGCGGGCGATGGCCGGGAAACCGGAGGATCGCCCCGCGTCCGCCGCCGCCTTCGGGGACGAACTGCGCGAGGTCGAACGGCACCACGGTCTGGCCGTGGACGAGATGGCGATGCCCGTCGACCCCGGTGTCCATCACACCGAGGACTCCTCGCACGGCACGATCTCGACCGTCTCCGGGCCGTTCCGGACGTCCACGACGGGACGGGCGAAATATACGTCGACGCCGCCGCCCGCGCCTGCCACCCGGTTCCGGCCGCCCGCCGCGACCCGGCAACTCGTCGAGCGCGACCGGCTGATCGACCTGCTGCGGGCCGGCCGCCGTCGCCTGCTGACCGTGATCCACGGTCCCACCGGATTCGGCAAGAGCACCCTCGCCGCCCAGTGGCGGAACGTCCTCGCTGACGAGGGGGTGGCGGTCGCGTGGCTGACCGTCGACAGCGACGACGACAATGTGGTGTGGTTCGTCGCGCACCTCATCGAGGCGATCCGCCGTGTGCGCCCCAACCTGGCGAAGGAACTCGGCCAGGTCCTCGAGGAGCACGACGACGAGGCCGAACGGTACGTGCTCACCTCGCTCGTCAACCAGATCCACGAGAGTGGCGAACGGATCGCCCTGATCATCGACGACTGGCAGCGCGTGTCGGAACCCACGACGATCGCCGCGCTGGAGTTCCTCCTCGACAACGGGTGCCACCACCTGCAGGTCGTGGTGACGAGCCGGACCCGGGCCGGGTTGCCGATGAGCCGCATGCGAGTCAAGGACGAACTCGTCGAAATCGATTATTCGGAACTGCGTTTCGACGATTCCGAGGCGCGGTCGTTCCTCGTCGACCTCGGCGGACTGCCCCTCGACAGCGAGGACGTCACGGAACTGCGCGACTCCACCGACGGCTGGGTGGCGGCGCTGCAACTGGCGTCGCTGTCGCTGCGCGGGCGTGCGGATCCGTCGGAGCTGATCGCCGGACTGTCGGGGCGCCACCACGCGATCGGCGAATTCCTCGCCGAGAACGTCCTCGACACCCTCGAACCCGAGATGCTCGACTTCCTGCTGGCCACCTCGATCACCGAACGTACGTGCGGCAGTCTTGCCAATACCCTCGCAGGCACGTCGCGCGGGCAGGCGATGCTCGAGGCGGCCGAGGACCGGGACCTGTTCCTGCGCCACATCGACGACGAGCGAACGTGGTTCCGCTACCACACCCTGTTCGCCGAATTCCTGCGCCGCAGGCTCGAACGCGACCAGCCCGACCGCGTCCGGGAACTGCACCGCGCCGCTTCCCGCTGGTTCTGCGACCACAGCCTGCTCCGCGAGGCCGTCGAGCACGCCCTCGCCGGCGGCGAAGAGCAACGCGCAGTGGAACTCGTCGAGGCCGACGGGCTGTTGCTGCTCGAGCAGTCGCAGTCGGCGACGTTGTCCGCGGTGGTCGACATGCTGCCGCCAGGTCTCGTCGCCGCGAGCGCCCGGCTGCAGGTCACGACGGCGTGGGCGAATGCGATGGCGAACCGGACCACGGTCGCCGAGCGGGCACTCGAACGAGCCGAACGGGCACTCGCCCACGGCGACGCGAGCGCGACCGACACGGCGGATCTGCGGGCGGAGGCGGGCGTGGTGCGTGCCGTGGCCGAACTGCGCAGCGACCGCACCGAACGGATCGACGAACTCGTCGGCGACTGCCTCGCGAGGCCGGAGTCGCTGCACCCGTGGGTGGTGTGCGCCGCGTTCAACGTCACCACGTTCGCCGCGGTCTACCGCTTCGACTTCGCGGAAGTACGCAGGATCCAGGAAGTCGGGCGGCCCTTCTACGAGCGGAACAAGGGACCGCACAACGTCGTTCACGGCCAGAGTTATCTGGGTGTCGCATCGTATGAGCAACTCGACATCGACGACGCCGTCGACCGTTTCCGGCGCGCCCGCCGAGCCGGCCGGAAACTGGGCGGGCCGCGCGCACCGTCCGCCCGGCTCGCGGGGTCGCTGCTCGGTGAGGTGCTCTACGAACGCGGGGACGTCGAGGAGGCCGAGCGTCTCCTCGACGACGGATACACCCTGGCCATCGAGACCGGCGGGGTGGATTTCAAGGTCGCCCGCTTCGTCACCGGAGCGCACGTCAAGGCGCTGCGCGGAGACCGGGAGGAAGCGACGAAACGCCTCCATGCCGGACTCGAGGTGGCCGGGACGTTCTCCCTCGCCCGCCTGCGGGCCCGCGTCGAGAACGAACGCCGGCGACTCGGCATCACCGCGCATCCGAGCCTCGGCGCGCCGGACCCGGTCCGCTACGAGAACCGGCGGCGCCCGGTCTCGGGCATCGACGAGATCGTCGCACAGGTCGAGGAGGCCACCGCGGTTCGGATGCTGCTCGCCACCGGGGCCCGCGAGAACATCGAGACGGCGTGCGGATGGGCGCAGGAGTGGACCGACCGGCTGGCGGGCACCGGCCGCAACCGCGCCCACCTGCTGGCCGAGCGGCTGCGGGTGGCGTGCCTCGCCGCGGCGGGCCGCGAAGACGAGGCGAAGCAGGCACTCGCGTCCATCGCCTCGATCTGCGCGGCGCGCGGACTTCACCGGATACTTCCCGACGGCGGGCCCCTCGTCGTCGCCCTGGTCGCGGATCTCCGGGCCGATCAACTGGCCGGCGACTGGCCCCCGGACCGGCCGACGGTCCCCTCCGATTTCCTCGAGGAACTGCAGAACTCGACGTCGCCGTACACGATGTGACCGGCGGTCAGGTCGGGGTGGGCGCCTCCTCCAGGATCAGTCCCGCGGCGCGCAGGTCCTGCCAGAATTCGGCCGGGATCGGGTGTTCGAGCCAGGCCGCGTTCTGCCGCAACTGGTCGCAGTTCCGGGCGCCGAGCAGAAGTTCCCGCACGGCGGGATGCGCGGCCGCGAACTGAATCGACGCCGCCGCCAACGGAACGTCGTGACGCGCACAGAACTTCTCGATGTCGCGTACCCGGCCCAGCACCTCTTCCGACGCCGGCTGGTAATTGAACTTCGCGCCGGGCACCGCGCCGGTGGCCAGGACGCCCGAGTTGAACACGCCGCCGAGCACGATCGCGACGTCGCGCTCCGCCGCGAGCGGCAGCAGGTCCGTCACCGGATCCTGTTCGAGCAGTGTGTATCTGCCCGCGAGGAGAACGCAGTCGAGGTCGACGCGTTGGAGGGCGTCGACGCAGACGTCGGCCTCGTTGACCCCGATACCGATCGCCCGGACCACGCCCTCGTCCCGCAACCGGATCAGCGCGGGGAACGCACCCGCGAGCGCCTCCGCGAACCGCCCGGGCTGGGCGTCGCCGTGCGTGTACCGGTCGACGTCGTGCACGTAGAGGATGTCGAACCTGTCCTGGCACATGCGCTGCAGGCTGTCCTCCACCTGCCGCAGCACCGCGTCGTACGAGTAGTCGAAGTCGGCCCGGAACGGCGGTGTGTCCACCCAGATCCCGGTGTCGAACGACCCACGGGCCGCGGGTGTCAGTGTGCGTCCCACCTTCGTGGACAACACGTAGTCTTCGCGGTCCTTCGTCAGCAGTGCGTGGCCGACCCGGTGCTCGGACAGTCCGTGCCCGTACATGGGAGCGGTGTCGAACGACCGCACACCCATGTTCCACGCCTCGGCGATCTGCGCCTGGGCGTCCGTCTCGGGGATCGGCCGGAAGATGTTGCCGATGGGCGCACCGCCGTAGCCGAGGAGGGTGACGTCGAAGCCGGCGCGCCCGAACGTCCGGCTGTCGGTCCCCTTCACGGTTTCTCGCCTCCGTCGCCGAGGAACAGGGTGCCCGGGTCGCGCAACACGGCGTCGATCTCCCGGAGGCACACCACCTTGATCGCCGAGACGACGAGTTCCGAATAGAACTGGTCGTGGAACCACTTGTCGCCGCTGTATGCCACGACGAGCCCGCCCTCGCCCACGGCGCTGCCACCCCATTTGGTCCAGCCCGGCTGGTAGAGGTACGGGTGCAGTTGCTGCACGGTGTGCGACGGCAGTCCGGTGGTCCAGCTGATCCGTGCCTTCGACTCGGCGATCGCGTCGTAGGGCCCGCGCCAGTCCTTCTTCTCACCCCAGCTGCGGCGGTAGACGACGGGCAACTCCGCATCAGCGGACGGGGAGACGCCGGGCCGGAGCACGACGAGGTGCCCCGGACCTCGGTGGGAGAGATTCTCGATCGACGGCAGGGCGAGTTCGACGGCCTCCCTGGCGACGGCTTCGGTCACTCCGGAAAAAGTGGTCATCCGATCATCCTTCCCCACGGATCAGATCGACGGCCTTCTCGGCGATCATCACGGTGGGAGCCTGCGTGTTGGAACTGACGATCCGCGGCATGACGGACGAGTCGACCACCCGCAGACCCTCGATGCCCCTCACCTTCAGTTCCGGTGAGACCACGGCCTCGTCGCCAACGCCCATCGCGCACGTGCCGACCGGGTGGTACGACGTACGACCGTATGCGCGAACGAACTTCACGTAGTCGTCCTTGGTGTTCACGGACAGGCCGCCGGCCAGGTGCTCGGCCTTGATGTGCCGGGCCATCGACGACTGCGCCATGATCTCCCGGCTCTGCCGCAGACCCTCGATGCTCGACTCGAGGTCGAAGTCGGTGGCGAGGAAGTTCGGGTCGATCAGCGGCTGGGCGGTGGGATCGTTCGACCTGATCTTCACTGAGCCGCGGCTCTCCGGCCGCAGCGCGTACGAGTTCAGGGTGCAGCCGTATCCCGGGCGGACCGCCGCGACCCCTGCCTCGACGCCGGCGGCGGGCAGGAAGTGGAACTGCAGGTCCGGGATCGACTCCCCCGCGTGCCCGAAACTGAACCCGCCCGCCTCGACGACGGTCGACGCCAGCGGACCCCGCCGGAAGGCCGCGTACTCGAGACCCGCCTTGGCTGTGGCCGGACGGATCAGGTTCAGGCGGTCGAGACTCTGGTATTCGCGGAGTTCGTAGATGACGTCGAGGTCACAGTGATCGTGCAGGTTTCGGCCGACACCCGGAAGGGCATGGGTCACCCCGACGTTCGCGTCCCGGAGGTCGTCGGGATGACCGATTCCCGACAGCTGCAGGATCTTGGGTGATCCGAACGCGCCCGCAGCGACGAGCACCTCGCGCGACGCGCGGAACGTCGCCACGCCGTGCGGGGTGAGCACCTCGATCCCGGTGGCGCGGCCGCCGTCGAGCAGAACCCGCGACACGGTGACGTTCTCCCGGACCGTCAGGTTGGGCCGCTTCCTGGAGGGTGCGAGGTACGCGACCGCGGCGCTGCACCGGCGGGCGTTCTTCGTGGTCGTCTGGTAGAGGCCGACACCGTGCTGGTGATCGCCGTTGAAGTCGCCGTTGAACGGCAACCCGAATTCCTGCCCCGCCTGGACGAACGACTTCGACAGCGGATGGGGGTTCACGGGATCGGAGACCCCGAGCGGGCCGTCGGTCCCGTGATACGGCGCCGACAGCCGCTCGTTGTCCTCGGACCGGAGGAAGTACTTCTGGATCTCGTCGAACGACCATCCGGCGCAACCGTATTTGAGCGCCCACTCGTCGTAGTCCTCGTGCGCGCCGCGGGTGAACACCTGGGCGTTGATCGAGCCGCCGCCGCCGATGACCTTGCCCTGAGCGAGCGGGATGACGCGCCCGTTGCAATGCTCCTGCGGGACGCTCGAGAATCCCCAGTCGTATTTGCTCGAGGTGAGTTTCGCGAACCCCGCGGGAACATGGATGAACGGATGCCGGTCGTTGCCGCCGGCCTCGAGCAGGAGAACCCGGACCGTCGGGTCCTCGGTCAGCCGTCCGGCCAGCACACACCCCGCGGTGCCGCCGCCTGCGATGACGTAGTCGTACGTGCCGGCACTCATCGGTTGCCTCCGGTCCAGTTCGGGAACACGCGGGTGCGCGGTCCGGTGCGGATCTGAATGGTCTTGACGTCGGTGAACTCGTCGAATCCGGCCTGCCCCATCTCGCGGCCGAACCCGCTCTGCTTCATGCCGCCCGCGGGCAGTTGCGGGGCGCCGTCGATGGTGGTGTTCACCCACACGCGGCCGCTGCACATCTCCTTCGCCACCCGCAGCGCCTTGTCGATGTTCTTGGTCCAGATCGACCCGGCGAGACCGTATTCCGTGGCGTTGGCGAGCCGGATGGCGTCGTCGACGTCGCTGAACCGGGTGACGGTGAGGACGGGACCGAAGATCTCCTCCTGGAAGGCGGCGGACTCTTCGGCCACGCCGTCGAGGATGGTGGGGGCGACGAAATGCCCGCTCCCCCAGCGCTCTCCGCAGAGTCGGGCGCCGCCGGTGAGGACGGTCGCGCCGTCCCGCCGCGCCGCGTCGATGTGCCCGAGCACCTTCTCGAGGTGGCCGGCGTCGATCATCGGGCCCAGCTCACTCGCCTCGTCGAGCGGCCCGCCCACCGTGATGCGGCCCGCGGCCTCGACGAGTCGCGCGACGCGTACGCGTGGGTGGCCCCGAGTTCGAGGGCGCGTTCGCGTTTGAACGCGACCGGGTCGACGGCCACGACGTGTGCGGCACCGGCGTGGTGGGCGCCCTGCACGGCGTTGATCCCCACACCGCCGGCACCGACGATCAGGGCGGTGTCCCTCGGGCGGACCCCCGCGCCGTTCACGGCGGAGCCCCAGCCGGTCGCGACCCCGCACGACACCAGGCAGGCCACGTCGAAGGGGATGTCCTCGTCGATCTTCACGGCCTGCGCCTGGGACGTGACGAGGTAGTTCGCGAACGTGCCGAGGCGTTGCATCGCGCCGATCGGCCGCCCCGACTGCGTGGTGAACCGCGCCGTTCCGTCGAGCATGAAACCAGCCTCCATACCGGCCCCCGTATCGCAGATATATTGCATCCCCTGCGCGCACCAGGCGCAAGTTCCGCAGGCGGGGAGGTAGGCGGTGGCGACGTGATCGCCGACGGCGAGCCGGGTGACCCCGGGACCGACCGCGTCGATCACCCCGGCACCCTCGTGACCGCCGACCAGCGGCAGCGTGTTGGGGATGTCGCCGGTGACGAGGTGATCGTCGGAGTGGCACAGCCCGGATGCCATCACCTTGATCCGCACCTCCCCGGGACCGGGCTCGGCGAGGACGAGATCGTCGACCTCCCATTTGCCGCCCACTTCGTGAATCACCGCACCGCGTGCCGTCGTACTCATCGTTCTCCTTCGAATCTCACACTGACACAGGGTCTTATTTGATGATCGAGAGCCGGCTGCGGTCGAGCGTCACGGCGACCGCGACGATGACGACCACGCCGTACACGATCTGTTGGAAGCTGGGGTCGATGCCGGCCACCGAACCCCCCACCCGGAGGACGGTGACCACCAGGGCGCCGACGAGCACCCGCCACGCGCCGCCGATTCCACCGGTGATCGCGCAACCACCGACCAGTACCGCGGCGATCGCGGGGAGCAGCAGCGAATCAGCGAGTTGCGGTGCGGCGCTCTGCTGCTGAGCCGACAGCACGATACCCGCGGCTCCCGCGAAGAAGCCGGACAGGGCGAAGGCTCCGACCCGGACGGCCCGGGTCCGGACGCCGCTCATCATCGCCGCGATCTCCCCCAGCCCGACGAGGTGGAAGACGTTGCCCCGCGGCGAGAACCGCATCGCGCAGAACACCGCGGCCACCGCGGCCACGCCCGCCCACACCGCCATCGGCAGTCCGAGCACCGTCCACGAACTGAGCCAGAAGATCGCTTCGTACCCTTCGCTGATGTAGATGGTGGTCGACCCCGAGGCGACGAGCGCGACCGCACCCCAGAATCCCAGGGCGCCGAGCGAGACGACGAACGACGGGACCTGCCCGAACACGATCAGCAGACCGGTCAGCGCACCGATCAGGGTGAGCGCCACCAGGGTGACGACGACGGCGAGCGGACCGAGCGAACCGATCGCCGTCGCCAGGATCACCGTGGCGAGCGACGCGAGTGCCGCCACCGACAGGTCGATGCCGCCGGTGAGGATGACGAACATCTGGCCCAGCCCGAGCAGCAGGATCGGGACCGCCTGCGCCGAGACCACCGCGAGAGCGTTCATCGACAGGAAGTTCGGTTCGGCGAGCGCGACGAGGAGCACGAGCGCGACCAGCACGACCGACGGTCCCGCCAGGCGCAGCCGGTCCCGCGTCGTCCGGGACACCGCGGCCGCGGCACCCCCGGGTGCGCGCGTCTCGGCGGAAGTCCTCTCGGTGGAAGTTCTTGTTGCCACGGCGATCACATCATCTTCTCGAGGAGTTGGAGTTTGCTGGGCGGGTTTCCGGGCGGCGAGTCGAACTCGGCGGTGATCTCGCCGTCGCGCATCACGATCACGCGGTGGCCGAGACCGATCGCCTCGTCCAGGGTGTCGGCGAGCACCAGGATCGCGACTCCCCGCTCGGACAGGTCGCGGAACAGGGCGTACAGGTCTTCCTTCGCGCCGATGTCGAGCCCGCGGGTGGGATGGTCGAGCACCAGCACCTTCAGGCCGTCGCCCAGGATCCACTTGGCGACCACGGCCTTCTGCTGGTTGCCGCCCGACAGTCGGGCGATGTCGGCGTCGGGGTCGGCGGGCCGGATGCCGAGTTTGTCGATCCAGGTGCGCGCGGTCTCCTGCACCCGGGCGCCGGAGGAGATCCGGCCGCCGCCCGCCTTCACCGGATGCACCGTCGCGATGTTCTGCGCGACGGTCGCCCCGGCGATCATGCCCTCGACGCGACGCTCGGCGGGAACGTACGCGACACCGGACAGCACGGCGTCCGCGGGTGATCGGGGCGCCGAACGCTGCCCGTCGATCTCGACGGTTCCGGAGTCGACGGGGACGGCGCCGAACACGGCGCGGGCCACCTCCTCGCGGCCGGAGTCCACCACCCCCACCACCGACACGATCTCGCCTGCGTGGACGTCGAGCGAGACGCCCTTCGCCTTGCCGCCGCACGTGAGGTTGCGGACCGACAGAGTCGGCGTGCCGGTGTGGGGGACGGCGCGCTTGCGTTCCGACGAGTAGATCTCCTCGGCCGCACCCTTGCCGATCATCAGCTGGTACAGCTCGGATTCGGTTGCCGCCGCGGCGATCCGTTCGCCGACGACCTTGCCGTCGCGCAGCACGTACACGCGGTCGGAGAAGCGGAGGACTTCGTCGAGGCGGTGGGAGACGAAGATGACGGAACCGCGTTCCTTGAGGGCGGTCACCCGGCGGTGGAGCACCTCGACGTCCTCGGGTTCGAGGACCGACGTCGGCTCGTCGAGGATGAGCAGCGGCGGGTGTTCGGTCTGCCGGGACGCGACGGCGCGCGCCACCTCCACCATCTGGCGCTGCGCGAAACCGAGCGTTTCGGTGAGCGCACCGGGGTCGACCGTCGACTCGACCACGGACAGCATGTCCTGGGCGCGGGCGCGGATCCGGCGCCGGCGGAGGAATCCGGCGCGGGCGGTGTCGGCCTCGTGCCCGAGGATCAGGTTCTGGCCGACGGTGAGGTTCGGCAGCAGCGACTGCTCCTGATGCACGACCCCGATTCCATGGCCTGCGGCGTCGGCCGGGCTCGAGAAGCTCACGTCGCGCCCGCCGAGGACCATCCGGCCGCCGTCCTGGCGGTGCACTCCCGCGAGGATCTTGAGCAGTGTCGACTTGCCGGCGCCGTTCTCGCCGATCAGTCCCACCACCTCGTTGGGAGCGATGGACAGGCTCACGTCGTCGAGGACGGTGTTGGGTCCGAATTTCTTCGTGACGTTGCGGAGTTCCAGGAGAGATGTCATTTCACGACCCTCAATCGACTGCGGGCGGGCCACCCGGTCGCGATCACCGCGACCACGATGATGAGTCCCTGCGCGCCCTGCTGGATGTACGGGCTGGCGCCCGAGAGGAGAAGCCCGTTGCCGAGTACCACGAGGAGCAGCACACCCACCAGGGAGTGCAGCGGTCCACCGCGACCGCCGGACAGCAGGGTGCCGCCGACGACCACCGCGGACAGGGTGAGGAACAGACTTCCCGATCCGACGCTCACGTCGCCGACACCGAGCCGGATGGTGGCCAGCACTCCCCCGAGCCCGGACAGCAGTCCGGCCACGGCGAACAGGATGATCTTGGTGCGCCCGACCGGGACACCCGCCAGGCGGCTGGTCGACTCGTCGCCGCCGATCGCGTAGGTGTGCATGCCCAGCCGGGTTCCCTTGCACAGCACCACCGTCACGGCCACGGCGGCGAGCGCGAACACCACGACGACGGGCAGTCCGAGCCAGTGGCCACCCGCCCAGGCGGCGAGCGACGGGTCGGCGAGTTGGGGGGTGGCGGTGCCGAAGAGCACGGTGGCGACACCGAGCCCGACGAACCAGGTTCCCAGTGTGACGAGGAAGGACGGCACCCGGGCGACAACGTGCAGCACCCCGTTCGCCACTCCGAAGAGCAGCCCGACACCCAGCGCGATGAGGACCGCGAGGAGTCCGAGGTCGTTGCCGTTGACGCTGTTCGCCGCGAGCAGGACGAACGTCAGCCCGCTGGCCGCCATCACGCCCTCGATCGACAGGTCCACGCCGCCCACCAGGACCACCAGGGTGGCGCCCATCGCGAGGACCACGGGAATCGCGGCCTGCTCCACGATCGCCATCGCGTTGCTCGCCGTCGCGAATCCGGGAGCCAGTGCGGCGAAGACAGCGCACAGTCCGAGCAGGGCGGTGAGCGGGCCTGCGGTGGAGAGCAACCGTCGCACGCGGGGTCTGTCGGTGCGCGCGGGCGGGCGAGTTTCGGCGGGAGTCGTCACCTCCCCCGTCATTTCGGTCGTCGACATCGTCACTCCTTCGGAAGATTGTGGGTTCGTGAATGGTGAGGGGGTTACCGGGCCACCGGGCCGGTGATGCGGGAGAACGGATCCTGCACGGACCGCACGATCTCCTCGTCACTCGGCACGGTGCGGAACCGGTCGACGTTGCTCGCGGTGATCAGCGACTGGTCGACATAGAATTCGCGGTTCTCGGGGGGCAGCGACGCGACGTCGATTTCCCCGGTCATGGCCTGGTAGCAGATGGCGAGGCCCATCGCGCCGTTGAAATAGGGGTCGGTCGTGTACGTGGAGAGCAGTTCGCCGTCGGCGATGGCGCCCAGCCCTTCCGGGGTGGCGTCCGCGGCGCTGGCGATCTTGATCTCGCCCGCCCGGCCTGCTTCACGCACCGCCTGCAGGGCACCCAGGGCCATGGAATCGGTTGCGGCCCAGATGCCGTTCACCTGGTCGCCGTATTTGTTGAGCAGGGTCTGCGTGGTGGTGTACGCCTTGTTGCGGTCGAAGTCGGCGGGCTGGTCGTCGAGCAGGGTGACGCCGGACTGTCCGTCCATGGCCTGCTGGAAGCCCTGGAACCGGGTCTGGCTGATCTCGTTGGCGAGCAACCCCTGCAGGGCGATCACGCCGCCGGTGCCGCCGAGCGAGTCGACGAGCGCCTTCCCGGTGTCGGCGCCCTGCTGGACGCCGTCGTAGGCGACGTACGACGCCCACCCGTTCCCGACGTCCCAGGGGTGCAGGTCCGAAGGCTTGCTCCACTGGGTGACCGCGCACCCGCCGCTGTTCTGCACGGCACGCACGATCGCCGGGGTGTCGGCGCTCGTGTTCGGATTGATGTTGAGCAGGACGGTCTTTCCCGCGGCGAGCACCGACTGCAGCTGCGACAGCGCGTTCTGCGAGTCGCCGCCGTAGACGATCACCTTCAATTCGATTCCCAGCGATTCGGCGTACGCGCGACTGCCCTGCACCCACGCGGCCTCGTACGGGTTGGTCAGCGACCGGACCTCGGAGACCATCACCATGTCGCCGCGGTCGACGGCGGCGCCGTCCCGCTCGGTCCGTTCCGATCCCGTCGAGCAGGCGACGGCGGAACTCGCCATGACGGAGATCGCCGCGGCGACGCCGACGGCGCGGACTGCCGCCCTGACGGATCGGGTCGCCGGTGTCATCGTTCGTCCGAGCCGGTGCCCGCGGCACCCTTGAGCACTGCCCGGCTGATGATGAGCCGCTGCATTTCGCTGGTGCCTTCGTAGATCTTCGTGATGCGGGCGTCGCGGTAGAGGCGCTCCACCTCGTACCCGCGGATGAAGCCGTTGCCGCCGAACACCTGCACGGCGGCGTCGGCGTGCCGCACGCATCCCTCCGACGCGTACAGCTTGGCCATCGAGCAGAGCGTCTCGGCGTCCGCCGCACCGGTGTCGAGGGCCCGCGCCGCCTCGACCGACAACGCGGTGCCGGCCCGCAGTTCGGTGGCCACGGTGGCGAGGGAGAACGAGATGCCCTGGTTCGCGGAGATCGGCTTGCCGAACTGGCTGCGGTCGAGGGACTGCCGGGTGGCGGCGTCCAGTGCGGCGCGGCTGATGCCGAGGCTCAGCCCCGAGATCCCGAGACGGCCCTTGGCCAGCACCTTCATCATGTAGCCGAACGCCTGGCCTTCCTCGCCGAGGAGCGCGTCGGACGACAGCCGGACGGAGTCGAACACCAGACCGCCGACCTGGGATGCCCGCTGACCCATCTTGTGTTCGTGATAGGCGCGGCTGACCCCGGGCCGGTCGACGTCCACCAGGAACACCGAGATGCCACCGCGCTTCCCCAGTTCGGGATCGGTGACGGCGAGGACGACCGCGAAGTCCGCGACCGGGGCGTTGTGGATGTAGATCTTCTCGCCGCTGAGCACCCAGCCGTCGCCGCTGCGCACCGCCCGCGTGGTGATCGACCCGAGGTCGGATCCGGAACCCGGTTCGGTGAGCGCGTAGGCGCAGCGCTTCTCGGCGGAGAGCATCGGGCGCAGGTACTGCTCCTGCTGCTCGGGGGTGCCGTAGTTGCCGAGCAGGCTGCCGAGGATCTCGACGAGGCCGCACTGGTCGGCCACCGACGCATACCCGTAGGACAGCGACTCCATGACGAACAGGTAGTCGAGGGCGGTGCCGCCGAATCCGCCGAACTTCTCGGGCACCGTGATGCCGAAGAGCCCGATCTTGCCCATCTCGGCGTAGATCTCTTCGGGGAATCGCTCGGTCTCGTCCAGTTCGCCGGCGACCGGCCGGATCCGTTCGTCGACGAACTCCGCGACGAGCTTGCGTTCGTCGGTTCCGAGCACCGACGACGGAATGACACTGTTTCCGGTTGGCATGTGGTTGTCTCCTCAGATGTGTACGGCGACGGGGGCGAACAGCCCCGCGTCCATCAGGCGTGGATTCTTGATGATCGGACGGAATCCCATGTGCGGCAAAATGTCCCGATCGATGTCGATGCCGGGCGCGATCTCGGCGAGTTCGAGGCCGTCCCGGGTGAGCACGAAGACGGCGCGTTCGGTGACGTACACCGCCTCGCGTCCCTCGCGGACGGCGAGAGCGCCGGAGTAGGTGACCTGGTCGACGCGGTCGACGAACTTCGGCACCGACCCCTCCCGCCGGATCACCAGTTCTCCCCCGACGATCTCGACGTCCAGTCCGCGGGCGGTGAACGTGCCGCAGAACACGGCGCGCGGCGAGTTCTGGGAGATGTCGATGAACCCGCCCGGTCCGACGATGCCGCCGCCGATCTTGCTGACGTTGACGGCGCCGGTAACGTCGACCTCGGCCATGCCCAGGCAGCTGACGTCGAGCATTCCGCCCGAGAACAGGTCGAACTGGGTGGTCGACGAGTGCACGACCTTCGGTCCGCGCGCGGCCCCGAACAGATCGCCGGAGACGGGGATGCCGTCGATCAGCCCCTGCTCGATGGCGAGTGTGACGTCGTCCAGGCGGTCCTGTTCGGCGAGCGCGTCCACGACCAGGGCGGACACCCCGAAGCCGACGTTCAGGACGTCGCCGTCCCGGACCTCGGCGGCGGCCCGCCGGGCGATCAGCATGCGGATCGGGTCGTGGTTCGTGGCTCCGAAGCCGGCATTCGCCGCGTCGCCGGACAGTTGCGGGTCGAATTCTCCCGCGTACGTCTGCCATTGGGCCGGCGCGTGGACGACGTCGTCCACCAGGACCGCCGGGATGTGCACGAGCCGCGGGTCGATCGGCCGGTCGAGCAGATTCTTCACCTGGACGATGACCCGGCCGCCGCAGGCCTTCGCCGCCTGGGCGACGGCCAGCGCGTCGAGCTGGGCGGCCTCCCCCGAGCACGTGACGTTGTCGGACGGGTCGATGGAATCGCCGCGGACGATGGCGACGTCGACGGGAAACGGCTTGTAGCGCAAGTACTCACGACCGTCCAGCGTGAGGAGTTCGACGAGGTCCTCGGTGGCGGACGGGGTGAACTTGCCGCCGCCGTGCCGCGGGTCGACGAACGTGTCGAGGCCGGTGGCGGTGACGAGGCCCGGCCGGCGCGCGCCGATCTCCCGCAGCAGTTGGCTGATCGCGCCGCCGGGCCAGGCGTACGCCTCGATCTCGTCGTTGCGGACGAGTTCGATCATCGTCGGCGACCACGTCCAGTGCCCGCCGATGACCCGCTTGACCATGCCCTTGTGTGCGAGGTGGTTGGTTCCGCGGCTCACCCGGTCACCGATGCCGAGGGCGTGCACGATCGTGAGGTCCCTGGGCGATCCGGTCGTGAGAAAGCACTCTTCGAGCGCCTTCAGCACGGTGTCCGGTTCGAGGATTCCGCCGCCCGAACCGGTGAGGGCGATCGTCGATCCTGGCGCGATGCCGCTCACGGCTCGTGTCGCGGTGGTCGGTGTCCAGCGCCTCGCCGCGGCACCCGGTCCGGGATGTGTCATATCCGCTCCTGTAAATGCTTACATTTGGCCAATCGGTCCATGAACGCCATGTACCTCGGTTATTGACACACTATATTGTGAGCTGAGCAACATCAAGAAAGCGATTACAGAATTTTTCCGAGACCTGTCCGGTGACCGGAAAGACACGATTTACCGACGACTGTCGCGTCGGCCTGCTTCACCGCACCGGCGCAGCACCGTGCGCCGGGGTGACATGGATGATCGACGGTTCGGCCGCCGATGCCGCTCAGCTCGGGACGGGACCCGTCGACTCGCGAATGACGACGTCCGCGGAGATCAGCGGCGGAGACGTGGTGGTCTCGTTGTTCAGGGCGGCGCGCATCAGCGACCACGCCTGGTCGCCCAGGTCGATCTTCGGGCTCACCACCGTGGTCAGGCGCGGCGCCAGGTGCCGCGCCATGTCGATGTCGTCGAAGCCGGTGACCGAAATGTCTTCGGGAACACGGAGTCCGCGCTCACGCAGTTTCGAGATGACGCCGAGAGCGGTCAGGTCGTTGAAGCAGACGAGGGCGGTCGGCTCGTGGGTGAGCGCCTCCTCCACCACGTCGTAGCCACCCTCGATGGTCCCGTCGGACGGCACCGCCGTCGCCTCGATCCCGAGCACCTTCGCCATTTCGATGGCCCGCCACCGCTCGCGGTTCTGCCAGGCCAGGTCCGAGCCCTTGACGTAAACGATCCGGCGGTGGCCGAGCTTCGCGAGGTGCCCGCACAGCTCCATCATCGGGGTGAAGTTGTCGACCGCGACCATGGGGAGATCGACCCCCAGTTCCACCCGGTTGACGAGCAGGACGGGGGTGGCCTGCCTGGCGAGTTCCTTCAGCCCGCTCGTCGGAATCCTCGACGAGAGCAGCACGAGGCCGTCGACCTGGCCGAGCAGGTCGAGCGCGGTGGCGAGTTCGTCGGCCGCGTCACCGGAGTAGTCGGCGACGAGCATGCGGTAGCCGTCGGCGGTGGCGCCGTGGTGCATCTGCTTCACGACGTCGAAGAAATACGCGTTGGCCAGGTCGGGCAGGATCACGCCCATGTTTCTCAGCGACCCGAGGACGAGTCCGCGGGCGGCGGTACTGGGCCGGTAGGACAGCTCTTCGGCGACCTTGTGGACCCGGGCCGCGAGATCCGGGGTCACCGACGAGCTGCCGCTCATGACGCGGGAGACGGTGGCGATCGAGACGCCGGCGGCCTTCGCTACGGTGTTGATCGTGACGCGACGGCTCGCGGGCACTCGGGTCTGATCAGCCATCGCTGCCTCTACATCTCTCGTCGCCATTGCCACCGTCCACCCAGTGCAGGGTGGAAACGCTTACAGCGTAGCGCGAAGGCGGCCCCGGATCACGCGGACGCTCACTCCCCGCGCAACAACGCGCGCGTTCCGAGCAGTTTCCGCGACGTCAGCAGCACCTTGACGTGCCTGCTGCCGTTCGATTCGAGCTCCTCGACCGCGCGACCGAATTCGTCCAGCGGGAACGTCGCGGTGTGCAGCGGCGACGCGTCCACCTTCCCCGACTCGAGCAGTCCGGCCGCGTCGACGAAGTCCTGCCGCACGTAGTTCCGGCACGCCACGACGGACAGTTCGCGGGCGTAGAGCGCGCTGTAGTCGAGAGTCAGTTCGTGCCCGGGTTTCGCGGACGCGATCGCCACGTACCGGCCGCCCGGAGCGAGGACCCGCAGCGCCAGCCGAGCGGACTCCGGGGAGCACACCGTGTCGTAGACGAGGTCGACCGATTCCGTCCGGTCCCGGAGCCAGCCCTCGAGCGGGTCGCCCGAGTCCGTCGTGAAATCGCTCATCCCGCACGCCAGGGCGGGCCGCTCCCGTTCGGTGTAGCGATCGACGCCGAACACCCGGACGCCCCGGCTCCGGGCCACCAGCGTGGTCGCGAGACCGATCGCCCCCGTCCCGACGACCAGCGCGGTGTCCCCCGCCGACACGCCGCCGCGGCGGACCACGTGCACACCGACGGCGAGCGGTTCGACGAGTGCCCCGAAACGGTCCAGCACCGCGTCGCTGACGGGCACGCACTGCGTCTCGGGGACGACGAACTCCTCACTGAAGCACCCGCGGGGATCGGACAGCCCGAACACCCGGATGCTGGGGCAGTTGTTGATCCTGCCGTCCAGGCACGCGCGGCATCGGCCGCACCCCGTGGTCGGGTAGACCATCACCGGCTGTCCCACCGTGAGACTCGTACCCGGGCCCACCCGGGACACGCGTCCGGCGCATTCGTGCCCCAGCACCGTGGGGTACGCGGCGACGGCGTTCCGGCCACGCAGATGCGACAGGTCACCGCCGCAGATCCCGGCCGAGTCGAGAGCGACGAGCACCTCCCCCTCGCCGGGTTCCGCGACGTCACCGCGGTCGAGACGATAGTCGTTCGGACCGTCGACCCGAATACTCAAGACTGACATGCACTTTCCCTTTCCTCGGAGACGGCGACAGGAGTCCCGTCGGAGACGGTGGCCGGTGTCGTGCCCGCTGCGGCGGACCGGTAGGCGGCGTCGATCACCGACTGCACGCGCAGGCCCGACCGGGCGTCGGCCAGCGGCGCCGCCCCCGCCGCCCAACTGGTGAAGACGTCCTCGTACAGCGACCGGAACCACGCCGTCATCGACAGCGGGTCGGGTCCGGACGCGTCGACGGACCCGTCGACGAGCGTGCGGGCACCGTCGCCGATCAGGACGAGCGAATCACCCACCAGCCGAAGCTGTCCCGCGTCACCGAACAGGTGGATCGTCGCGGCGCCGCCCGGCCAGGACGCCGTGCTCGCCGTCACCGACGCCGCATGCGTGCCCTGGTCGATCAGCAGGTGGATCGTGTCCTCGGCCTCGAGCCGCCCACGACTGGTGGAGGCCGCGGCCACGACGCTGCGCGCCGGGCCGGTCAGCGACAGGTAGAGGTCGAGGGTGTGGATGGCCTGGGTGATCAGCACTCCGCCGCCGTCACGGTCCCAGGTGCCGCGCCCGGCCTCGGCGTAGTAGGAGTCCGGCCGCCACAACGGAACGGTGACGGTCGCCGAGCGCAGCGTGCCGATCGCGCCGTCCGCGAGCAGTCGCCGGGCGCGGCCCGCCGCCTCCTTGTAGCGGTGTTGCAGCGTGACCGCGGCCCGCACACCGGTCCGCTCCGCCACGTCCACGATCGCCTGCGCATCGGCCAACGAGGCCGCCAGCGGTTTGTCGATCACCAGGTCCAGACCGCGTTCGGCCAGCGCCGACGCGACCGCGAGGTGACTCGACGGCGGCGTGACCACCACGGCAGTGTCGGCGTCCAGGGCCGCTGCCGCGTCGAGACTCGGAAGGATTCGCGCCTCCGGCGCCAGTCGGCGGGCGGCGGCCGCCCTCGTCTCGTCCCGCGTCACCACACCGACCACGTCGGCGCCGACCGCCCGCAGGGCCGTGAGGTGCGCGGCGCTCGCGAGACCGGCGCCGACCACCACGACACGTCGGGTCACGATGCCGCCTCGGCGTGGGTGCGCGCACCCACGCTCCGGCCGAGCGTCTCGGGGAGCAGGGCGATACCGATCAGACCCACCACGCTCAGGCCCATGAGGTAGCTCGCGACCAGCCAGGGTGTTCCGCCGGCGACGGCGACGAGGGCCGTGGCGACCAGCGGAATCGTGCCGCCGACCACCGCGGCGGGGATCTCCCGGGAGATCGCGATGCCGCTCCAGCGGATCTTGGTGGGGAACAGTTCGGAGAGCAGCGCGCCGCCCGGTCCGGACGTCGTGCCCTGGACGAGGCAGATGCCGAGGATCAGCGCCAGCCCGACCATCCACGGCGACCGGGTGTCCAGCATCATGAACATCGGGAACGGGAAGACGATCCCGAAGACAGCGCCGGCCAACAGGACCGGCTTGCGGCCGATCCGGTCGGCCAGGCGGCCGAAGCCGAGGATGACGGGGATGGCGCAGAACTCGGCGACGATCAGTCCGATCAGGGCCTGGGTGGAATCGACCCCGAGGGTCTTGGTCACGAACGACAGCGCGAAGACCTGCATGACATAGGCCCACGGAATCACGAAGCTGAACAGGGCGAGTCCGCACAGGATCTGCCGCCAGTGGTTGCGGACCGCCTCGACGAGCGGTGCACGGTCGACCTCACCGTGCTGGGCGGCCTCCTCGAACACCGCCGTCTCGTTCACCTTCAGTCGCAGGTAGCCGGCGACGAGAACGATGACGGCGCTGGCCAGGAACGGAATACGCCAGCCCCAGGACAGGAAGAGGTCGTCGGGCATCAGCGTGAGCAACGCGAAGATCGCGGTGGCGCCGCCGGTTCCGACGTAGATCGCGGCCCCCGGATACGCGCTGGAGAGTGCTCGCCGGGAACTGTCGGTGGATTCGGTGACCATCGTGATCGCCCCGGCGAACTCGGCGCCCGCGCCTGCGCCCTGGAACAGGCGGAGGACGATCAGGAGGATCGGCGCCCAGACGCCGATCGCGTCGGCGGTGGGCAGAGCCCCGATCAGCGTCGTCGAGGCGCCCATCACGAGCAGGGTCATGAGGAGCATCGGCTTGCGGCCGATCCGGTCACCGAAGTGCGCGAACACCAGACCACCGATCGGGCGGGCACCGAGGCCGACGGCGAACGTCCCGAAGGCCGCCATCGTGCCGGCGAGGGATCCCGCCCCGGGGAAGTAGAGGGGCCCGAAGACGAGGGCGGCCGCGAGTCCGTAGAGCGTGAAGTCGTACCACTCGATCACGGTTCCCGCCGCGCTCGCCTTGATCACCCGGCGGCGTTGCTGCCCCGCCGACCCGTGCGGCACCGCGGTCGACCGCTCGGTGCCGAGTTCGGTCATGCCCATCGAGAACTCCTGACTGTGAAGGGGAACTGCCGGAACCCGACTACTATGACCCACGTCACCGAATTTGTAAACGCTTTCTCGATTACGCAACGGGATTCCCGTTCACACAGTTCACAGCTATATGCTCGACGTATTACGACCGGAACCCGTCAGATACCGCTTTCTCTCGCAGGGTTAGACGGGGTCGGCCCCACGGTCAGACGGAACCCATGTCTGCCGACAGCCAGCGCTCGGGGCGGAGGTAGATGGCGACCTGTTCGCCGAGTTCGGCCCTGGCGAAGTCGAGATAGCCGTCGACCTTGTCCGGCGCGAGGTAGCGCTCGGTGATCTCCCGCAACTGGGCGTCGGTTCCCGGGACCGCTCGCGCCACCGCTCCCTCGACGGACACGTACCGGACGGTGGGGTCGACTCGCTCGACCATCATCGTGAATCGCCCGGCCGCCTCGATCAGGCGCGCCTTCTCCGAACCGGCGCCGGTCAGTACCCACAGCTCACCTCCCGGGGCGTACTGATACCAGATGGGGACCGTCAGAGGTCCGCGGCTCTCACCGGCGGAGACCGACAGCGCCGCAATGTGCGGCTCGGACAGGAACTGTTCGCGCTCGAACACAGACAATGACATGACCTCGACGATAGGAGCCCCCGCCGACACATTCCGGGGGTCCGCGGCGGCGCGCGGGCCGATCGAATGGAACCTGACGGTCCGAAACGGTTAGATGGGACCTGAGGTTCCGGACAGTGCAGCGTCGTACGTCGGAGTGAACGGAGACACAGATGCCAGGCCCAGTCGCGAGATTGGCACCCCAAGCAGTCCTCACTCCGCCCAGCCCTGCCTCCCTGTTCCTGGTGCTCGTCGCCGGACCCTCCGACGAAGACCGCGCGACGGTGTGCGACGTGATCTCCGGCATCGACGGACCGCTCAAGGCCGTGGGATTCCGCGAACTCGCCGGCTCCCTGTCCTGCGTGGTCGGTGTCGGTGCGGAATTCTGGGACCGCGTGAGCGCGTCGTCGAAGCCGGCCCACCTGCACCCGTTCGTCCCGCTGACCGGACCGGCCCACAGCGCGCCGTCCACACCCGGCGACGTGCTGTTCCACATCAAGGGCGCCCGCAAGGACCTGTGCTTCGAACTGGGCCGCCAGATCGTCTCCGCACTGGGGTCCGCCGCCACCGTCGTCGACGAGGTGCACGGCTTCCGCTACTTCGATTCCCGCGACCTCCTCGGATTCGTCGACGGCACCGAGAATCCCACCGAAGACGACGCGTCGGGCGCCGCGCTGATCGGCGACGAGGACCCCGACTTCCGGGGCGGCAGTTACGTGATCGTGCAGAAGTACCTGCACGACATGGGCGGGTGGAGCACGCTGAGCACCGAGGAGCAGGAACGGGTCATCGGGCGCACCAAGCTCGACAACATCGAACTCGACGACGACGCCCAGCCGAGCAATTCGCACGTCACCCTCAACAGCATCGTCGACGAAGACGGCGTCGAGCACGAGATCCTGCGGGACAACATGGCATTCGGCAGCCTCGGCGAGGCCGAGTACGGCACCTACTTCATCGGGTACGCCAAGGATCCCGCCGTCACCGAGTTGATGTTGCGGAGAATGTTTCTCGGCGAGCCGCCCGGAAACTACGACCGCATCCTCGACTTCTCCACGGCGGCCACCGGCACGTTGTTCTTCGTGCCGAGCCGGGACGTGCTCGAATCGCTCGGCGACGCACCGGCCGTCGCGGAGCCGGCGCCCGAAGACCCGGTCGAGCCCGCCGCGGCCGACCCGTACGAACTGTCCCTGAAAATCGGTGGTCTCAAAGGAGTATCGCAATGAGTGATTCGAGCAATCTGCACCGCAACCTGGCACCCGTCACCGAGGCGGCCTGGCAGCAGATCGGCGAAGAGGCCACCCGCACGTTCAAGCGCCACGTCGCCGGCCGGCGCGTGGTCGACGTCGCGGGACCGTTCGGATACTCCTACTCGGCCCACAACCTCGGCCGGGTGAAGCCGATCAAGACTTCCGACAGCAGGATCCGCGCCCAGCAGCGGCAGGTCGACCCGCTCGTCGAACTCCGGTTCCCGTTCACCCTCAGCCGCGCCGAGGTCGACGACGTCGCCCGCGGTTCTCTCGACTCCGACTGGCAGCCCGTCAAGGACGCCGCGAAGGCCGTCGCGTTCGCGGAAGACCAGTCGATCTTCCAGGGATTCGACGAGGCCGGCATCCGCGGACTCGGACCGTCCAGCGACAACCCGGTTCTCAGCCTGCCGGAGGATCCGCTGCTGATCCCCGACGCCGTCGCCTCCGCGCTGTCGGCGCTGCGACTCGCCGGAGTCGAGGGACCGTACTCGGTGGTGCTCGACGCCGACGCGTACACCGCGGTCAGCGAGACCCGCGACGAGGGACACCCGGTGTTCCACCACCTGCGCGACCTGGTCACCGGCGACATCATCTGGGCGCCCGCCATCAGTGGTGGATACGTGCTGTCCACGCGTGGTGGCGACAACCAGCTGACCCTCGGCACGGACCTGTCGATCGGCTACGACAGCCACACCGCCGACGAGGTCACGCTCTACCTCGAGGAGACGTTCACGTTCGCCTCGCTCACCGCGGAGGCAGCAGTCGTCCTCGCACGCTGACGCACACGGGGCCGTCAGCCACCGAACAGCAGGTACAGCCCACCGAACGTGTAGGTGACCATGGTGAGCAGCAGTGCCAGCTGCCCGGTCAGCTGATGGCCCCGCGGCAGGAGCCGCACAGATTTGTCGTGTGCGGCAATCACTCCCAGCACGTGTCCGGCGAGGACGAACAGCACCTTGATCGACGCCGAGGCGGCCGGATGCTCGGACAGCACGTACCAGACCTCGGCGTCGCCGAGCCCCAGCGGGTTCCATCCCCGCCCCAACGGGTCGGCCAGCAGGATGACCGTCGCCTGCCCCTTCTCCACCAGATACGTCAGATAATGCGCGAAGACGTAGCCGATGATGATCGGGATCAGCGAATGCGACAACTGCCCCGGGAGAGCGGCGCGCTGCTCGGGCCGCAGTCCCCCGGTGGCCCGCGAGGCCACCCAGAACGACACCCCGACGAAGCCGACGAAGACCAGGAGCCCGGCCGTGCGCGCGAGGGTGGCGCCGATCGGGGAACCGATCCCGTCCACCAGACGAGACCACCAGGGGAACGCCGAGAAACTGTCGAAGGCCGTGGACCCCAGCAGGGTTGCCATCAACGCGACCGAGCCGGCGCGGACGGGCATCGACCCCAGATGGTCCAGCGGGTTGCGCAGGACGATCCGTCCGCTCGAACGGTCGCGGCTCAGCGGAGACAGCCGCGACGCCAGCGTGCTGTACACCTCGAACGGGTCGCCCCGCTCGCACCAGCGCTCGCCGCACAGAAACGCCCCGGCCGTCGTGACCACGACATACACGAGCAGCCACGTCCGCACCGCGGCCACCGAACCCGGGTCGCCGGAGGCCAGTTCCAGCCAGACGAAGGCGAACAGTCCCGCGACCGCGGGCCAGTAACCCCACGAGTTGCGGTACCGCGCATCGTTTTCCGCCGGCGAGTGGCCGATCGCCGCGCACACCGACCGGTGCACGGTGCGGACCGGGGACAGCACCCGCCAGACCGGCCCGAACGCCAGCGACGCCGCGACCAGCCCCACCCAGAGCAGCACGTAGAACACGCCCGGCAGGGCGTTCTCCGACGATTCCGCGGGTCCGAGGAAGGCGGCGAGGGCCACCCACACCGCGAACACCAGACCGACTGCGGCCAGCACGGTCCGCGTGACCGGAGCGTCGGCGAACCGGGTCACCCAGCCGGGCAGCCTGCGCCCCGGGCTGTCCGGATCCAGCTTCGGGGTGCGCCACGCGAACGCCAGCACCACGAAGGAGACGGTGAGCGCCCAACTCGCCCCGACCAGCGCATACGTGAACGGGATGGGAAGGTCGGTGGATCCGCCGAGACCGTGCGCGAGAACAGCGGTCATGGACGCACGAGCAGGGTGGCCACCGTCTTACCCGTCTCGTGCAATTCCACGGCCACCTGGCCCGGAACATCAACGGAGAACTGGGTTTCCTGCGTTCCCGGGTGAATCTCGAACGAATGCTCCGGAACGGCGTGCACGTGCAACTCGTCGTCGGCGTCGCTGTCGATCCGCACCGTGACGGTCTCCCCCACCGTGGCCTCGATGCGTTCGTTGTCCGGTGTGACCGTGCCGTTCTCGATTACGACGTCGATCACGACACCGTCCTCCGTCGCCGGGGTGTCGTCGTCACCTCCGCAGCCCGACACCAGAGCGACGACGACAGCGGGTATCACGACAAGTCCGGCCAACCGCCTGATCACCTAGTTCTCCTCTTCGTTTTCACTCGGGCCGTGCTTCGCGTTCTCGGCATTCTCGGCGGCTTCCGCCTTGCGGTCCCGGACCGCGAGGTAGATGACCAGCCCGGCGACCAGGAACGCGGGGACGAACGCCGGAATCGCCAGCAGCACCGAATGATCGGCGAGGTAGACGACGTCCGGATCGTGCACCGGGTTCATGTCACCCTCACGTCCTCGCGGGTGCCGGTGGCCGCCTGCCCCTGCGTGTCCTTGCTGATCCGGCCCGCTCCCCACGCCAGGGCGGTGATCAGCGCCAGGGTGCACACGAGCACCACCAGTGATGCGGCGCCGAACAGCCAGGACGGGTGGTCGAAGTTCCGCTCCCGCTGCAGGATGGTGATCTCCGGGACGAAGTCGCGGGTCGAGGACGCGACGGCGGGCAGTTCGTCCGCGCCGATGCCCGGGTCGCTGGGCAGGTAGATCGGGACGGCCGTCATGGTGCGCCCGTCCTGCACGCGCAGCAACGTCTTCCACGTTCCGTGGACCGGGACCGGTTCATGCGTCCGGTAGGTGCCGGGACCGGTGCGTTCGAGCCGGTCGACCGTGAAACCGTTGCCCAGTCCGGGGCCGCCCTGCCAGGACAGGATGGACACCCACGCCGGATCGTCGCTCGCGAGATCGGGTGGATCGATGCGCACCTCCGCGTCGACCATGCGGCCGCCGTCCGGGGCGGCCTCCGTGAGAGCGATCGTCGCCGTGGCGTTGTCCGGGATCGTGGTGACCAGGCCGTTGGCCGTGGCACCGGCGATCACCACGACGGTGGCGACGACGATGGTGCGGCTGATCGCGGGGCGCGGAAGCCCTTCGGATCGGAGCACCCGCGCGAGCAGCGCGCCGCAGGCTCCGGCCGCGATGCCGACGGGCACGGCCATCGCCAGCGCCTCCGGCCACATGCTGGTGGGCCAGGGGTAGATGTAGACGGCGTCGATCCACAGCGACTCGAGCCACAGCCCGACCGTCGCGACGAGGAGTCCGCCGACAGCACCGAACGCCACCCGATTCTTGATCAGCGGTGTCAGAGCGAGCAATTCGATCACCACCGCGGCGCCGAGGCACAGTTCGAACACGTTGGTGGGGGCACCGAGAACCGGTCCGACCACCAGAGCCGTGATCGCGCGGACGACGCCTGCCACCGCCACGGCCACGATCGCCGCGAACGGTCCGAGGACGATTCGGGCCGCCACCAGGGTGAACGCGGCGGCTCCGGCGATCATCATCGGTTGCAGGACGAGTCGGAACTGTTCGACGCCGAAGTCGTATTCGATCTGGAAGACGGACAGGCCGATGAGCAGGCCGCCGAACATGCCGCACCGCAGGAACCAGATGAGCCTGCTGTCCGGCTTCACCTCCCCGGGGGTCGCCATCCGGCCCTCGTAGTCCAGGAGCAGGACGCCGATCAGCGACAGTCCCGCACCGCCGATCAGCATCAGGTGCGTCGGCCCCCACAGCGTGACGTCCTGACCGAAGATGCGGTGCCAGACGTCGTCGAGCGGGAACCCGATGAGGGCGTACAGACCCGCTCCCGCCACGAGGACGCCGCCGACCGGGACGTACCAGGTGCGGGTGATCTTGATCGCCGCACGGCCGGGTTTCTCGTCGCGCGGCAGGATCATCGCCAGCATTCCGGTGATGAACAGCAGGAACAGTCCGACGAGGATGAAGTAGTGCGCGGGGTTCGCGAGCGGCCCGTTGTCGCGGCCTCGCCCGATGTGCAGGCTGACGTCCCAGATGAAACCGAAGAACGCCGTCAGGATGGTCCCGACGAACGTCACCAGGGCCAGGGCCACCCACGGGGGCCGGTCGAGCGCACGCGACGCCGCGTCGGCGATCGTCTGCAGCCACGCGATCTTGCGTGTGCGATGCAGGTACGCGATCCACAGCAGACCCACGGTGATGATCGCCGTCGCCACCGTGATTCCGATGATCTGGTCGAATGCCGCACCGCCACCCTCCCCGCCCGACTGGGCAAGAATGAGTGAACTCGGAGTAACAGTAACTTGGCTCACGTGGTGATTATGTGCGTCTCGTCCCGAAAATGCCAGACCCTCGACCCGGAAACCGGCGGTCCGTATACAAATCTATTCAGATCTGCGATCGAACGTAGATACGGCTAGATTCCCCTAGCGACGCCTCGACCAGCGACAACTGCCACCGACCGCACCCACAGCCGAGGTAGGTGACCACGCCCGTGCTCGTGCGATGCCGGGATACTTCCTGCCAGTCGTGTTCGTGATGTTCGCTCATGCACCCAGCGTGATGTAATGGCATTGTGCATCTCAACCCTTACGGGGAGTATGCGGTCACGCTCGCCGCCGACCTCGCGAATCACCCGCCCGACTCGACCGGCGAACTCGTCGACCGATGCGTCGACGCCGGCATCGTCGTCGACTTCCCCGTCACCGACGACGACCTCGCCGACGTGCTCGCCATGCTCGACCGGTGGTCGGCCATCGCCGACGCCACGAGCGACGAAGACCGGGCCGAACAGGTCAACCTCCTGCTGACGAAGGCGTCGGCCTACCCGCGACTGACCAACCACGCCGGCGACGGCTGGCACCTCCACTACCGCGACGACCAGCAGTCCCTGGCCGGTGTCCTCGAGGCACTGTTCTCCGTCGGCACCGCACTGCACCTCGTCGGCCGCGGCATGCACCGCCTCGGCCGCTGCGCGCTCGAAGAATGCACCGCCATCTACGCCGACACCTCGCGCAACGGCCGTCAGCGGTACTGCTCACCCACGTGCGCGAACCGGGACGCCGTACGACGTCACCGGGCGCGCTGAAGCTTGGTGGTGGGGTTGGTCAGTGCGCGAAATCTTCCCCCGTGTACTCCCGCTTCTCCACCAGCACCAGCCAGTTGCCGGAGTTGTCCCGCATCACCGCCTCGATGCCGTAGGGCCGTTCGGCCGGCGGCTGCGTGAACTCGACACCCTTGGCGACCAGATCCTTGTACGTCGCGTGACAGTCGGTGGTGGTGAGCCCGAATCCGCCCATCGTCCCGCTCGCGAGCGACCGGCGGACCGACTCCGCCATGTCGGCGTCGAGCGGCGGCCCCGGCCGCATCAGCGTGACCTCGAGCTCCGGGTGGTCGGGGTGCAGGATCGTCACCCACCGGAATCCGTCGCCCATCGTGACGTCGGTGCCCGGGGCGAAACCCAGTGTGTCGATGTAGAACTTCTTCGCGTCGTCCTGGTCGGTGACCCACAGGGTGACAAGAGAAACGTTGGTGATCATGCGACCAACCTATGTCCGGCGCGGCCGACTGCGCTTCTCCGAAATTGCGGCGTTCACCGGCGGTCGCTCAGCCCGTGCATGAACACGTAGCACCCGGGGATGCGCGGCGCCCCGTGCTCGGCGAACTTCGCCTGGTACACCGACGGTGACGTGCCGACCAGCTGACGGAACTTGGCACTGAACGACCCGAGGCTGGTGTACCCGACGAGGTGGCAGATCTCGGTGACCGTCAGGTTCGTCGCCCGCAGCAGGTCCTGGGCGCGCTCGACGCGGCGCTCCGCGAGATACACACCCGGCGTCCGGCCGTAGACCGCCGCGAAACACCGGAGGAAGTGGTACTTCGACACCCCCGCCGTCGCCGCCAGTTCCGGCAGATCCAGCGGCGAGGCGTAGTCACGGTCGGCGAGGTCGCGGGCACGGCGCAGGTGCGGGAGTAGTTCCTCGGGGACCCGCCCGACCGTCGCCATGCCCCCAGTCTGGCAGCGGCTACCGACTCGAGGACAGGAACGCCGTCGACCCCGACAGATCCCCGGGCCGGTGGGTGCGGGACTGCACGAGCCCGCGGCGTTCGAGGATCGGGCGGACGCCTTCGCCGAAGTTGTACGCCTCCTCCAGGTGCGGGTAGCCGGACAGGACGAAGTGGTCGAGTCCGAGCGCCGCGTACTCGGCGATGCGGTCGGCGACCTCCTCGTGGGAGCCGACCAGCGCGGTGCCCGCGCCGCCGCGGACCAGTCCGACCCCGGACCACAGGTTGGGGGCCACCTCGAGGGCGCGCGCCCCAGCATCCTTCGAATACACGCTTCCACCACCGTGCAGTTCGCGCATCCGCCGCTGCCCCTCGGAACCCGAGCGGGCCAGGCTCTGCTGCGCCTGCTCGACCGTCGCCGGGTCGAGGGCGGACAGCAGGCGGTCGGCCTCGGCCCACGCCTCCTCGGACGTGTCGCGGCTGATCACGTGCAGCCGGATGCCGTAGTCGAGGGTACGGCCCTGGACGTCGGCGAGGTCGCGGATCCAGGCGATCTTCCCGGCGACGGCACTGGGCGGTTCACCCCAGGTGAGGTAGGTGTCAGCGAACTGGGACGCCACGGTGCCCGCCGCCGGCGACGACCCGCCGAAGAAGATTGGCGGCACCGGGTCCGGGATGCGCTGCAACTGGGCGTTCTCCACCCGGATGTACTCGCCCTCGTAGTCGACCGGTCCCGTTCCCGCCCACAGCTTCCGGATGACGTCGAGGAACTCGCCGCAGCGCGCGTAGCGCTGGGTCTTGTCGAGGTAGTCGCCGTAGGTGCGCTGTTCGTGGTCCTCACCGCCGGTCACGACGTTCAGCAGGAGCCGTCCCTGCGACTGCCACTGGAACGTCGCCGCCATCTGCGCGGCCAGCGTGGGGCTGAGCAGGCCCGGCCGCAGCGCGACCAGGAACTTCAGCGTCTCGGTGGTCTCCAGCATCATGGCCGTGGTGAGCCAGGCGTCCTCGCACCACGCGCCGGTGGGCGTCAGCACCGATTCGAACCCGCTCGACTCCGCCGCCGCGCCGATCTGGTTGAGGTACCGCAGCGTCGCCGGCCGGTCCCCCGCCATGGAACTCCCGTGACCACCTGCCATCAGGTTGCGGGAATCACCGTAGGTGGGAAGGAACCAGTGGAAATGAAGAGACACGCGCGATCCTCTTGTCGACGACAGATGGGCAGGGCAGGCCAGTTCATCAACAGCGGCGCCGGGGCGCGAGGGTTTCGATCACCGTGATTCGGAGGGGTGCGGCGCCGGCCCGAACGGCGTTAGCGTCGCCCCCCGTTATGACTACGCTGTCCGACGCCCCGTACACGTCCACACCGGAATCCGACCTCGAGCGGCGCAAGCGGCTCCGCACCGTCGTCGCCGCCAGCCTGCTGGGTACGACAGTCGAGTGGTACGACTTCTTTCTCTACGCCACAGCCGCCAGCCTGGTGTTCAACCAGCTGTTCTTCCCTGATCAGAGTTCGTTCGTCGGCACCATGCTGGCGTTCGCCACGTTCGCGGTCGGTTTCGTGGTCCGGCCGATCGGCGGAGTCGTCTTCGGCCACATCGGCGACCGCATCGGACGGAAGAAGACGCTCGCGCTCACCATGTTCATCATGGGCATCGCCACCGCCCTGATGGGTGTGCTGCCGACCGCCGCGCAGGTCGGGGTGATCGCGCCGGTGCTGCTCCTCCTGCTCCGCGTCCTGCAGGGATTCGCGCTGGGCGGTGAATGGGCGGGCGCCGTGCTCCTCGCCGTCGAACACAGTCCCGCGAAGAGACGCGGCATCTTCGGCAGCATCCCTCAGATCGGTCTGGCACTGGGACTCGCGCTGGGCACCGGCGTCTTCGCCGCGTTGCAGACGATCTTCGACGACGCCCAGTTCCTGACGTACGGCTGGCGAATCGCGTTCCTGCTCAGCCTGATTCTCGTGTTCGTCGGATTCGTGGTCCGGCTGAAGGTCGAGGAGACTCCGGCGTTCCAGGAGGTGCACGACCTCGAGAAGCGCTCCTCCGCTCCGCTGAAGGACGTGTTCCGCGGCCGGGTCCGCCGCGGCAGCATCCTCGGCCTGCTCTCCCGGTGGGGTGAAGGCGCCGCGTTCAACACGTGGGGCGTCTTCGCGATCACATATGCCACCAAGAATCTGGAGTTCGCCAAGATCCCGGTCCTCCTCGTCGTCACCGTCGCCGCGACGGTCATGGCGGTGCTCCTGCCGTTCTCCGGACTGCTCGTCGACCGGTATGGCGCCAAGCGGATCTACCTCATCGGGATCGGGGCCTACGGACTCGCGGTCTTTCCTGCGTTCGCCCTGTTCGGGACGGAGAATCTGGTCCTGTTCGGCGTGGCGATGGTGCTCGTGTTCGGCGTCGTCCACGCCCTCTTCTACGGTGCGCAGGGCACGCTGTACGCGAGCCTCTACCCCACCGAGATTCGCTACACCGGACTGTCCGTCGTGTACCAGTTCTCCGGGATCTACGCCTCCGGCATCACGCCGATGATCCTCACCGCCCTGATCGCCGCGGCGGGCGGTACCCCCTGGCTGGCCTGCGGGTACCTCGTCGCCACCTCGGTCGTCAGCGTCGTGGCGACCGCCCTGATCCGGAAGCAGGACCTCTACCTCTGAGGCGCCTCTACCTCTGAGACCGCCGACCTCGCCGAGCGGGCTGCGCTGACCGAGTTCGATACACCGGTGTATCCGATACGCTAGTGTATCGACGGTTGCTGTCGACCCGATCGGAGGAGAGGCCATGCCGACGTCACCGGCCCGCTCCTCCGAGCCTGCCACCGACACACCCCGAAGGGTGACGAAACGGCGCGGCCAGACCCGGCAGCGACTGCTCGACGCCGCCGTCGAGGTGTTCGCCGAAAACGGCTTCGGACGGTCGACGGTCGAGCAGATCTGCGAACGCGGCGGGTACACGCGCGGCGCCTTCTACTCCAACTTCGCGTCGCTGGACGAAATGTTCTTCGCCATGTGGGAACAGCGCTCCAGCGCGATGCTCGCGCACATCCGGCAGGCCGCCGACTCGTCGAGCATCGACCTCTCCGGGCTCTCGCCCGCCGAAAAGCTGCGCTCCGGCACCGCACTGGTGCTCGACGTCGTCCCCGTCGACGACCAGTGGTACCGGATCAACGCGGAATTCACCGCCCACGCCCTGCGCAACCCGTCACTGAAGAAAGCCCTCGCAGCCCGCGAGCACACCATTCTCGACACCATCGTGCCGATCCTCGAGACAGCCCTGCACCGACTCGGGCGCCGCATCGACGGCGATCCCCGGGTGCTCGGCCGCGCGCTCGTGGCCCTGCACGACGGCACCAGCGTCCAGTGCCTCATCGAAGACGAGAACGCGGCCGCCCGGGAACTGCGCGTCGAACTGTTCACCCGCGTCGTGGCCGCCTACACCGAACCGACACCACCCACACCCACACACACCGGAAAGAGGGGTCCTCGTGACCGAACAGGCTGATGTGATCGTCGTCGGCGCCGGACTGGCCGGGCTCGTCGCCACCTACGAGATGGTCAAGGCAGGCCGGAAGGTCCTCGTCGTCGACCAGGAGAGTTCGGCGAATCTGGGCGGCCAGGCCTTCTGGTCGCTCGGCGGACTGTTCCTCGTCGACAGCCCCGAACAGCGGCGCCTCGGCATCAAGGACTCGTACGAACTGGCGATCCAGGACTGGATGGGCACCGCCGCCTTCGACCGCGAGCGCGAAGACCAGTGGCCGCGGTTGTGGGCGCAGGCGTACGTCGAATTCGCGGCCGGCGAGAAGCGGCAGTACCTCCACGACCTCGGACTGCGGTTGATGCCGAACGTCGGGTGGGCCGAACGCGGCCGCGGATCCGCTCTCGGACAGGGCAATTCCGTTCCCCGCTTCCACATCACGTGGGGCACCGGCCCGGGCGTCGTCGAGGTCTTCCTCACCCGTGTCGTCGCCGCGTCGAAGCGGGGACTCGTCACGTTCAAGCATCGCCACCAGGTCGACGAGATCGTCGTCACCAACGGCGCCGCCACCGGTGTGCGTGGCACTGTCCTCGAACCGTCCACCGAGGCGCGCGGTGTGAAGAGTTCACGAACCGCGGTCGGGGAGTTCGAATTCTCCGCGCAGGCCGTGGTCGTCACGTCCGGCGGCATCGGCGGCAACCCCGAACTGGTCAAGAAGAATTGGCCCGCACGACTCGGCAAGGCCCCCGAGAACATGCTCGCCGGCGTCCCCGCGCACGTCGACGGCCGCATGCTCGAAATCACCGAGAACGCCGGCGGCAACATCGTCAACCGTGACCGCATGTGGCACTACACCGAGGGCATCCAGAACTGGGACCCGATCTGGCCCAACCACGGCATCCGTATCATTCCCGGCCCGTCGTCGATGTGGTTCGACGGCAACGGCACCCGCCTGCCCAGCCCCAACTTCCCCGGTTTCGACACCATGGGCACCCTCGAGCACATCGTGAACAGCGGCCACCACCACACGTGGTTCGTCCTCGACCAGAAGATCATCGAGAAGGAGTTCGCGCTGTCGGGGTCCGAGCAGAACCCCGACATCACCGGCCGCGATTTCAGACTGCTCGCCGAACGACTCAAGAAGGGCGCCCCCGGTCCCGTCGAGGCGTTCAAGCAGCACGGCGCCGACTTCGTCGTCCGCGACAACCTCCGCGACCTCGTCGACGGCATGAACGCCCTCACCCCCGACGCACCGCTGAAGTACGAGGACCTCGAGCGCGAGATCGTGGCCCGCGATCGGGAGGTGAAGAACGCCTACACCAAGGACTTCCAGGTGATGGCGATCCGCAACGCCCGGAACCTGCTGGCCGACAAGATCACCCGCGTCGTGAGCCCGCACGAGTTGCTCGACCCCAAGAACGGTCCCCTGATCGCGGTCCGGCTGCACCTGCTCACCCGCAAGACCCTCGGCGGCCTCGAGACCAACCTGGACTCGCAGGTGATCCGGCCCGACGGCACCCCGTTCGAGGGTCTCTACGCCGCCGGTGAGGTCGCCGGATTCGGTGGCGGCGGCGTCCACGGGTACAGCGCGCTCGAGGGCACGTTCCTCGGCGGCTGCATCTTCTCCGGCCGGGCCGCAGGTCGCGCGCTGGCCCGGTAGGCGGCTCCGCCGCCCGTGCGTGGTTAGCGAGTCCCTGGACTCCTTAACCACTCACGGGTGCGAGCCTCTCGGAAGCCTCGAGTTCGCGGACCAGCGGCAGGACGTTGGCGCCGAAGTATTCGATCTCCTCCTGGAAGTGCAGGAATCCGCCCAGGATGAGGTCGACTCCGCGACGGCGGTATTCGACGATGCGCTCGGCGACCTGCTCCGGCGTCCCGATCAGCTGCGTGCGGAATCCGTCGTTGTACTGGACGAGATCCTCGAACGTGGAGTCCGCCCACATCCCCGACTTGTCGGCGGTCGACGCCCCCGCCTGCTGGACGGCGGACCGGAATCCCTCGACCGCAGGCTTGTTGGCCTTCTCGATGATTTCGCGGAGGGTGTCGCGGGCTTCCTTCTCGGTGTCGCGGGCGATGATGAAACCGTTGAGCCCGAACTTCACCTCCCGGTCGTGCTCGCGCGCCACCCGCCGCACGTCGTCGATCTGCTCGGTGACGCCGTCGTAGTCCTTGCCGTTGCTGAAGTACCAGTCGGAGTAGCGGCCCGCGTTCTGCCGGGCGGCGGCGGAGTTGCCGCCCTGGAACAGTTCCGGGTTGGGACGGTCGGGGGTGTTGAGCGGTTTCGGCTTCAGGGTGAAGTCGTGGATGCGGTAGAAATCGCCGCGGAAATCGACGTCGTCCTCGGTCCAGATCTTGCGGAGCACCTGCAGGAATTCGGCGCTGCGCCGGTACCGCTCGTCGTGTTCGAGCCACGGCTCCCCGAGGTGGGTGAATTCGTCCTTGAACCAGCCGCTCACGACGTTGACCGCGAACCGGCCGTTGGACAGGTGGTCGGCCGTGGCTCCCAGTTTCGCCAGCACGGCGGGCTGCCACAGGCCGGGGTGGACCGCGGCGATCACCTTCAGCCGCTCGGTGGCGAGCAGGAGCGCGAGGCTGAAGCTCGTCGACTCGTGCTGGAATTCGGCCCCGTAGCTGGCCTCGTACCGGACCTGGCTGAGCGCGTACTCGAACCCGTTGTTCTCGGCGGTCTGGGCGAGTTTCTTGTTGTACTCGTAGTCCCAGCTGGTGCGCTGTTCGATGTCGGACGTGACCAGCCCGCCACTGACGTTGGGCACCCAGTAGGCGAACTTGATCTGCTCAGCGATGTGTTCGGTTGACATACCCAGCATGGAACCCGACCGCCCGGCCGACGCCCACCCTTCCAATCAGCGCGCGTCCAACCCTTCACCCGGCCCGCGGGACCGTGTGAGGTTCGACGGCATGACAGCCGTACAGGAAAGAAGAGCTGCACAACCCATCGCGAGCGAGACCGACTACGACACGCTCGCCGCCAGGTTCCGTCCCCTCTTCGCGGACATCGCGGACGGTGTGGTGGAACGCGAACGCGACCACGTCCTCCCCTATGAGCAGATCGACGCCCTGAAGAAGGCCGGTTTCGGGGCGGTGCGCGTGCCGCGATCCGACGGCGGGTCGGGCGCGAGCATCCCCCAGCTGTTCCGGCTGCTCGTCGAACTGTCCGCAGCGGATTCCAACATCACGCAGGCGCTGCGCGGACATTTCGCGTTCGTCGAGGACCGGCTGGTGGCCGCCGACGGTCCCGAGCGGGACACGTGGCTTCGGAGATTCGCGGACGGTCAGCTGGTCGGCAACGCGTGGACCGAGATCGGCGACGTCCCGCTCGGTGAGGCGAACACCAAGGTGTCCCCCGTCCCCGGTGAGGCCCATTTCTTCGCGAACGGGACGAAGTACTACAGCACCGGTTCGATCTTCGCCGACTGGATCGACCTGTACTCGCAGCGCACCGACACCGGTGCGTTCGTGATCGCCGCGGTCGAGGCACGCCAGCCGGCCGTCACACACAGCGACGACTGGAACGGTTTCGGCCAGCAGACCACCGGCTCCGGTACGTCGACGTACGAGAACGCGATCGTCCAGCCGGAGAACATCTTCGACTTCTCCACCCGGTTCAAGTATCAGACGGCGTTCTACCAGTTGTTCCACCTCGCGACGCTCGCGGGCATCGCGAGGGCGGCGACGGACGCGATCGCCCGCCGGGTGACGGCCCGCACCCGCACGTTCAGCCACGGCAACGCCCCCACCTACGCGCAGGACGCGCAGATCCAGCAGGTGGTGGGCGAGGTGTCGGCCGCCGCGCACGCCGCCGAGGCGATCGCACTGCACGCGGCGGAACCCGCCCAGTGGGCGTACGAGGCCGCGTTCACCGGCAGCCCGGACGAGGAGAAATCCGCCAACATCGCCGCCGAGATCGCGTCGGCGCAGGGCCAGATCTCCGCCACCGCGCTCGTCGTCCCCGCCACCGCCAAGATTTTCGACGCGCTCGGCGCGTCCGGGGTGAGCCGCGACTGGGACCTCGACCGCTTCTGGAGGAATGCACGCACGGTCGCCAGCCACAACCCCGTGGTGTTCAAGGCCAAGGTGGTCGGCGACTACGAGATCAACGGAACCGAACCCGTCTACGTGTGGGCCATCGGCACCGCACCGACCGCAGAGGGAGACAAGGCATGACCGTCATCACCGAAGAGAAGATCTGGTCGGACGCCCCGGCCACCGCCGACGGCTGGATCGCGCGTGCGCGTGAGGTGAGCGCGATCCTCGCTCGCGACGCCGTCGAACGCGACCGCGCCGGCAACGCACCGTTCGAGGAGGTCCGGCTCCTCAAGGACAGCGGGCTCGTCACCCTGCTCGGGCCCGCCGAATTCGGTGGCGCCGGACAGCCGTGGGAGACCGCCTACCGGGTGGTCCGCGAGATCGCGCGCGGCGACGGCTCCATCGGACAGCTGCTCGGCTACCACTACCTGTGGGCGTGGGCCGTGCGACTCGTGGGCACCGAACCGCAGATCGGGGCCGTCGAGGAGTTGTACACCAGCAACCGCTTCCTGTTCGGCGGGGCGGTCAACCCGCGCGACACCGACCTCACGATCGTCGACCGCGGCGACACGCTCGTCTACAACGGGGTGAAGTCGTTCTCGACGGGCGGCCGCGCCACCGACCTCACCGTGCTCGAGGGCATCATCGAGGGCACGGCCACGCACGTGTTCGCGATCGTGCCGACGGCGCAGGACGGCATCGTGTTCCGCGGTGACTGGGACAATCTCGGGCAACGCCTCACCGACTCCGGCTCGGTCGAGATCAACGACGTCGAGGTGGACTGGTCGGGCGCAGCCGGGTTCGTGGACAAGGAGTTCCAGCCGCTCGTCTACAACACGCTGAATTTCCCCGCGCTCGAGATCGTGTTCGCCAACTTCTACGTCGGCATCGCCCGCGGCGCACTGGACACCGCGGCCGAATACACCCGGACCCGGACCCGTCCGTGGCCGTACGGCGGCGACGACAAGGAACTGGCGACCGACGAGTGGTACCTGCGCGAGGGCTACGGCGACCTGCAGTCGAAGCTGTGGGCGGCGGAGGCGTTCGTCGATCAGGTGAACCGCGAGGCGAACGCGGTGCTGCACGACGCGCGGGAGAACCTCACTGAACAGGCGCGCGGGGATCTCGCCGTCCGCATCGCCGCCGCCAAGATCCGCGCCGCCGACGTCGCCCTCGAGATCGGCACCAAGGTGTTCGAACTGACCGGTGCGCGTGCCACGTCCAACAGGGTGGGCCTCGACATCTTCTGGCGGAACGTGAGGACGCACACCCTGCACGATCCCGTCGCGTACAAGCGGCGCGAGGTGGGCGGCCACCTGCTGACCGGCGAACTTCCCGAACCCACCTGGTACACATAACGATTCCGAACCCCGAGTCCGGCCGCCCGTCGACGGTGGCCGGATTCGGTGCGTCCGCACCACCGACCCACGGAGAACCATGACCGCCGTACAGAACGCCCACCGCATCAGCGACGAGACCGAAGCCCTCACCGTCGCCGCCGATCTCGCCGCGCACTTCGCCGAGGAGGCGGCAGCGCGCGATTCCGGGCGGCAACTGCCGCACGAACAGGTGCGGGCGCTCGCCGCGTCCGGACTGCTCTCGCTCGGCGTTCCCCGCGAGCACGGCGGCATCGACGCGCGGACCGAAACCCTCACCGAAGTGTTCCGGCTTCTCGCCGAGGGCGATCCGAGCATCGCGCAGATCCCGCACAGCCACTACACGTTCCTCGAGGTGCTGCGCCATCAGGGCTCCCCGGCGCAGCAGGAGTTCTTCTACTCCGAGGTGCTCGCGGGGCGCCAATTCGCCAACGCCCAGAGCGAGCGCGGAACGAAGACGATCGACATCGACGCCACGACCCTCACCGAACAGGGCGGGGACGTCGTCGTCGACGGTCGCAAGTTCTACAGCACGGGCGCGCTGTTCGCCGACTGGATCGCGGTGCGGGCCACGCTTCCCGGGAAGACGACGTTGGCCGGGAAACCCGCCAAGGCCGTCGCCTACCTGCCGCGCACCGCCGCCGGACTGTCGATCGTCGACGACTGGGACGGCATGGGGCAGAAGACCACCGCCAGCGGAACCGTCACCCTCGACGCCGTCCGGGTGCCCGCGTTCCACATCGTGCCGTTCTCCCCCATCTTCGACGCACCCACCACCTACGGCTCGCAGGCGCAGATCCTGCACGCCGCCATCGACGCCGGGATCGCCGCGGCCGCGCTGAACGAGGGCGTGCGCGCCGCCCGCAGTGCGAGGCCGTATTTCGAGGCGGGTGTCACCGACGCCGTCGACGATCCCCTGCTGATCCAACTGGCCGGGGAGGCCGCGGTCGGCGTCCGGTCCGCGACGGCACTGCTCCGGGAGGGTGCACGCAGCATCGACGCGGCGCGGCGCACTCTGACCGAGCAGACCGCCGCGGTCGCGTCGATCGACGCCGCCGCGGCCAAGGTCGCCGCCGCACGCGCGTCCCTGGAGGCGTCGAGCGTGCTGTTCGAACTGGGCGGCACCCGCAGTGCGTCGGACACGTCCAACCTGTCGCGGTACTGGCGCGACGCCCGCACCCACACGCTGCACGACCCCACGCGGTGGAAGATCCAGCACATCGGCCGGTGGACGCTGTCGGGTACCGTCCCGCCCCGGCACGGCCTGCTGTAGGCGGCTCCGCCGCCCGTGAGTGGTTAACGAGTCCAGAGACTCCTTAACCACGCACGGGCGCTATGCGCCTATATCCGCCTTCATCAGGAAGACGTTGTAGTCCGACCACGTCGACATCGTGAAGTACAGTTCGTCGCCGCTGGACCACGGGTGGATGAAACCGCCGTACAGTTCCGGGTATTCGGCGGCACTGACCATCGGCGCCCCGCCGGACCAGACGCCCTGCGGCGAGTCGGACTCACGGAGCACGATGGCCGCCTTGGACGTGTCGAGGTAGGTCATCTGCCACTTATCCGTGGCTTCCTCGTAGCGCACGGACAGTTCGGCGGCGGGGGCGTCCACGATCGGCGTCGCCTCCGTGTACCCGCCGACCGGCGTCCAGTTGCCGTTCTGCCAGTACTGGTACGCCGACGTGTTCAGTACGTCGGCGGCCGGGACGCGCGCCAGACCGATGGCGCCGAGCCTCGTGTTGGAGGTGCCGAACATGTACACGAAGTCGCCGGCCGGGACCATCGACGCGACCTGGAACTTGGTGACCCCGAAGATGTTGTCCCACTTCGCGTACGGGTCCTTGGTCCACGTCGATCCGCCGTCGTCGGAGTAGGCGATGCCGCCGTAGTTCGTCCACCACGTGGCGGGGATGCTGTTCCAGGTGCGGATCGACATGTAGCTCATGTACTGCCGATTCCCGACGGCGAAACCCGACGTGGGGATGGTGGTGATCTCGATGTTGTCGAGTTTGCGGCTGCCGAGCAGTTCCGCCGCGTGGCACCGGCTGTCCTGGACCATGCTGTCGAGGCTCATGCCGTCGGACAGGTTGCGGTCGGAGCTGAAACCGAGGACGTTGCTGCGCCAGTCGTCGCCCTGGCCGCCGGGCGGCTGGAATCCCTTGCCGACGGTGTCACCGAACGCGACGGCGACCTGGTCGGGGGCGCTCTCCCACATAATGCCGAGGTCGGTGCCGTTGACCTGGTAGCGCTTGTCGGTGCGGCTGACGGAGCCGGCGCCCGTCACCTTCGCCACGCGGGTCACGTCGCCGATCTTCGGGGTGGCCGGGGCCGGGCTGCGCGGCGCCTCCTCGGTCGCGGGGTGGACGAGGGGCGGCGGCGGGGGCAGTTGGATGTCGGCGCCCGGGACGGGAATGCCGAAGTGGAAGGGTGTGAACTTCACGCTGACGTCCGGGATGTTCAGCTCGCTCGACAGGTTTCCCGGGGCGTGGTCGGTCTCGTCGGTGAGATCGGGGCACGGATCGGTGCACGTGTCGGCGGGCAGCGCCTGCGAGACGCGGACGGGGTCCGTGACCGGGGCGGGATAGGGCACCGTCGTGATCTTCGGGTACGGGATCGGGATCTCGAGCTTGTCCGGGATGAGCGAGTGCGTCTCGTTCGACACCTCGCTCGCGCAGGGTCCGCTGCCGGGGATCCCGTTGGATACCGGCTCGGGTTCCGCGACGGCGGCGTTCTGGTTGGAATAGGCAATCATGCCCGAACCGATCGCCACAGCCGCGACCGACGCGATCCACCTCTTCGACATTCCCCGACCCCTCCGTCAACTCCCGCCACACCCGGCGAGGGGGAACATAACATCGCCCTCCTACGCTCGCCGGTCACCACACGCCATACCTGGCGGTAACATTTGCGTCCCGATCAGGGAAGGGGCTGTGACGTCTGACAGGCAGCGATAAGCTTTCTCAGGCGCCGGTTCCGAACAGCATGCCCAGCAGGTAGGTGGCGGCGGCTGCGCCGTAGCCGATTGCCAGCTGGCGTAGCGCCCGTTTGACCGGGGGTCCACCCGACAGCAACCCCACCACCAGGCCGGTTCCGAGCAGCGCGACGCCGACGAGTGCGGCCGCGACCAGGAGCGCGGCGGTCCCTTCCATGCCGAAGAGATACGGCAGCACGGGGATCACCGCACCGGACGCGAAGAAGCAGAAGCTCGCCGCCGCCGCACCGAGCCCGGTGCCGATGGCCTCGTGTTCGTCGACGGCCTCCGCACCCGAAACAGGCTCGGGCTGAACGGCTCTCCGCAACACGTCGGCCGCGCGTTTCTCGGCGTCCTCGGCGGGCATGCCCCGCGCCCGGTACACGAGCGCGAGTTCGTTCGCGTCGACGTCGAGGAGCGGCACCGCCTCGCGGGCACCCTCCCCCGGCGCCGACGCCTCGAGCAGTTCGCGCTGCGACCGCACGGACACGTACTCGCCCGCGCCCATCGACAGCGCGCCCGCGAGCAGCCCGGCGAGCCCCGTCAGTAGCACGATGTGATTGTCGACGCCGCTACCGCTGATGCCGAGCACGAGGGCGAGATTGCTGACCAGGCCGTCGTTGGCACCGAACACGGCGGCACGAAACGTGCCGGACAGACGATTTCGCCCACGCGCCGCCAGCGCCCGCACCACTTCTTCGTGGATGCGCTCGTCCGCGCCCATGGCGACGGTGGCGTCGACGTCCGTCGGGTACGGCGATCGGGTCTCCGCGCGTTGCGCGAGGGCGAGCACGAACACCGATCCGAACCGCCGGGCCAGCACGCCGAGGATGCGCGTGCGGACGTCACCGCGAACGGGTTTGCCGACGTGCTCGCCGAGCAGTGCGCGCCAGTGCGCCTCGTGCCGTCCCTCTGCGTCGGCGAGCGCCAGCAGAATCTCGCGTTCCTCGCCGGTGCGGCGTTTCGCGAGATCGCGGTAGACGGCGGCCTCGGCGCGTTCGTCGGCAAGGTAGCGACGCCATTTCCGGATCTCGCGCGGACCGGGATCCGGTCGTGCACCCGCAACCATCGTGAGCCTCCCGATCGTCGACGGGTCGAAGCCTACCGACGGGACTACCGCACCGCGGCGGTTCGAGGTCAGTCCCCGGCGGCGAGGGCCTTGCCGAGCGAGTCCTCGGGTTCGGAGACCACCACCGGGTCGCGCCCGGACAGCAGGTCGAGGACGGCCTTGGGCCGGGCCAGGGATTCGCGCACGGTGTTCCTGGCCATCGTGATCGGGCGGCATTCGCACCCGGCGTTGACGCCGGCGACGTCGATCCCGGCGCCGCGGCACAGCGCGACCGCACGGGGGACGTGGAAACCCTGAGTGACGATCAGCGCCTTGGTCACTCCGTACGTCTGGACGGCCCTCGCGCACGTGTCGTAGGTGTCGAGCCCGTACCGGTCGCCGACGATCCGGCTGCGGTCGATGCCCTTCTCGACCAGGTATTCCGTCATCGCCGCGATCTCGTCGCCGGATCTGCCCGCGCCGTCGCCCGAGACGAGCACCGCCCGCGCACGCCCGTCCTGCACGAGGCGGACAGCGACGTCGAGGCGCCCGGCCAGATACTCCCGGGGTTTGCCGTCGCGTACCTGCGCACCGAGAACGATGACCACGGGCGCTTCGGGTGCGTCCTCGACGTCGTAGACGTGCCCCTCGGCCTCGCGCGAGATCCACACCGTCGAGGCCGCGACGACGAGGACCGCGAGCGCGCCGAGGCCCGCTCCGATGCCGACCAGTCGGCGGACGATCCGTCGTTCCCCCATGCCGCCATCAAACCACAGCGTCAGGCGACGGCCGGTTCTCGCGGGGCGCGCCGCTCACGCAGTCCGGACACCAGACACAGGCCGAGCCCGAACAGGATCCAGCAGGTCAGCACGAGCAGGCCCGCGCCGGCTCCGTGTCCGTCGAAGAACGCCGTCGACCGCACCACGGTTCCTGCCGCTCCGGGCGGCAGGAGCTGACCGAACGCGCCCCACCCCGAGGGCAGCCATGCCGGGGAGGTCGCCAGCCCCGACAGCGGGTTGGCGAGGAACATCATCGTCACCGCTGCGAGTGCGAACCCCGCGATGCCCAGAACGGATTCGAGCCCGAGGACGGTCAGGGAGATGGCAGCGATCCCGAGGATGACGGCACCGGACGTCGTCCAGTAGTCACCGTCGACGCTTCCGATACCGAACTGCAGAATTGCGGTCAGTGCCAGTCCGGCGCTCACGGCGAACAGCACCGCACCCGCCACCCTGCTCTTGACGCTGTGCGGGAACAGTCGCACCAGCACGATCGCGGGGATCATGCCGCCGAAGACCAGCGGAAGCGCCAAGCCGCCGAGGCCGGCCCCGGCGGGGTCGTCGGCCGTCAACGGAACGACGTCCTCGACCGGAACAGGCTGTCCCGCAGTCGCGCTCATGCCCGCCGCGAGACCGTTCATCGTCTGCGCGATGGGCGCCCCGCCCGCGCCGGCGGACAGGACCTTCATGCCCTCCGGTGTCGCGACGATTCCGCCGACCACCTCCCGGTGCTCGATCGCCGTCCGGACCGCCTCGGCGTCCGCGAACCGCTCGGCGGCGAAGGCCCCCGGTCGGCTCGCGTCGAGTGCGGCGTCGATCCGGGTGACGGCCGCGTCGGGCCCGGCGACGCCCAGCCGCAGGTCGTGTGGGCCGCTATGGACGGCAGGCAGCGCGAACGCCAGCAGCATCACGGCGATCACGGCGGTGAGTCCCAGCACGACGGCGATCATTTTCACCGGATCGGACGGGCCGTTGCTCGCCTGCCCGGCAGATTCGATGCGCGGGTCGAGTGTCCCGGTATCCGAAGTGCTCATCGGACTCCCCTTCAACTAAGTGGAGGAAATTCCTCCAGTACTTGTGGAGAATATTCCTCCGGTTATGCTGGGTTGTCAAACGAAAGAGGTGCCCCCGATGCGAGCCGACGCGCTGGAACGCCGCAACACCCTGATCAAGGCGGCCCGGGCGGTGTTCGCCGACCGCGGGCACGATGCGCCGCTCGACGCCATCGCCGCGCACGCCGGCGTCGGGATCGCCACCCTGTACCGGAATTTTCCGAGCCGGGACGACCTCGCCCACGCCGTCGCCCGGACGACGCTCGCCGAGGTCCGGGAACTCGCGGTCCGGGCGCTGGACGAGTGCGTCGACGAACCCGAGCCGGCCTGGCGCCGGTTCGTCGACGCGGTGGTCGAGCTGCGGATGGGAGCGTTGGTGCCCGCGCTGGTCGACAGCCTCGACGAGCTGCCGCCCGACGTGCGCGAAGCGCGGGAGAACACGAAGGCGTCGGTCACCGAGCTCGTTCACCGGCTCCAGGACTTCGGGCTCATCCGCAAGGACGTCGTGCCACTCGAGATCGTCATGGGGATCGCGATGCTCACCCGGCCGCACGTGCTGATGTTCGAGGACACGACGGCCAATCTCGTTCCGCGGCTGATCACGGTCTTCCTCGCCGGGTTGCGCCCGGACGGGTCTCCGCTGCCGCCGCCGATCCCCCCGGCCACCGCGGTACTGTGACGAACATGCAGCAAGGGGGGGCCTGCGCGACAACCATGGAATCACCCACGTGCCGGTGACGAGCAGTTGCCGCGACTCAACGGCTGGGACGTGGCGGTGTCGGCGGCGGCGATCGTCGTCGCGGTCGCGGTCGCCAGCATCTCCGCGGTCGCGGCGTTCTTCTGGCTGCTGTTCCTGGACTACTGCCCACCCGAGACCTGCAGCGCCGAGAACGCGTGGATCGCGGTGTGCGTCGCACTCGCGGTCGCGGCACTGGTGACCGTGATGGGCGGCGCGGTGACGATCGCCCGCATCGCGCGGCACACGGTCGCGTGGCCGGTGGCGTGCGGGACCCTCGTCCTCTGCGCGGCCGCGTGCGCGATCGGATTCGCCGGTTACGTCTCGGCGACGGGAATCTGAGCGTCCTCAGGCCACGTGATGGTGGTCGGTCCGGCTGATCGCGACGGCCGAGACGATCACACCGACCACCACACCGACGAGGGTGTCGACGACGCGGCTCACCGCGATGTCCGGCGCCACCGCCGACCCGAGACCTGTCAGCAGCAGCGCCATGGGAGTGATGGCGACGGACGCGAACGCGTAGTTCTTGATGACCACCAGTTCGGTCACGGTCTGCAGCACCACGATCACCACGACGGTCTGCCAGTACCCCATCGCCGCGGCGATCAGCCCGGCGGCGAGGACGGCGCCCGCCACGTTGCCGACGAGCCGTTGAATCCCCCGCTGCACGGTCTGACTGAAGTTGAACCCCTGCATGGCGGCCATCGCACCCATCGACGCCCACAGCGGATGTTCCAATCCCAGTGCCACACAGATCCATCCGGCCAGTGCTGCGGCGGCGGCGATGCGGGCGGCGTTGACGATCCCCTCACGCGACCGCAGCCCCCGGAGCCCTTCCGCGAGGAAGCCGGCCGGCTTCGGCAACGCCGCAGCCTCCGCATTGAAAGCCGGAAGGTCGCTGCGGCGCTTCACCTTACGGAGCTCCGACTCGTGATCGACGAGCGCACGCAGGGTGTCGTGGTCACGCTCGTGCGCCCACCGATCGACCACGGTGTCGGCTTCGGCGAGAAGCGCGAACAACTGATGGGAATGACCGTCCCGGCCCCGGCCGCTGTGCGCGATCACGTCCCGCGCGTTGTCGATGGCCTTGCGGGCGGCCGCGATCGCGGAGGCGTCGTGCGCACGTTCCAGCTGCGCGACGGCGGCGAGCGCCCGTGCCACCGCCAGCCGGGCGGGACCGAGCGGAACGAACAGGCAGGGCGTCATGGCGGCGAGCCAGCCCACGGCGACACCGGTCGCCACGGCCACGACCGCCGGTCCGAGATCCGCGAGCCGGGTCGAGTACCCGACCGCCGCGGTGGCCGCGAAGATCAGGATGACGGGGCCGGGGCCGGCGATCCGGAACGCCGCCAGCAGCCACGCGGCGATCCCCGAAGCCACGGCCATGACCGCGATCTGCAGCCAGAGGGACAGTCCGGCCGCACCGAGGAGCGCTCCCCCGGCGACGAAGACGACGAGTGCGACACCGACGAGCCCCGTCTTGCGGGCGAGCCGCGGGTACGGCTCGTATCGGCCGAACGCGGCGGTCAGCGCACCCAGCGCCGCAAAGCCGGCGAGGTTGCCGTGCCCGAGCAGGCCACCGATCACCAGCACCAGCGCCGTCGCCGCACCCACCCGCAGGGCGGGGGCGATGGTGGCGTCCGCGGTCCGGACCTCGAACGCCCGGCGCCACGTCGACGGCGCCACCGAGTGGGCCAGCGCCCCACGTGAGTGATGGAGCCGGCTGAGGTCGGGTGCGTATCGAGGAGAAGCCTGCATGACCTCAGCGTACCGTATATTTCACTAGTAAAATAGTTGTGAAATAGTGTGAAGTTGATCGCTACGATGGTTTTCATGAGCCCTGCCCCACGTCCGGATGAGGATTTCACCGATCGCGTACGACGCGAATGGGCGGAGACCCATCCCGACGTGGACACGTCCCCGATCGAGGTGATGGGTCGCATCACCCGGATCGGATCCCAGGCCCTGCAGCAACTCGACCGCGCCCTCGACGCGAGCGGGGTCTCGCGCGCCGAGTTCGACGTCCTGTGCGTGCTCGCCCGCAGCGACCGGCCGCTGCGAGCCAGCGAGGTCACCGCCGTGACCATGCTCAGCGGCGCCTCCACCACCAAGCACGTCGACCGCCTGGGCCGGCTGGGACTGGTGGAACGGCTGCCCTTCGAACGGGACGGCCGCGTCGTGCTGCTGCATCTGACCGAGGCCGGACGCGCCCTCGTCGACACCGAATTCCCGCAGCGGGTCGAACGCGACCGGCAATTCCTCGAGGGATTGGACGAGGACGAATGCGCGGTGCTGGCGGGGCTGCTCCGGCGGATCGCCGCCAACGTCGAATCCGGGCTGCGCCCGTAGCTCAGGTCAGGGAATGATCCTCCGCGCCCGAAGGTCGCGGAAGATGTCGAGGAACATCTGCTCGGTCTCGACGTGACGGTGGAAACCGAACCTGCGCGCCTTCGACCCGTCGGCGATGACGTCGTAGTCCCAGCCGAAGACGAAGTCGCCGAACGCCCACGACGAGACGTCCGAGTACGGCGTCGGCGCCAGTCCGTGCTTCGCGACGAGGTCGTTCCACACCGGTTCCTTGTCGGCCATGACGACGTCCATCGACATCGGCAGCGGCGGCGCAACGTCCAGTTCGAAGAAGTCGGCGATCTTCGGCAGCATCTCGTCCCAGCGGAACAGGTCGCCGTTGTTGACGTTGAACGCCTGGTTGGCGCACTCGGGGGTGGTGGCGGCCCAGACCGTCGCCTCGGCCAGCAGTCCCGCGTCGGTCATCTCGATCAGACTCGTGTAGGCGCCGGGCTTGCCCGGAAAGCGCAGCGGCACTCCGAGTTCCTTCGACATCGTGGCGTAGACGGCGATCACGAGCGCGAGATTCATCGGGTTCCCGAGCGCGAATCCGCACACGACCGAGGGTCGGATCGCGGACCACGTCCAGCGCTTGCCGCGCTGACGGTCCTCGAGGAACTGCTGCTGATCGACGTTGAATTCGGGCGGCATGTGCGGCGGGTCGCTCTCCCGCGCCGGCGTCTTGAACGGTCCGAGGTGGGCGCCGTAGACCTTGTACCCCTGCATCAGGCTGACGTGCTCGAGCCCGGCGGCCACCGGTTCTAGCGCGTTCACCGTGTTGACGAGCATCGCGACGTTGGGAGCGACGAGTTCCGCCCACGACGGACGGTCCTGGTAGGCGGCGTAGAAGATGTGCGTCGCCTCGCGCAGTTCGCCCAGCTTGTCGGCGGCGTCGCGCGCGTCGAGCAGGTCGACCGCGATGTGCCGCACCCGGTCGGTGTCGGTCCCGCCGCGGCGGGACAGTCCGATGACGTCCCACTCCCCGGTCGCCTCGAGGTGGTCGATCAGATTGCCGCCGATCACACCACGCGCACCGACGACCACTGCCACTCTGCGCTTCGCCATCACTCGCCCCTATCGGTATATCGCGAAATTGCGATACGTCGAGTGAAGCATACATATCGGAAAATCGCGATATAGCGGTACGCTGGTTTTCGTGAGCGAACTTCCGGACCCCGACGACCTCGCCCTCGTCTTCAAGGCGCTGTCGAACCCCACCCGCGTGCGGATCCTGCAGTGGCTGAAGGACCCGGACAGCTTTCCCCCACAACTCGAACCCGCCGAAGAAGTGGGCGTATGCCTGAAGCACATTCAGGCGAGGGCCGAGGTCTCCCAGTCGACGGCGTCGCAGTACATGGCCGCCCTACAGAGCGCCGGCCTGGTCACCAGCCATCGGATCGGCCAGTGGACCCACTACCGCCGCAACGAGGAGCGGATCGGTCGGCTCGCCGACCACATCCGCACCGAACTCTGACGAATCAGGGCATCTCCACGGTTTCGGCGCGCGCGATCTCGTCGAGCGCCCGGCGGACGTAGCCGTCTGCGGGCACCTCCGCTGCGCTCAGAAGGTCGGCGATCACCAGGATCGCGGCCTCGACGGCGTGCTCGGGCCTGCGCGGGTTCTCCTCGACATCGGCCACACCGAGCGCGCCGGTCAGCACGGTGACCAGGGAGTCGACGTTCACGGCAGGCAACCAGAGCGCCGCCGCCCGCGCGCACCGGGTGAGCACGTCCTGCACGTCCTCCCCCGTCAGTCCGTCCGGGTGCAGCGTCTCGAGGAGTTCCCGGACCACCCCGGCCAGCACCGCGCCGACCTGCTCCGCGGGCAGGGCAGCCAGGTCTTCGGTCGCCTCGGTCAGCGCCGCCGCATCCGACGCCCGTGCCGCGACGATCGCGACGTCCAGCGCTTCGGCGATGTCACGCGCAACAGCAGGCCAGTGAGTGGGCCACATCCGGTAGATCCTCTTCTCGTATCCGTCGAACCGAGGCTACTGAATCATGGGGCACCGACACTCAGCGCAGCCGCTCGATCAGCCGCAGCGCGTCGAACGGGGCGTACCCCTTCATGTCGTTGTCGAAGTAGGCGAAGCAGTCGAGCCCCTGCCCGCGCCACCGCTCGATCTTGCGCGCCCACTCGTCGAGGGCCTCGTCGGTGTAGCCGCTCGCATACAGTTCCTTGTCCCCGTGCAACCGCAGGTAGACGAAATCGCTCGTGACCGCCTCCACGAACGGATACCGGCCCGCGGTGTCGGCGACGACGAACGCGACGTCGTGCGCGCGGAGCAACTTCTTCGCCTCCTCCGCCTCGAAGCTGTGGTGGCGAACCTCAAGCGCGTGACGGACGGGGCGGTCGGCGTCGGTTTCGGTCCACGTCCGGTCGTCGGTGAGCTTGTCGTCGTGGCGCGCTGCGAGCGCCACGGCCTCGGCGGTCGTCCGCGGCAACTGGTCGAGGAACGCTGCGAGACTCGTCGAATCGAAGGCGAGCGTCGGGGGCAGTTGCCACAGCAGCGGTCCGAGCTTGGGGCCCAGCGCGAGCACCCCGGACGCGAGGAAGTTCGCCAGCGCCGCCTCGACACCGACGAGCCGCTTCATGTGCGTGATGTAGCGACCGCCCTTGACGGCGAACACGAAATCGTCGGGGGTCTCGTCGCGCCACTTCGCATAACTCGTCGGCCGCTGCAAAGCATAGAAGGATCCGTTGATCTCGATGGACGTCAAACGCCCCGCGGCGTAGGCCAACTCCCTGCGATGCGCCAGCCCGTCGGGGTAGAAGTCGCCGCGCCACCCGGGATACGTCCAGCCGGAAATACCTACGCGGGCCTGCGCCATCTCCCGACCCTAGCGCGGAACCTATTGCATGTGGCCCGTCCCGGGAGAACCATGAGAAGACCCCACAATCGAGGAGGCACCGATGCCGAGATACCTCTGGCAGGTCACGTACTCACCCGAAGGCGCGAAAGGACTGCTCAGCGAAGGCGGCACCGCACGACGCGACGCGATCACCCAGATGGTCGAAAGCGTCGGGGGCACAGTCGAATCCTGCTACTTCGCACTGGGTGGCCGGGATCTGTTCGTGATCGGTGACGTGCCCGACGACGTGGCCGCCGCCGCGCTCGGCATCCGCACCGCCGCCTCCGGGGCGGCACGGTCGGAATCGGTGGTGCTGCTGACACCGGAGCAGGTGGACGACGCAGTTCGCCGCGACGCCGAATATCGGGCGCCCGGCAGCTGATCGACCCCACTGCCTGCGGCGGCGAATATCGTTCTGCAGGATGATGTGCGGCCGCGGAGTCGGCCGATACCGTCGAGCCATGTCTGCCGACCAGACCTACTCGACGACGGTGAATCCGTTCACCACCGACTCCGCTCGCCGTGCCCTGTTCGCGCTGAGGGCCTTTCCCGCCGGCCTCGCCGCACTCGGCGCCGCGGGCTGTTCTACGGGCTGATCACCGACGACTCCTACGCGTACAGCTGGGGTGGCCCGACGCTCGCCCGCGCCTGGCTGGTGCATCTCGTGCTCGGTCTGCTGCTCGTGCCGGTCGCCGTGTGGATCCTGCGGGGCATCGCGGTGCTGCAGACCGGACTCACCCGGCGCCTGCTCGGCGACGGCGGTCCCGTGTGGGTCGTGCCGGTCGCGGTGATCCTCGCCGTCGCCGGCGCGCTGCTGTTCCGGTCGTGGCTCCACCAGATCTGAGATGCCGGAATGAATGTCCGCGAGGGAAGGTTGCACGCCACATGACGGAGACCACAGGAGAAACCCCGCAGCTCGGACAGTTCGGCGTCTGGCGTCACGCCGGCGGATTGGCACCCGACGTGGGTGCCGCGATCGAATCGGCAGGTTACGGCGCGATCTGGATCGGCGGTTCGCCGCCTGCCGACCTCGACGTCGCCGAGCGCCTGCTCGACGCGACGTCCACCATCACCGTCGCGACCGGCATCGTGAACATCTGGACCGCACCCGCCGACGAGATCGCGACCTCCTTCCACCGGCTCGAGGCCCGTCATCCGGGGCGCTTCCTCCTCGGCATCGGCGTCGGGCATCCCGAACAACCCGGCCTCAACTACAACAAGCCGTACGCCGCGCTCGTGGAGTACCTCGACGTTCTCGACGCCGCCGGGGTCCCCGCGGGGCGACGCGTCCTCGCCGCGCTCGGCCCGAAGGTGCTCGAACTGTCGGCGGCCCGTGCCGCAGGCGCCCACCCCTACCTGACCACTCCGCAGCACACCCGGGAAGCGCGTGAGCTGCTCGGCCCCGAGCCGGTGATCGCACCGGAGCAGAAGGTCGTGCTGGACACCGATCCGGAACGGGCTCGCCCCGTCGGACGCGCAGCGGTCGAGAATCCGTACCTGCACCTGCGCAACTACGTCAACAATCTGAAGCGGCTCGGGTACACCGACGAGCAGATCGCGAACGGCGGCAGCGACGAGCTGATCGACGCCCTCGCCGCCCACGGCGACGCCCCCTACATCGCGGGCCGCCTCCGCGAACATCTGGACGCGGGCGCCGATCACGTCGCGATCCAGGTCCTGCCCGCCGGCGACGATCCCATCCCTGCCCTGCGGGAACTCGCGGGCGCACTGGGACTCTGAGTTCTGCTAACGAAATAGTGTGATGGCGGGTACCGCATACTGAAAGGCGTTCGCCGAAACGGTCGGGGTATGGTCCCCTTCTGAACGGCAGGCAGGACTGAACGCAAGGTAGGAACTGTGCACGAGCCAACGCCACGTCCGGTCGGCCCATACGCTTCGGGGCCGCCACCTGCAGCCCTGACCGTGCATTCCGCGAGACTCGACCGGTTCCGCGCGGCGGAGTTGTGGCGGGCGCTGGTCATCGGCGTGGTCGTCGTCGCTTACACACTGCTCGCGCTCGTCACCTGGCCCGTCCGGCGTCGCGGCCGCACTCTCGCGGACGCGGCGTCGGAGGGCCTGGTCAACGGTTTCGAGGTGCTCGGCCCGACGTTCGTGAAGGTCGGGCAGCTGATGGCGTCGTCATCCGGCGTGTTCCCCGCCCCGCTGGCCAACGCCTGCCTGCGATGCCTCGACGACGTGCCGCCGGTACCCGCGCAGGAGGCCCGCCGGGTGATCGAGGCAGATCTGGGACATCCCGTCGACGCGCTGTTCGCGTCGTTCGACGACGTCCCCTTCGCCGCCGCTTCCGTCGCACAGGTCCACGGCTGCGTGCTCCCCGACGGCCGGGAAGCCGTCATCAAGGTGCAGCGCCCCGACATCTTCCGCCGCATGGTGGTGGACCTGCGCACCGCGTACTGGGGTGCGCGGATCCTCGAGAAACTCTTCGAGTTCTTCCGCATCGCCAACGCCACCGCCATCATCCGCGATCTCCACGCGGCCACGATGACCGAACTCAACAGCGCCGTGGAGGCCGACCGGCAGACCCGGTTCAGGACGAACATCGGCGCGTTCGGCGACAACAAGGGTGTCACCACCCCGGAGGTGTACTGGGACTACTGCGGTCCGCACGTCATCTGCATGGAACGCATGTACGGGCTGCCGCTCGACCGGTTCCCCGACCTCGTCCACATGGACACCCGCATGCTGATCCGCCGCGGCGTCAAGGTGTGGATCGAGTCCGTCATCCTGCACGGCCCGTTCCACGGCGACGTGCACGCCGGAAACCTGTGGGTCCTCGACGACGGGCGCATCGCGATGCTCGACTTCGGCATCGTCGGTGAGCTCCCCGAATCGTGGCGTCAGA